>JAEEXE010000029.1 GCA_016291375.1 Butyrivibrio sp.
TATTGCACAAGATACATATGGTGTGAATTATCAGGTACTTGATAGTTGGTTTAGGTGTCTTACGGATTTACGAAATAAATGTGCTCATTATTCTAGATTGTATTATTGGATATTTACAGCGTTACCAAGGATGCCACAAGGCGAAAAATATATACCTACAAGAAGATTATTTGCTCAGTTATATATGCTGAAACTTATGTATCCAGATCATAAAAGATGGAATGATGAATTTGTAAAAACGTTGGCAAAACTAATGAGGAAGTATAAATCGGACATAGTGAAGGCACATATTGATTTTCCATATAAATGGAAATCTATGCTGGTGTATAAATGATGTACGCTATTTTTACCCCCTTCACTCCAAACTATGTAAAAAGGGGTGAACATACCAAAGGCCAGTATCTACGCAGTATGTTTAAATTGTTTGCGGTAGTACCGCACGTTGAAACCGTTGTTCTGTTAACGAAGACGAGCGGTAGCGAAGGCTGAGTGTTACAGGCGCGGTTGTTCTGGCGAGCCCCGTATTTTGGGGCGAGAGCGGAACTTCCTCATAAAATATGTATTATCCCCGGGAAAAATTTTTTTCCCGGGGATTTTTTGCATTATTACAGGAGATTTGTTACCTTTATATAATATACAAATTATTATTGAGGAGATAAAACTATGAAAAATAGAACTAGATTGCTTTCACTTTTATTTGCTATGTCACTTGTTGCCACAGGTTGTGGACATACCGGTGCTCCTGATAAAGAACCGGTCGATTCCGGGATTAACGAATCGGTCGATTCCGAGGCGGAAAAACCGGTTGATAACGAGGTGAAAGAACCTGTCGATAACGAAACGGAAGAACCGGTCGATCAAGAGGTGAATGAGGCACCTTTGGATTCTAAGGTAAGCAAAGTTACTTGGTCTGACTGCACTAATGATTCATCCAAAACTTGTTATGATGATGCAACAATAGAATTTACTTTTACAGATGGAACTACACAGGAAGTTGTAATTGGCGCCTATAGTACAGTGGATTCTATGAATAAAAATGATATGGATAATGATGGTGAAGAAGAATATGTATTCCATATCACCTATGTAAATACTATTGGAGAGAATCATTTTCTCTATGTGTACAAGGTTGATGATAATAAAGCAGAGCAATGGTTCCCCTGTAATACCGGAATCACAGAAGTTGATGAGAACTCTTCCCAGCAGGAAGAGACTACAGTAGAGGTAGATGGTAAAAATAAAAATGCCATCAAGGTTGAATGTGCTGTTAGGGATGAAGGTAGAGCAAAAGCAACCTATGACGGGATTATTTATTACGATAATGGACAGTGGAATGAATATAATAAGTAAATAGCTGCACCTTCAGAAGAAAGAAAATCTACTAATAATTGCGATATTAAACAAATCGAGGTTACAGAGATGATTGATATAAAAGAATGTGATGATTCCGAATATTATCAAGGTAAGAATGGACTTTTATAAAGGATATGAAAAAGAACTTACTAGATGATGAGCAGGAATAAGGATAGTGGTTGAGAGGATAAGTGTATGGATAGAGACGACCCAAAATGGAAATTAAATGAAAAAAAATTATTTGTTTTGCTTAAATCAAAGGTCAGCATAAAGTACTTGCTGACCTTTTTCTTGTATTTCTCTGTCACGATGCTCTATATTCCATAAGTGTTGTATTCTGCCATTCTCCGAATTTGTCTTTAGCAATACGTTCTCTGTAACCGATTTCCCTAAAACCACATTTCTTGTGGAGAGCAATGCTGGCTTTGTTGACGGAGATTATTGCAGAATAGATGCTCCAGTAGCCAAGCTTTTGACTCTCGGTGATAAGATGATTTACTAGAGCCGTTCCGATGCCTTTTCCCTTGTGCGCAGAATCAATGTAAACACTCATTTCAACTGCACCTTTGTAGACGCAACGACTGGAGGTGGGGCTTATAGATATCCAGCCAACAACCATACCGTCTTCTTCATAGACATATCTACATTCCTTGATATGACTTTTATCCCATTCTTCAAAGCAGGGACATTCGGTGTTGAATGTGGCGATACCACTGTCCAAACCCTGTTTATAGATATCAGCTACTCTAGTCCAATCCGTATCAAGCATTTTTCTGATCACAACAATTCTCCTCCGTTTTACAACATTTATTCTCTGCTTTTAAGCATGCAGCATTATAAAGCTGCAAAGCCTCTAAAACCATATTCTGTTTATCTTTTTCAATGTATGAGAACACTTTTTTGAACTTATCATACATATCATTTTCAATTTTGTTGAATCTGGCTTCGCCATCTTTGGTCAGCGATAAAACGACGCTTCGGCGATCTTTTTTAGAAGGCTCACGCAGTACAAAGCCTTTTTGCACAAGTTCTTCTATAGCGCGGCTGATACCACTTTTATCAAGCTTAAGAGTCCGGGCTAAGTCTTTGATGCATATGCCCGGTTGTCGTCCGATCTCTACTACAAGAAAACACTGCAGAGTATTGACGTTGCACTGGCTGCAATCGGATTGATTCATGTTTTCCAGATTGCGTTCCAGCTCTCGTGTGTATTCGCGAAATAGCTTTACTTTATCCATATGGCTCCTCCTGTTGAAGAATAGCATATAGAATTTAGTTGCAAATGTCAACTGTTTATAAAAACAACAATTAATCCAAAAATGTAAAGGAGCCTTGACATAAACGCCCCATCCTGTTATAATCTAAAATGTAAAGGAAACTTGTCAAAAAAATTGGAGGAGATGAGTTGAAAAACATTGTAGAAAAGCTGCGCAAGGAACGTGGTCTAAATCAGGATGAATTTGCCAAAGCGATCCGTGTTTCCAGGCAGACGGTCAGTTCAATTGAGAACGGGAAGTATAATCCGTCCCTTGAGCTAGCATTTGATATTGCTGATTTTTTCGGCATGACAATAGAAGAAATCTTTATTCATAAGGGAGGTGACAACAATGAATAAGAGCTATCTGAATAAGGGTATAATATTGGTGCTTGTAGGAATATGTTTAGTAATAGCTGCAGTTTTTACAGAGAGTGCGTTTGAGGGTTTGTTATGGGGACTCGCCGGAGGAGCTTTAGGCCCCGGCATTGGAATACTCATTAAGCATTTTTATTTGTCTGTTCCCAAGAATCAGGAGAGGTATCAAGAGAGCCTTGAGCAGAAAGAAATCAATGCTCATGATGAACTAAATGAGAAGCTACGCGACAGATCAGGTAGGATTGCTTATAACATCGGGCTTTATATATTATGTTTTTCTGTGGTGTTATTCGCTATTCTTGGAAAAGCAGGAATGATCATCGATCACAAGATCATTGTGCTGTATTTGGTTGGTTTGATGATTTTACAGTACGTTATTGGTATCGGAGTGTACTATCAGTTGAGAAAAAAATATTGATCCATGTTTTATAAAGGACTACAAAGAAAAGCGAGGCAACTATGATCATAGAGACAGAAAGATTATTCTTACGTGAAATGAATATGGATGACTTTGACGCATTGTATGCTGTCCTTGCTGATCCGGAAATTATGCAGCACTATCCTTATACTTTTGATGAGGAACGCGTCAGAAATTGGATCGAGCGAAACATGAATCGTTATAAAGAAAACGGCTTTGGGCTGTGGGCAGTGTGTTTGAAAGAAACAGGAGAAATGATCGGCGACTGCGGACTGACATTGCAGAGCATTGATGGAAAGATGCTTCCTGAGATTGGCTATCACATCCGCAAGGATTGCCAACGTAAAGGATATGCTAAGGAAGCGGCAAGTGCGGTGCGCGATTGGGCTTTTGAGAATACCGATTATCCTTCACTGTATTCTTACTGCAAGTATACCAATGAGGCCTCATATAAGACCGCAGAAGCAATAGGAATGCACTTTGATAAGGAGTATCCTGACGAGGCTAATAAGATCACACATGTATCAGTGATCCATAAATTCAATAAATAAAACAAGTCATGTTTAATATTAGACAAAAGAGGAAGTGAAAAATGAGTTTTGTTTTTGTTGCGCTTGGAGGCGCACTTGGAGCAGTAGCAAGATATGCGATCAGTTTGATACCGGTAAAAGGGCAGTTTCCGATACTTACTTTGGTGACTAATATTCTGGGTGCGATCATTATAGGTTTTATCGTTGGATTAACAGATAAAAAAGCTGACGTATCGCCCAATACAGTGCTCTTTTGGAAGACCGGTGTATGTGGCGGATTTACAACATTTTCAACGTTTTCACTTGAAGCATATAAGCTCTTTGAAAACAAGGCATATATGCTTGGAGGAGTATATACGGCGCTGAGCGTTTTCTTTTGCCTTTTGGGGGTTTTCTTGGGAAAGAAGATCGCAACAGTTATAGGATGATTCATTATGAACACAATACTAACTCAATTCGTAGACAGATCAAAAGACATTTTAAAAGAAAACCTGGTAGGAGTATACCTGCACGGTTCAGCCGTTATGGGATGCTACAATCCCAAGAAGAGCGATCTCGATCTCATCGTTGTTGTAAACGATAAAATGTCTGATAGCGAGAAAAAAGCTTTCATGGATATGGTCGTTGAGCTAAATGAAAACGGCCCGGCAAAAGGCATAGAGATGAGTGTCGTAAAGAGAGAGGTGTGTAAGCCCTTTGTTTATCCGACACCGTTTGAACTGCACTTTTCGGTGATGCATCTTGGATGGTACAAGGATAATCCGGATGACTACATTCAGAAGATGAACGGAGAAGATTCAGATCTTGCGGCTCATTTTACCATCATCAAGAAAAGGGGCAAGTGTCTTTACGGAGATCCGATAGATGAGGTTTTCGGTGAAGTTCCGAGCGCCGACTATATGGATTCCATTAAGGATGATATCGCGGAAGCCGAGGATGACATCGTGGACAATACGATGTACATAACGCTCAATCTGGCGAGAGTTTTGGCATACAAAAAAGATGATCTCGTCCTCTCCAAAAAAGAGGGCGGCGAGTGGGCTCTTAACGCGGTCCCCGAGGAATATCACAATCAGATAAAAGAAGCTATGCGTGAATATGAAACCGGAGAAAACGCTTCTTACGACACTGAGCTTGCCAGACGCTATGCAAGATACATGTTAAACACAATCATTTGAGACTGACAGAAGGAAAGGGGAAAAATATGGCATCATGGATGGTACACTTAAGGATCACGGACGCTCTTTTGGATAGGTTAAAAGAGCTTGATGAGACCGCGTTTGTTATCGGAAACATCGCACCTGACAGCGGAGTTCCGAATGAGGACTGGTCTGTATTTACACCGCCTAGGAATATTTCTCATTTTAAAGGGGATTCAAAGGAAAGGACATATATCGGCGTAGAAGAATTTGCCGATCGCTATTTTACGGATGAAAAGATAAGGAAATACAACAAGCGTGAGTATTCATTTTTCCTTGGCTACTACACACATCTTTTGACTGACAGAGAGTGGACCTATATGACTCACTCAGAAGGCGTTAACGAGGAAAATGCACGCAAGGAAAACATGTCTCTGATTGATTTCATCTGGAAGAATAAAGCGGACTGGTATGATCTTGATTTCTTATATCTTGAAGAGCACCCCGATTTTAGAGCGTTCAATATTTATGAGAACGCAACAAAGGAAGAGCTTTCCAATGATTTTATGGAGGAATTTCCGGACTATGCATTTGAGAACAGGCGTGAATATATATGCGGATTTTACAGAAGTGATAACCATGGCGATCTACACAGAGAATATAAGTATTTGACCAAAGAGCGTGCTGAAAGGTTCGTAAAAGAAACTGTGGACATTATCATGGATGCTTTAGACACGCGAAATGACGGGAAAAGAGCGATTGGCGAATAAAGACGGTTTATTTTTTCATATTATCAAATAACTATTTTATATTTTGCTAAATTGGCTATTGTATTATTATACTGTTTGCTTTAAAATTACACATGTATTAAGGGAGCTGTTAAAAAAACACATGTATAACAGCTGGAAAAATTCATAGTTTTGGAAGGAGATATTGAAAATGAGTGAAAACAATTTTGAGGGAAACAACGAGAACAATGTTAACGGCGTTGAAAATCAGT
Source organism: Butyrivibrio sp. (assembly GCA_016291375.1). GTDB lineage: Bacteria > Bacillota > Clostridia > Lachnospirales > Lachnospiraceae > Butyrivibrio. The sequence continues at coordinate 6,074 of JAEEXE010000029.1, forward strand.
ACAACGCGCCTCAGTATCAGGGACAGGCACCTGTAGTTGATAACGGAGGATTCCTTTGGGGACTTCTTGGATGCTGTATTCCTATCGTTGGTCTTATTCTTTTCCTTGTTTGGAAGGATACAAAGCCCAAGACTGCTAAGGCAGCCGGAATCGGTGCACTTGTTTGCGTAGGTATTTATATCGTTTATGTAATTATTGTTGCTATCTTCGGTATAGGTATGGCAACCATGGGATGATGAGAATCTGAATATGATTGAATGGATGTATCGTTGGTTACCAAGAATATTCGGTTGTCACTGTCGAAGCGACAGATCCTTTTATTATAAAGGACATCAGTTTCCGATATGTGCCAGATGTACAGGTGAACTGATCGGCGTTTTATCAAGTGTAATCTTGTTCTGGTTTTGGAAACCGTCGGTACTTATATCTTTTATCATGATGATACCGCTTATCGCGGATGGTTTTATCCAGCGCTTAACAAGTTATGAAAGCACAAACCTAAGACGAGTGATAACAGGGGTTTTGTTTGGAATAGGAATTATGGCGTTGCTTGCGCATTCTACTATTTTTGCTTTTAAGTTTGGATATGATTATGGCTTATCATTAAAAACAAGATAATACTGATTATATTTTTACCCGCTTCTTGGATTATTTCCGATAAGCGGGTAAAATTATTTTATAAACATGACATATAGCTGTCATGTTATCTAAGTTATGATGTTTACGGAGAGTAGGAAATATGAAGATTGACAGGCTGATCGGAATATTATCGATACTTTTGCAAAAAGAGATGACGACTGCTCCGGAGCTTGCAGAGCACTTCGAAGTCTCAAGAAGAACGATAAACAGAGATATAGAAGCGCTGTGTAAGGCCGGGGTACCCATACAGACAACGCAAGGCACCGGCGGCGGAATCAGCATAATGAGCAGCTATCGCATGGACAGGACGATTCTTACATCCAAAGACATGCAGATGATACTTGCGGGGCTTAGGAGTCTTGACAGTGTGAGCGGCAGCAAGTACTACGGGCAGCTTATGGAGAAGCTTCAGACCGGTTCTTCCGAGTTTATCAGCGGAAAAGATTCTATGCTTATCGATCTTTCTTCGTGGTACAAGACATCACTTGCTCCGAAGATATCAACGATTCAGGATGCTATCGAAAACAGGCACCTTTTGTCTTTTGAGTACTATGCGCCTTCAGGTGAGAGTAAGCGCACGATCGAGCCTTACTATGTCGTGTTTAAGTGGAGCAGCTGGTACGTTTACGGTTTTTGCAGGAAACGAAAAGACTACAGGCTTTTTAAACTCAACCGTATGGACAAAGTGAAGCAGACAGATAAGTCTTTTGTCTGCAGAAACGCCCCGTTACCTGATCTTGAGACCGAGAACATCTATCCTATGGAGATCAAGGTGAAGGCTCTTTTTACTCCTGATGTAAAGTGGCGACTTGTAGAAGAGTTCGGCCCCGGATGCTTTGAGGAGACCAAGGATGGGAAGCTGTTATTTACGGCAGATTACACCGACGCGGACTATTTTACCGATTGGATAATGACATTCGGGGACAAGGCGGAAGTGCTGGAGCCTGTCGAGGTACGAAAGAGAATCCGTGACATCGTCATCGCGATGAAGAAAATGTATGACTGAGTTTGTTTTGCGCAAATAAGTGAGCAAAGTCTTTTTATAGTAAAAACTTTTATTTGGAGGAATGAGTAGTGAAATACCCATGGATAGATGAATTTCTTATGGAGAAGCCGGGTGTTACCAAGGATCTTCAGAAGGACTGGAACTGGATGCGCTATCAGATAGGCGGAAAGATGTTTGCTGCTGTGTGCATGGATAATGACAATAAGCCGTATTACATAACGCTCAAGCTTGAGCCGATGGAGGGAGACTTTCTTCGCAAGCAATATGAGGATATCGTTCCCGGTTATTATATGAACAAGACGCACTGGAACTCCGTGAAGGCAGACGGAGCAGTTCCTGATGATCTGTTAAAAGATATATTGGATAAAGCATACGACATAGTATTCAAAAGTCTTACGAAGAAAAAGCAAAAAGAGATACTTGGTACCAGAGATCCAAGCATGTCAGATGAAGAGTTTATGAAAAATGTAGATGAGAGAGTAAAAAGACTTAGGGGGTAATATAAATGAACAAGGATGAGATGTTTAATACCATCAACAGTACATTCGAGGAGTTAAAGGCTGCACTTGAGGGAGATGATCTGGATAAGATTAAAGATCTTACGCTTGAGCTCCATGCGCTGGTGCACCCTGCGGAGATTTCGGGCAGAGCTGAGAAGACGGTTGCGGATATAGTGCTGGACTATGTTCTTTCCGGAAATCAGAACGAGATCGTTCAGAGGGAAACCTGGGATGCGGATCTTCACTATGCGGGAAGCAAGACGGTTCCCATGTGCTGGCAGCTTTGGCATACCTATAGGATAGAGGATCTTGTAAGTAATATACTTATGGAGAACGGCAATCAGATATTTAATGATGAGTGGCAGAAGAAGATAGGTTCATCCATAACTGACACCGGTAATGCGCTTGAACCCGATGAACTAACCGAATGGGCCAAGAACATAAATGCAAAAGAACTTAAGAATTACATGATAGAAGTAGGAAAGAACACACGCCGTATTTTGGCAGGACTATCTCTTGAGCAGATTAAGAATATGGTACCCGAGGAATGGGTCATGAGAATTCTGGAAGAGGGCGGAGTTACGACTGATTTTCGCTCGGTATGGCTGCTTGTATTCTGGGGAAGACTCACTATCGGCGGAATGATCTTAACACCTATGACTTCGCATCACATGATGCATCTTCCGACGAGTATTGATAAGATTCTCGCATCAGAATAACAAGGAGTAAACCATGCATTTTGTTGATGCAAAAGGAATACTAACTTCACACAACGGCCTAAACGGGATGAACATCTACAGAGGATGTACTCACGGCTGTATCTATTGCGACTCAAGGAGCAAGTGCTATCAATTCACGCATGATTTCGAGGATATCGAAGTTAAGCAGAACGCACCGGAGCTCCTTGAAAAGGCGCTTAAATCCAAGCGAAAAAAGTGTATGATAGGTACGGGAGCAATGTCCGATCCGTACATGCACTGCGAAGAGCAATTGGGACTTACAAGGAAGTGCCTTGAGATCATATCAAGATATGAGTTCGGGCTTGCGATACAAACCAAGTCCGACAGGATATTGCGCGATATCGATATTCTTGATGAGATAAACAGAAAAGCTAAGTGCGTTGTCCAGATGACTCTGACGACCTATGACGATGAGCTGTGCAAGATCATTGAGCCCAATGTCTGCAACACCAAACGTCGCATAGAAGTTCTTGAAGAGATGCAAAAGAGAGGCATCCAGACTGTGGTGTGGCTCACACCGATCCTGCCTTTTATAAACGACACGGAAGAGAATATCATTCCAATACTTAACGAATGTGCACGAGTAGGCGTAAAAGGTATTATAATATTCGGCATGGGACTTACGTTAAGAGAAGGAGACCGAGAGTATTACTATGCGGCGCTTGATAAGTATTTTCCCGGGATGAAAAAGAGATATATAGAGCGCTACGGAAATGCTTATGAGCTTCAGAGCCCGAACGAGAAAGCTCTTTTGACCATATTCAACAGATTCTGCACGGAACACGGGATAATGTCCGATCCGTATAAATGCTTTGAATATTTGAATGAACTTCCGGATAAATACTCTCAAATGAGCATATTTAATCTATAATTACTGATTAAACTCTCGCGTACTGCTTTTTCCCAAAATACAAAAAAGAGGAAACAAAATGGATATCAAATACTTTGAAGAAATACCTGATGTGGAAACTTATCACAGCTTAAGAAAGGCGGTTAATTGGGAGGTATTTTGCCCTGAGCAATCGGAATATGCACTTAAGAACAGTTATTACTGCGTCTTAGCCAGGGACAATGACAATACAGTAGCAATGGGACGAGTTGTTGGCGATGGAATGTACTTTACCATTGTGGATGTAATGATAAGACCTGAATACCAGGGGAAAAGAATAGGTGCATTAATAGTTGGTAAGTTGGAGGAACTTATAAAAAAAGATATTCCAAAGGGCGGCAGAACCTGCATACAACTTATTGCTGCGAAGGGAAAAGAAGGCTTTTATTTAAAGCAGGGATTTACCGCATTGCCTGATGAAAACGCCGGCCCTGCACTTCGAAAAGTAATCTATACATGACAACGGCTATAGGAGCATGATCAGCATGGAATTTAGAAAAGTTTTTTTACCATGGAATAAGAGATGCAGTGCTTGAGGCCGGAAACAGGATAGTCTTTTATGATACATTAACCTGATATTTATGGTGTCTACGTGAGATGCTGCTCTTTATTAGTTGTATCTCCCGTAGAAATTAGCAGATATTTGGAAGAATTACGTGAAAACACTCTAAAGATAAAGCGTAATCACGTAGATTTCCACATTGACTGTGAATAGTAACGACAAAAAAACTGCAGACTTTAGTTTGCAGTTTTTTTATGCATATTTCATCATGGGTAAATATCAGCATACTGAATCCCTATTGCAAATGTAAAGGAAACTTGACATAGCTTTTAGCTCATGATAGTCTATCCATGTAAAGGAAACTTGTCAAAATGATATGAGGGTTAATAAGTGGAAAATCGTGTAGAAATGCTGCGTAAGGAACGCGGGCTTAGTCAGGAAGATTTTGCTAAAGCAATTCGAGTTTCCAGACAGACGGTAAGCTCTATTGAGAATGGGAAATATAATCCGTCACTTGATCTGGCTTTTGCAATAGCGGAATTTTTTGACGCGACAATTGAAGAAATCTTTATCTATAAAGGAGGACGGTGATGGAAAAGAATTATCTAAATAAGAGTATTCTGCTAGTTCTTATAGGCATTTGCTTGGTTTTGACAGCAATTTTTACAGAGAGCGTATTTGATGGCTTGTTTTGGGGATTGGCTGGTGGAACATTGGGTCTTGGAATAACTATGATCATTAAATATATTTATTGGTCTGCACCTAAAAATATAGAGCGTTACAGGGATATTGCAGAGAAAGATGATATAAATATCCATGATGAACTCAACGAAAAAATTCGAGACAAAGCAGGAAGGATGGCGTATTTGACAGGACTTATCATAATCTGTGTTTCGGAAGTTGTTTTCTCTATCTTAGGGAAAATAGGAGCGATTACAGATCATAAAATCATAGTCCTTTATCTGATAGGACTTCTTGTTATCCAAATAATGGCGTGGAGCATTACTTATAACCACCATCGCAAGAAGTATAGCTAGGATATTCGAAAAAAAAGTGTACTCTAATTTTCCATATTGGCGATTAGTGGTTTTTAATTCGCTAAAGTGTACATTGTGTTGCGATATTGCCCACATTATAATTACAAACATATTAAGGAGCGGTTATAAAACACATGGATAACGGCTCTGATAAACAAATTAAATTTATAGTTTTGGAAGGAGAAAAGAATTATGATTTGTAACAATTGTGGAGCGCAGATTGATGACAATGCAACAGTTTGCGAAAAGTGCGGAGCAACACAGAATGGAGGAGCACAGAACGAGACATCACAGTATTCATCATCTCAGTATTCAACACCACAGTACTCGGCACCTGTAGATGATAATGGCGGATTCGGATGGGGACTCTTAGGATGCTGTATTCCTCTTGTTGGTCTTATCCTGTTCCTGGTATGGAAGGATACAAAGCCCAATACTGCTAAGGCAGCCGGAATCGGTGCACTTGTTTCTGTTATTATCTATGTTGTTTATATGTTACTTGCGGTTATTGCCGGCGTTGGTGTTGGTATGGCAGGATAACAGGTAGTAGTGCAGTAGGAGTCACCTATGACAGAAAAGATTTATTTATGGTTACCAAGAATATTTGGATGTCATTGTAGAAGCGACAGATCATTTTTTTATAAAGGTCGTCAATTTCCATTATGCGCAAGATGCACGGGAGAACTTATAGGTATCATTTTAAGTATTTTCCTGTTTTGGTTCTGGCAACCATCAATACCTGTTTCTGTCATTATGATGATTCCACTTATTGCCGATGGCTTCATTCAGCGATTGACAAGCTATGAGAGCAATAATCTTAAAAGAGTCATCACAGGATTTTTGTTTGGAGTAGGACTTGCGTCGTTGTTTGCACATTTTACAGTATATGCTTTTATGTTTGGTTTTAACTTTGGCCAGGCATTGAAAGCAAAGTAAGCGTTATGTAGTTTTTGAATACTTATATGGGGGAAATGCCCGTTTCTTGGATTCTTTTCCGGGAAGCGGGTATTTTTCTTTTGTGTTTTTGGTAAAGCCCATAGAAAAAGTTAATAAAATAAACAGTTAATTCAATCTCGAAATCCTTGCAAAGACTACATAATCTTTATACTCAATAAAGAACATCTGCAGGATATCATCATCTAAGAGGAGCTTCTCCAGAGCCTGCTTGACCTCAGGGGAAAGAGGCTGTTCCAAGCTATACGAGCAAATTGGGTGTCCCAGAGCTTTTAGTATGCTTCTTTCAAATTTAGCGGCCCCTTTCTTAAGGGCTCCTTGTTTGATATTAAGGAAACTTAAGTTTTGGACAACAAAATCCTGAATACGACTATTATCTTTTTTGAGAGTGATATCAACCTTATCGATAAGGTCCATATATTCTTTATTGTCTTCCCCAGCCCAAGCATCGTTAAGAAACTCCTTAAATGATCCGGGTATTGAGCCTTTTTCGTGCTTAAACATGGTTAGATCGGAAAAATAACCTGAAGGCATGAGCTTGGACAGGGCGAAAAAGGCATCATTAGTTATTCTGTCTTCATAGTTTAAGCCGACATTTTCTGAATCCTTAAAGATTTCATTATCCGACTTGTCGGCTATAAAGGAGTAAGCTGTTACTTCTCTTCCTACATCGCCTAAGAGCTTTTTTTCACAATTATCCAAGAGATATATTCTGAGCTTCTCCCAGTTATCAAGAATAGAAGAGACCAGGACACGTGTGTTGTTGTAATATATGTACATGGTTCTGCCGTTTTCTCCGTTTCTTCCGGTTTGAATCTTGATCTTCCATTTCAAAATGTCATATACCGAAATAGTCACCGGATTGCGCAGTATTTTCTTAATGGTGAGAGTTTTATTTTTGCTGTCGACAGTGATCACCAGATGCATGGTGCTCATAATCATAACTATCGCGCAGATAAAAAGAATAGCAAGAGATAGCCACATGATTATTAAGAGTATCAGACCTCCTAAAGTGTTTTCTTCTTGCAATGTTTCAACTAAACCATATATCCAAAAACACAAAAAAATAATTAATACAGCATTCAAAATGGCATATAGAATACGTTTTGGAGCAGATGCCTTTACAACAAATTTCATCACAGGTCCCTCTTTATAATTTTCTTTTTTGTAATTTTATTTAATTAGCATTGGTGCTGTCAATTTATTCCTGCAATAACTTTACCGGAATATAAAATGTAAGTGAGAACGAATGAAAAATATTGAATTGCCTCTGTTTCGGTACTATGCTACCATTGAAATAGAGGTAATTTTTATGCGAAATGATGTTCATGATTCCGGACACTTAATAAGTGATGATGGTGTTCAGAAAAAAGCAAAAAAAACTCATATAACGCTATTCATAGCGCTCTGTAGGATTATTACGGCGATCCTTGCAGTGCTTGGTTTTCTTGCGCTGTTTGTCGGTGCCAGATAGGGGATAGCATGTACGACGTCAAAAAACGAATCTATGAAGTTATCGAAGTATCAAGTGTGGGTGATAAATCCAGCAGAGCCTACGATGTCATGATCACTGCAGCAGTCATCGTAGGTCTTCTTCCCATGACATTAAAAGGAGAAAATGTTTATACCCGCATAATCGAACTTTTTACCAGTGCGATATTTATCGGAGATTATCTTGCAAGAGTCTATACCGCGGATTACAAGATGGGCTTTAAGAGTATAAAGGCATATATTGCCTATGTACTAACGCCCCTTGCAATACTGGATCTTTTATCAATTGTTCCGGTGATAGCTCTGATTATTCCGGTATCAGGTTTTATCAGACTTTTAAAGCTCTTTAGATTCTTTAGGATATTTAAGCTGATCCGCTACTCCAAACACATGATAGTAATTGCCAACGTTATAAGAAAGGTTAAATCTCAGCTTCTTGCTGTTCTTATCCTGATACTTGTGTATATCTTTGTGTCTGCAATGCTGGTATTTCAGCTTGAACCGGATCTTTTCAACACCTTTTTTGATGCCCTGTACTGGGCAACCATATCCATAACAACAATCGGCTACGGAGATATCTCTCCGGTAACTCCTATAGGCCGTATGATCACCATGGTCTCTGCCCTTGTTGGTATGGCAGTAATAGCACTTCCCACAGGTATCATAACTGCCGCCTATATGAACGAGATAACCCGAAAAAAATCCAAATATGAGCTGTGAATTTAATTGACTAAAACTTCCCGCACCTTTGTAAAGGCGCGGGAAGTTTTAATAAATGAAACTAAAACCACCATTAGAATTTGGCGAGCTAGACTTTATAAAAAGTTAATGATTTATCGATAAATATTAGAATAAATTTACGGTTAAAATGATAAGATGAATATATACGATTAATTACTGCAGATAACTGTTTTTTGGCTGACCATTTTGGAGCAAAGACAAGGAGACTGTTCAATGAAGAGGAAGATTAACGATTTAAAGATCTACATTAAGATGAGTCTTGTAATCGGTCTTGTTATTCTTATCGGACTTGGAGCTATCTACGGCATAATCAATACAACAACAAGATCTATTATGAGAAAACAGACTGAGGTAAGACTATCTGAGCTTACTGAGAGCCGTGCGATCATAATCGAGAAGCATCTTACGGAACTGCAAAGGCTTTGTAATACCTATGCAAGAGACCCTAAGGTCGTTTACCTTATGGAGCACAGAGACGATGCAGAGGCACAGCAGGTTGCACAGAAGACTTTGGAGAGCATTGTCTCGACAAGATCTGATGTAGAAAGTATGTACGTAGCCGATGATGCCACCAAGGTTTACACTCATACCGATAAATCATTTGTTGGACAGATAGCCAATGCTGAGATGGCCGGCTTCACTCAGATCATAGATACTCTGGGCGGACAGTTTGTCGCAGGTATTGTTCTTTCGCCGGCAACCAATACAAACGTTGCTATGGCCTTTTCAAATGTTTATAATGCAGCGGGCAATCCCGTAGGTTTTGTCGGAGGCTGCGTTTATGTTGAAGAGCTTCAGGATGTTATCGTCGGGCTTAGTGCCGAGGGACTTGATGAGGCGCAGATGTATCTGTTAAGTAGTGGAGACCCCAATACCGGATCACCTCCGGCTTATGTATTTGCACCCGATTCGGCGCTTCTCGGAGTTGCGATCGAAGATCCAAATCATCTTGCTGCAATTGAAAAAATGCAGGAAAATCCGGAAGGATTCTTTATGTTTAACAAACCGGGGACCGGCAAGACGATAATGTCTTACAGAAGTATTCCGGCTTTCGGATTCTGCTTCATAGTAGAAGATCCCGAAAGAGATTTCATGAGTGATATAAATGAACTTAGTAATAAGATCCTTATTTTGACTATTATTGTGTTCATCATTTCACTTGCAGGAGTTATCTTCGTTTCTAAGGCAATTTCCAAGGATATCGAGGGTGTTACTCACATAATTAAGGACCTTGGTACTTTGGATATTACCAAGCAGTCAGCCCTTGATAAATATAAAGGCAGAAAGGATGAGGTTGGACTTATTGCGGCAGCTACCAAGAATCTGTCGGGAGCAGTTGAGTCCACTATAAGATCGCTTCGTTTGTTGTCCGGCAATCTCCAGACAGGTTCCGGAAAACTTAGAGAAAATTCAGAGTCTACCCTTGAATCCATTGGACAGGTTGATATCGCCGTTCATGATATTGCTCAGGGAGCAACCAATCAGTCTATTGAGACCAAGAATGCTACCGATTCCGTAAAGGAGATCGGAGTTATGGTTGAGGAGACCAAGGAAAAGACAATGCAGTTAAAAGAGGCTTCTCAGTCCATGCAGGATTCTTCCAAGAAAGCAGGAGAGATTCTCAGAGAGCTCGGAGAAGTCAACGAAAAGACAAAGACAGCTGTGGATGCCATGTACGAGCAGACCGCACAGACAAGCCACTCTGCAGACCAGATTGCAAAGGCATCGGAACTTATTGCATCTATCGCTACCCAGACCAATCTTTTGTCACTTAATGCTTCTATTGAGGCAGCAAGAGCAGGAGATGCCGGACGTGGATTTGCCGTAGTTGCAGGAGAGATCGGATCCCTTGCTTCTCAGACAGCAGATACTACCAAAGAGATTAATGACATCATCCAGCAGCTTATCGATAACTCCAAGAGATCTATCGATGCTATGGATGAAGTTAAGAAGATAATTGATAAGCAGAACGATTATGTTCAGCAGACCAAGGAAATATTCGGTTCGGTTGAAGATGAGATTATCAGTAACCTTGGCAGTATCGATGAGATTTCGTCTACTGTACAAAGACTTGATGATATCAGAGGAAACGTTGTGGGCGTAGTAGAGTCTCTTTCATCTATTGCAGAGACCAATGCGGCAACCACACAGGAGACAAGTGCTTCTACATCTGTTGTAAGCAATATGATGGAAGAGGTATCTTCAATCGCAAATCAGATTTCCGATATTGCAGGCGACGTGCAGAAGGATATTGACGTATTTAAGATTTCTGAGTAATTAAAGAGCTTTAGGTTGTTATAAAAAGAAAATGTGGAGGCGGTAATGTAATTTCGTTACCGCCTCTTTTATCCTGACTGGTAAGGAGTAAGATACTTGCTAAAACCTCAGCTTCTAAAAAACAGAAAAATTCAGATATGTTTCTTTTGGTGGGTAGTGCTATGCGTGGCATGTAATATTATATTCTTGCGGCTTACGGCGCTTTTAAATCTTCCCATTTATCTCGATACCATAGGAACCATCCTTATGGCCCTTGTATGGGGCTATCTTCCCGGAATATTTGTGTCAGTCTTAACCCAGATCATCTACGGCTTTTTTATTCCGGATTCTGTTTGCTATGCCCTTATTGGGGTATTTGTAGCTATCAGAGCATCTGTATTTGTTCGAAATGAGAAAAGAGATTTCAAAAAGCTGATATGTTTCATTGCGGATTCTGCTCTTATATGCGGATTGCTTGGAGCTTCTTTCCAATGGCTGCTACTTGGAGGACCGCAGCTTGAGTATGTGGAAGATACCGCAAGGCTCATGGCGGGAAATGATAAGACAGTTTTCTTTATAGGTACTGTCGTTTTGATAATAGCCCTTAATATCATCGATAAGATCATTACAATCCTGGTGGCCTGCGGAATATATAGATTTATTCCTGTAAAGATAAGGGAAACCTTGTGGAACAGCAACTGGAAGCAAACTCCTATTTCCGCTAAGGAAAGAAAAGAGATAACTCAGAATATCAAACATGGCACACCGTCACTAATGGTAAAGGTGCTGGTTATCCTTATGCTTGCTACTGTGTTTACTTCCGTTATCCTTGGAGTTGTTAGTGCAAGAGTTAACTATGAGGAGTCCAAGACCAGAGGAAAAGAAATGGCGGCTGATATAGCAAAATATGCCGCATCTACCATGGAACCAAAATTCTTTGAAGGATTTATTGCTACAAATGCCAGAGTTTATGAATACAGAGACGTTAAGTATATACAGTACAACGATATGCTTTTGTCACTGAAAAAATCCATTCCATTAATCGGACGGCTATCAGTCTATTATGTCAAGGGAGATAGTATATATTTGATATTTGATACGGATGACAAATATCAGATAAGCGGAACTGTTGGCGAGAAACTCGAAAGAGATAAGATGCCGGAAGACCTTATTTCCTTTATTACGCAGGTCGAAGGAGAAGACGTAAGAGAAAAGGTTGGAGTATACAAAGATAAGATAACTTCCTTTGAAAAAGTTCCCGTATCAGATAAAACAAGTTTTTATGTCGGAACAGAAGTATCTCTTGAAAGCTACGGAATGTTCCTTAAAAGATATGCCACTAAGATGATCCTTACTTTCTCAGGCTTTTTTGCCCTGATACTGGCAAGCGGATTCACATTGGCAGCTCATAATCTAGTATATCCAATAGGTGTCCTTGAAAAGAGTATCGACAGATTCATGGAGAGCATCGAAGATCAGGACGAGCTGGATGAGAGCGTAAGAGAGCTTGAAAAGATAGATATCAGGACCAACGATGAGCTTGAAAGGCTTTATAACTCTATATGTCAGATGGCTAATACTGCAGCCGAGCAGATGCGAAGCGTTATGACTTTGGCTAAGTCAAATGAGCAGATGCAGGCAGGACTTGTAGCCACCATGGCGGATATCGTAGAGAACCAGAATATTGATTCCAAAGCCCATATTCAAAAGACAACCGCCTACGTGCGTATTATCCTGCAAGGCCTTAAAAGAAAAGGATACTATGCAGAAAAACTCACTCTTAAATACATGGGAGATGTTGAGATGTCAACGCCTCTTTATGACATAGGTAAGATCAAGATTCCGGATTACATCCTTAATAAACCGGATGAACTTAGTGATGAAGAATTCGAAATCATGAAGACACACACCACTGAGGGAAGGAAGATTCTTGATAATACCATAAGCTCCATGAGAGGAGAGAATTATCTGAAAGAAGCAAGAAACATGGCGGCATATCATCATGAACGCTGGGACGGAAAAGGATATCCGGAGGGTCTTCACGGTGAAGTGATTCCTCTTTCTGCCAGGATTATGGCTATAGCGGATGTATTTGACGCTATAACTTCAAAGCGTGTATATAAATCGGCTTACTCATATCAGGAGGCTCTTGATTTTATTCTTGAGGGCTCAGGGACCAAATTCGATCCCAAGTGTGTCGAGGCTTTTGCAGATTCTTTTGGCGAGGTGAAAAATATTCTAAGAAAGTACTCATGATGTCTTATATTCAGGCGTTTAATGGAGGTTATCTTTTACAATGAAAGGAAAATACATTAAAAAACTTAATACTGTATTTCTCCTTATTGTCTTAGGCGCGGCTGCTATAGCTATGCCTGTAAGTGCGTCTGACGTAAAAGAGCATGATGATGCGATAGTCTTAGAGGGAACGGAGAACGGCGGCGGATATGCAGTAACAGGTCAGCTTGGCGATGTTGGGTATATGGCGCAGATTTATGATGCAACAAACGGAATTCCAACATCCGAAGCAAATTGCATACTCGGAACCTCTGACGGCTATATCTGGATAGGAGGCTACGCCGGAATTATGAGATATGACGGCGCCAATTTTGAAAGGCTTCCCGCTTCAATAGGCCTTACCAACGGAAGAGACCTTTTTCAGGACAGCCATGGGCGCTTATGGGTTGGAACCAATGACAACGGAGTCGTGGTTCTGGATCAGTATAGTCAGATCCATTACAACAAAGAAGATGGGCTGTCATCATCTTCTATCAGAAATTTTGCAGAAGACCTTCACGGCAACGTATACATAGGAACCACTTCCGGTGTCAACTACGTTGAAAATGATATGTCTCTTCATGTGGTGGATGATTACAGGATAAGGAATGAGAGAGTACTAAGGCTTGTTTCAGATGCCTCCGGAAATGTGTATGGACAGACCAAGAACGGGGCTATTTTCCAGTTATCCAGAAATAAAGTCATAAGATATTATGAGAGCAGAGACCTTGGAACAGGTACGATTACCACAATACTGCAGGATTCTCGTGAACCTGAGTATCTATACTACGGAACTGATACAGGCAAAGTTTACTATGGAAGATTTGGAAGCAAGGCTGAGGATATGCTTTGCTATGATGTTTCTGCTGCGGGCTCTGTTCATTGGATGAGTTTTGATTGTAAAAGAGTGTGGGTTTCATCAGGTTCTGTTATTGGATATCTTGATGAGAACGGAAGATATAGGGTTGTAGAAAACCTTCCTATGAATGCAGCAATAGAGATGCATACTTCTGATTACCAGGGGAATATGTGGTTTGTATCATCAAGACAGGGCATTATGAAGCTGGTAGTAAATAACTTCCAAAATTACACCGCACTTGCGGGTATACCGGATGAAGTTGTAAATGCGACCTGTTTTTATAATGGAGATCTTTACATTGGAACTGATAGCGGACTGTATATAGAGAGCAGTGCCAAGACCTCTGTTACCAATGAGCTCAAGGAATATATAGGCGATTCCAGAATTCGCCATTTTATGAAGGATAAAGAAGGTAATCTTTGGATATCAACTTTTTCAGGCGGCCTGGGACTATTGTGCTATGGGAAAGATGGAACAATAACATCCTATACCAAAGAAAACGGCATGCCGGGAAATGAGATCAGATGTACTTATGAGCTTTCAAACGGAGAGATAGCCGTTGGTACCAATGATGGCATTGCTTATATCAAGGATAAGAAGATTATCGGGACTGTAGGCAGCGGTGAAGGCATGAAAAATACTGTTATCCTCACGATTACAGAAGGGGATAATGGAGAAATATATGCGGGAACAGACGGAGATGGCTTATATGTAGTAGATAAAGACGGCGCTAGGAGCATGGATATAGGTGTTACAAGCGACGTTATCATGAGACTTAAAAAAGATAATGAGCATGGCGTATACTGGATCATCACCTCCAATTCCGTGGAATACTTAAAGGACGGTGAGGTGGTAAACGTTACCACTTTTCCTTATAACAATGTCTTTGATGTCATTATGGATGACGAAGACAATTGCTGGTTTATGTCTTCGCAAGGTTTGTATGTGGTAAGTGCACAGGATGTATTTAACGATACTATATCCAACTACAAGCTCTATACTTTGCTTAACGGTGTTACTAGCATTCCTGTGGCTCACGGTTACAGCTGCCTTGAAGAAGACGGTAATCTTTACATAGCAGGAAGGACAGGCGTATCCAAAGTTAATATTTATAATTACCGGGAGCAGGGCAGGATGGTCAGATCGGCTATAGCCTCAGTTCTTTATGATGGGCAACCGCTATTTCCAAATGAAAAGGGTGAGTACAACATACCCGCCGGAAAAGGCAGGACCCAGATAAGCCCGGCAGTTCTTGATTACAGTATGTCCAATCCGCTTGTAAGAGTGTTCTTGGAAGGCGCACATGACGCCGGGATTACGGTAGAGCAGAGTAAGCTGACCAATCTTGATTATACGGGCCTTAGATACGGTAATTACGTTCTTCACATACAGATACTTGAAAGAGACGGTAAGACCATAGTATCGGATGAAACCTTCAACATTAGGAAGGCACCAAAGTTTTTTGACCTCTTAATAGTTAGGATTCTTTTGGTATCACTTTTGGCAGCTTTTGCTGGATTTATAGTATGGCGTGTAATGAACGGAACCGTCATAAGAAAACAGTATCTGCAGATTCAGGAAAGTAAAGAAGAAGCAGAGAGAGCCAATATGGCCAAATCAAGGTTCCTTGCCAATATGTCCCATGAGATAAGAACGCCTATAAATACAATCCTTGGAATGGATGAGATGATAATAAGAGAGGACGGACAGAATGTACCGGAAGGCTATTATCAGACAATACTTGGATATGCGCATGATATAAAAGGAGCTACAGAGTCCCTTCTTAGTCTTATAAATGACATGCTTGATATATCAAAGATTGAATCAGGCAAAATGCATCTTGTTGAGCAGGAATACGATGTTGTTGAGATGCTAAGAGCTGTAGCCAAAATGATCAGGGTTCGAAGCGAAGCCAAAAAACTAACATTTGAAGTTGATGTTGATCCGACTACCCCAAAGAGATTATACGGCGACGAGGGCAAGATAAAGCAGATAGTACTCAATCTTCTTACAAATGCAGTTAAGTACACAGATAACGGCGGCTTTGTATTAAAGGTATGGGTTACGGATAAAAATGAGCTATCTTGCACGCTTAGGATATCCGTAAAGGATACGGGAATTGGCGTTAAGAAAGAAGACCTTGATAAATTATTTAATGCCTATGAGCGACTTGATGAGGAAAAGAACAGCTCTATACAGGGAACAGGACTTGGCCTTGATATATCAAGACAGTTTGCTCAGCTTATGAACGGTAAATTATGGTGCGAGAGTGAGTACGGAGA
The DNA here is from genome assembly GCA_016291375.1 of Butyrivibrio sp. Classification (GTDB taxonomy): domain Bacteria; phylum Bacillota; class Clostridia; order Lachnospirales; family Lachnospiraceae; genus Butyrivibrio. Next base: position 22,244 of record JAEEXE010000029.1, read on the forward strand.
GGGAAGTGAGTTCTTCCTTACAGCGCCCCAGAAGATAATTGACGAAGCTGAGATAGGTGCATTCCACGAAGAAGAAGATAATGCAGCTAAAGGCAAATACATTCCTAAATTTGTGGCTCCCGATGCGGACATTCTTGTAGTGGACGACAATCCTATGAACCTGGCGGTTATTAAAGGTCTTTTGAAACCTACCAAAATGTTTATAACAACAGCTGAGAGCGGAAAAGAGTGTCTTGAGAAATTAAAGACAGGAACCTTCAATGTAGTTCTTTTGGACCATATGATGCCGGGTATGGACGGAATAGAGACTTTGGAAGAGATACGAAAGATATATCCAAGTCTCCCTGTCTACGCTCTTACAGCAAACGGAACTTTGGGAGAACAGTTCTATATATCCAAGGGCTTTAACGGCTTCCTTTCAAAGCCTATTGATACTGTGCAGGTAGAGAACGCGATAATGAAGCATCTGCCTGAGAATATCATGCAAAAGCCTACGGAAGATGATGCAGAATCTGTGGATAATGTCCTTCCTGACGAGTATGAGTGGTTAAAAGATATACCTGACATATCGGTAGATGACGGTATAAAGTACTGCGGCGGAGCACAAGCTTTTATAGATTCTCTTAAGATGTTCCATGAGACCATAGCTGACAATGCAGATGTTATTGAAGGGGCATTTAGAGATGAAGACATTAAGCTATATACAATTAAAGTCCATGCCATGAAGAGTTCTTCAAGGATAATCGGTGCCCTTGATCTTTCCGAGAGATTTAAGGCTATGGAAGATGCCGGTAACGCGGGAGATATTGAATATATAAAGAATAACGTAGAAGAACTCATGAAGGATTACAGGGAATACGCATCTAAGCTTGAAAAGCTTAATAAGGCAGCAGGTGATAATAACAATGCTGATAAAAAGGAAATAAGCGCTGATGAACTTGCGGATGCTTATGAAGCACTTAAGGAACTGGTTTCCCAGATGGACTATGACGGAGTTTCGATGGTCCTTGATCAGGTAAAAGAGTATAAGCTACCGGAAGAAGATGAAACAAAGATGAAGGAACTTCAAAAGTATCTAAAGCTCTTTAACTGGGATGAAATGGAAAAAATTATGGGACTGTAATAATGTGAGCACATAAAGGAAGCAGAGATATGTATGACTATCTGATTGTACATCAAGTTGATATTATGCTTGCGCTTTCAAGTATATGCGCAATGATCGCTTTTTTTACACTTATAAGTCACAGTATGTCTAAGCGTAGGAAAACGATCCTGGTTTTGATGCAGGTAGGTGCGGCGATATGGCTTGAAGCTGACAGAATGGCATATCTTTATAAGAGTTCTATCGGTAGGATGGGATACTTCGCCGTTAGGATCAGTAATTTCTGCGTATTTATGATGACCGCATTCGTGCTGCTTACCATCAGCATGTATCTTGATGATATTCTAAGAAGTGAAGGTGGAATGACTAATACACCTGTTGCTATCAAGATATCCTATGTGCTTGGGGGTGTGGCACTTTTTTTAGTTATATGTTCACAGTTTACGGGGCTTTATTATACTTTTGATGCTTACAATACCTATCACAGATCCAAACTGTTTTTTGTAAGCTATATTTTTCCTTATCTGATCATGATGATACAGATATTCGTACTAGCCAGATACAGAAAGAGACTAACAGGAAGACTTGCTTTTTCGGTATTTCTATTTGACGTTGTATGTATTATGGCTTCTCTCATTCAATTTTTTGCATACGGCGTGTCATTGGTCGATATATCTGCAGTTACCATGGTTGTGGGACTATATGTGTTTGCTCTTATAGATATGAATGACAGAGTAGAAAGAGCTAACAAGATAGAGATTGATGGTCTTAGAGAAAAGCATGAGAGCATGAGAAGACTCTTTGAAAAGACGGCGTCTGCTATGGTTACCGCAATTGATGCCAAAGATGAATTTACAAAGGGGCATTCTCTTAGAGTTGCGGAGTATTCAAAAGAGATAGCAAGGCTTGCGGGGATGGATGCCAAAAGCTGCGATGAGGCGTACTTTGCAGGGCTTATGCATGATGTGGGAAAGGTTGGAATCTCAGATGACATTATTCAAAAAGATTCTGAGTTATCACCTGATGAGAGCGATAAATACAAAAAACATGCAGGAATCGGTGCGGATATTCTTGCCAATATAAATGAGTTTCCATCTCTCTATGTGGGAGCCAAATATCATCATGAGAGATATGATGGGAAAGGCTATCCGGATGGACTTTCCGGTGAAAATATACCGGAGCTTGCACGAATAGTCTCTGTTGCTGACGTATATGATAAGCTTACTTCCAAAAAAAATCACAGGGATCCTCTGCCTCAGAGTACTGTTAGAGAAGAAATATTAAAAAGGGCCGGAACACAGCTTGATCCGGGTTTTTGCGACATCATGGTGGATATGATAGATCATGATACGGAATATATGATGAGAGAAACTGACAACTTCCTTGAAAGCCGTAAGAGTGACGACCTTATAACATCCGGAGAGATGTATTTTACGGAGTACAAGGAGCATATATCTGAGGGTATACAGATAACTGACAGCATTATGAGGTTAGAACTTGATTATCAGCCTGAGGTTGGCTTTGATGAGACTGTTTCTATTCCTACCATCATACTCTTTGACTCTCATGACGGATGTGTACACAGTGATGATAGAGAGATAAGACTTTTGGAGTATCTGGAATATTGCGAGATATGGTTTGACGGGCACACCATAGATACAGTGGCCCGTGATATAAGAGTGCAGGAACTTCAGACTATAGAAAGCAATGCTAATGACAAAAAGGGAGTTGTACATTATGTGATCGAAGCTGTTAAATACAGAGACCATGTAAGGCTTAAGATGGGTAGCAGCGGGCAGCAGCTTGATATTACTGTGGCTCTTCCTGATGCAATAAGGTATTGCTACCTTGCATTTACCGGAGAACATTGCCATGTAATGAATGTCACACTTACGGATACCGGTGAGAAGGTAGATGAAAGATATATCCCAAGGATAGTACAGGAAGTTACATACACCGAGCGTATAGAGGGAGATGTTCCAAATGTACAGATAGAAGGTTACAGAAAAGCATATTCCGGAACCTTCCATGTTGCTGACGGAATGAGAGTAAAATTCCGCACTACAAGTCTTCCCACTGCCAATCTTATCTGGCATTGTGCCTATATTTTGCTGTTTTCATCTGATGATGGATTCCCTCTGGGAATAGATTATACAGAGCATTGTTGCCTTCGTCTTGACGGCGAGGATGCCACCAATAACGACCTTGCAGACAATGAGATAAGCGTTCACAAGGATGAGGACTTTAAGGGCTGGGATGAATGGAAGAAAGTAAACAAAAAAGGCTTTGAGTGTACGGTATTCTTTAAAAGACGGAGAGGCAAGATAACTATCCTAACCAGGAATGCCGGAATAACGATTAAGTGTGTAACAAGTATACCGAAGGGAAATGAGAATGTGTACATGTGCCTTACCGGTGATCAGTGCGCTGTTACTGATATAAGAGTGATGTATTAAACAACGTGACAGCATAAAGAGATAATCAACATTTCGTTTATAGTGTGATATTATATATTTATAACTCTATTTCTTTTATCAAAGGAGCTAACATGCAAAAGAAGCGCATAATGGTCATTGGAGAAAAAGAGACTTTCCTTGTAAAAGTGCTTGTACAGAAAATAAATGATTCAGGAATGGTGGGAGTGTTTGAAACCTTTGATATCACCGCTATCGGCGCCGATTGGGAGGGAACAGATCTGGTCACTTTGTATATGAGTGACGGGGACAGACCCAGAGATAATGTCATCCGTTATCTGACAGATAAGCTCAACGATGAGGATAAGATGATGATCGCGATCGGAGAGAAGAATGATATAGACTTTGTAGAGAAGAACTTCCCTGTAGCCCTGATATATAAATCAATAGTTCGCCCGGTTGATAATGCCGAGTATATAAAGATCGTTAAAGAGCATTTTGCAAAAGCAGAGCAGGGCGAATTTAAGAAGACAATCCTTGTAGTTGATGATGATCCAAGTTATCTTAATCTTGTAAGAGAGTGGCTTAGAGATAAATATAAGGTTTCTATGGTTAGTTCCGGACTCCAGGCAATCAAATGGCTTGGAAAGAATAAGGCAGATCTGATACTTCTTGATCATGAGATGCCTGTGACATCCGGTCCTCAAGTCCTTGAAATGCTTAGAAGCGATGAGGAAACCAAGAGGATTCCAGTTATCTTCCTAACAGGTAAAAGCGATAAAGACAGCGTTATGAGCGTTGTTTCTCTTAAGCCCGAAGGCTATCTTTTAAAGACCATAGGCAAAGCTGAGCTTTTGGAAAAGCTTGAAGAATATTTTATATTGAATAGATAAACGTCGTGGCTATGATAAAAACAAAACTTAAGATGATCTGTTATTATGTTATTATATAAATAGATTTAGTAAAAAAATGCTTACAAGTTTGCTTGCTAAGCATTTTTATTTTAAAATAATTTATTCCCCTAGATTATTTTTATAAAAATCTATGATATGAATAAATATAGTATGTTGCGGGTATGTTATGAGTAAAAAGCCTTTTGAATTCATAAAGAAAAAACTCAATAGATCAAGTATTATTCTTTCGCTTACACTTCTTTTTGTGGTTTTGGTTATTGCTGTAGGTTTTATTGTTTTTAGATTCAATATCCTCAGATACAATGTGCAGTCCGAGGATAGGGAATATGACAAGTACTACGTTATGATAACGGACAATTATAAGTCTGACTTCTGGCAGGAGATATATAAAGGCGCATTTGACGCTGCCAAGGAGCAGAACATCTACGTGGATCTACTGGGAGATGATCTTCCCACACAGTACTCTTGTGAACAACTGATGAAGATTGCCATTGCCTCCAAGGTGGATGGCATTATGGTCTATGCCAATGAGTCTGATGAGATGACGGCTCTTATTGACGAAGCGATAGGGGCAGGTATCCCTGTCATAACTCTTTACAGTGATAATACTCATTCCAAGAGAATTAGTTTTGTTGGTGTAGGAAGCTATAACATCGGAAGAGAGTATGGCAAGCAGATCATAAACATTATTAATGACAAGCATAAGGCGATGGATGAAGATGGCACCAGGCTTGGAGAGGATGAGATCAACATAGCTATTTTGGTTAACTCTGATGCAAAGGAAACAGGACAGAATGTCCTTATTTCTGCTATCAAGGATGCCATAGATAAGGAAAATATCACCGGAAGCAAAGTCTCTTTTTCCATAATTACTGTAAATAACACCAATGCTTTCTCAGTAGAGGAGTCTATCAGAGATATTTTCCTTGCGGATGATATCCCTGATGTTATAGTCTGCCTTAACGAGCTTAACACCGTCTGCGCGTATCAGGCTCTTGTTGATTTTACCAGAGTAGGTGAAGCAGATATCCTTGGATATTACGACTCTGATGCCATTATAAGAGAGATAGAAAAAGGTACAGTGTACGCCACAGTAGACATAGATACCAAGCAGCTTGGTGAGTACTGCATAAGTGCTCTTTCTGATTACTATGAATTTGGAAGCACCAGCCAGTACTATACTGCTGATGTAAAACTCATCAATAAGTACAATGTGGATGAGTATCATAAACAGAAGGAGGCGGAGCAGGATGAATAGATTTCTGGATAAGCCCCTTCAGTACAAGATTATAAGTGTATGTGTTCTTGCTAATATCATTATTTTTGTTGTGAATATCTTTTTGCTTCTTGGTATCAATAGTATGTCCACAGAGATGGAACTTGTATATCAGGACAACAAAAACCTTAATCAGTTGTCGGTATCACTTTCGAATGTGCAGGATTCAATGACAGAGTATCTAAGTTCCAAGTCATCTGATTCGCTTACTAAGTATTACGACAACGCTCAGCGATTTAGCGCCCTTACGGATTCATTGGATGACAAGATCACAGATCTTTCTTTTGGAAGGATGGAGCGAAACATCAAGTACATGTCTCAGAACTACCTTGATCAGGTTTCTCAGACAATAGAAGCTAAGCGTGGACGTAATGTTGAGAAGTATCGTGTATACTATGAGAATGCAACAACAATGTACGAGTATATAAATGCATATATAACGAGTCTCAACTTAGAGCTTTTTGTCAACAACTCCAAGCATTATTCAGAACTCAACACTGCATTCAGACATTATGAATTTGTAAGTTTTATTGTGATAACCCTGGTAATGGCAGGTAATATTCTTATTATCACAAGTTTTGTGAGCGCTATTATCATGCCTCTTAGACGTCTTGCTGATTCTGCCAATGAAGTCGCGGAGGGTAATTTTGATACGGAGCTTCCGGAGCTGACCAATAATGATGAAATAGGAACAGTGCTTAATGCATTCAACAAGATGCTTATCAGTATCAAGCAGTATATTGAGAAGATAAGAGAGAGCATGGAAAAAGAGAGATACATGCAGGAAAAAGAACTGATGATGGAATCTCATCTTAAAGATGCTCAGCTTAAGTATCTGCAGGCTCAGATCAATCCGCATTTTCTTTTTAATACGCTAAATGCGGGAGCACAGCTTGCCATGATGGAAGGGGCAGACAAGACTTACGAGTATGTACAGACTGTTGCTGATTTCTACAGGTACAATGTAAACGGCAAAAAGGAAGAAGCGACCATAAGAGAAGAGGTTACGCTTGTAGACAATTACATCAGAATATTAAATGTTCGCTTTGCGGGCGATATAGGTTATGATAAACAGGTGGATGAAAGACTCCTTGACGTACCCATGCCAAATATGATCTTGCAGCCCATCGTTGAAAATGCGGTTAACCATGGCATCAGAGAGATGGGAGATAAGGGAAGGATCACCTTGAAGGTTTACAGAGAGGATAACAACGTCTGTATCAGTATTATAGATAACGGTAAGGGTGTCAGCAGGGAAGATATTGATAAGATCATGAGTGGACACTGGCAGCACAAGGAACATCAGTATGACAACAACGGTATCGGAATGGATAATGTTATATCCAGACTTCGTTTGTACACTGAGAATATCAATTCCTTCAATATTTTCAGTGAGGGTGAGAATAAGGGATGCGAAGTTACTATAAGGCTTCCCTATAACGATGCTCATTGATAAAGCTCTTTTGACAGGACACACTAATCAGTAAATTATTATATTGGGGTTTTTAGATGTATAGAATAATGATCGCCGATGACGAAGGAATAGTCATCGATTCAATGAAATTCATAATCGAAAAGGAATTCGGAAGCGAATGTGAGGTTCAGTTTGCCAAGACGGGCAGAAGCGTCATAGAGCTTGCGGAGAGGTTCAGACCTGACATTGCGGTTATGGATATACATATGCCGGGTATCAATGGTATCGAGGCGATAAAGGAGATTCAGCGTTTTTCTGCGGGAACAGTCTTTATTGTTATGTCTGCCTACGATAAGTTTGATTACGCCAAAGAGGCGATAAAGCTTGGAGTACTTGAGTACATTAATAAGCCCATGGATAAGACAAAGGTTGTAAGTGTTCTTAGAAAAGCCATGAGTATGATAGACGGAGAGAGGGAAAAGAGAAGTAATGAGCTCAGGATCAAAGAAAAGCTTGAGACCATTGAACCTATCATAGAAAACGGACTTATCTATGACATCCTTCTTCAGGAGCATTTTGATGAGGATATCGATAACTATAAGACTATCCTTGGTATAAACGAAAACTACGGTTACATGATGGCGATTGTCAGCGGTGATTCTCAGGTTGGAAATCATATGACCAATGCTATCGGAAGTTCCGTCAAAATTTCCACCAGATATCAGGAAATAAGAGACGCGGTTAAAGACAGCTTTTCCTGTAAGATAGGAAATGTCATGGCTAATAAGATCGCTGTGCTTATTCCTTATAATGATTCCAAGATGGAATACAACGACAGAACAGAGCTTATAGACAGAGCAAGAGAACTTGCCAGAGGACTTAAGAAGAAAACGGATATTTCCTTCAGAATAGGAATAGGAGGAGTTAAGCCCCTTAGAGAGCTTGGTGATTCTTACAGAGAGGCTCTTAATGCACTTATTGCAACCACCGGATCTGTAGCCCATGTAGATGACCTTGTTATGGGCTGTGATTATGAGGATGACTATCCCATAGAGCTTGAAAAACCTATGTTTGATGCAGTGAGTAACGGAGATCTCAATGAGACCCTGGTTACTGCAGGTAAATATACGGATTGGATGTGCAACAGGGCAGGTAACGGAGACCTTCAGTCTATGCGCATAAAGGTTCTTGAGTTTGCACTCTATGCAGAAAGACTTGCATTTATGAACGGCGGACAGACCTATAAATACTCTGCAAGAGATAACTATCTTCCTGAGCTTATGTCAATAGAGACCGCAGCAGGCCTTAAGGACTGGTTTATAGATAAACTTACAGCCGCTTGCAGGAATGTTATCAGTAAAAGAGAAGAGAAGTCCAATGACATCATCAAAAACGCCAAGTTGTACATAGCGGATAACTTTTCCAAGGAGATATCTCTTGACGACGTATCAAGGTTTGTAAATATATCACCCTATTATTTCAGTAAGCTTTTCAAGGAAGAGAGCGGTCTTAACTTTATCGAATACCTTACCAATATCAGGATTGATAAGGCAAAAGAGCTGCTTACCAGTTCCGACATGTCCATGAAGGAAATATGCGTGGCATGCGGATACACGGACCCCAATTACTTTAGCAGAAGCTTTAAGAAGAATGTAGGTGTGACACCTACTGAATATAAGGAAGGCAAGTGATAATATGACTCCTGTACAAAAAAATGCTAAGAGGCTTATTTCTTTATTGCTGACGTTAATTCTTATGTGCGTAGGCATTATTGGATGTAACAGCGAAGAAGTTGAAAAAAAGAGCAGCAAAGCGGCAGATGATGACAAGATACAGATAGGTATGTGCTTTGACTCCTTTGTTATTGAGAGATGGCAGAGGGACAGAGATGTATTTGTTTCCATGGCAAAAGAGCTTGGGGCGGAAGTTGATATCAGAAACGCTAACGGAGACATAGAAGAGCAAAGGAGACTTATAGATCTTCTCATAAAGAAGGGCGTTGATGCTATAGTTATTATCTGTATTGATTCTGATGCGCTTAAGGATTCTGTCAAGAAAGCCAAAGAAGAAGGAATAGTAGTGGTTGCTTACGACAGACTCATAAACGATGCAGGAGTTGATCTCTATGTTTCTTTTGACAATGAAGAAGTAGGCAAGATGATGGGCCAGGCTATCGTGGATGCCGGTCTTGTGGGCGGCAAAGTTATTATGATATGCGGATCACCTTCAGATAACAATGTTCCTCTGGTAGAAGATGGTTTTAGAGGTGTTATGATGAGGAACGGTAACGAGATCATAGACTGTGTATATGCCGACGGCTGGAAAGCTGATATTGCTTATGAGTATATGTACAACAATATTGATAAGGTCAATGAAGCCGATGCGATAATGTGCGGCAATGACGACCTTGCAAGCAGAGTAGTACAGGCACTTGCAGAGAGAAGACTTGCAGGCAACAAACTTGTCGTGGGACAGGATGCAGATATAGTTGCTTGCCAGAGAATTGTTGAAGGCACTCAGCTTATGACAGTTTACAAGCCTATCGAGAAGCTTGCGCAGCAGGCAGCTATCAGCACTATCGAGCTTGTTAAAACCAAAAAACTCTCTGATATAAATATATCCACCATAAGTGACGGAAGCTTTGATGTACCCTACTTAAAGATAGAACCTCAGAGTGTTACGGAAGATAATATTGATGAAGTGATCATAAAAAGCGGATTCCATCTAAAAGAAGAGGTTTACCGCAATCGTACGGAGAAGATGCCGGACTGATGCGTGATTAAAAACGCTTATAGCACAAAATTAATGTATCCGACTATGACAGCAAAAAAATGCTAGCATAGTCGGATATTTATTTTTTGGCATCATAAAAATTTACAGAACATCATAAATTATTCCTATTTTTTTTATGGTAGATTGTTATTTGTAAAGAGCAGATACAAATCTGCAAAAACACTATATTTTTATAGGGAGGGAAATAACAGTTATGAAGAAAAAGATCATTAGCGCACTTCTTTCAGCTGCAATGGTTGCATCAATGCTCGTTGGCTGTGGTTCTACAGCTCCTGCAGCAGAGACTCCTGCAGCAGACGCACCCGCTGAGACAGCAGCAGAGGCACCCGCTGATGCAGCAGAGGCACCTGCAGAGACAGCCGCAGCAGGCGGAAAAGTTGGTGTTTCAATGCCTACTAAGGATCTCCAGAGATGGAACCAGGATGGTGCCAACATGGAGGCTCAGCTCAAAGATGCTGGCTATGAGGTAGATGTACAGTACGCTTCTAACGACGTACCTACACAGGTTTCTCAGATTGAGAACATGATTAGCTCAGGCTGCCAGGTTCTTGTAATCGCTGCTATCGAAGGTGATTCACTTGGAACAGTTCTTCAGCAGGCTAAGGAAGCTAACATTCCTGTTATCGCTTACGATCGTCTGATCATGAACTCTGATGCTGTTACTTACTATGCTACATTCGACAACAAGCTTGTTGGAACAAAGCAGGGTCAGTACATCGAAGAGAAGCTTGATCTTAAGAACCAGGCTGGTCCTTTCAATCTTGAGATCGTAACAGGTGATCCCGGTGACAACAACGCTAGATTCTTCTATGGCGGTGCTATGGAAGTTCTTCAGCCTTACATCGACGAGGGTAAGCTTGTTGTTAAGTCAGGACAGATTGACTTCGATAAGGTTGCTACACAGGGATGGGCTACAGAGAATGCTCAGTCAAGAATGGAAGCTATCATTTCAGCTAACTACGCTGATGGCACAAAGCTTGATGCAGTTCTTTGCTCAAATGACTCTACAGCACTTGGTGCAATCAATGCCCTTGAGGCTAACTACACAGGTGACTGGCCGATCGTTACAGGACAGGATTGTGATAAGGCCAACGTTAAGCTTATGATCGAGGGCAAGCAGGCTATGTCAATCTTCAAGGATACTCGTGATCTTGCAGCTCAGACTGTAAAGATGGTTGATGCTATCATGAAGGGCGGCGAGGCTCCTGTAAATGATACTGATTCTTATGACAACGGAACAGGTAAGATTCCTTCATACCTTTGCGAGCCCGTATTCGCTGATAAGGAAAGCTACAAGAAGCTTCTTATCGACTCAGGATACTACACAGAGGATGATCTTAAGTAATTGATTTAAACAAAACAATATAAACAGGGGGCGGGCCTTATAAGACCCGCCTCTTTATAGGAAAAAAATGACTAATCATAATTTATTTAATAAGGAGGGGTAAACTTGGCGAAGATATTATTGGAAATGAAGAATATCACCAAAACCTTCCCCGGTGTGAAAGCCTTGGATAATGTAAATCTTCAGGTTGAAGAGGGCGAAATTCACGCGCTGGTAGGTGAAAATGGCGCTGGTAAATCTACACTGATGAACGTGCTTAGTGGAATTTATCCTTACGGATCCTATGAAGGTGATATCATATATGACTCCGAGGTTTGCAAATTCGAAGATATAAAGAACAGTGAAGAAAAAGGAATAGTTATCATTCATCAGGAACTTGCACTTATTCCTTATCTTACAATAGCTGAAAACATGTTCCTTGGTAATGAGAGAGGTAACTCTTTCAAGATCGATTGGAACGAAACAAACGCTTTAGCTCGTAAATATCTGGATATTGTCGGACTTAAAGACAGTACACAGACACTGATTAAGGATATTGGTGTTGGTAAACAGCAGCTTGTTGAGATTGCGAAGGCTCTTTCTAAGAAGGCAAGACTTCTTATTCTCGACGAGCCCACTTCATCACTTAATGAGAGTGATTCTAAGGCACTTCTTGATCTTATGCTCAAGCTTAAGAAGGAACAGGGCCTTACATCAATCATCATTTCTCATAAGCTTAACGAGATTTCTTATGTAGCTGATAAGATCACAGTTATCCGTGACGGTTCAACTATCGAGACTCTTACAAAGGGTGTTGATGACATCTCTGAGGCTAGGATCATTAAGGGAATGGTTGGTCGTGAGCTTTCAGACAGATTCCCCAAGAGAGAACCTCATATCGGCGAAGTAATGATGGAAGTTAAGAATTGGAATGTTTACCATCCTTTATATACTGATAAGAAGATAGTAAAGAATGTCAATCTTAACGTCAGAAAAGGTGAGGTACTCGGCATTTCCGGACTTATGGGTGCCGGAAGAACAGAACTTGCCATGAGTATTTTCGGTAAAAGCTATGGTGAAAATATTACCGGACAGCTCTTTATTAATGGCAAGGAAGTTCACCTTAAATCAGTTAAAGATGCTATCAAACATAAACTTGCATATGTAACTGAGGATCGTAAAGGAAACGGACTTATTCTTACAAATCCTATCAAGACAAACACAACACTTGCTAATCTTGAGGAAGTAAGTAATCGTTCCGTTATTGATAAGGATAAGGAATTATCTGTTGCGAAAGAGTATAAGGAGAAGCTTAAGACAAAATGTCCTACTGTAGAACAGAATGTTGGAAACCTTAGTGGTGGTAACCAGCAGAAGGTTCTTCTTGCTAAGTGGATGTTTGCAAATCCCGACATACTTATCCTCGATGAGCCTACAAGAGGTATCGACGTAGGTGCTAAATATGAAATTTACTGTATTATCAACCAGCTCGTTGCGGAAGGAAAATCTGTTATCATGATTTCTTCCGAGCTTCCTGAAATTCTTGGCATGTGTGACAGAATATATGTTATGAACGAAGGCCAGATGGTAGGAGAGCTTGATGGTAAAGACGCTACTCAGGAAAAAATTATGACTTATATCTTGCAGTCATCCGGAAATAAGGAGGTTAAATAATGAGCGGACAGCAAATTCTTGGATTTTTAAAAAAATATACTATGATCTTTGTTTTGATCATTGTAGTAGCATTCTTTTCATGGAGAACAGGCGGAGCGCTTCTTCTTCCAATGAACGTTAGTAACTTGATCTCACAGAACGCATACGTATTTATTCTTGCAACCGGTATGCTTCTTTGTATCTTAACCGGTGGTAACATCGATCTTTCGGTTGGATCGGTTGTATGTTTCGTTGGTGCAGTTGGTGCAACACTTATGGTTAACAAGGGTGTTCCCGTTTGGCTTACGATCATCATCATGATCTTGGTTGGTACAGCAATCGGTGCATTCCAGGGCTTTTGGATCGCGTTTGTAAGAATTCCTCCTTTCATCGTAACACTTGCAGGTATGCTTGCGTTCAGAGGACTTTCAAACGTAGTACTTAACGGTCTTACAGTATCAATTACCAATAAGACTACATTCGTTAACCTCTTCGGTGGCGGAGCAGATTGTTATATCCACGATGTTTTCGGAAACGGAACACTTAACCTTACATGTCTTCTCGGTGGTCTTGTAGCTGCTACAGTATACGTACTTACACAGTTCGGATCACGCATCAAGAAAAAGACCAAGAATTATGAGGTTGAGGCACTTTGGATCTTTGTTGGTAAGCTTGTTGCAATTGTAGCCGTTATCATGGCATTTGCTTATAAGCTCGCTCAGCACAAGGGTATTCCTACAGTTCTTATCTGGGTTCTTGCAGTTATTATCGTATATGCTTACATCACAGGTAACACAACAATCGGTCGTCACTTCTATGCGGTAGGTGGCAACGAGAAGGCTACAAAGCTTTCAGGTATCAATACTGACAAGGTTTACTTCCTTGCTTACACAAACATGGGATTCCTTGCAGCACTTGCTGCTATGGTTACAATCGCAAGACTTACATCCGCTCAGCCTACATACGGTCAGAACTACGAGATGGATGCTATCGGTTCCTGCTTCATCGGTGGAGCATCTGCTTACGGCGGAATCGGAACAGTTCCCGGGGTTATTATCGGTGCGGTTCTTATGGGTGTTATTAACCTTGGTATGTCACTTATGGGTGTCGATGCCAACATGCAGAAGGTGGTTAAAGGTCTCGTTCTTCTTGCAGCCGTTATCTTTGACGTAGTTTCAAAGCGTGGCGGTAAGCTTTTCGCAAAGAACTGATTTTTTAGAGAAAAAGGTTAATCTTATAGGGGTATATGGTTACAATATGGGAGCGCCTGTTAACGCAGGCGCTCCTCTTTTTTTGTGTTATAATGGAACGAAAGAAATGAAAGTAGGATTTAATTATTATGAAATTTTCAGAGTTTCCTTATGAGCGTCTTGATATGGATAAGGTAAAAGCTTTCTTTGAAGAGCTTATCCGAGACAGCAAGAACGCCAAGAGCGGCGAGGAGCAGTTTGACCTCCACATGAAGTACTATAAGATGAGAGGAGAGATCTGGTCCAATTTCGTTATCGGTAGATTCCGTTATGATATCGATACCACAGATAAGTACTACGAAGAAGAAAAAGAGTACATTGATGAGATTTCCCCTATTGTTGCACAGCTTCAAAATGATTACCTCAAGGTGGTATATGAGTCACCATACAGAGCTTATCTTGAAGAAAAGATAAGTAAGGTTGCATTTAAGAATATGGAGCTTGCCAACAAGTCCATAAACGATAAGATACTTCCCCTTATGCAGGAGGAAAACGCACTTATCGCCAAGTATGATAAGATAATCGCATCCGCCAAGATTCCTTTTGACGGTGAGATCTACAATATTTCCCTTCTTTATAAGAAGATGACCGACAATGACAGAGACGTTAGAAAGAGAGCGTGGAAGGCTCTTTCCGACTTCTTTTTATCGGTTACGGATGAGATCGATGATATATTCGATAAGCTTGTAAAAAATAGAACAGAGCAGGCTAAAGAACTTGGCTATGATTCTTATGTTGAGCTTGGCTACAATCGTATGAACAGAAATTCATACAGAAGAGCCGAGGTTGAGAATTTCAGAAAGCAGGTCAAAGAGTCTTTTGTTCCTTTTGTTACAGGTATGCAGGAAGAAAGAAGAAAGCTGATCGGCGTAGATGAGCTTAAATACTACGATGACGATATGTATTTTAAAAACGGAAATCCCGCACCGATCGGAACTCCCGAAGAGATACTTAAGTCCGGACAGGAGATGTATTCTGAGCTTTCGCCCGAGACCAAAGAGTTTTTTGATTTTATGATGAAGAGCGAACTATTTGATGTACTCGGAAGAAAGACCAAGAAGCAGGGCGGATATATGGAGTTTATTCCAAAGTACAAGGCTCCCATTATTTTCGCCAATTTTAACGGAACAAGCGGCGATGTTGATGTTATCACACATGAATGCGGACACGCTTTCCAAGGTTATATCACGAGAGATGAAGAAATTCTTGAGAAAAACGATATTACCATGGAGACTGCTGAGA
>JAEEXE010000006.1 GCA_016291375.1 Butyrivibrio sp.
CGATGAACTTACCCTGTACAGGGAACTTAGAATCAGAAACGATGATTCTGTAGAAAGGAACCTTCTTCTTACCAATTCTCTTTAATCTGATCTTTACTGCCATTTTAATTTTCCTCCATTTAATAAAATAAGATAGATAATAAATTTTCTTTTTATATGTTTGAAACAGCTGTAGCTGTATGACATATCTGTGTTATGGGATCAGAAAAACTTTCTGCCTCCGCCAAGCATACTTCCAAGACCACCCATCTTGCCAAAACCTCCGCGCTTACCGCCCATAAGTCCCGGCATCTGCTTCATCATCTTCTGCATCTGCTCAAACTGCTTGATGAAACGGTTTACGTCAGCGATATCATTACCTGAACCCTTGGCAATCCTGAATTTCCTTTGAGGATTCATAAGCTTGGGATTCTGTCGCTCCTGAGGAGTCATAGAAAGAACGATTGCTTCCATCTTGGCAAGTTTCTTCTCATCCGGAAGCATATCATCACTCACCTTGCCCATTCCGGGAAGCATTCCCATGATAGAAGAAAGACCACCCATGTTCCTCATCTGCTTCATGCTCTCGAGGTACATCTCGAAATCAATCTTGCCCTTCTTCATCTTGGACGTCATCTCGCGGTCCTTCTCGGCGTCTCTCTCAGCATTGGCCTCTACTGCCTTATCAATAAGACTGAGCACATCGCCCATGCCAAGTATACGACTTGCCATTCTGTCAGGATAGAACTGCTCAAGATCCGAGAGCTTCTCACCCATACCAACGTAAAGTATAGGCTTACCTGTAACAGCTTTGGCTGAAAGCGCCGCACCACCTCTGGAATCACCATCCATCTTGGAAAGGATGATACCGTCGATTCCGACTTTCTCGTTGAACTCTGATGCAACATTGACTGCATCCTGACCTGTCATGGCATCCACAACAAGCAATGTCTGATGAACAGTTACGGCCTCTTTGATATCCGTAAGCTCCTTCATCATATCTTCATCTATCTGAAGACGGCCTGCTGTATCAAGGATAACAACATTGTTGCCGTTCTTACGAGCATGTTCTATAGAACCTTTAGCAATCTCTACGGGACTTACATCCGTACCCATTGAGAAGAAATCAACTTCCTGCTTGCCTGCGTTGATCTGCAACTGATCAACAGCCGCAGGTCTGTAGATATCGCCGGCTACAAGAAGCGGCTTCCTGCCCTTCATCTTGAGCTTACCGGCTATCTTGGCCGCAGTCGTTGTCTTACCTGCACCCTGAAGACCACACATCATGATAACTGTGATCTCATTGATGGGAAGAAGCGAGATTTCAGTAGTTTCGGAACCCATAAGAGACGTCATCTCTTCATTAACAATCTTGATGACCATCTGTCCGGGATTAAGTCCGTTAAGAACGTCCTCACCAACAGCTCTCTCCTGAACGGAACCAATGAACTGCTTAACCACCTTAAAGCTTACATCCGCTTCCAAAAGAGCCATCTTAACCTCTTTAAGAGCTGCCTTAACATCCTCTTCAGTCAGACGACCTTTACTTCTAAGGTTCTTAAATACGTTTTGTAATTTATCAGTAAGACTCTCAAAAGCCATTAATTATGTTAACTCCTCTATAATGCGACTTGAAATTTCTCCGGTTATCTTCCTAAGTTCATCCCCGGACATATCCGCGGAATTAGAAACTTTCAAAAGCTCTTCGGCACTGAACTTGATCGCTTCAAATCGTCTTATCATATGAAGCTTGTCCTCGTAGCTCTGCAGTGTCTTGGTACATCTCTTTATAAGATCATGTACGCCCTGTTTGCTGATACCGTGTTCATCAGCAATCTCAGTAAGGGACATATCCTCATAAACAGCAGCTTCATATATACTCTTTTGATGTTCTGTAAGAAGCTCGCCGTAAAAATCATACAACAAGCCCTGCTCTACGATTTTCTCCATATATAATCCCTCTTGCCTACTTAGGCACAATGATTATAATAGACAAAAAAAATATAGGTGTCAAGTATTTTTTCTTGACACCTTAAATCTTTACTTCTGACGGTAATATTCCGAGCTGATTTTTAAAAGCTCTGCTAAAAGACGAATAGTCCTTAAAGCCACATTCTATGCAGGCTGATGTAGTGGGCATTCCTGATATGATAAGGTCCCTGGCTTTAAGAATTCTCTTTTCGGAAATGTATCTGTGAATGGAATAACCGGTCTCTTTTTTGAAGGTGCGCATCATGTGATATCTACTCATATAGAACTTATCAGCCAAAAGATCTATAGAGAGATCGCTGCCAAGATTATCAGTGATATATTCTATGAGCTCTATAACTCTTCTGTTATATCTTGCCTCAGCGCCAAAAGCCCTCTTTTCGCTGATACACGCCTTATTAAATGCTATAAGCATCTTAAGTACATCAAGTCTTGTAGTAAGCTCTCCCGCATACTCCTTGTCTTCCTTGGCAATATCATCTTCAATTACTTTTAGCATATCAAGTAATTCAGCACTGATATTAGCAGAAAATCTGGCTACATGACCGTCTTTTTTTGATGCAATATTAAAAGCATCAAGAAGAGAGTTCTTTTCAAGAAAGCTATGGCTTAAATACAGGATAACCCTGTCATATTTATTCACGCCATCACAACTAACCACAGGTCTGTGGATTAAAAACCTGTTAACGAGCACAAAATCGAAGGGCAGAAGTTCATACTCCCGTCCTTCGATCATATATTTAACGTTTCCGCTAAGTATCAATATCAGCTTATGAAAATCATGATAATGATACGGAATATCCAGTTCTTCATCGCTGGTAATATGAAAGAAACGAAAATCTTTGTTAAGATAGCCTTTCTGTTCATATTCCTTAAGATTATCCATCTTATTCATATCAATACTCTGTTATGCAGACATTCAGGTCAACGTTACCATCAATGCCCTTTACCTTGCCGTTTGCTGTATACTGCCAGATATTAAAGTGATAAGGATAGTACAAAGGCGTTCCATAGTATGCTATCCAAATATCGTAATCATCTACGTCAGCTGCATCCATCAGCAGAGTAAATGACTTAACATTGCCGTATATCATAGGCTTATAACCCGCAGCTTTTATGGTATCGCAGAATACCTTGGCAGCTTTCTCATACTGATCAGAAGAAAGATCTACTGTACGTGCTTCCTCGGATTCAGCTGATTCAATATCAATGATCACCGGATATTTGATATGATAAGGCTCTATAAGATCAAGAACAAGCCGTGCCTCTTCCAGCGCCTCTTCCTCGTTTACCGCCTGAGAATAGAAATAAACACCCACATCTATTCCGTTTGCGATCGCACCTTCGATGTTCTCTATAAACTTGTCATCCTCAAGAAGCTTTCCTTCAGTTGTTCCCCTGTATCCGGCACGTATAATAGCAAAATCTATGCCGTCGGAAGCAACCTGTTCCCAATCAATGGTTCCCTGGAATCTTGAAACATCAACTCCGTGCTTGAGTTTAATATCATCCTCTCCCACGTATTGGATAAATCCGTTGTCACCAAACTCAAAATCACCCTCCTTGAACCCATGATGTTCAATCTCATCGGAAATCGGGAGGAAATAATACCTTCCCGAGCTGGAAACAACAATCTGTTCAGGGAAAAGAGATCTGATAGCGGAAGTAGCACTTTCACCTGCTTCAAGCTTCTTACGAAGCATATCTTTAATTGAAGTTTTGGTTTTCTCTTCGGATTCCTCTGAAGCCTTTTCTATAAGACGGGAAGTCTCACCTGCTGTAAAATAACCATCAGTGGTAAGAGATTCAAGCTCGCTCTTAAAAGCAGCTTCTTCCCTCTGAAGATTGGCATTCTCTACAAGCAAAAAGATACTAAAAGACAGAGCCATAATAGAAACAAGGCTCAAAAAAATGATGGACACGATATTATGTGTGTTTCTGATTCCTCTTTTTTCTCTTGTATCCTGAAGATTATTTTTCATAATCACATTCTCTCATCAAAGTAGCTCTTGTAGCCTTCACCGAAGATCTCGCTTGCACTTGTAATGATCATAAATGCATTGGGATCCTCATCTCTCACTATGTCTTCTGCAAGTGGCGACAATCTCTTTTTGACCGCGCACATAATAACTTTCTTGTTCTCTCCGCTATATGCCCCTTGTCCAAATACATGAGTAGCACCAATATCAAGTTCTTCCAAGAGCCTTGCGGTAATAATATCAGGTCTGTCGGAAATGATATAAAGGAGCTTGGCTCCGTCTCTTCCGTAAAGCACAAGATCAAGGACCATTGAGGTGATGATCACGCAAAGGAAAGAATATAGTGCAACTGTTATATCATTAAGAACAAAAGTAGCGGCGATAAGTACCAGAATATCCGTTATCATATAAAGCATTCCTGTCTTGATATGCGGATACTTGATGCGAAGGAGCTTTATGATAACGTCTGTGCCGCCACTTGTGGTATGGCACTTAAATAAAAGCCCTATCGCTACTGCTGTTGCAGCACTTCCAAAGGTAATGCCAAGAAGCTTGTCATGAATGGCATAGCTTCCAAAATATCCTGAACAAAAGTCCGTAACAAGGGAAATCATTCCTGTGGCATAAACAGTGGAAATTGTAAATCTGATACCAAACTTATATATGGCAAGAACCAGGATAGGTATGTTCATTATCAAGAACCACATACCGGTTCCTATGCCCCATACTCTGTTAAGTACAATGGCAAGACCGGTAAGACCTCCGGGAGCTATATCATTGGGATCGATCAAAAGAGCTGTTCCCACTCCGTAAAGTATTGCCGCAAAGGTTATTATCAGGTACTCAAAACACCTTCTTTTAATAGATACCGGTCTGCTCATATATATTTAAATATTTGTCCTTACTATTCTTGGTTTGTAGCCGTTTTCCTCGAGAGCGTTAAGAATCTGCTCTTTGTGCTCACTACCAAATGCCTCAAGCGTAATTCTAAGCTCAACGGCTGCATTTCTGTTAATTGATACAAACTGATTGTGCTCAAGCTTGATAACATTGCCGCTCACATCAGCTATAATACCGGAAACTCTTGAAAGTTCACCCGGCTTGTCGGGAAGAAGTACGGAAACAGTAAATATCCTGTCTCTCATAATAAGTCCCTGCTGTACAACGGAAGACATTGTGATGATATCCATATTACCGCCGGACAGAACGCAGGCAACCTTCTTATCCTTACAGTCAAGCTGCTTAAGAGCAGCAACTGACAAAAGTCCAGAGTTCTCAACAACCATCTTGTGATTCTCAACCATATCAAGGAATGAAACTACAAGATCCTCATCGGGAACAGTGATTATATCATCAATGTTCTTGGAAAGATAAGGAAAAATCTTCTCTCCGGGAGTCTTAACGGCAGTACCGTCTGCGATGGTATTAACTCCGGGAAGAGTCACAACATGACCTGCCTTTATTGATTCCTGCATACAATTCGCACCGGCAGGTTCAACACCTATAACTTTGATCTTGGGATTAAGGAGCTTTGCAAGTGTGGAAACACCGGTAGCAAGTCCGCCTCCTCCGATAGGAACGAGAATATAATCAACAGTTGGAAGTTCTTTGATGATCTCCATTGCAATAGTGCCCTGACCTGTCGCAACATCAAGATCGTCAAAAGGATGAACCATAGTATAGCCGTGCTCCTTGGCAAGCTCACACGCATGCTCATAAGCTTCGTCATATACATTTCCGTGAAGAACAACTTCAGCTCCAAGAGCTTTGGTTCTATTAACCTTAATAAGAGGAGTTGATGTAGGCATTACGATCGTAGCCTTAACTCCGTACTGCTTTGCAGCATAAGCAACACCCTGCGCATGGTTACCGGCTGAAGCGGTAATAAGACCTTTACTCCTCTCCTCATCGGAAAGTGTCGTTATCTTATAGTATGCACCTCTAACCTTGTAAGCACCTGTTCTCTGAAGATTCTCAGGCTTTAAATATACCTTGTTGCCGGTGTTGTTGCTCCAGTAATCACTGTAAATGAGTTTAGTCTCAAGGGTTACCTTCTTGACGTCCTCATAAGCTTCTTCAAATTTCTCCAATGTCATCTTGTTCTCGTCAGCCATTTCTCTATATATCTCCCAACTTTTATTTATACTGCACAAGCAGTGTATTAACTAAAAAGTGCATCAACGAACTCGTCGGAATTAAATCTCTCAAGATCGTCAATTGCTTCTCCAACGCCAATATACTTGACGGGAATATTAAGCTCTGAAACTATAGCAACGGCTATGCCGCCCTTAGCTGTACCATCGAGTTTGGTAAGAATAATACCTGTAAGATCAGCAGCCTCTCCAAATTCCCTAGCCTGCATGATCGCATTCTGACCTGTAGTTCCGTCAAGAACAATAAAGTTCTCTCTGCAGATCTCTCCAAGCTCCTTATCAATTATCCTGTTCATCTTGGCAAGCTCATCCATGAGATTCTTCTTGTTATGAAGTCTGCCCGCAGTATCAACAATAAGGATATCACAGTCTCTGGATTTAAAAGAAAAAGCGGCGTCATATATAACACTTGCAGGGTCACCGCCTTCTCTTCCCATAATAATGGGAGCGCCCGCTCTGTCTGCCCACTCCTTAAGCTGCTGCGTAGCGGCAGCTCTGTATGTATCAGCGGCAGCAATTAGAACCTTCTTACCTTTATTCTTGTAAATGGCAGCAAGTTTTCCAACCGAAGTAGTCTTACCTACACCATTAACACCAATAACAAAAATAACTGTCTTCTTATCTTCAAAGTCATAAGCATGCTCATCGATCTTCATCTGCTCTCTTATGTTTTCAATAAGAAGCTCTCTGCATGCTGAAGGATCGGATATGTGCTTTTCTTTTACCTGTTTCCTAAGATTATCAATGATACGACTGGTGGCGTTGATACCAATGTCGCCCATAATAAGTGTCTCTTCAAGTTCCTCATAAAAGTCGTCATCGATACCTGAAAAGCCGGAAAAAACATTGTCAATTCCCTTGGCGATATTCTCTCTTGTCTTGGACAAGCCCTGTTGTAATTTTGCAAAAAAACCGTTGGCCATCAGTTCGTAAGCTCCTTATCAATAAGATTAACACTTACAAGAGTGGATACACCCTTCTCCTGCATTGTAATACCGTATAATCTATCGGCACTTTCCATTGTACCACGACGATGTGTAATTACAATGAACTGAGTACTTGAAAGCTTGTGAAGGTACTTTGCAAAACGAACAACGTTGTTCTCATCAAGGGCAGCTTCAATCTCATCAAGCAGACAGAATGGTGAAGGCTTGAGGTTCTGAATAGCAAACAAAAGAGCTATCGCAGTAAGTGCCTTTTCTCCACCGGACATCTGCATCATGTTGACAAGCTTCTTTCCGGGTGGCTGAGCATTGATCCTGATACCTGCTTCGAGAATATCCTCATCTTCCGCAAGTTCAAGGGTACCTTTTCCGCCTCCGAACATCTCCTTAAATACCTTATCAAATTCAGTATTGATAAGCTTAAACTGCTCCATGAACTGCTTTCTCATGGATTCATCAAGATCCTGTATGATCTCCTTAAGCTGTCTCTCAGCTTCGATAAGATCGTCATGCTGAGTCTTCATGAAAGTATATCTTTCCATGAGATTCTTGTAATCTTCAATGGCATTGACATTGACGTCGCCCAGCTTTCTGATGGCATCCTTTAATGATGCAGTCTCCTTCTTCATTGCAGGAACGTCATTCATCTCTTCATCTCTGAGCTCTGCAGCATCGGAAAGTGTGATCTCATACTCATTCCACATGTAATTGATCTGAGTCTCAATAGCTTCCTCACACTTTTCCTTCCTGGAAGTAAGACGGATAACTTCTTTTTCAAGGTCAGACATTGTCTTATTAAGTTCTTCCGTCTTTCCAAAGAATTCCTTCTGTGAAACAGCAAGGTTATTCTTCTGTTCTTTTTTGTCCTCAAGTTCTTTGGTGGCGCCAGACTGTACATCAAGAGAAGCCTCAATTGTAAGCCTGATCTCTTCAATGTCTTTCTTGCTCTGATTGAGATTAGCTTCATTCTCTTCCATAGATTCAATGATCTCGGCAAGAGCCTTCTCCTCAGTCTCTATATCAGCATCCACACGTTCAATATTCTGTCTGAAGAACTCCTGTCTCTGATGAGCTTTCTCGTACTCAATCTCTTTACTGGAGACTTTATCGTTCTCCTTTTCTTCAATCTCATGAAGACCTTCGAGCTCGGCACGGTATTTCTCAACCTGTTCCGTACAGGTCTTCTCAATGTTCTCAGACTCAACAAGAGCAGCCTCTGATTCTTCCTTCTCGGAAGCAATCTCAAGAATCTTACTCTCAATTTCATCATTTTCAGCCTTAAGATCGGAATAATTGCCCTTCTGCTCTTCCTGACGGCTCTCCTCGTTTTCTACATTGAGGCGTGCAGTATTCTGTGCAATGAACTTGCTCTGAAGTTCCGTCCTAAGTTCCTCAGCTTCTTCACGAAGTTTGTTGCGCTTTTTCTTGGATTCTTCTATTTCTTTCTGAAGCTCGTCAATCTGTTCCTTGTACTTCTTGACGTTAGCCTCCATCTCATCCATCTCACGACGTCTTCCAAGAAGATTACTGTTATTCTTGAAAGCACCACCACTAATGGCACCTCCGGGCACAAGAAGCTCACCCTCAAGGGTAACCATACGAACAGTATATTTGTATTTCTTGGCAATCTTAACCGCATTATCAACGTTATCTACAGCAACGATCCTACCAAGCATTGCTTTAGCAACTTTTCTGTATTTGGGATCTGTATCCACAAGCTCATCAGCCATTCCAAGAACTCCCGGTTCATTAAGAGCATCTTTTGCCTTAAGTTCAGGAGGATTATCAAGTGAAGTAAGTGGAAGGAATGTTGCTCTTCCCGCCTTAGTATCTTTAAGGTACTTGATCATCTTCTTGGCAGTCTCTTCATCATCCGTTACGATATTCTGGATATTTCCTCCAAGAGCGACCTCAATAGCCGTCTCATACTTGGGCTGAGTCTTTATAATATCAGCAACAACACCAATGATACCCTTAGTGTCATCTTTTCTCTCCATGACTTTCTTGACACTGCCGCCGTATCCTTCATATCTCTCAGTAAGGTTTGCAAGAGCTTCAAGTCTTGATTTCTCCTGCTGATACAGCCCCTGAGTCTTACGAAGCTCTGTGTCCTTGAGCGTCATATTCTCACGAAGCTGTGCAATCTCCTGCTCACAGGCTTTCTGCTTCTTATTCATCTCAGATATCTCGGAAGTAATAGCGTCAAACTCATCACGAAGCTTTTTTATGATCTCTTCCTGCTTGGATTCATCAGACCTTGCTCTTACGAGCTTACCTGTAAGCTCCGCCTTCTTAATATTGACCTGTTCCTTCATAGTCTCAAGCGAACTTAACTTGGACTTAATATTGGCTCTGTTATTAAGAGTCTCGATGATCGTACTCTTACATTCCTCGATACTGTCATTTATCTGGGCAATCTTAGAAAGGACAGAATCAAGTTCCTTCTTGGCGTTGTCTCTGTCTTCAAGAAGCGCCTTAACCTCTTTATCTATCTCTTCCTTATCTTCAAGGTATTTATCTTTTTCCTTGTTCTTCTCGTCAATCTTAGCCTGCTCATCCTTCATTCTGGTCTTGAAATGAGCATCATTAACAGAAGCAGAGTTGATCTTCTCATTGAGAATACCGATCTGACCTTCAAGCTTCTCTTTCTTAACTGATGAATCGGTAATCTTAGCCCTCGCTTCATCAATCTCTGCATCAAGTCTTTCAAGCTCTTTCTGAAGGTTCTCGTATTCATCCTTGGCCTTTTGATAATTATCCTTGGCCTCAGACAAAGACTCTTCTGCTATTCCAAGGTTCTTACCTGCTTCCTCAAGCTGATCCTTCTGATTCTTATTTTCCAAAAGAAACATGTTAACATCGAGAGTCTTAAGTCTCTCTCTGTGCTTCAAGTATTCCTTGGCCTTCTCAGACTGCTTCTCCAAAGGATCGATCTGTTTCTCAAGCTCAGAGAGAATATCAGAAAGACGAGTGAGATTGATTTTCTCTTCCTCAAGCTTCTTGATAGCCGTCTCCTTGCGGGATTTGAACTTAACGATACCCGCAGCCTCATCAAACAGGTTACGTCTATCCTCAGGCTTACTTGAAAGAATCTGGTCAATCTGACCCTGTCCTATGATGGAATAGCCCTCTTTACCGATACCCGTATCCATAAAGAGCTCATTGACATCCTTAAGTCTGCATGAAGAGCCGTTGATCATGTACTCACTCTCGCCCGAGCGATACAGACGTCTTGATACGGTTACTTCGTCATAATCAATTGCAAGTGAATGGTCGGAATTATCAAGTGTGATGGCAACATAAGCATAGCCTAAAGGTTTTCTAAGCTCAGTTCCTGAGAAGATGACGTCCTGCATGGATCCACCACGGAGCTGTTTGATACGCTGCTCACCAAGAACCCATCTGACAGCATCTGCAACATTACTCTTACCTGAACCGTTAGGGCCCACGATACCCGTAATGCCGTTATGAAAGTCAAATTTTATTTTATTGGCAAAAGACTTAAAGCCATGAATCTCAATACTTTTTAAATACATTATTTGTCGCGTAAAACAAGAATCGCCTGAGCTGCAGCATTCTGCTCAGCAGCCTTTTTGGTCTTTCCCGTTCCCTCTCCCATAATCTTATCTGCAACGTAAACGCGCACCTTGAATATTTTATCATGTTCAGGGCCATCTTCGCCACAAATTTCATACCTTATTTCTTTATGCTTCATGCTCTGCGCAAGCTCCTGAAGCGCCGATTTGCTGTCCCTGTATTTCTCAAGACTCTCGGTATTTGTAAGAATATATTCATCTATGAAGCTCTTGGCTACAGATAATCCTCCGTCAAGGAAAAGAGCTCCGATAACAGCCTCCATTACGTCAGCAATAATGGAATCCTTATTCCTTCCTCCGGTGTGCTCCTCACCCTTACCAAGCTGTATATATTTCTTAATATCAAGCTTCTCCGCATCAAAAGAAAGTGCAGGCTCACATACCAAAGAAGCCCTTATCTTGGACATTTCGCCTTCTTTTTTGTCAGGATACTTCTTGTACAAGAACTCGCTTGATACCATTTCAAGCACCGCATCACCCAAAAACTCAAGGCGCTCATAATCAGGTCTTTTGTTGATACGCTGTTCATTTACAAAAGAGCTGTGGGTAAAAGCCTGGATCAAAAGATCTCTGTCCTTAAAAGAATACCCTATACGCCCTTCAAACTCGGCGATATCATTTTCATTTAACATAATACGTTCCTCTCTACAGAGAATCACCTTTGTTAAAAAGGAAAGGTCACATATTTCCTGCTTAACAAAAGTGAGGCAGTTATTATTCTGCCTCACCGAATCTCTATTATATTGATTTACAGCTTATTTAGTTGAAATAGCTGCCTTAAGAAGCTCTACGGCCTCGCCCACTGTCTTGATATTCTCAGTCTTCTCGGGATCGATCTGAACATCAAACTCATCCTCAAGTCCCATGATGATCTGGAAAAGATCCAGCGAATCAGCCCCAAGGTCCTCAGTAAATGTTGTTTCCATCTTGATCTCCTCAGGATCAACATTGAGAACATTAGCAATAACTTCTTTCAATTTTTCAAATTCCATATTTTCCTACCTCCACTGCCTAGCAGTATTAAATATATAGCACATATAAGACCAATGCGTCAATTCTCTTGTGAAAGCTTAGCACTTATTTTTTCGCTTATCTTTTCCTCGGTAAACTTCACACACTGTAAGATTGAATTCTTGATCTCAACAGCATCAGAGCTTCCGTGAGTCTTAACAACAAGGCCTTTAAGTCCAAGCATAGGTGCTCCGCCATGCTCATCGAGACTATACCCTGCAAGAGCCTTCTTAAGATCCTTCTTAATAAGGAGTGCTCCTATCTTGGTCTTAATATTAGACAAAAGACTCTTCTTGATAATGTGCATAAGGGATGTGGCAACACCCTCATACATCTTAAGAATAACATTGCCGGTAAATGCCTCGCAAACTATAACATCAGCATAGCCTGCAGGTATATCTCTTGCCTCAATACTACCGATAAAGTTAATATCGGGACAATTCTTTAAAAGTGGGAAAGTCTCCTTTACAAGAGCATTGCCCTTCTCTTCCTCTGCGCCAATATTTACTATGGCAACAGTAGGGTTCTTGATACCCATGATGTTCTCCATATAAACGGTTCCCATCTTGGCAAATTGAACAAGATGATTGGATCTTGCATCAACATTGGCACCACAATCGATCAAAAGTGAATTGCCCTTTTCTGTAGGGATAAGGGGCGCCAAAGGTGCTCTGTCTACACCCTTAAGTCTGCCGACAATAACCTGTCCTCCTACAAGTGTGGCTCCTGTACTACCTGCGGAGACATAGGCATCAGCTTCACCGTGATTGACCATATACATCGCTTTAACGATCGATGAATCCTTCTTGGTTCTGATAGCCATTACAGGGGGCTCAGCCATCTCAATCTCTTCTGTAGCATTTATTACTTCAAGTCTGTTCTTGTCATAGCTGTACTTAGCCAGTTCCTTGTTAACGACCTCTTCCTTACCAACAAGAAAGACCTTGAGGTTAGCAGCTTCTGCAATTGCCTCAACGGCTCCCTTAACGGTGGAAACAGGTGCGTTATCACCTCCCATAGCATCGACCGCAACTCTTATAAGTTCCGACATATACGGGACCTCCCATCATTTATAGACTTATTCTAATATACTAGAGTAAAATGCAAAAATCAAGGCTTTCCGACATAGCCGGAAAGCCTTTAAATTCTGCATATTTGAGGTTGTACCAAAAGTATATCAAGCCTCAGCTTCAATGATGCTCTTCTTGTTATAATAGCCGCACTTCTTGCAAGCCATGTGAGGCTGCATAAGAGCTCCGCAATGACTGCACTTAACCAAAGTGGGAGCTGTCATTTTCCAGTTAGCTCTTCTCTGATCTCTGTGGCCTTTAGATGATTTATTCTTAGGGCAGATTGACATTTGAGTAACACCTCCTTACAGTAACCGTATAAGAAACTGCCTGTGTTTAAGGCAATTGTTTACGTTTATTCATTAGCATACCTAAGTAGTATACTTATGGGAAAAGGATTTGTCAACAGTTTTTTATACAATAGAAAATCCTTCCTGATTTTTATTTAGCGATTGCAATTCTGCGAATACTTCTTGGGTGATATACCAACTGATTTGGTAAAAGCCTTAAGGAAATTACTATAATCCGAAAAGCCGCATTCCTCGCACACTTCGCTGACTCCTCTTCCCTCTGCCAAAAGAGACTTTGCTATAGATATCCTGCGGGCTGTAAGATACTTATTTATGGTGGTACCTGTTGCCCCTTTGAATATCCTGCAGATGTAGGATTCACTGATATAGAAATGTTTTGCAAGCTCTCCTATGCTTATAGGCTCCTTAATATTGTTATTTATATATGAAAGAATAGAATCCACCTGCTCATTATAAGTTGCTGTCTTTTCTTCCGCAGAATTATTCTCTCTTGCTTGTACGATCTGATTGATCATAACAAAAAGCTCAGTAAAAGTAGCTCTTTCAAGAAGATCATGTCCAAAACCATTGCTGGTGATTATCTTATTTATGAAATACAAAAATCTTGTCTGCTGTTCCTGGGTAAGTCTTATCCTGTGCGAAAAGTTTGCCCCTCTTTTATGAAAGCACGCATCAAGATCCGTCTCTTTACTTGACATACTCTTCATAAACTCGGGATCTATCATGATCACTATTCTCTCATGAAGCTCTTTATCGATCTGAGCAAGATAATGGGAATCATACTGGCTTATGAGAAATATATCACCTGGTTCAATATCATAAAGCTTATTATCAATAAGGAACTGCTTGCCTCCGGAAATCGAATAATAAACCTCATAACAGTCATGAATATGCATCTCCATAGCCTTGTCATCCTTATAAAGATGTGCAACGCTAAAATACTTATTCTCAATGCTTGCCGCCATTGCAGCCTTACATGAATTCAATTCCTTCATAAAAAAATCACCTATAAAATCAAGTTAATACACTTAGATAATTATCTGAAAAACCTCCACACCGGTGCTCCGCATACTTCATCAACCATTTCCATGTTGATGCCGGGGCCGTATTTTTCATTGAGGAAAACGTATACATAGCCGGCTCTTTCCCCTCCGCCTATATAGAAAACGTCTTCCCTGTCAACCAAGGCTCTCATGGGATTATCTATATCGTTCAGCCTGGCATGATAAAGTCCTATGGGAGAAGGCTGAACCCATCCGCCAATCTGGCAAAAGTTTCCGTAATAATCAAGATACTTCCTATCTATATCAAAGATATTCTTGGCTCCATTCATATCTCCGTATGTTGTATCTACATCTACAATATAAAAGCCTTCTCTTTCCGTAATAGCTTTTACCTTATCATACGTAAGGTCAGTTCCCTGAGTGATCTTACCGCCCTTCTCATCCCTGAAATATACATATTGACCACGGATATAAATAATACAAAAAGCAATAGATGCGGCAAGAAATGCTACAAAGGCGCATCTCTTAAACTTATCATAAAAGCTGTAAAGCTTAAGTTCCTTATAAGAATAACAATTAGCAATAACAAATAGAGTAAAGAAGAAAGCTGAAAGCCATATTCCGCACTCAACACGCCACATTATCCTCTTTGAGCAAACAAGAACATAATAAAGTGCATACACCCAAACAGACTGTGCAAGAGCAAGGAATCTGTATCGTTTCTTTAATAATATAAGTGATAAAACAGTCATTAAAACAAACAATACGGGAATAGCGCTATAAGTCGGCGACTCTGCGAGTTTTTTAAAGGAATAAGCAAATATATCCTTATCAAATCTGAGTCTATCCTGTCTGGAACTTTCACCGATTGCTTTCATGGTCTTTAACTTATCAAGATTAAAGTATTCGGTATCATTCCATACCCACTGATCCAAAAGAATGAAATCATTTTCGGTAAATCCCGCTTCAAGATAAGCTTCCTTGTCCCAATTGAAATTGTAGTTACCATGGTCACACTTCTCCACCATGATGTTGTTCCATTCCATAAAATACTTCCAATCGGGATTCATATAATATGCGGCAAAATTGATACCGATGCAAACAATGCTCACAACAAGGGGCGTGACAAAATACAAAAATGTCTTTTTGATCTTTTCCTTAGAAAACATCCCTGTGAACAAAAGGGCTGTAAAAAGAAAAGGAATAGCAAGGCCTGCGGCTGTAAGCCTTACCATAACTGCCATCGTAGTAAAAACAGTACCTGCAACAATGCCAAATACGCTCTTCTTACCTTTATATAAAAGACTGAATATTATAATGCATCCAACAACCGCATATAATGATGCATTCTGAGTAAACTGGATCTCAGAATAAAAATCATAAGCAAGAATACCATTTATAGCAGTTGTGATCGCTGCTGTCGTAAACAGTGATCTGCCATCGGAAAAGACAACAGACAAGGCAATAACCGCCATAAGGTTAAAACAAAGATACATCCACAGATACCAGTTAACACCGGGAATAGCAATATACAGAAATTTAAGTATATATCCGATTATTATGCTGTTATAAATAAGATACTGTGAGCTTTCACCAAAGGCACCGGCGGCAATAAGATTCATGATCGTATCGTCATTGGTCGAGTACTTGAGAAGTCCAAGTATTATGGTTGAAAGGAAAAAGATAAGGCTTATAGCTGTAATTAAAATATATCTTTTTGTGCGTATCTTCATAAAAAACCTCATTATTAATATAAATGTGGATTATATTGTACTACAAAAATGGGAGATTTTGCGAATAAACGCAAAATCTCCCGTTTATATAATGTATTATTTACAAAGAGCGTATGTGTCTCTTGCGATAGCAAGCTCCTCATTGGTAGGAACAACCATGAGTGTAACCTTACTGTCAGCACCGGAAATGATTTCCTCTTTGCCGCGAACCTTATTAGCCTCTTCATTGAGAGTAGCTCCGATAAATCCAAGCTTCTCGCAGATAAGCTTACGAACAAAGCCGCTGTTCTCACCAACGCCTGCAGTAAAGCAGATAGCATCAACTCTACCCATAGCAGCTGTGTAAGCTCCGATGTATTTAACAACTCTGTACGCAAAAGCATCTACAGCACGCTTAGCTGCTGCATTTCCCTCAACATAAGCATCCTCAAGATCTCTGAAATCAGAAGAAAGATCATTGGAAAGACCAAATACACCTGACTTCTTATTAAGAAGATTCATAACATCAGCAACTGTAGAATTTTCCTTCTTCATAACGAACTCTACTACAGAAGGATCGATATCTCCTGTTCTTGTGCCCATGATAAGTCCTTCAAGAGGTGTAAGACCCATTGAAGTATCTACGCACTTACCACCGTCAACGGCAGAAAGTGAAGCACCGTTACCAAGGTGACAAACAATAAGCTTAAGGTCAGCTGCATCTTTACCAAGAATCTGCGCTGCTCTCTTACTTACAAATGAATGGCTTGTGCCATGGAAACCATATCTGCGGATTCCGTACTTCTCATAGTATGAATAAGGAAGTCCGTAAATATAAGCCTGCTCAGGCATTGTCTGATGGAATGCTGTATCAAATACTGCAACCATAGGAACACCGGGCATAACCTTCTGGCAAGCTCTGATACCGATAAGGTTTGCGGGGTTGTGAAGAGGCGCAAGATCGCTAACTTCCTCGATAGCCTTAATAACTTCATCATTAATAACAACGGATTTAGTGAACTTCTCTCCGCCGTGAACAATACGATGTCCTACTGCTCCAATCTCATCAAGAGACACTACACCGTCTTCTTTATTGGTAAGAGCATCGATTACAAGCTCGATCGCTCTGTTATGATCGGGCATGGGTGATTCCTTTGTGATCTTATCCTTGCCTGCGGGAGTATAAACTATACGGCTTCCGTCAATACCGATTCTCTCACAAAGTCCCTTACAGATAACATCTTCTGTAGCGGAATCAATAAGCTGAAATTTAAGTGATGAACTTCCACAATTAATAACCAGAATCTTCATAACTAAAAGTATCCTCTTTTCATGTGTTTTTTATACATAAATATAATAGTAGCCCTTTTTACGAAAAAAACTTTGAGTACAATCAACTTACGTATGATTGAACCTTATATTATGATATCATAGGATATGATAATAAAGTTAAAAGTTTTCCGTAACTGAAAGCGCTTACATATATGAGTACAATAGGAATTATAGCTGAATTTAATCCATTTCACAATGGGCATTTTTATTTAATAAATGAATGTAAAAAACAAACAGGTGCCGACAAGTGTATCGTCATCATGAGCGGTGATTTTGTCCAAAGAGGTGTTCCTTCCATAACGGATAAATTCTCAAGAGCACGCATGGCACTCTCCTGCGGAGCCGACCTTTGCATTGAGCTTCCCGTTTATTACAGTACAGGAAGCGCTGAGTTTTTTGCCAAAGGTGCAGTCTCTATCCTTGATAAATTGGGAACTGTCGATTATCTGTGTTTTGGAAGTGAATGCGGTGACATAGATGCCATGTCTTCTATCGCCTCTATTCTTAATGAAGAACCTGATGTTTATAAGAAAGCTCTTTTATCAGAATTAAAAAAAGGAAGTTCCTTTGCCCGCTCAAGAGAAAAAGCTCTTGTTGATGCCATCAAAAACGGCTCTTTAGGTTCAGAGCCTTCTTCTAAAGAAAAGGCGCTTACCGCTTCCAAGGTAAAAGACATAATTTCAGAGCCCAATAATATCCTGGCAGTTGAATATATCAAAGCTCTTATGGATATTGGCAGCGATATTAGGCCCTTTACAATTAAGCGAATCGGCGACGGCTACAACTGCGATGTTCTCTCTAGTATTCCAAGTGCTACAGCAATCAGAAATGTATTAAATAATAACGATTGCCCCAAGGAAGACTTAATTAAAACATTAAATAATTCCGTTCCTTCCGCTGTTCTTAATATACTTTCTTCGGAAGAAACCTTTTTTGTGCATAACAATGACGTATCAGAGCTTCTTCACTATAAGCTCTTGCAAAACGCCGTCAAAGGTTATGAAGAATACCTTGATGTCACTTCTGACATTTCAAATAAGATAATAAGAAACCTTGATAAATACAAAGATTTTGATAATTTTTGCATGAAGCTTAAGTCCAAAGACATTACTTATTCAAGGATCAGCAGAGTTTTAACTCATATCCTTCTTGATATCAAGAGCTCCAATATGGTGGAATACGCAAATGACTCTTTTACCGGTTACGTACGTATTCTTGGGCAAAAAAGCTCTGCAAAAAATCTTTTGGCACATATTCAAAAAAACGGAAAACTACCTGTACTTAATAGACTTAAAGATGCTCCGGATAAGTTAAACACGCTCCAGATGCGGCTTTTTGAGGAGACTCTTAATTCCTCAAAAGTCTATAACATAGTAAATAAGCATGGTTATCAAAATGAATATCGCTTAAAGCCAGTAATCATGTGATTGCAGGCTGTTTATTATCGTGTTAACATTAATCTGTATATAATGAATTTTTTCATTTAGCGGAGGATAAAATGGGACTTCAAACGATAAGCAAGGGACAGATTCTTCACAAAGCGGGAAATGATAGTGTCAGTACCATAGAAGTCCTTGTAAAGGGCAAAGTAAGGGTATATGATCAGTATTCTCAAGTGGTCCTTAGTGTCGGAGGCATTATAGGTCTCATTGAAACGCCTTCCAAAGAATATTCTTATACCTACGAAGCTCTGGAAGATTCCGCGATATATTCATATCCATACAATAGCGACGAAGATGTAAGCGTAGTTATCCGTTCCAATCCCAAAATAGCTTCTATACTCTCGTCTCAAGCTGCAGATAGCGTGTATAAATTTTTTAACGCTTATGACAAGCTCTACGACGATGCGCTTACAGAATATGAAAAGATAAAATCAGATTATGCGGATTATCCCGTCATGTGTATCAAAGCAGGCGAAACTCCAATTACCTTTGAAAAGTTAGATCTTCTGATCCCACCTGAAAGAACCGATAAGGTTGCCGATTGGGAATTTAACATGGCAAAAGGTCTTAAGGAACAGGAAGCCAATCTAAAGAAATTCTTTTATCCCTTAAATATCGATATCTGCATAGGTATTGTTATGCTTGCACTTAGAAGCTGCAGGCTTATTTCCGAAGCCTCCAGATATTTGATCGCATACACAAAACAGCTTAAGCGTAACACCGCTGATTTTGCCACAACCATGAAGATGATCACCGCCAAATTGGAGAACATCTCCTCTTCTGAGGGTGAAGGCGGCGCTTCAGATATAGTTATTGTCAATGCTCTTGCCACCATCATAAGTTATTCAAATGTTTCTCCTGAAATAGCAGCTAAATTTGAAGACAGGATGAATAAGTTTAAGAGTAACGAGAACCGCTACGATTCTGACGATGAAGCAAGAAGCCTTAGAAGGAAGCTTACAACCTCCTTTTATGATGTATTTAAAGGGGCTTTCCTTCACAGTCTTGAAGATAACGACATTCCCATCGAACTTAAAATGTTCTTTATGTTCGGTTTTGTAGACGAGGAACTTGCAGGTGATAAAAACACAAGGATACTGTTCAACATGGCGAGGTCATATCTCCCTGACCCTGCAGGAAACGTGGTTCTTTTATATGAATGGCTCAAAAAAGTCTACAACCTTGAAGTAGAGCCTTCCAGAAATGAATTTGATCAGGACTGGCCCACATATCTTAGAGAGCAGAAAGCTACAGGCAATCTCAAGCAGGAACAGATCGATCAAATGACTGACGATCCCGTAAGCAGACTTGATTTTGAGATACATAATCTCTTTGCTCTGGGGAATCGTATGACCTTTGGACGAATCTCTTCTTTCGTCCCCGTTTTTGATTCACAAAATGTTCTGAGGCCACTTGATATGGCCTATATTAACGTTGCCAAAATCAATGAATATTACAACAATATACGCAGCATAGACTATGGAGTATTCTGCAGGCAGTCTCTTTATACCAATCCTGAGATCGGTATCCCGCAGCTCTTCTACGCTGAGGATGTAACACCTTACATGATACTTATGCCCAATATCGGAAGCAGAGCTTCGCTATGGCAGGAAATTGAAGGAAAAAAGAGAAGCACAAAGGCTAGAATGCTTGTGTCTGTATTTAATACCGAGAATACAGAAGAATGTATGATCAAACTCTTCGGAGAATTCAGATGGGAAATGTGCAAGACCGAACAGGGAGTACATTGGAACGATGTGACTGATCCTTCTCTAACTTCAATGTACTGCGATTATCTGCAGTTCTTTAAAAAGAACTCTTCGCTCTCACCTGAAGTTAAAGAAAAACTTAAACTGGATCTAAAAAAATTCAGCAATAACTACAAAAATGTATTTATTGCTGATTACCTTGCATATATTAAATATGAATCCGCAGGATCTCCAAGACTTAACAAGGTCAGCAGGGAAATACTCTTTACCTTCTGTCCTTTCTCCAAAAATATTAGAGATTCCATCGGTGAAAATCCCCAGTACAGGGATCTTATAAATCATATGACCGCTCACAACGGCAACCTCTCAAAGCCTCTTCATAACCTTGAAGCAAAGCTCATAAGAGAAGGCATAGAGGTACCGCCTCAGCTCACAAGCCAGATTGAATATCTCGAAAGCAGATAGTGTTTTTCGTGTTATTTATAATGTGACTCCGCGCTTCCAGATAGCCATATCATGGAAGCCGGCGATCTCGCTTTTTACTTTTTCTCCTGAGGCAACTCTGAGGATCTGTTCAAAGAGATCATCCGTAAGTTCCTCAAAAGTCTTTCCTGTCAGGATCTGTCCAGCGTTAAAGTCTATCCATTTCTTCTTTTTCTCAGCAAGAACATTATTGCTGGAAATCTTAAGTGTAGGAACAGGACAGGCAAAAGGTGTTCCGCGGCCTGTTGTAAACAAAACAATCTGTGCTCCGGAAGAAGCAAGAGCTGTTGCGGCACAGAGGTCATTACCGGGAGCACACAATAAATTGAGCCCTGATGCATCTGTAACTTCACCATACTCAAGAACATTCATTACAGGATAGCCTCCTGACTTCTGCGTACAACCAAGAGATTTATCCTCAAGAGTCGTGATACCGCCTGCCTTATTACCGGGAGATGGATTTTCGTAAATAGGCTCGCCCTGCTTGGTGAAGTAATCCTTAAAGCCGTTGATCATGGATACTGTATCATTGAAAGTATTCTCATCCTTACATCTGTTCATGAGAATAGTCTCAGCACCAAACATCTCGGGAACTTCAGTAAGAATCGATGTTCCGCCGCATTCTATGATCCTATCGGAGATTCTTCCAACCAGGGGATTAGCGGTTATTCCGGAAAAGCCGTCACTTCCTCCGCATTTAAGTCCTATAACAAGTCTGGACGCATCAACTTCTTCTCTTTTATCCTCAGAAGCTCTGTCTATAAGCTCTTTTAATAATATAAGTCCCTCTTCCATTTCATCTTCCGAATCCTGGCAAACAAGGAACTTAACTCTGTCTTCATCAAACTGACCAAGATACGGCTTGAGAACATCGATATTGCTGTTCTCACAACCAAGCCCGATAACAAGAACGCCGCCAGCATTTGGATGTTTGATCAGGTCTTTTAATATAATTCTTGTATGTTCCTGATCGTCTCCTGTCTGAGAACAGCCATAATTGTGATTATAGGCAATAACCTCATCAACACTTCCCTTAATATAATTCTCAGCTACCTTGGAAAGCTTGGTGGCGATATTATTGACACATCCTACTGTGGGGATAATCCATATCTCATTTCTTATGCCCACTCTTCCGTCCTTACGAACAAAGCCGTTAAAATAGGCTTTTCGTGAGCCTATGAGCTTTTTCTTTGATTCTAATTCTTCATTGTCCGGGGTATATTTATAATCAAGAATACCATCCAGATTGGTCTTAACGTCATGGGTATGCACCCATCCTCCTGCAGGAATATCTTCAGTGGCATATCCTATGGGATAACCGTACTTGATAATATTTCTCCCTTTCTCAATAGGGCTGACAGCCATCTTATGTCCTGCAACTATGTCTTCCACAGCTGTAACTTCTGAGCCGTCAGACAAAGATACTGTCTCTCCTTTTGCAATAAATTCAAGGCATACAACAACGTTGTCTCTTGGATGAATATGTAGAATATTGCTCATAATAATCCCCTTCACTCGAAAAATGTAAGCATTTACATTTTTATAATATATTTTACTGCCCACATCGTCAACAATTTTTGCAATTGTTTTTAATATATACCACTTGTATAATAATTCTGATTAAAAATGTAAATGCTTACATAAAAGTATTAAAATCATAATAAACGGAGGGTTATACCACATGAAGAAATTTATGGACAAAGATTTCCTCTTACAGAGCGAGGCAGCTAAGACACTGTATCACGATTATGCCGAGAACATGCCTGTTCTTGACTATCACTGCCACATCAGCCCCAAGGAAATCGCTGAGGATCGTCACTTTGACACTATCACTCAGGTTTGGCTTGGCGGAGACCACTACAAATGGCGTCTCATGAGATCATTCGGTGTTGAGGAGAAATACATCACCGGTGATGCTTCAGACAAGGAGAAATTCCTTAAATTTGCTAAATGCATGGGAAAAGCTGTAGGTCATCCAATTTATCACTGGGCCCATCTGGAACTCAAGAAATATTTTGGATATAATGGTATACTGAATGAGAAAACAGCAGAAGAAGTTTATGATATCTGCAACAAAGTGCTTCAGGCACCTGATATGAGCGCACGTAAGCTCATCAAGATGTCCAACGTTACTCTCATCTGTACTACAGATGACCCGGTTGATACACTTGAGTGGCATGACAAGATCAAGGAAGATCCTACATTTGATGTACATGTACTTCCTGCTTGGCGTCCTGACAAGGCTATGAACATTACAAAGCCTGAGTTCGTTTCTTACATGGAAACCCTTTCACAGGTTAGTGGTGTTAAGATTGATTCCTTCAAGTCTCTTAAAGAAGCTCTCAAGGTTAGACTTGATTACTTTGCAACCAAGGGCTGTAACGTAACTGACCATGCTCTTGAGTATGTTATGTACCACCCTGCTTCCGATGAAACAATCGAAGCTATCTTTGCCAAGAGAATGAAGGGTGAAGAGATTACTAAAGAGGAATGTCTCCAGTATCAGACCGCATTCATGCTCTTTGAGGGTGAAGAGATCGGTAAAAGAGATTGGGTTATGCAGCTCCACTTTGGATGCAAGCGTGACAACAACACAGCTATGTACAAGAAAATCGGCCCTGATACAGGATACGATGCTATCGATGCTTACTATCCCATGGGCGAGCTTGCTGATTTCCTTGATGCACTTCAGCAGAAGAACGTTCTTCCCAAGACTATCCTTTACAGTCTTAACCCCAATGATCTTATGATCATTAACACTATGCTCAACTGCTTCAACGAGGCACCCAATGTTGCCAAAATCCAGCAGGGAAGCGCATGGTGGTTCAACGATACCAAGCTTGGTATGGAGCAGCATCTTAAGGCTGTATCCGAGTCAAGTAACCTGTCAGGTTTTGTAGGAATGCTTACAGATTCACGTAGCTTCACTTCTTACACAAGACATGATTACTTCCGCAGAATACTCTGCAACTATCTTGGATCACTCGTTGACAACGGTGAATACCCTGAGGAAGATATGGACATTCTCGGTGAGATTGCTAAGGATATTTCATACAATAACGCTGTTAGATACTTCAAATTTCCTTTAGAAACGAGATAAAAATGGCAAACCAAATGACTATTTACGACATATCCAAAAAGGCCGGCGTATCAATTGCCACAGTATCAAGAGTACTAAACGGCAGTTCAAGCGTTAAGCCCCGTACCCGCAAGAAGGTAATGGATATCATAGAAGAATGCGGCTACAAGCCCAATGCTTTTGCAAGAGGTCTTGGTCTCAATTCCATGAAGACCGTTGGTCTTTTATGTGCTGATGCATCAGACCTGTATCTTGCCAAGGCTATATACTTTATTGAGAGAAACCTAAGAGAGAACGGATATAATTCCATACTTTGCTGTACGGGATATGAGATTGAATCAAGAAAGAAATCTCTTAATCTCCTGCTCTCCCAGCATGTTGACTCTGTTGTAATGGTCGGCTCCAATTTTATATTGGATAATCCGGATGATAATAAATATATTAAAGATGCGGCAGATACTGTTCCTATCATGCTTTTGAATGCTGATTTTGATTGTCCCAATGTTTATTGCACATTATGCGATGACTACAAGGCAACTCAGGAAGCCACAGAGAAGATGATAGCTTCGGGCGCCCAGGATATCCTGTACCTCTATAACTCCAAGACATACAGTGGACAGAAGAAACTTGCGGGATTCCAGAATGCTCTTCTATCCCACGATATACCTGTCAAAAAAGATCTTCAGCAGTGCTTCAACGGAAGCCGTGAGGATATAGACGGAGTTAAGGATTTTGTTCAGAAGCTTTATGATAAAGGAATACGCTTTGACGGTATAGTTACCAGTGAAGATTTCCTTGCAGTGGGAGCTATGAACTTTGCAAGAGCTAATAAGATAAGCGTTCCCAAGAGCCTTCAGATAATAGGTTACAATAATTCTATACTGACCCATTGTTCTGAGCCCAACATATCTTCTGTTGATAACAGACTTGAAGATATGTGTGTTCAGCTTGTTAAGACTCTTATAGGTACACTTGGGCAGAACGAAATGCCTCAGAAAACAATATTCTCCGGAGAACTTATAAAAAGAGGATCTACAAAGTTTTGATCATAAATCATAACTAAATCATATTAAAAAAGCGCATCCATATGACATGGGTCCCGGATTACGGGTACATATCATAAACGGAGCGCTTTTTTGTTATAAAAAACTCTTATGATTATTCTATGTATATCTAAATCTTAAATCTTATTGGTAATGATCCCGCCACCAAGAACAATATCCCCATCATACAATACTGCTGACTGGCCGGGAGTTATTGCTCTTTGAGGTTCGTCAAATATAAGCTTTGCTTTTCCGTTATCCATAGGATACAAAGTCGCAGGCTGTTCCTTATGTCTGTAACGGATCTTAGCAGAGCATCTTACTTCGCTCTTTGGCATATCCCCGGTGATCCAATGGAAATCTCTTATTATAAGCTCTTTTTCAAAGAGATCTTCATTGTCTGATAGGATAACCTGATTGTTCTCAACATCAATCTTGCTGACATAGAGCCTTCTGTCAGCCGGAACACCAAGTCCTCTTCTCTGTCCGATAGTATAGTTAATAAGGCCTTCATGCTCTCCAAGAACGTTACCTTTATTATCAACTATTTTCCCCTTTGGGTAATCCTTACCGGTATATCTCTTTATCATTCCGGCGTAGTCACCATCAGGAACAAAGCATATATCCTGACTCTCGCTCTTATGCGAAGTTACAAAACCATTCTCATCGGCAATCTCTCTAACCTGGGTCTTATTGAATTCTCCCAGAGGAAAAAGAGTATGTGAAAGCTGCTCTTCTGTCAGATCATAAAGAACATAGCTCTGGTCCTTGTTAAGGTCTTTTGCCTTCAAAAGATAGAAATGACCGTCTCTCTCTTCTATCCTTGCATAGTGTCCCGTAACGATATAGTCGTATCCAAGCTCTCTTCCCTTATTGTACAGGCTGTCGAACTTAAGATATCTGTTGCATCTAATACAAGGATTTGGAGTCTCACCAACCTCATAGCTATGAATGAAGGGCTCAATTACTTTCTCTCTAAATTCAGCTTCATAGTGATATATATTGTAGGGTATACCTATCTTATCGCACACTGCCCTTGCATCATTGGTATCCTCAATGCTGCAGCAGGTTCCAAGAAGATCCATACCTACTATGTCATTTTCATATAGGCGCATGGTACATCCCATGCACTCATATCCTCTCTTTGCAACTTCAAAGGCGGCAACACTACTGTCAACACCGCCGCTCATTGCAATAAGAGCCTTCTTATTATTACTCATCTTAGCTCCGTATATACACAATAAATTCTATACATTCACATATAGATTATTATAGTATGTTCAATTTATTATCTATCATATAGTATTATCAAACCCTGGCATTTGACAAGCATGAATATATATAATCCATATTCATATGTGCCCTGATAGTATCCGCAAGTATATTATACTGACTTTCCTTGAACGCAGAATAAGAAAGACCTGATGAGAATTTTTTACCAAAGCTTGCTACAATGGAGGCAGCTATACCATCCTCATCAAAAAGTCCGTGAACATAGCTTCCGTATACATTTTCTCCGTTGCTAAGAACCACATCTCCAAAAAGCTCATCACCATCTCCTTTAGTAATGCCCATGTGTATCTCATATCCCCTGTACTCTTTGTCACTAATTCCTTCAAAGACTCCCTTGGGAAAAGAGATCTTGCCGGAAACTTGTTTCCTGATCTTGTCATCTCCTATCATAGTATCAATATCTAGAAGCCCGATTCCCGAAATCTCTGTAACAGTAGACTCGATTGACCCTCTGTCGCTGATCTTATTGCCAAGCATCTGGAAACCTCCGCAGATGCCAAAAACCGGTTTATTTATAGCAAAGCGCTTGATCTGAGCTTCAAGTCCACTCTCTCTAAGCCACTTCATATCCATAATAGTATTCTTACTACCCGGAAGTATGATCATATCCGGATCACCAAGATCATACGAACTGTCAATATACCTTACGCTTACGCCCTCAAGCATCTCAAAAGCTCCAAAATCAGTAAAATTGGAGATCCTTGGATATCTTATAACTGCTATATCAATGTCACCAATACTAGCGCCGGTAGATTTGTCAAACTTATCAGTAAGGGAATCCTCATCATCAACCTTAATATTCATATAGGGAATAACTCCGGCGGTTTTAATTCCTGTTTTTTCTGTGATCATATCAATTCCTGAATCGAGTAAGGTCACATCCCCTCTGAACTTGTTAATGATAAATCCCTTTATTCTCGCTCTTTCTGCATCATCTAAAAGCATTGTTGTTCCATAGAGCTGCGCAAAAACTCCGCCTCTATCAATATCACCAACGAGCAAGACCGGAGAATCAACAAGTTCTGCCATTCCCATATTGACAATATCATTATCTTTAAGATTAATCTCAGCGGGACTTCCCGCTCCTTCGATAACGATAATATCATTATTATCTGCAAGGGTCTTAAAAGCTTTTTTTATATCGGGAAGAAGTTTTTTCTTATAGGCAAAGTATTCTCTGGCTGTCATATTCCCTAGTACTTCTCCGTTTACTATAACTTGCGACCCTACATCACTTGTAGGCTTTAGGAGTATGGGATTCATACATACCAAGGGCTCTGTTTCCGCGCACTCTGCCTGCATCACTTGTGCCCTACCCATTTCAAGGCCTTCTGAAGTAATGAATGAATTAAGTGCCATATTCTGGGATTTAAAAGGCGCACATTTATATCCGTCTTGTTTAAAAACGCGCAGTAAGCCGCCAACTATTAAACTTTTACCGGCACCCGACATAGTGCCTTGAATCATAATTACTTTTGCCATACTCTAATTTCCTATGATATAAAAATGAAGCAGCACTTTCATGCTGCTTCTTAATAGAAATCTTATTACTCTGTGATCTCTGATGTACAGTGAGGACATCTTGTAGCGTCGATCGGAATCTCTGTTTTGCAGCGAGGACAGATCTTTGTTGTTGCAGGAGCCTCTTCCTGTTCCTTGTTGAACTTGTTGGTAACGCCGTTCATTACCTTAACAAGAGCAAAGATAACAACTGCCATCAGTAAGAAATTGATAACTACGGTAATGAATGTTCCGTAATTAACTGTAACAGCACCGGCCTCTTTGGCAGCTTCCAATGTTGAGTAAGTTCCGCCATCGAGAGTAAAGAACATGTTGTTGAAATCAATTCCACCGGTAATGATACTTATGAATGGCATGATAATGTCATCAACAAGTGATGATATGATCTTCTGGAATGCACCACCGATGATAACACCGACTGCCATATCCAGAACATTGCCGCGCATGATGAACTCGCGGAACTCAGCTGCCAAACCTTTACCTTTTCCTGCTACATTTTTCAAGTTGTCTTTCATACCCATTCTCTCCCATTCGATAATACTTCTACAAATTTGTATTACACTTGAAATTATAGCACATATTGGCTAAAATGAAATAGTTGTAGATACAATTTAGCGGATTTTAGCTATAATTAATCACAATTCGCA
Organism: Butyrivibrio sp.; assembly: GCA_016291375.1. Taxonomy (GTDB): domain Bacteria; phylum Bacillota; class Clostridia; order Lachnospirales; family Lachnospiraceae; genus Butyrivibrio. The sequence continues at coordinate 28,298 of JAEEXE010000006.1, forward strand.
GATGTAGTTCATCGGTAGAATGCAAGCTTCCCAAGCTTGAAAGGCGGGTTCGACTCCCGTCATCTGCTTATCCGTTTTCACTTACACAGATTGATGCTCTGCTCTGTATGATCTTGGCAACTTCTTCCGCCGTCTTCTGTCCTGCAAAATATGCAGATGCTTCTTCACTTATAATAGTTGCAATTTTCTCACCCACAGGAGCAGCTTTATGAGCAGAAAGAACAATATCTTTCACACAGTCTACTTCTTCCTGAGTTAAAGGTTTTAATTTAATAGCCTCATCTCCAATATAAAACATATCATCTATAGGTTTCTTTTCTCCGTTAACCATTTCATAAGGTTCTTGCATTGCTTGCTGAGCGCAGGATTCAAAGGCCTTCTTAGTAACCGGTAATTCATATTCCTTTTCATTCTGATACTCATCCTTCCACAGCTGTTTGATAAATTCCCATGCTACTTCGGGATATTCTGTCTGTGCGCTGATCGCCATCTGTGACGTCGGGTAAAGAATAGGATCACCACTTCCAAAAGGATTGACGAACACAAGATCTTCTCCGAATATTCCCTGTTTTAAACATGCATATCGCCTAAATCCCTCAATATATGACTCTTCAAAAAGAGCAAGTCCCTTCTTATAATTAACCTCTATCTCACGATCATATTTATCACCGTTAAATTCAACCGGGAATTTACCTGCAAATTCAAGTAATTCTATAAATTCCTTAGAATCAAATGAACATTTTTTATTCTTAAGATCTATAAAGTTGTTGTCACCAAATACGATTCCGTCAAACAACATAATATCATTTGTCATGTATCCAAAAGCAATCTCATGAGGAGCATTTTGCTCTGCCATTATGGCTTCACATTCTTTAATGTTCAAGGCTTTCCGATCTTTGAGATAACTCTTCTTAGTAGCAAAAGTTGCCACATTGAACCCATCTATCAATGTATACATCTTCCCATCTGTGGTCATAGCATCGATGATATTGGGAAGGATATCGTCTGCACTAAATTCCTTGTCCTTATCAAGGAAGGGTTTTAGGTCACATAAAAGATCTTTTTTTATGTATTTATCTTCATAGCCCGAGCTCAAACACATAATATCGGGAACATTACCTGATACTATATCCATATCAAGTTTATTATGACCGGCATACCAGTCTGTATCAGTCTCATATTTGGAATAATCAACCAGCTTTATCCTATATTCATCATTTGCCTTATTGAAGCTAGTCACACAGTCCTTGAGTCTGGGAGTCGGACTAGCTGTTGCCAGTGTAAGGATCTTCTGATCTTTTACCTGATCTGCGGGAACCTTAGTAAGTTTAACAACACTAAAATTGTAATTATAATCCGGGATCATAGCTATAAATTCATTATCACTTGTAGCTACAATTTCAAGGCATGATCCGGATGATAAATCTATGTTTGAATCAACATAGTCCATAAGTTTATCAACAGTGTTATTTTCTACCGAATAACCATATATAGCCCGCTCTGTCTCAAGATATAGCTCATATTTACCATAACCTGTCAGGAGTCTGTCAGTACCTTTACCCGTATTAAAGCTTTCGTTATTAAAGGCTTCAATTCCATCTGAAATCTGCCCCTTTTCAAGATCAATGTCATAAACCTTTTCGGAATCCATTCCATAAATCTTACCACTGCATCCCTTTGTGATCTGCATTCCACCTATAGATGCTTTACCGGTATATTCCTCTTTGCTGATAATAGTCTTAAATCCCTCATTGAAGGAAAAAGACTCTATGCCTCTGTTTGTGCTAAGAACTATACTGTCACCATCCAAAACAATGGTAGAATATATTGTAAAATCTTCTGACTCAGTATCTTCAGGCTCAAGATCGTAAGTTTCTACAACCTTTCCATCTTTATCAATCTTAACAAACTCTTTTAAAGGATCTTCATTGTCTCCCTGAGGGATGAAATGACATGCAACAAAGCCACCGTCAGATGTGATATCCTCGGAATTATAATAGTCTCCTTTTTCGCCGGGAAGCTTTAAACACTCGGCATCGCTTCCATCAAGATTAAAAGATACCAGATCAGACTCTGTGCTTGAATAATATGCAAAGCAATATATTCTGTCATTGACCCTCTTTAGATCTGATGGAAATAATCCCACAAGCTCAAGTGCTTCAATATTCAATTCCTCACTCTTATATACGTAATCCTTGGACTGCGTACTTGCTTCAGATATGATATTGTCCTTTTCTGCAGGCTTGTTTGCAAAAGCCTTATCCTTGTCTTTCCCGCAACCTGCTAAAAAAAAGCTGCTCATGAAGATGGTCATGGCAATGCCCAGGCCTCTTCTTAGTTTCCCCTTCATATTCATTTTCTTTTCCCTTTTCCTTTTATAGCTTATATAAATATCTAATTGATTCAAAGATCAATTACTTTCATTAACATATATAGATGCTCTGTTCTGAATGATACCTGCAACTTCTTCTGCGGATTTCTGGCCGCTAAAGTACGCAGGAGCCTCTTCTGTTATAATCTTTTGAATCTCTTCGTTATAGCTGCTCACCTTGTCAACAGAATGAATAAAATCCGAAACCTTATTTACTTCCTCCTGTGTCAAAGGCTCTAACTTGATTTCTTCGCTTCCTACAAGGTAAGTGTCCTGATAATACTCTTTACCGCCTCCGTAGAGTCTTCTATATGGATAGTCCATAGAATTATTGGCAGCATACTCCAAGCCTTCTTCCGTCACAGGAAAGCCATATTCAAACTGTCTTTTCTGTATATATTCCACACTCCAAAATCTCTTGATAAAATCCCATGCAGCTTCTACATTACTACTCTGTGCGCTTATGGCATATCTAGCGCCCGATATGATTACGGATTCATTCTTGCCTTCATCATTTGGATATCCTATAAATGAAATCTCCTCGCCTATAATAGCTTGCTTAAGATCACGATAATGCCTGAATCCATACAGCTTATCGAATAGAAAGACTGATTTACCACTTCTGTATAAAGCATACGAATCATCACCAAATTGGCCATCATCTACCTTCGCCGGAAATTTACCGGCAAATTCAAGGAGTTTTATAAAATCTTCTGAGTCAAAAGAACATTTCTTCTCATCAAGATCTATAAATTTATCGCCCGAATATATGATGCCATTTTCAAGTACTCCCATATTGTCTATAGGACCAAATGCTGTATCATATTTAAGATCTGCTGCAGACAAAATATCATCACAGTCTTTGAAATTAAGGGTATTACTATCCTTACTGTATTTCTGGTTAGCAAAACCGGTACCAATATAAAAATCAGTGATAAGAGTATACATCTTATCATTTTCTGTCATAGCATCAAGAAGAGAAGGCAGTATCTTAATGTTCTTAAAATCCTCGTCTTTTTCAAACAAAGGCTTATAATCGTAAAACATGCCCTTTCTCAAATATTTTTCATAATCCTGTCTTTCATCAAAGAACATGATATCCGGAATTTTCCCGGACATAATATCCATATCAAGCTTTTGGTATGCTTCATCCTTTGCGCTGTCAGAAAGATCACCATTGGTGTAATCTATAATCTTTATCTGATAATCTTCACTTTCCCTATTAAACTTAACCGCTTCTTGTCTTGCTCTCCAGTCTATTCCTGCGCCGGCTAAAGTAATGATCTTTTTATCCTTAACCTGATCAGCGGGAACTTTAGACAGCCTTACAAGACTGTATGTATAGTCAAAGCCCGGAATAGCCGCTATAATCTCTGTATCACTAAAGCCAATCGCTGTAGTGATACCAAGATCAAGTTCTATGGATGAATCGTTGTAATCTGCTATCTTTATTACTTCATCCTTCTGTGCATCATAGCCATAGAAAGAATCAGGGGTTGAGCAAAATACATCATAACCATTTCCGCCAAAAAATCCCGTTCCATATTCAATTATAGATGTAAGAGCAGCAACATTCTCAGATAATTCGCCCTTTTTGATATCAAGCTTTTTGACAAACGAACTATTTCCAAAATCAGTGGCATAAATCTGACCGTCACTACCTTTATAAAGCTTAAGGAACGTTTCGGTCCCGTTTATTTTGGAATCTAAAACAGTCTTAAATCCTGAATCAAAAGAGACCTCAAGTACTCCTTCATTAGTTGAAGTAATCAGCTCTCCATCATCTGTAAGTACAAGCGAATAAATAAATAAATTATCTTTTAACTTGGATTTTTCATTACAATTAAGGCTGTTTACAACATTTCCCTTATTGTCGATCTGTTCTATAGACATATCTAAGTGAGGGGCCAGACCTATAGTCCTTACTTTGTTTTCCTCACCCTCTTTGATATCTCTGTCTTTGGTCCTGTATATATAGCAGCTTCCATCTTCCAGGAAACAAAAATAAGGAATATTTTCTCCCAAGCCAAGAGAAATATCGTAACTTTGTACATCACTTCCATCAGGTTTAAAAGATATAACCTGTGCTTTTTCTTTGTCTATAACATATCCAAGATATATTCTGTCCCCTATAAGCTCAAGCGCATTTACAGCCCCTTTGCTAAGATCAATACCATCAAGTTTAATATCTTCAGGTTTGTATACATATTCCTTGACAGTTTCCATCTCTTTTTCTAAGACGCTTTCTTTCTTGGCATTTCCACATCCTGCAAGGACTGATAATGCCATACAAAAAGTCATAGCAAAGCTAAGGCCACGTTTTATGACGCCTTTTACCTTCATATTTCTATCCTTCCTTTTATAAGCGCGTTGTTAATGTTTTCCTAAATTAACCTTTTTCATTGATAAGAATTGAAATCCTGCTCTGGATAATTTTAGCTACTTCCTCTGCGGATTTCTGGCCACTAAAGTAAGCAGACGCTTCTTCAGTAATTATATTGTGAATCTCTGTATTGTAATTGTATATTTTATCTACAGAAAGAACATAGTCCTTTATAAAATCAACATCCTCCTGGCTAAGAGGGTCTAAGGTTATTTCAGTATTTCCCACATAAACCGTATCGTCGTAATATTCCTTCTTACCATCGATCATCATATACGGTCTTTCCATTGCTTTTTTGCCAAATTCAGCAAAACCTTCCTCAGTAACAGGGAATCCGTAGTCATCTTTTAGAAGTTCATCGGTATTCCAAAGCTGTTTAAGGAAATCCCAGGCAACTTCAGGATACTTGGTCTGGGAACTGATTGCAAAAATTCCCAAAGGCATAATAATAGCATCATTGGAGCCCTCATTGTTTGGCATTCCGATAAATGCAATGTCATCATTAAAGTTACCTTTTTTGATTCTCATATAATCTCTAAATCCCATAAGTCCATCCATACAAAAAAGAGACTTATTGGTGGAGTAAAGCTCTTCCATTCCGTTAGGATAATCCTCGTAATTTACCTTATCAGGAAATTTATTTGCAAATTCCAAGAGTTTTATAAAGTCATCAGAATCAAAAGAACATTTTTTATTAGCAAGATCCAAGTACTTATCACCTGCAAACAATATTCCTTCGCCGAGCATGGTTTCCTTATCGCAAAGGCCAAAAGCTGTTTCATAAGTGGTATTATTCTGCTTGATAAGATTATCACACTCCTCATAAGTAAGCCCGTTCTTACCCTGTAAAAATCTCTGTCTGGTACATACGGAACCAACGAAAAATCTATTAATGAGAAGGTACATCTTGTCATCAGAAGTCATTGCATTAAGCGCATTAGGAAGGAACTTAATATTCTTTGTATCCTCATCCTTTTCAAAAAGTGGCTTGTAGTTGTACAACACACCTTTTTCCTGATATTTAAGATAATTGGAATCCGCATCAAACATCATGAGATCCGGGACATTACCGGATACAATATCCAGATCAAATCTCTTTTCGCCTTCGGTGTAATTGTCTTCAGAATTATATTGAGAATAATCAACAATCTTAATCTTGTATTCATCATTATTCTTATTAAATCTCTGAACTGCAGTTCTTACATTTCCTCCAAAATAATTACCACCAAAAGTAAGAATCTTCTTATCCTTTACCTGATCTGCAGGCACTTTGGTAAGTCTTGTAAGAGTGGATGAACCATCAATTCCCGGCATGATTGCCAAAAACTCTTTATCACTAACAGCAACTACAGTACGAAGTCCATATTCAACCTCAAGATCGGAATCTAAATAATCAAGAAGCTTAACTACCTCATTCTTCTTGGCATCAAATCCGTAGACGGCATTTTCATCAGAAACATAAACGTCAAAACCATCACCGCCAAACAAACTCATACTATACTCGAACTGACCATGAAAAGCTTCAATCGCAGGAGAAATCTCGCCCTTTACAGGGTCAAAGGTATGAACCTCAATTCCTTCACGTCCATACATAATAGTATAAATCTGTCCGTTTGATCCCACATAAAGCTCCATTGAAGAATCAGCATATTCACTGTCAGAACTTCTTGTGTCAAGTATAGTCTTAAAGCCTTCACTGTCAGAGTATGTTTCTATTCCTCTGGTATCAGATACTATGACCTTGTCACCTTCATAGGGAATGATGGACATAATATTGAAATATTCATCTTCTCCCTGTTCCTTAGAAAGTTCATACTCGTTTATAACATTTCCATCGTTGTCAAACTTAACAATATACTGCTTGCCCTCTCCTTCCATACCAAGTGACATGCCTTCAAAGCCCTCTATATCTTCCCCGGAAGCACTGTCTTCACTTGAAGCAGCGTCGGCAGTATCTTCAGATGATGCTTTCTTTGCTTCATCATCATCCTTTTTTGACTCTTCTTTTGAAGTTTCTTTTGAAGCAGCATCTTCCTTATCTGAAGAATCCTTTGTAGCGGCGTCTTCCTTATCTGATGACTCCTTTGTAGCAGCGTCATCTTTTCCTGATGAGGCTTCAGTTGATGCATCAACACTACTTGAAGAAGAGCCTGCAGCATCTGTATTTCCACCTTCCATAGTGTCAGCTGCTTCACTTACAGACTTATAAGCATAGAAATTTCCATCTTCCAGGAAACAAAAATTGTAATACGAAGTGTGTTCTCCCGGCAGATCGATAACCTTTGTATCTGTACCATCTGCTTTAAATGAAATGACCTTATAGCTACCGTTATCATAGGTTAGAGAAGTATAGAATCTGTCTCCAACCTTTGAAAGGCCATAAGTATATCCTTCTCCAATGTCAATTCCGTCCAGATTAATATCTTCCTGCTTATAAACATATTCCTTTGAACCTTTTGCAGCTTCATTAAGAATGCTGTCCTCATCCTGCTTTTTACCTTTTCCGCAGCCCGCAAAAGCTGTAGCGGTCATGGCAAGCACCAATGTTGCTGTAATACCTCTTTTTAAAATCCCCTTGATTTTCATAATAATTTTTCCTCTTTTTTAGTTTTTTGACTGTTTGTGCGCTTTGCTTTCTCTTTTCTGTTTAATCTTAACTTCAAGATCATATTTCTTTTCAGAAAGAGCATTCATAGCACTCTCAATTGTCCATGTCTTGTTCCTGTATAGATTGATCACAGTAACAACAACAAGTAATATAACCATAGCTCTGCATAGTAATCTTATAAGTAACAGCAGAGCCAATATATCTTCATATCCTCTGGCAGTGTTCTCCCAGTACGGATAATAGATAGCTTTGTTCCACATACTCCTGGTTACCAGAGTTGAAAGTACTCCAACCAGAGAGAAAAAACTGAATCTGTCAGTATTATCAATAACCGAGACATTACGTTCATCAATTCCAACGCTTTCGGTTACCAGCTTTTTTACAAGACCATCAACGGGATTTGGTGCAACTACTTCAAAACAGTTTATCCCGCCGATATTAGCTGTTTGGTTATTTTCGGATATCTGTACGTTCTTGGTCCTTCCGCTTAATATAGTCCCGTATTTACAAAGGCTGTCATAAGATATATAAGCTATGGAACTATCAAGTCCGGATGCTTTTCTCATTCTGCCGTCAGGTCTTTTGACAACCCCTGTGATATAGTGGGGAACATTACCAATAGTGACCATCTCCCCTGCCACATCGTTTGAACCAAACAATTCCCAGGCAAGTTCCTCATCTATAACAATGCTGTCTTTCATAAGGTCATCGCCGTCAAAAAACTGTCCGCTTACAAGTTCCAGTGGATGAAACTGAAAAAAATCACCGCCAACTCCTATGGTCGCCACATTCTCAGCGCTTTTACCATCAAAGGAAACCGTGGTTACCCCTTGAGCGGAATAGCAGCTGGAAAAGAACCTTGGTCCCTCTTTCTTTTCCTCCGTATCTTCAGCGGAAACATCTATGGTATCGATTATGATGGGCTTTGAGGGTTCACCGTTTTCGCCTTCTTCTGTTCCAACGGCTCCCTCAAGAATAAGCTTATCTTTAAAAGAATACTCGTACTTCTTGATCGCATTATCATCAATTAGTTGGTCCTCTGTAAAAAACACAGAAACCTGAGCCATTCTCTTTTCTTCAGACCACCTTTTGGCTTCATTCTGCTCAGGAAGAAGCCCTACCATATATCTGGAAATAAGTCCTAAGATCATGTCCACAAGAAGCAAAAAAACTATAATAAGAATCAGCTTCTTAGACTTTATAATTCTGTCCTTTATTCTATTTATAAGCATTAATAATTTATCGAATTTCATTACTCGTCAGCTAGTCTAACCTGCTCTCCTGCTTTAACCGGTTTGTTTGATGTTGTGATAATATACTCTGAGCCATCAAGTGAACCTGTGATAGCTACATTTTTGTCATCTCTTGCCTCTTCCTGAACATCAATTCTTGTTGCAATATATCTGTTTCCAAGAGGACTTGACTTACTTACAAGAGCAAGAACAAAATCTCCGTTTGCATCATGTTTAACAGCATTCTTGGGTACAATAATGTCATAGTCCTTGGACCTCTCACCGATCGTCAGAGAAATATTCTGTCCCGGTGTAACCTCTGTACTCTCAATCTTAAATGTAAGTACCTTCTTTCCCGCAGGATCGGTCTTATCATTCTTAATTGACTTAAGTGTTGCCTTAAAATCTTCATTGAACTGCCATACGTTCTGAGGTTGAGCAGCATCTCCAACCTTAAGTTTCTGAGCCTGTGAATTGGGCACTGAAAAGCTGGTAGTCATATCCTTGCCATCAACCTGTATAACTGCAATAGTCTCATCGGCTGCTGTTGACTCTCCGGATGCTTTTGAAAGAGAAGAAATGGTTCCGGTAACAGGTGCCTTTACAGAAGCTCCAACAGAATCGGCTTCGAGTTTCTCAACCTTTTCCTTCTCTGTTGCGATCTTATCACGAATAGAGCTTAAGCTTATCTCAGTATTGATACTCTTAAGAAGTTCTTCTTTGTCCTTCTCGGCATCCTTAAGAGCACGAGCTGTCTTATTCTTGTTATCCTGCGCCATTGCAAGCTTTTGATCATAACTAAATGAAAGCTGATCTCCGTAAGTTCCAAGCTGAGCAGCATTTTTTTCTAGCTCAGCTATCTTTTTCTCAAGATCTTCACTGCGCTCTTCATCATCTTCATCTACACCGACCTGATCAGCCTGTGCCTGTGCTATCTCATAACTTGGTGTTGCAGCATTATAAGATGTTCCTGCTCCGTCATAAGCCTTTTTCTGCGTGAGATAATCCAATACCGCCTGAGCTTCTTCATCTGCATCAAGAGCTGCTTCATATGTATCTTTTACAGCCTTAAGCTCTGCCTGAAAAGAATCATAAGTTGATTTCTTACCGTTTCTGACACTTGAGATTACCTCATCAGGAATGTCTCCTGAAAAAAGCGCCTGTTCATAAGTAAGTTCCAACTCATCAAGCTTAGCTTTTGCATCCGCAAGCTCTGCTGATTCCTTATCCTCAAGATAATAGATCACATCTCCTTCTTCCACGTGATCGCCCTCTTTAACGGCTACTCCTGAGATTTTTCTGGTCTCCTTAACAGTAACGTTATAAGGATCCTCTGCGGAAACATCTCCGCTACCTCTTATCTGAGGCGAGATGGGACCGCTGGTAACCTGCTGAGTAGCAACCTGCGGAAGCGAAAAATTCATAATGGTATTGGAAAAGAAAGTAAGCACCAGCATCAATGCAAGAAAGCCAATAGCTACGTTCTTTACAATGTCTTTTTTGGATGCACGTTCTGTGCCCTTCTTCTCGATATCTTCGTTCATCCTTTAATTCCTCCTTGGTACGAAATTCCCTCAACCAAATAATCCTCTCCGTATAAAAATATCAGTAACGGAGGTATCAAATATATAACCGCAACAGCAAAGGCAAGGCTGATCTCGCCCGCATTGATCTTAGATAAGAAAACCGATAGAGGGTGCATCTGTGAATCCGACAATAAGATAAGCGGCTGTTCTACCATGTTCCAATAATCAAAAAATATAAGTATCGCAATAGAGGCTATACCACCTTTGCAAAGGGGTGCACACACTTTTGTAAAAACGTTCCATTCTCCCGCTCCGTCTATGGCTGCGGCTTCAATAACTTCCTTCGGTATTCTTCTCATGAACTTGGTCAAAAGAAAAACCGCAAATGGTGAAAAGAATCCCGGAAGCAAAATGGACCACATAGTATCATAGGTCCCAAGCCATTTGGATACCAGGAAGTTTGGAACAAGTGTTACCTGATAAGGCATCAGCATCAAAATAATATATCCAAAGAAAAGCGCGGATTTAATCCTACCGTTATATCTTGCAAAGCCGTAAGAAGCAAGTGTCGCTATAAGTAGCTGTATGACAACGATTGGGACTGTATATATAACGGAGTTCCAAAACTTCAAAAGATATTCCGGGCTCTTGAACAGCACTATATAGTACTGCGAAAAAGTAACTATATCCGGAATGAACTTAAGATTAACAGTCTTGGAGATAAAAACCTTACCGCCCTTATCAGTAGTTTCAAAAATACTGCCGTAGTTCGAATTGATCTCTGACGGAGCCATAAATGAATTGGTAACCGTCAAGATAATAGGCAACAAAAAGATAAATGCGAAAACGATGGCTGCAATAGTGACCAATAATGTCTTGGTCTTGTCTGTCATCACACGTCTTCTGTGTATTCTTTTAAAATAATTCCTTTGTATAGCGTTTTCCATATTACTAACCTTCTATGTCCTTGCCGTATCTGTTCTCAGCTCTATACATCACATAGACAAGTCCACTAACTACAATAAACATTATGATCGCCGCAGCAGAAAGCTTCTGATAATCAAGCGATGCAAACGTATTGTTCATAAAATGCTGTAGCATGTACAGCGAATCGTACGGGTAATCTCCCGTCATCAGATACACTTCTCTGAAAACCTTAAACGAATTGATAAGCGACATTATGGTAACAAACAGTATTGTCGATGACATATACCTTATTTTGATATACCAAAATACCTGAAATTTATTGGCATTTTCAAGAGCCGCTACTTCCAAAAGATCCTTGGGAATACTGGATAGTGCCGACATAAATAAGATCATGTTGTATCCAAGATTCTTCCATAGGAACAAAAGCACAATTACTATACGAGCCTGATCAGACTTAAACCAGTCTATCTTGTCCTGCCCGAAAATCATAAGGAATTTGTTGACAATTCCGTTATAGTGAAACATTACCTGCCATATAAGCACTATGGATGCCGTAGGAACCATAAGAGGGCTTAGGAAAAAAGATCTGAAATAGCTCTTAAAAGGTATTCTCGATTCCATAACAACTGCAAGAAATAGCGAAAAAAGAACCGCCAATGGAACAGCGGTAAAAGAAAACTTAATAGTATTCAATCCTGCAAGTCTAAAAGCCGAGTTGTTCCAAACATTAACAAAGTTATCAAAGCCAACAAATATCTTCTGTATGGGGTTATTTATAAATGAATAGTAGATAACCACACAGAATGGAGCTACAAAAAACAGAAATACTCCCAGTAGCGATGGTAAAAGAAAAAGCCATGAGATCAGGCTTTTTCTTTCATTCGCTGAAAACTTTCTCTTGTGTCTGATATTCTTTTTACTGATAAAACTACTTAATTTCACTGATTAGTGTCCTTACTTACAAAATCCGGTACAGCTCCTTTTTTAAAGCGGCAAAATCTGGAACCGTAATATTGATTAGATTGGCCTCCGTTTATTTCAACAGTATATTGGAAATTGAAATTTGAAAGCCTGTTATACCAATCCATGTCATAATCGGTTACTACTGTGGCATCAATGATTTCCTTGATCTTCTGCTCATCAGTGTATGTGATCTCCTCATGTTTTTCCGAAATCATGTTATTAAGTCCGTCTTCAGGTAAAGTCTCTGTATCTATACCGGGATAATAGTTTGTAACTGTAATCCAATTGACATTGGACAGATCAAACTCATCAGGCAAATAAATATCATATTTCTTTAAAACTTCTATGGTATTGGTATAATCCTTATACACATTGAGAACAGCCTGACCAAACTCTCGTCCGTTTAATGAATACTCAATACATCCAATGGGCAGTTCGTTGTGGCTAAGATCATAAGTGTATTTCTCTGATACATCCTTGCGATATGCATCACTAAGTTCCGCATAAGGAAGATTACCTGTTGCTGCTGTTCTGTTAAAAGATACATATTGAACCATTCGGGATGAATTATTTTCATCAAGCTTTCTTAAAGAATCATCATTAAAGCATCCAAAAGTACCCTGTTTATATCCTTCAGAAGAAACTATTCTATTCATAAGTTCGGAATCTATATCATAAGGGACCAAAATCTGTCTATATATCTTTGCTCCGCTCTTAAGTCTGAACAAAACAGTCTTCTGCCAGCCACGGTCAGAGTATTCTCCATTTTCTTTTACCTCTTTCATGTATTCTTTTTCAGCAGCCATGCCTATCTTAGTCATCTCTATGAAATCATCAACATCAGTGATATACATGTAGTTTTCCTGATAGTCAGCAAAGACATCAACGCTCTTCTCATAAAACTGATAGCTGGTATACTCATTTACAAATGCACAGCTCTCAACTGAAGATGCATTAGGAACATAGCTGTCATAGCCACACATATCGCCCTTATGAATAAGGAATATCAAAAAGATAATAGCAACAGCCATAAGTGTCTGGGCAAATCCCTTGTTAAAGCTTCTAATATTATTATTATCAAAAAGAACCTCTACTATACATCCGATGATCACTGCAGTAATGACCATAAATGCACACATGATCACATAGATTCTTGTATCATATTTGGAAAAAGCAGAAATACACGCAGCTGCCGCCAAGCCACCAACCACACAGATGGATATCTTAACAAACCATCTAAATGGTCTGTAAATAATACTCTTTCCGGCGTCCTCTACTTTTCTGGCTTTACTGACAATTATGATAAGAGCAAATGCAATGATACCTGTTACAATAGTATCCAAATCTCTGAACCGATTGTCGAACATAAATTCAAAGACAGCATTGTAATCCTGATTATAATTAAGGCCTTCCAAATAGTGCCTCGATGCACCTGTAGAAAAGATTCTGTCAGCTAATGGTGATAGGAACACATTGCTTGTCCCCTCATCCGCAAATGTAGCAAAAAATATTCTCTTAAGCTGGATAAGTTCCAGACTGATAACTCCGGGAAGAAAGGCAAAAAATCCCGTAAGAAGTACAGCTGTTGGCATATTGCCACTAAGAAACATAGCAAGAACCGTCACAAGATAAACCACTATAAATGTGATAAGGGTTCGCAGTGTTTCAACAAATACATTTAATAGTACAGGACCGTTTACCGCACCATAGAAAAGTGCAATTATAAGTCCTAATATTTCAAATGAAACATACAACACAGTGAATACGCCTATGGCGTCTCTAAAGTTCTTTCTTATCCTCTGATATCTTGTTGTGGGCTGACTTAGATAAAAATCAAGCTTACTTTGAGAAAACAGATAAGAAAAGCCCTGATAAGCAAACATAATGGCACAGAACATCGCGATGAGCCATCCAAACTGCTTAAATCCCATGATCAAAATAACAGCGTCGAGTCTTGAATTATAAAACTTTTCCATGCTCTGCCCTGAAGTCTCGGCGTAATTTATGGTCTTTGTGATCACCATGATCATACCAAAGACATAATAAACGGCCATGAGAGGGACTGCGATCATATATGTCCATAAGGTTCTGTTTAAATACTTATGTTTATTTTTTATTTTCTCACCCAAGGATATATTTGCGGATGTCATATCCAACTACCTCCGTCTCACTGATAAAGATTTCTTCCAACGTAAGAGCCAATATTTCGAAGAATATAGGAGTTCCTCTCTTAAAGGCTGCCTCAATATCTTCTCTCTCTCCTCGTATGGTGATGGTGTGAAGTCTGCCACGTTTTTCGTGAAGCATTACATCCAGACCTTCCAATGCATTCTTCTCATCCTTATCAGAATCAAATACGCACTGAACCTTTTGAATATTGAGCTTCATATCGGCAACATCCTCAGACAAGATTACCCCGCCCAAATGAATGAGTCCCACGTGGTCGCATATATCCTCAAGTTCTCTCAAATTGTGTGAAGCAATTACAGGTGTAAGTCCCCTGTCTTCCATCTCCGCAGCGAAAAGACTTTTTACACCCTGTCTTACAACAGGATCAAGTCCGTCAAACGCTTCATCACAAAGAAGATACTTTGTTCCGGAACAGATACCAAGAAGTATTGATACCTGCTTTTTCATTCCTTTTGAAAAATTGTTTATCTTCCTCTTTACATCAAGGCCGAATCCACCGGCCATATCAATAAATCTTGCTTTATCAAAATTAGAATATATCTCTTCGTAGTAATCCGCCATTTCTTCAGGCGTTGTGTTAGGAATAAAATATTGTTCATCTGAAATATAAAATAAATCCCTCTTTACAGCGGGATTATCATATACAGGTCTGTTATCAACAAGGACAACCCCCAAATCCGGTTTAACAACACCTGCAATAGATCTTAAAATAGTACTCTTTCCTGCTCCGTTGGTACCAACAAGTCCAAACACTTCCCCATCTCTAATATTAAGCGAAACTCGATTGACGGCTTTGATATCATCAAAAGATTTTTCCAGATCCAAAAGTTCTATCATGTCGTCCCTCCTCCTCTAACTAATCCGGAGAGGTATTCTTTTACATCTTTGATAATCTCATCAAATGTAATTCCTATCTCTTCCGCTTCTTTGAACAGATCTGCAATCTCAGCGATAAGCTCAGACTTCTTATTATCTTTAAGAAGAGCATCGCCCTTAACAAAATTGCCCCTTCCCTTAACTGTGTAGATAAAACCTTCACGCTCAAGTTCTGTGTAAGCTTTCTGCACTGTATTGGGATTGGTCGACAATTCCATAGCAAGACTTCGCACCGAAGGCATCTGCTCATCAGCCTGCAGTATTCCCTTAAGAATCTGCATCTTGAAGCTCTCTGCTATTTGTTCATAGATTGGTCTGCTATCCTGGTAATCAATAATCTTCATAGCACTCCCACTCACTAATACAAATAATAAGTAACAAAAAAACAAGTGTACTATGTTTACTAGTACACTTGTATTGTATGCTATTTATTACTAAATGTAAATACCTAAATATAATTTATTTTAATTCTTAAAACTGTGGACAGGAGCAGGAATCCTTCCGCCTCTGTTTACAAATTCATCACATGAGAACTTATTTACAGGCATTATCGGAGCATAACCAAGAAGTCCGCCAAACTCTACTGTATCTCCAACTGTCTTACCAATAACGGGGATAAGTCTGACAGCAGTAGTCTTCTGATTGATCATACCGATAGCCATCTCATCTGCAATTATACCTGCAATTGTAGTATCCTTGGTATCTCCGGGAACCGCTATCATATCAAGTCCAACAGAACATACGCAAGTCATGGCTTCAAGCTTTTCAAGAGTCAGGCATCCCGCCTCTACCGCATTGATCATTCCCTGATCTTCACTTACAGGAATAAAGGCTCCGGAAAGACCTCCTACATAAGAAGAAGCCATTACACCACCTTTCTTGACCTGGTCATTAAGCAGAGCAAGTGCTGCAGTTGTTCCGGGCGCACCTGCATGCTCAACACCGATCTCATGAAGGATGTCAGCTACACTGTCTCCGATAGCAGGTGTAGGTGCAAGTGAAAGATCTATAATGCCAAAAGGTACTCCAAGTCTTGCGGAAGCTTCCTTAGCAACAAGCTGTCCAACTCTTGTGACCTTAAATGCAGTCTTCTTAATAGTCTCACAGAGAACTTCAAAGTTCTCGCCTCTGACTTTTTCAAGTGCTGTCTTAACTACGCCGGGACCACTGACACCAACGTTTATGATCTTATCTGCCTCTGTTACTCCATGGAACGCACCTGCCATAAAAGGATTGTCATCAGGAGCATTGCAGAAAATAACAAGTTTGGCACATCCAAGGGAATCGCTTTCCTTAGTTGCCATTGCTGTCTCTTTTACAATTGAACCCATGAGTCTGACAGCATCCATATTGATACCGGTCTTTGTAGAACCAACGTTGATAGATGAACAAACAACGTCTGTTGATGAAAGAGCAAGAGGAATAGACTCAATAAGAAGTCTGTCTGCACTTGTCATGCCTTTGCTTACAAGCGCAGAATATCCGCCGATAAAGTTAACTCCTACTTTCTTGGCAACTTCATCAAGGGTCTTTGCTATCTCGGCAAAATCTTCCTTGGTCTTGCAGGCTGCTCCGCCAACAAGAGCAATAGGTGTAACAGATATTCTCTTATTAACAATGGGAATACCAAATTCTCTGGATATCTGATCTCCGGTCTTAACAAGATCCTTGGCTGAATCATAAATCTTGTTATAGATATTCTTTTTAAGCTGCTCAAGATCTGAGCATATACAGTCAAGGAGGCTGATACCAAGAGTAATAGTCCTGACATCAAGATTCTCCTTTTCTATCATTTCATTGGTCTCGAGGACCTCTTTAGTGTTAATCATAGTATTCTCCCAAAAACCAATTAAATTCTGTGCATGGAATCAAAGATTTCTTCCTTCTGGCACTTAATAACAACTCCGATATCATGTCCAAGCTGTTCAAGGTCATCCGCAACACTGTTAAAATCCTTGGATGTACCCGCCATATCTACAATCATCATCATATTGAAATATCCACCTACGATAGTCTGTGAAATATCAAGAATATTGATGCTGGAATCTGCGAGATAAGTGCAAACCTTTGCGATAATGCCGACTGTGTCTTTTCCGACAACTGTAATGATAGTCTTCTTCATGTCTCCTCCAAAAAATAAATTATATCTCGATAACAGGCGATAGCTCTGCTCTCTTAGCAACCATAATGGGAAAATCCGATGAACTGTACGGATTGTCTCCCATATCCACCTCAAGTCTCACAGTTTCATACGCTAGCTCAGGCAGATTGTTCTCTTTGGACAGATGGCCAAGAAACACACCTTTGATCTTGTCGTTTAGAAGCTTACAAAGTAGTTCTCCGCTCTTCTCATTGGATAAATGCCCTCTGTCTCCCATTATTCTGGACTTTAGCATATAAGGATAAGGTCCTGTCTGGAGCATCCTTATATCATGATTTGCTTCTAATAATAACGCGTCGCAGCCTGATAAGCAACTGACAGTATAATCATCATAGCATCCAAGGTCAGTTGCAACGCCTATTTTCTTATCTCCAAGATATACTCTGTATCCGCATGGTTCTGCGGCGTCATGGGATATTCTCATGGGATTGATGGTCATATCTCCTACGCAAATGCAGGAATCAACCTTAAGCTTGTTAAAAGAAGCATCTGCCATCTCATTCTTTTTATCGCTTTTAATTATCCCCTCAATTGTCCCCGCTGTTCCGTAGATGGGAATATTGTGTTTCTTTAATATAGTATGAAGAGCTGCAATATGATCCACGTGTTCGTGTGTTATAAATATTGCATCCAGGTCGTCAAAAGAAAGATCCAGTCCCTTAAGGCCTTCTTCAATCCTCTTCTTGCTGGTGCCCGCATCTATAAGAATATGTGTATTATCTGATCCTATGTAGGTGCAATTGCCGCTACTGCCGCTGGCAATACTGGTAAAACGCATTAAATAAACCTCTTACTTCCAATAAACTTCTATCTTGTCGCCCTCATGTATAGCCTGCATGTAATCGGGTGTTGCACCGTTAAGAGTTGTAACTATCGATCTTCCGTTGGGCTTTGAAAGGTCAAAATCGATCACATCGAATATATCCACAAAGATATAATCAGCTTTGCCGTGAAGGGTCACAGCATCGTTATTAACAAATATATGAAGGTCATGAGCAAGGATATTCTTTACAGTCTCCTGCTCCTGTTTCTTGTACTCACCGTCATCATCCGGCAGATCGTCAAAAGAAAGCTGTCCATCCTTACCTTCTATTATCTTAACGTCATCGGATCCTTCATAAGATTCCATATTGGCCCTGGATATAGCAACCTCATCAGCACTTGGGAAATCTCTGTAATAATCCATGATAGCTTCTTCCTGAGCCTTAAACTCAATCTTGAAGTTCTCATAAACAGGTGTATCCTTATCGCCCCTTTCGTTGTTGACGATAATGACAGTATCCTCATTGATCTCAATATCCATAAGAGCCGCTATCTGCTCAGCGGTGTTGTAATCAAGAACCTTAACTTCATCCCCGGGATTAATACTGTAAAGAGCTGTCTGGGGATTGCCGTTAACAGTAGCAAACCTTGAAGCCTCAACATTCTTGCCGTTTACATTGACATTAAACTTGGTCTTAAACTCAGGAATGCTCTCAATAAGCGCTTCTCCCGGAGCCCCGGCTGTTGACGGAACAACCTCAATAATGTCATTGGCATGGATCTTGGTGTGTATGTCCGCAGGCTTTCCGTTAAGTGAAATAACCGCAGCCTCACCGGGTTCACCCCTTGAAGCACGTTCCTTGCCGTTAACTGTATATCGAAGTTCCTCTCCTCTCTTAGGGAAAAGATCTTCATTAGGAAATGCAGCCTGCATGGCAGCATCAACAATCTGCAATTTGCCGTTATCATATATCTTGGTCTGTATACCATTAAATGAAACGAAGATAAAGTTATTGGCTTCTTCATAGTAGCTGATACAAATACCAAGAGGTGTAACAAGAAGAGAATCTCTCTCAATGCCGTCGTTATTAAGGAAAGTAATGTTCTTCATTACTTCCTCTCCTCTAAGAGCAACACGCTCCTCCGGAATATCCATTTCCTTAGCGATAGCCTTGGTATAGCCGGGCACACATCCGCCGCCGCCAACTACAAATACAGCGCTGACAGGCTTATCTCCGTTAAGTCTCTTGATCTCATCAACAGCTTTTTTGGCCATGTCATCAACCTGAGGTTTGATGATCCTTGCGATCTCCTTGGCTGTTATGGTCTTTCTAAGTCCCATAATATCTATGTACTCAACTCTGTCGTTGTGGCTTGCGGCTATCTTGATCTCATCAGCCTGGTTAAAGTCAACAAGACAGTGCTGTGCAATGATCTCTGTAATATCATCACCTGCGATCGGAAGCATACCGTATGCGGTAATGGAACCGTCATCCGTAACACAGATATCCGATGTACCTGCACCTACGTCTATAAGTGCAAGATTCAACATCCTAAATCTGTCGGGAATTGCAACCATCATAGCTGCAATAGGCTCCAATGTGAGGTTAGCGACATTAAGCTCAGCTCTCTCACACGCCTTGTAAAGACCATCTACGCAGTCATCAGGAAGGAAGGTTGCTATAAGCTCAACGCTTACCTTGCCTGCATTATGTCCCTCAAGATTGGCTATCTGATATCCATCCAGATAATAGTGCATAACAGAATAACCAACCAGATAGAATTTAAGACTGGATGTGTTACTCTTTAAGAATTCTGAATAAGCCTGTTCAACAGCCGCAGAATCCAGATTGTATATATCTTCATCCGTTATCTCGTGAGATTCGGGATATTCGTACTCATATGTGGTTCTAACAGTTCTAAGAACACGTCCGGCAGCGGCTATACATACATCAGTCAGATGTATATCCGTCTGCTGTTCAAGGTTATCTTTTACTACCTTGATGGTGGCTCCTACCTTGCCGATATCATGAATCTGTCCGTCAAGCATAGCTCTTGTCTGGTGTTTTTCGACGCTCTGAGCAATGACATTGAACTGTCCGTCATTCATGTAACCCACAGTTCCAACAACGCTCCTTGTTCCGATATCAAGTCCAAATACCACCTTCTGATCTGATTGCTCTAAACTTGCCATCATCTTCTCCAATCCATAAGTTTAGTACCTATAATATCAGCAACAGTCTCCATGTCCCCGCTGTTGTCCAAAACAAAATCGCAGTGCTCTCTAAAGCTCTCTTCAGAAAGCTGACCTGCAAAAATATTATCTATCTTCTCGTCAGAATAACCGCGAGAAGCCTTAAGTCTCTCTCTCCTGACATCCTCTGAGGCATATACATACCATAGCTCATCAACGATGTCTTCATAACCGTTTTCTATCAAAAGAGCTGCCTCTACAAAAACAAAATCAAGTCTGTCCCGCAGTCGCTCTTCGTCTATAATATTAATAATATATTGATTTACTGCAGGATGCAAAATATTGTTCACTGCTTTGAGCTTTTTTTCATCTCCGAAGATAGCCTGCGCCATCTTATTTCTGTCTATCTCATCGTCAGGGTCAAGGATTTCCTTGCCAAGAAGGCGAATAAGCTCATCATAGGCGGGATATCCCTTCATCTTGATCTCATTGGCAACATCATCGGAATATACGACCCTGCAATTATATTTTTCCTTGATATATTCAAGCACAGTGGTCTTTCCTGCTCCAACTCCGCCGGTTATACCTATGATGTTGGTCCTGCCTTTTTGCAATTTATTTTGCTTCATACCAGTCATTTCCCGTGTGGCATGTTGCTTCCATGGGAACAACAAGTGTCACAGCGCTCTCCATCTCTTTTGTAAGTAACTCTTTTACAGCTTCAGTTTCTTCCGCAGCAGTCTCAATAACAAGTTCATCGTGGATCTGCAATATAAGTCTTGATCTTAGCTGTTCTTTTTTAAGTCTGAAAAAGACATTTATCATAGCTATCTTCATGATATCCGCAGCAGTTCCCTGGATAGGAGCGTTCATAGCAACTCTCTCCCCAAACTGTCTGAGATTAAAATTACTTGCCTTGAGCTCCGGAATAGGTCTTTTCCTGCCAAACAAGGTGACGCTTCCGCCGCTTTCTTTGGCTTCCTTTACAACTCTCTCCTGATATTCTTTAACTCCGGGATATGCCTCGAAATATTTATCCATATATTCCTTGGCTTCCTTGGAAGAAATAGACAGATCCCTGGAAAGACCAAATGCGCTGATTCCGTATACTATTCCAAAGTTTACAGCCTTGGCACTTCGTCTTTGCTGATCCGTGACCTCATCAAAAGGAACGTGGAACACCTTTGAAGCGGTACTTGCGTGTATGTCTTCGCCGCTGTGATAAGCCTTGATAAGGCCTTCATCGCCGGACATATGTGCAAGTATACGAAGCTCAATCTGAGAATAATCGGCATCCGCAAAGACATAGCCTTCCTTGGGAACAAAGACTTTTCTTATAAGTCTTCCAAGCTCAGTTCTCATGGGAATATTCTGAAGATTGGGCTCAGTTGAGCTTATTCTTCCTGTAGCTGTAATTGTCTGATTAAAGCTTGTATGTATCCTGTTATCCTCTTCTATATAGGCAGACAGCCCATCGGCGTAGGTTGATTTAAGCTTGGCAAGTCCTCTGTATTCCAGGATATCAGCTACGATCTTGTGCTCTCCTGCAAGCTTTTCAAGTACATCCGCTGCCGTTGAATAGCCTGATTTGGTCTTCTTCTCTGCAGGAAGTCCGAGCTTTTCAAACAATATCTCTCCAAGCTGCTTGGGAGAATTGATATTAAACTCAGTTCCGGCAGCTTCATATATTTTCTTCTCAAGCTCATCTATGCGAACTTTTAACTCATCTCCGTATATTTGGAGCTGTTCTCTCTTTGCGATGATACCTTCTTTTTCCATGGAATAAAGAATGAACGAAAGAGGCATCTCTATGTTGTAAAAGAGCCCTTCCATACCGGACTTACTTAAATTCTTTCTTATAAGCCCTGCAGCTTTGCGGCAAACAAATGCTGCCCTTGAAGCATAGGAAGAAAGGGCTTTAATATCTGCTTCGGTTAAAGATTCCTTTCCAAAAAGATCAGCTCTTTTTTCCATGGATAAGCCAAGATATTCCTTGGCAATATCTTCGATCATATAGTCATTCTTATTGGGATTAACAAGATACGCACCAATAAGCGTATCAAAGCACCTTGCCTCTTTTTTGTATAAGTCATCTTCTGTATAGCCGTAGTCCCTTAAGTCTATCTCAGCAGGAACAAAAAGATTGTATGAACTCTTAATGTCAAATGTTGCAAGATTACAGCACTTACTAAGTTCATACAGCTTGCCACCGATATAATCATCTGTGATAAAGCCTTGAAATGGTATATAGAACGAATTCTCATCCTCAAAGCAAAGCGAGATTCCGATGATATCCTTTTTCTTGATACTACCGTTAACATCTGTTGTATCAACTACCGGATAAAAGCCTACATAATCATCTGTATTTTTTACCAGAGCTGCCTTCGCAAAAAGCTGCTCTACTTCCGTAAGATCTGAAGTTACGTTTGTTTTTACCTCAAATACTGGTACTGCGGCAGCTTTTCCAAGTGGAGATACCAAAGCAATCTCTTTTACCAGAAAATCAGTAAGTGCATCGCTTACGTCAACACCTTCGGTCTCAAGAAGTCCACCTTCAGAAAAAGAAGACAGTATCTCTTTTGCCCTGTCTATCTGCCCGGAAAGAGCCTCTGTAGCATTAAAATCTTTATCAAATGATAGGCTGATCTTCTTGTGCTCTCCCGATGCAGTAATTGTCTTTAACTTAAAAAATGCACCGTAAATACCACTGACGGGATTGCCGTCAGCATCAGTAAATACAGGCATTGAATTAAATGCGTCTCTTATTAGATTACATACGTTAATTGTTAGGATATCCAAAGAAAGTATTCCCCGACATAATTATTATAGAAACAGATGAAGAGCGAAGGCAACTGCTGCAAGAATCACAACAAAGCCCTCAAGAACATAGCTGAACATAACCAGGTTCTGTCTTACCTTGAGTCTCCTGCCGGCGTCTGATAAAAGTCCGTCCAGTTCTCTTCTGAGGTTGAAGGTATTACCATCCTCAAGCCTCTTCATACCGACTTTGACCAGAAACTGAATGGTGAGCTCCTCCTTACATTCCGCGCAGCTCTCCATGTGATAAAGAAAATCAGAAAGATCCTGATTATCGAGATCGTCATCAAGAAATAATGGAATTAACTTTTCAGCATCTTTACATGTCATATAAAGCTCCGCACACGCGAGGTTTACACTTAAGCACCATCCAACATATTGTATGGCAGAACCTAACGCGACAATCTGTCTCTACAACATCTAGAATACTGCAAAAATCAAATAACCGCAACTATTGAGACCTCTCTTCTGGAAGCAAGGTCCACAAAATTCTCGCCGCATTTGATCACAGGGCGTGAAAGATGGTCGGGATTAACAAATACTATCTCTCCGGTCTGACCTGTACTGAGCATAACCCTGTTTGCGATAAATGTATTAACTATATTGCTAAGGAAGGTCATGATGACATTGGGATCAAATTTGTTGATACCCTCTTCCTCAAATCTCGAAATAACCGTAAAGGGACAGATAGGCGCTCTGTAAGTCTTCTTGGCAGTCATAGCCTCATACAGATTGGCAACTGTAACAATCGAAGCAATCTCATCAATTTGCTCACCCTTGAGATGGAAGGGATAACCCGAGCCGTCTCTGCACTCGTGGTGCATAAGGATGCAGTTCTTGATGCGAGGATCGATATCCTTGTCCTTTACAAGCTCATAGCCCTTGACCACATGGTCCTTCATAAATCTCTCTTCATATTCAGTGTAGGCGTCCTTCTTGTTAAGAAGATCAGGCGGCATAAGCACTTTACCTATATCGTGCAAAAGACCTCCGGCAGTAGCAAGCTGTATCTTCTCGTGAGGAAGCTTCATCCATGTAGCTATGGTATTGCATATAAGAGAAACATTGAGACTGTGCATATATACAGCGTCGCTATTGTCTCTAAGATTGTGGAGCATATCAAATACTCCCGCTGTGCCTCCTGCCTCTACAAAAAGGTGATAAACAGGTTCTGTAAGTTTCTCTATATCAAGAGCCATCTTATCATTTGCAATAAGCTTAAAAGATTCCTCAAGCTGACGGGCGTTGAGCTCAATATCCTGCTTGAACTTAATAAACGCCTCAGAATTCTTGATCTTCTCAGCGTATGAATAATCAGGCTGCTTCAAAGGCTGAGTATCGTCTTCGCTTTTTACCGGAACTGCCTGCTTCTCATCCTCAACAAAAATGTTATACAAAGAATGAGACTTGATCCTCTGAATATCATTCTCATCAAGTACCGTTCCCTTAGGAAGCACAAGTCTGTCATCGATAGTATAAATATTCTCGGAAGCTACAAGCCCCGGTTCAAGATTGTCTACTGATATCAGTTTCATTTCATAACCTACCTAAATAAAGAGATATAGAATCATTATATCAGCATTTTTTATTTTTTGTGATAAAATGATAATATTCGCAAGAAAAGAGTCAAGAATTGACTTTTTCGTATATTCGCGTATCAAGATAAATGTATTAAAGTATTTTTGGAGATAAAAATGACAGCTAAAGACGATAATCTCAGATGGAAATTAAAAAAAGAAGAACACGTCATTCAGGATGAATGGATAGATTTTAGAAAAAACACTTATGAACTCCCAAACGGTGATGAGATCGGACCTGTCTATAATTTTTCAAAACACAGCTTCTCTCTCATCGTTGCCAAAGATGACAACGGAAAGTTTATCTGCGTAAGACAATACAGACACGGCATTGACGATATCGCCACGGAATTTCCCGCAGGCGGAATAGAATACAAGGAAAAGAGCGATGTTCCCTATATTACAAGGGATAATATCATTGCCACGGAGGAAGACGCCTTTGCTGCCGCAAAGAGAGAGCTTATTGAGGAAACAGGTTATGTTTCTGATAACTGGACTCATCTTATGACCATTCCCTCAAATGCAACTATATCAAACAGCAATGTCCACATCTATTCTGCTACAGGTTGCAAGCATGTCGCAGCCCAGGAGCTTGATGAATCTGAGTTTCTTTCGGTTGAACTGTTGGACGAAGAAGAACTTGTAAGGCGGATAAATGGCGGAGACTTTAAGCAGGCTCTTCACGTACTTGCTTATTACCTGTTTAAGCAAAAGGACGTATGATGATCAGATTATAAGTATTTATATCATAAACAATAAAACGTCTCTTGCTAATACCCTACTCCTGTGATATATTAAGTAAGCGTGTTGCGTACAGCTGTACAGTTACGCAAGCACTTTTTCAAACATAAACGCCGGCATGTCGGAATGGCAGACGATGCAGACTCAAAATCTGTTGTGGGTAACCACGTGTGGGTTCAAGTCCCACTGCCGGCACTTTTCTTTAAGCTGAATTTGCGCATTCCCGCGCTCTACACAGTCAGCATTTCCCATGAAACATCAGATTAGCGCAAAATCTTCTGAATCTTCAGGAAGAATCTCTTTTCCGTTGAGTTTGCAATCCGTGACAAAATAGTCCATGCCGGTTGCCCCAAGGCCTTTTCTGCCTTTAAGCACCAGATGCACTTTTTTATCCTCCGTCATATACTCTTCGGATATACCATTTGCTTTTTTGGAATTTTCTAAAACCTTCTTAAAATCCCCAATAAATGCAGGAATTATTACAGAGCCTATGCCCTGACCTACTGTCGGACCATAGATACCGATTATCTCATGAAGTAATATCTTTCTAAGTTCATCCATGTGCAAGCCTTTCATATTACTGCTGAATCGTCTCAACTATAGCAGGAAGAAGCTGTTTCTTACGGGAAACAACTCCCGGTAATGTTGCAGTGTCACCTGTAACGGTAATTCCAAACGCACTGTTAAGTGTGTGCTGAGCCTTGGTTCCGGAGAAGATTATCTCTGAAGACTCGGAAATAATGTTGGTAAGCATAAAGAACAGCATATCCAGTCCGTCTTCCTTAGCCACAGTATCAAGCTCAGGTTTAAGTCTTTTCTTAATCTCTATAAGCTCCTCTGCGCTCATGGAATTGATCTGTCCAATTCCTATCGTAAGGTCATCAACAGTGAATTTCTTGAAATCCTGATGAAGGATCTCACTTGCTGATTTTCCGCTTAAGTTAGATCCTGCATGGAACATCTCTTTTGCAAATTCTTCAAAATCAACTTCTGCAATCTTTGCAAGTTCCTCTCCTGCGTTCTTATCAATAACTGTGCAGGTAGGTGATCTGAACATCAGCGTATCCGAAAGAATTGCCGCAAGCAAAAGGCCTGCTGTTGTCTTATCAATTTCAACTCCGTATTCCTTGTACATAAGGTAGATGATTGAACAGGTTGAGCCAAGGGGCTGATTTCTAAAGAATACAGGTCCCGCAGTCTCAATCGTGCGAAGTCTGTGATGGTCTATGATCTCCAGGATATCTGCAGAATCCGCTCCGTTAACTGCCTGATTTTTTTCATTGTGATCTACAAGGATCAGCTGTTTCTTTTTGGCACCCAGGAAGTTACGTCTACTGATCATTCCTATGTAATGGTTACTCTTATCGAGAATGGGGAAATATCTGTGACGAGTCTGGGCCATAACATCCTGAATATCCTCAATGTAATCATCCATGTGGAAATGAGCCAGATTATTCTTTTTCATAACATGCTCGATAGGGATACTCTGATTAATAAGTCTGGCAACAATAAAAGTATCGTGAGGTGTTGTTATTATCTTGGTTCCGTGCTCTTTGGCCTGAGTCTGGATTGTCTTAGCAACTTCTGCGCCTTCACAGACAATTATGCATCCTGCATTCATCTCAATGGCACAAAGCTGCGTCTCATAGCGGTTTCCAAGAATTACAACGTCGCCCTCTTCGATAAGACTCTCCATCATCTCGGGACTTGCGGCAGCAATAACCACTTTCCCCTTGGAGAGATTATCATCTATATTCCCAACAATAAGTTCGCCGTCTAAAGTCTCAACAATATTCTTATATGAAGTCCCCGCCTGTGCAAGTATTCCCGGGTCAATAACATCCATATATGTTTCTACGATATCATTGGTTGTAACAATACCGCTTAATTCGTCGTTCTCAGTAACACAAAGGGTTACTACTTCGGCATCTCTCATCTTGGCCCATGCATTTTTGAGAGAAAGATCCGCCTTGACGCCATCAAGCATCCTTATCTCCATATCACGAACCTGAGTCCTCACATCCTTGATGTATGCAGGCACTTCAACATCAAAATGTGAAAGCACAAACTGAGTCTCCTCATTGAGGTGTCCAGCTCTGCACGCGATATACTCCCCTCCGGTAATCTTGTTCTTGAGGTTTGCGTAAGTAATCGCAGCACATATGGAATCCGTATCAGGATTCTTGTGTCCTATGACAATTACAGGCCTATTCTGCTTTTCCATACTATCTCCTAAAAAATCTCAACGTAAATCATAGGAAAACAATTTCCTATGATATAAAAATGCGTTAATACTGTTATATACAATATTAACGCATTTATGGTTGTTATTTCTATAATTTTTTAGAACAATTATTAATCATCATTCTTCTACAAGTGAAAAGTTTGAAAGCAGTTTATCGCAGTCGCTTTCAGTAATGCCCAAAACAGTGATGTATCCATTAAAGTCATTATTGACAAAAATAACTCTTTTTTCAACACAAGAAGCATTATTATCGAATGTAATAGTTGATACTCTGCTCAGACAGGGTTTTCCGAGAAATTCATCTTTCGATACTTCAACATTTACATCCTTCACCTTTTCAACACTACTTTTCAGCTCTTCCTTTTGCTTCTCTATATTTTCTTCCTTAGATTCTATATCAACAAGTGATTGTATCAGCTCATCATCGCCTTTTCCGGCATATCTCATAAGTTTAATACCCATATTACGATACACTCGTAGCTCAACCATATTGACCATACCATCTGAAGCAAGCATTTCCGTCCTGGGCTTATTTCCATCAACATCTTCCTTCAAGCCTTGATTAAAATCTTCATTGGTATTTCCATCCCCATTTGCAAGTTCCTTTTCAGAAGTATATTTATAACCACTTGATTTTTCGAATTTTACTCCAAGTGCATGACTTACAAAAGTATCGCCATTATATTCAGGATACTCGTAGGGCGTATTTTCCCTTAATGAATTTATGTCTCGCTCCGCTGAGTTCCCCTCGTTTGATGACTCGGAAGCACTTTCTTTTGTCTTAGAAGTCTCTGTTTCTTCCTCTTCTTCCTCTTCTACGTCTTCCTTTTCTGTATAAGATGTAGGAATAGCAACAGAGCGTTCTTCCGATGCATACTCTGAGGTAGATGCAGCTATTGCCGGATCTTCAGTAGAAGGCGTCTTATATGAATTAGAATTAAGATTATATATAGTGAACAGAACCAAAACAGCAACAACCGCACCACCGATATACATCAAATACTTATTGTCCCAGCCCTTCTTTTGAGGAAACTGATTGTAAGGCTGTTGATATCCCTGCTGATTCATATTTACATTTGAATTTATATTTGTACCGGAATTCTTAAGCGGATTAAATTCCGCATTGTTCTGCGGATTTGGACTTGAATTAACATTAGTATTAAATCCTGCATTATTCTGCGGATTTTGATACATATTTCCATTTGTTGCAAATCCTGCATTATTCTGCGGATTCGAATTTGGATTTGAACCCATTGGGTTCCATGATGAATTATTCTGATTTTCCATGTACTTACTCCCCTAACAAAACTTTATTTATATGATAATCTAGAGTATACATCAATTTAATTATGAAGTAAATGTTAATTTTATAAAAAACGAAATAAACAAAAGAAGAGGACCTCAGTCCTCTTCTTTGTTTATCTGCAGTGCCGTTCTCCACGCACTTTTTACGCAAATTGGCTGTTATAAAGTTCGTAATAAAAGCCTTCTTTTGCGAGAAGCTCATTATGATTACCCTGCTCAATTATGTGACCATC
Source organism: Butyrivibrio sp. (assembly GCA_016291375.1). GTDB lineage: Bacteria > Bacillota > Clostridia > Lachnospirales > Lachnospiraceae > Butyrivibrio. Next base: position 57,409 of record JAEEXE010000006.1, read on the forward strand.
CTTCATAACAAGAATCACATCTGCTTCTCTTATCGTAGAAAGTCTATGAGCAACAATAAAGCTTGTTCTTCCGCTCATCATCTTATTAAAGGCCTTCTGTATCCTTATCTCTGTACTTGTATCTATTGATGACGTCGCTTCATCAAGGATCAACATAGGAGGAATATTAAGCATTACTCTTGTAATACACAAAAGCTGCTTCTGGCCCTGTGAGAGATTGCCCCCATTCTCTGAGATAACGGTGTTATAGCCATCAGGAAGCCTTTTAATAAAGCTGTGAGCGTGAGAAGCCTTGGCTGCTTCAATTATCTCTTCATCTGTAAAGCCTTCTCTTCCAAGAGTGATATTCTCTTTTATGGTTCCGCTTCTAAGCCAAGTCTCCTGAAGTACCATTCCGAAGTTATTTCTAAGATCAGCTCTTTTAATATCTCTGATATCAGTTCCGTCAATAGTGATCTTACCCTTATCAACATCATAGAATCTCATAAGTAGATTAATAAGGGTCGTCTTACCGCTTCCCGTGGGACCTACTATGGCAACCCTTTGCCCTTTTTTGATATCAAGATCAAGGTCTTCAATAAGACTCTTGTTTTTATCATAAGAAAATGCAACATCCTGAATGCAGATATTTCCATCCGGCGTAAAATCCGCAGGAGCATCCTTAGAATCAGCAACTTCCGGCTTTTCTTCAATAAGAGCAAATACCCTCTCTGCGCAGGCAAGAGCATTTTGAAGTTCAGTTACAACACCTGAGATTTCATTAAAAGGCTTGGTATACTGTGTCGCATAGCTCAGAAAAATAGTAAGACCACCTACTGTCATCCTTCCTGAAATACATGCAAACGCTCCAAACAAAGCAACCGCAGCATAGACCAGGTTATTGATAAATCTTGTCCCCGGGTTTGTAATGGCAGAAACAAATACGGCTTTGACGGAAGCATCAAAAAGCCTGTCATTGGTATCATCAAAGGCAACCATATTCTCATCTTCATGAGCAAATGCCTTAACCACGGACATATTTCCTATCATCTCATCTATAAAGCCCGTCTGTTCAGATCTTGCCTCGCTCTGTCTTTTGAACAATTCAAAAGACTTATTTGCAATAAATCTTGCAAGTAATAATGACAACGGAGTAAGCGCAACAACTACTATTGCTATCCTAAAATTAAGATAGAACATAAACAGAAGTGTTCCTACTATAGTGACTATTCCGGTAAACAACTGAGTAAATCCCATTAATAATCCATCAGAAAAAAGATCCACATCAGCTATTATCCTACTGACAATATCACCTGTCTTGACCTTATCAAGGTACTCAAAAGGAAGGCTTTGAAGCTTATCAAACGCCTCTGCTCTTACATCTCTTACAACCTTAAAGGTAACTGCGTTATTAGCCTTATTCATTATCCACTGTGAAACAGCAGTAACACCGATCACAATAAGCATTTTAAACAGGATAAATGATACGCCTTTAAAATCCACATCCGCCTTGCCGACAATGCAGTCAACAGCATTACCCGCAAGAATAGGCACATACAAAGACAAAGTAGCCGTAAGTACTGCCAGTATCATGGATAAAAAGATAAGTCCACGGTATTTACCCGCATGGGAAAGTACTTTTCTTAATGTATTCTTTTTCATACCGCTCCCTCCTGCTTGTACTGAGAATCATATATCTCTTTGTATAGCTCGCAGCAAGAAAGAAGCTCATCGTGGGTTCCGATACCGGCAACTGCACCGTTATCAAGAACTATTATCTTGTCGCAATCATGAACCGATGAGGTTCTCTGTGAAACTATAAATGTTGTAGGCGCATTCTCCATATCCGCTATAGCATGTCTGAGATTCTTATCCGTCAGAAAATCAAGGGCTGATGCGCTGTCATCAAGTATCAGTATCTCCGGCTTTTTTACAAGAGCTCTGGCAATTGTAAGTCTCTGCTTCTGACCACCGGAAAAGTTCTTTCCGCCCTGTGAAACCATATGATCAAGTCCGTTTTCTTTGCCTCTTACAATTTCCTCCGCCTGAGCGATCTTAAGAGCTTCATATATATCTTCATCAGTTGCACCCGCATTTCCCCAGCGCATATTATCGCGAATGGTTCCGTGGAAAAGAACTGCCTTCTGAGGGACTATGCCAATTTTCTCCCTAAGAGCCTCAAGCTTGTAGTTCTTAACATCTTTTCCGTCAATAAGAACTGCGCCCTCTCGTACATCGTAAAACCTTGGGATAAGATTTATCAATGTAGATTTACCGCTTCCTGTTCCTCCGATAACGCCTATTTTTTCGCCGCGTTTAACATCAAAGCTTACATGTTCAAGAGAATCTTCACTATCTCCCGCATAGCGCATGCAAGCATCTTTGAATTCTATCTGAGTATCTGTATTTTCAAAAGTTTCGTCATCTCCGTCCTGCATCGAAGACTTAAGTTCAAGAAGCTCCTGTACTCTGTCTCCGGAAGCAATTGCCTTGGTAATTGTAATAACAAGGTTTGCAAGCTTAATAAGCTCAATAAGGATCTGAGACATATAATTATAAAGAGCAACCACCTGACCTCTTGTAAGCTCTCCGTTATTTACAAGAAAAGCGCTCTTATAAATAAGATAAGCAATCGCAAGATTCAGTATGACAAAAGTTACAGGATTCATAAGAGCGCTAACGCCGCCCACAAATTCCTGAAGCTTCATAAGCTCATTATTGCTTTTATGAAACTCCTCTTTTTCTTTATTCTCAAGGCCAAAAGCACGTATTACTCTAACACCCGTGTGGTTTTCTCTGGTAAGTCCAAGAAGCTTATCAAGCCCCTTTTGTATCCGTCCATAACCGGGGATGTTAAACGCCATAATTGCAGCAACAACAGCAAAGAGCATTATGATCGTAACCACAAAGATCATCGCCTGCCTAAAATCAATGGTAAATGCCATGATCATTGCGCCAAACACAACAAAAGGCGATCTTAAAACAAGTCTTATCGTAAGATTGACACCCTGTTGCACCTGATTTATATCACTGGTCATACGCGTGATCATTGCAGATGTCCCAACCCTGTCCATATCAGAAAAAGACAGGCTCTGTATATTGGCAAAAAGAGCTCTTTTTACCTTTCTGGCAAATCCCGCTGCAGCCTTTGCGGCAAAATACTGTGCTGTCACAGCCGTAATAAAGCCGATAAAGCAAAGCGCCACCAATACGCCGCACATTTTTAGTACGTAGGTTCTGTCTCCTGCAGTAATTCCTTTATCTATCATTGAAGCGATAACAAGCGGAACAAGAAGTTCAAATGAAGCTTCAAGGAGTTTAAACAAAGGACCAAATATAGTTTCTTTTTTGTATTCCTTAAGATAGGTAAGTAACTTTCTCATACAATCTTCCCATTATTCATTATTATCAATAATTTATTCTAAGCCCCTTAGGGTAATGATTCTTGATCATTCCTCCGGCATATTTGCCCCATCCAATGCTGTAGCCATCTGTGGTTATAAGGCACCATCCCTTTTTTAATTCGCTCAAAACCCTTAGAGTCTGTCCGTTTAGATATGACTTTATCTCCTCAGAATCAGAAGGAATATCGTAGGTCACATTTACCTGTTCAGGTTTTAGAAAAAGAGCCAGCGCATGATTGGGTTCAAATCTGTCTTTTACAATCTCGCCAAGATGAAGCCCCGGTCTCAAAACTTTAAGACCGTTTACACTAGGCATATTGGCAGGGATTAGATAAATCTGTTTGCCAAATATGATAATACTCTTTGAGTCAAGAAGATTCTCCAAAACTCCCTTCTTAAGCGCCTCTTCGCAGAAAGTATAAAAGGGTTTCAGAAGATCTTTTTTGACAGGAACGTTCCTTCCTCCCGGAATATACTTACTATCGCTTATAAGTTCACCTTCTCTTTGTAGGACGCACAGAAAATGTCCCTCGCCATTATCCTTATGCGGCCATAATCTTCGTCTCTCCACCTCTTTAAAATCAGAATGTCTTGTCAAAAAAGCTTCTATATTGTCTTCATTTTCTTCTCTTGAAAAAGTACAGGTGGAGTAAACCATATGCCCGCCGGGAAGCAGCATCTTTGATGCATAGTCCAAAATCTCAGACTGTCTTACCGCACAGGCAAGCACGTTCTCATAGCTCCATTCATCTGCGGCATTGTCGTTTTTTCTAAACATTCCCTCACCGGAACATGGTGCGTCAATTAAGATCTTATCAAAGTATCCCTCAAAAACCTCTGATAAATGCTGTGGTGTCTCATTAAGAACCATAGCATTAGAAACGCCAAGTCTCTCTATATTCAGAGATAATATCTTAGCTCTGTCCCTATTGATCTCATTAGTTACAAGAAGGCCTTGTCCCTGAAGCTTACATGCAATCTGAGTTGTTTTTCCTCCGGGAGCAGCACAAAGATCAAGTATCTTTTCACCCGGATGAACATCGAGATAGCTTACAGGGGCCATAGCACTTGGTTCCTGAATATAATATAACCCGGCTTCATGATAAGGATGTTTACCCGGAGTAGCTTCGCCTGCATAATAAAATCCCGTATCTTCCCACGGGACATTACCTGTAATATACTCCTGTTTTTCTATAAACTCCTTATTACATTTTAAAGTATTAGCTCTAAGTGCATGGTATCTTTTATCTTCTTCAAAAGCAGTGATAAATGCATCATATTCATCACCGAGGAACTCTTTCATCCTCTCTTTAAAGCTTTCCGGTAACATAATAATCCTCTGTTTTCAAAAATCTCTAATATTGATTAAAAGGCTGCCACGATAATACGAGGCAGCCTGCGAAGTCAAATCTTGTGCTCTTTAATAAATTTCTTAATACCTTTAAAGGTCTGCGGACTAATAATATGCTCAATCCTACATGCATCTGTCTCGGCAGTCTCAGCGTCAACTCCTGCAGTCATCATAAGGAATTTGGTGAGATTGGTGTGTTTCTCATAAACAGCCTTGGCTGTCTTAACACCTTCATCGGTAAGAACAAGCTCTCCGTCATCTTCTACAGTAAGAAGCCCGCTATCTTTTAATAAACCTACTGCTCTGGAAACACTTGGCCTTGAATAGTTAAGCTCGTTGGCTACATCTATAGACCTGACCGATCCGTTTCTCTTCTTTAAAAGGTATATTGTCTCGATATAATCTTCTCCGGATTCGTGCATAGTCTCATTCCTTTCGTCAGCATTATTTTATTCCGGGTCAAAAGACCCTTTTTAAACATATACTAATTATATTGCCCACAACCTATGTTTACAACCCTAAAATAATAAAGAAAAACTTAAGCCACAACTTAAAAGAGGCCACTTTGCATCTCGCAAAGTAGCCTCTCCACTACATTTTCAAATTTGGTGGCCAATAATAACGACAAACATTATTATTTAGCATAATCTGTTGCTCTGCTCTCTCTTATGATATTAACCTTGATCTGTCCGGGATATTCCATCTCGTCCTCGATCTTCTTGGCAATATCGCGAGCCATGAGCACCATGTCAGAATCTGAAACCTGCTCAGGAACAACCATTACTCTGACTTCTCTACCTGCCTGAATAGCAAATGAATGATCAACACCCTTAAAGCTATTGGTGATATCTTCGAGTTCTTTAAGTCTAGATGTGTAAGTTTCAAGTGTTTCTCTTCTTGCACCGGGTCTTGCTGAAGAAATAGTATCAGCAGCCTGTACAAGTACAGCGATAAGTGACTGGGGTTCCACGTCCCCGTGGTGAGCCTCGACAGCATTGATAACAACCTGTGACTCTTTGTACTTTCTACAAATATCTACACCAAGCTGAATATGTGAGCCTTCAAGCTCATGGTCAACAGCTTTACCGATATCATGTAAAAGACCTGCTCTCTTTGCAACCCTAACATCGAGTCCAAGCTCTGATGCCAATAAGCCGCAAAGCTGTGCTACTTCAACAGAATGCTTAAGACAGTTCTGTCCATAGCTGGTTCTGAACTTCATACGTCCAAGAATCTTGATAACTTCGGGATGAAGGCCGTGAACACCTGCCTCAATCGCAGCATTCTCACCTTCTTCTTTGATCTTGGCAGCAACTTCTTTCTGTGCCTTCTCAACCATCTCCTCAATTCTTGCGGGATGGATACGTCCGTCCACAATAAGCTTCTCAAGAGCTATACGTGCGACTTCACGACGAATCGGATCAAATCCGGAAATTACTACAGCTTCAGGTGTATCATCAATAATCAGATCTACACCGGTCATAGTTTCAAGGGTTCTGATGTTCCTACCCTCTCTACCGATAATCCTACCCTTCATCTCATCATTGGGTAACTGAACTACAGAAATAGTAGTCTCGGAAACATGATCAGCTGAGCAACGCTGAATAGCATTGACAACAATTTCCTTGGCTCTCTTATCTGCTTCTTCCTTAGCCTCAGCTTCCATAGTCTTGATCATGACAGCTGATTCATGCTTTACATCATCTTCAACAATCTTTAAAAGATACTCTTTTGCTTGCTCGGAGGTTAAGCCAGAGATTTTTTCAAGTTCCTGTATTCTCTGTTCGTTAAGCTTAGTAACCTCTTCGTTCTTCTTGCTCAAAGCCTCTTCGCGGGCATTCAAGCTTTGCTCTTTCCTTTCGATCGCTTCGGACCTTTTCTCGACGTTTTCCTCTTTCTGCTGAATACGTCTCTCAGTACGCTGAACCTCATTCCTGCGGTCCCTTACTTCCTTTTCGAGATCATTACGTGTTTTCAGTGCCTCTTCCTTAACTTCAAGAAGTTTCTCACGCTTCGTTTCTTCGGCAGTTTTGAGTGCTTCGTCAATAATTTTTCTTGCCCTTTCTTCCGCGCTACCAATCTTCCCCTCAGTAACCTTTTTGTGATAACCTGTTGCTAAAATCCAGGTTAAAATTGCTGAAAGAACAAGAGTCACTACTGCAGTAATAACAATAACAGTCATTACAGGAGCACCTCCTTATTCAATTTTCATTGTACAATATTTTGTATAGTGGGTATTAAAAACTCGCACTAATATACAATTTTACAACACTTAAATTTTACATTTTATAAATTACAGTGTCAAGGTCAAACGCCTTGCCAACTGAATCTTTAAGTATTTTCGTGCTATTTGATAAAACGTTTAATCAATGAAAATGAATATTGTGCTATTTTTTCATAATTTTATCTTCCGCTTAGCTGACATTTTGTATATATAACTTCTGTTACTTTGCCACCCTCCTTCTTTAATTCCACATAGAAATCCTCAGGGTTAATAGCATAATAAGTTGAATACACACGGGTATTTTCCTTTAAACCATTGTCAATAAGAGCCTTTACCGCTTCCTCATAAGACATTCCCACGCTAGCTCCGAAAATTGAAAAGTTATCCGTTTCCTTTAACTGGGTAACAAAAAAACCGTCTCCGTAAGCCGATCCTAAAATCTCTACAGCGCCGTCACAAAGATAGAAGCACGTTCCGGCATCTTGATCAGAGTCTACAGCTGTTGTATTAAGAGCCTTAGCAAGTTCCTGTTCCAGATTACCTCCATACTCAGAAGTAAGCTTATCTGTATAGTCCTTTACATCCACAGTTGTTTCAACTGATGCTCCCAAATTAGAAGATGACAAGCTAATTGCTTCACTGCTATCTTCTGAAGTTTCGGATACGGATGCAGCGTCAGGCTCAGTGTTAGAAATAGCTGAGCTTTCCACTGTAATCTCCGACATAGAAACTTCAGAAGAAGGTGTACTACTATTTCCCCCGCCATTAGTTGAACAGCCTGCAAGTAATATAATACCTGTAAGGCCGGCCATTAAAAGTCTCTTTCTCATATCAATGCTCCTTATTTACTTATCAGTTAAAAATTATATACTTAGCGGCGGTGTTATTATAATAATTCTGTAAATCCTGCTGAGTACCATCATAATACTCTCTTTGTTCCTTGTTAGAATTTCTTCTGTAAGAATGGAGTATTCCGCCACCCTGGTTATTAGACTCAATATAGTCTTTGTGTTCAAGCTTTGTTCCATCCTGTGATAAGAAATAAGTCTCAAAAGTAAAGCTCTGAGAATTGGCAACAATAACACCATTACCGGTTATTGCAATTGCATCATGCGCATCAAGTGTACCGGCAAGATACACCTTATCATCACCCTCTTTCTGAGTGTAGAATCGCACATCTTCTGCTACAATATTGCCATTCCCATCTCCGTGGATTCCATCCATTGCTATTGCAAGAACCATAGTATTGCAGCCCTGAACATTAACATATTTAGAATACTCAAAGCCGTTTTCTCTATAATACTTTCTTACCTCTTCAAGACTTTTATATTTTGAAATAGAACCAATTTCCCCAAGGTAATCGCTATCAGACAAAGATGAATCATTCTGCTCCATAGGAACCTCTACTTCCTGGACTGTCTCTGTCTCCACTGTATCAGAAGCTGTAGTATCTCCTGTTGCCTGTGTGCTACCGCATCCTGTCATTGCAAGCATCCCTGCAAAAATAAGGCCTGTAGCGATCTGTACTCCTCTTCTCTTCATTTTCAAATTTCTCCTTTCATTTATAAAGCGTTATATAAAAAAGCATGGGACATGTATATATACAAGCCCCATACATTTTTATCAGATTATAATTTACCGGCTATAAGTTATGCTAATAAACTAATAGCCTCTCCCCTAAGATTGTTTGTGTTAATTTATGATAGTATAACACGTAACGATTATTTCCGCAAATCTTAACAATGCTTTTATTCAAAATAAATATCTTCATTATTCATCGCACTTCTGATAGCGTCCATGGAATAGCCTTTTCTTAACAAAAATGCTATTATCTTCTGTTTATCTTTATAATCCATTGATGTATCATAATGCTTCTTGACCAAAAGTCTACCAATCTGCTCCTTTTCAGCATCGCGGCACTGCTCATCCGTAAATTCAGCCAGAACAGAATCAATAATATCCTTAGGGATTCCTCTGGTCATAAGATCCTGCTTTATCCTGTTCTTACTTCGATATTCAATATTATAGCTAACATAATCTCGAGCGTATCTCTCATCATCAAGATAGTTGTAAGACTTAACATAATCTATCGCAGCATCAATAATATCGTCCGAATACAGACCATCTGCAAGCTTATCTCGTAGTTTCTTCTCAGTGTAGTCTTTCTTGGTAAGAAGCTCCATCGCTCTCTTGGTTGCCCTCTTGGGTAAAAGAGCCTTAGTTATTTCCAGATAAGTGTCTTCCGGAATAGTCTCTCCCTCTTTAATTCCAAAAGAACGGAGTTCGCCCTTGTATAATACAAAGGCGAACTCCCCGTCTATAAATATTTTATTTCTCTTTTTATCAAATTCTACAATGCTTGATATTATCACTTTGAAGCCTTCGTTTTCTTAGGTGTCTCAGTTTCCTCCGCCTTAGGAGCAGAAGCCTTAATATCTGATTGGAGGCCATAATGTGCTCTTACCTTAGCCTCAATGTCATCCTTGATCTGAGGGTTATTCTCAAGATAGAGCTTGGCATTCTCTCTACCCTGTCCAATCTTCTCACCCTCATACTGATACCATGCGCCGCTCTTATTAACAATATCAACATTAGCAGCAAGATCAAGAATATCACCTGTGGATGAAATACCCTTACCAAACATGATATCAAACTCAGCCTCTTTAAAAGGAGGAGCAATCTTATTCTTAACTACCTTTACTCGTGTTCTGTTACCGATATTCTCGCCATTTTGCTTAATAGCTTCAATACGACGAACATCCATACGTACTGATGAATAGAACTTAAGAGCACGTCCGCCTGTTGTAGTCTCGGGATTACCGAACATGATACCAACCTTCTCTCTGAGCTGGTTGATAAATACAACTGTACAATTAGACTTACTGATAACAGCTGTGAGCTTACGAAGAGCCTGTGACATAAGTCTTGCCTGAAGACCCACGTGAGAATCTCCCATATCTCCGTCAATCTCAGCCTTGGGAACAAGCGCTGCAACAGAGTCAACAACAACGATATCTATAGCGCCTGAGCGAACCATTGTCTCTGTGATCTCAAGAGCCTGTTCGCCGCTATCCGGCTGTGAAATATAGAGATTATCAATATCAACGCCGATATTCTTGGCATATACCGGGTCAAGGGCATGCTCAGCATCAATAAATCCCGCTATTCCACCTCTCTTCTGAACCTCTGCGATCATATGAAGAGTTACGGTAGTCTTACCACTGGACTCAGGTCCGTATATCTCAATAATCCTTCCCTTTGGAATACCTCCCAGGCCAAGTGCGATATCAAGGCTAAGTGATCCTGTAGGGATTGTCTCTATGTTCATGGTGTCTGTAGAATCACCAAGTTTCATAACGGCGCCCTTACCAAACTGCTTCTCAATCTGTCCAAGTGCCGCATCGAGTGCTTTCTGTTTATCTTCTCTTTCCATACACATCTCCTTCTTAGAACATTCGTTCTGTATATAAATTATACTAAAACAGATGTTCGATTATGTCAACATATTTTTTTATAATAATAATAAAAATGAAATCTTCGGCTGAATCGCCGCAAGAATCGCCCCGCATAACATACAAGTCATTGTCCAAGAGATGAACAATGACTTGTTAACTTTATCATATATGCTTCAAATAAACAACTTAAGATTTTCTTAAGATGCCAAACGTCAATTGATCATAGTGACATTATATTGCCTGCAAAGCTCACTGTACTCAGTGTTTATAAGCTGTACCATCTCAGCATCACCACTGACATTATCAGGATGGAACATCTTCATCAGATCCTTGTAGCGTTTCTTAAGAGTAAGTGCACTGTTCACGCCTCTGAATAAAAGGTCTAATGCATCATACTCATTTTCCCTTTGATAAGCTTTTTCTCGCTCAAGCCTTACAAATTCACCTTCAAGTTTCTTCTTATCGCTGTTGAGCTGATCAAAGCCGTTATTAAGGATCTTAAGTCTCTGGTCAAAGAGAGCCTTGTCATTGTTGAGTTTACGACTCTCTGTGTCAAGCTTCTTCTCAACCTGATCGACTCTGTCCTTAAATGATCTCTCATCGGCTTCAAGCTTGGCATAGCGCTCAGAAAGTGCACTCTCCTGATTCTCAAGTCGTACACTCTCCTTAAAGAGCCAAAGCCTAAGCTCACTAAGTTCATCCTCAGTACCGCTTAAGATAATTTCTTCAAGGTTTCTTTTTTCTTCCATAAGGGCCCCTCACCTTCTGGACGACTTACTTCTCCTTATCTTCCTCCGGAAAAGCAATATCTACTGCATCGTCATCATCCATAAAATTTTCTTTTTTGGCTGAAAAACGGTCCATAATATCGGGCACGAGATCAAGAACCTTGGTTATAGCATCCTGATTCTTGATATTAACTAGTTTGGTAGAACCATTCTTTATAACAAGAACAGCGCTTGGTGACATCCTGGCACCAAATCCGCCTGCTCCGCCATTCTTTTTATCTGTATCGGAAGCTCCGGCACCAACGCCAAAAGACACATCAACCAAAGGAAGGATGATGGTATCTTCTACTTTTGTAGCTTCTCCAACAACTGTCTTGGTAGCAAGGATTGAATTCATACCATGAAGCAAAGACTCAACTACGCTGTTAAATTTACTCTCTCCCATAAAAACCTCCAAGATTCTATCTATCTTTCGGATATCTTCTTAAATCTGGCAATAACCTTTTTGACATCCTTGTTGAAATAGCAAACACAAACACAATATAAAACAGTAAATAAAGTGATATGTCCCTTTAGATGTATATCGGCCTCAATGACCTTATCATTAAAGTCCGGTATAAATGTAAGCTTGTCATGCAGCATGCCGTACATAACACCGTATGCAGCCATAATATCAGCCTCCCATGCAGGATCACCAACTCCAAGATATAGTCTTGATTCGCTCTTATCTGGCATTATCATCCTAAGGAGCTTAATAAGTTTGTCCTTAACAAGGCTGAATGCTCTCTCAAAAATCTCACTTTCAAGAGTGGACTTAATCATATTTATCTTACCACAAACTCTAGATATTGTATATTTTATTTTTCGAAACACATTTTGTGGCGTTTCTATGAGCTTTTCTATAAAAGAAACTACATCCCATACCACATCCACTATTGATTTATCTTCATCAGTTTCTTCTGAAAGCTGTATCCAAGTGACAGATGTGTCATTTGTGGTTTCATTATCTTCTTTTCCCGCATCTTTATCATCTATAGCAAAGGATAGGTCGTCTTTTTCATCTATTCTGACTTCAGATGCTTCCTCAGATACTTCAGTTTCATTCTTTTGGGAATCAGTCTCCTCTTTTTTATCCGGCTTTTTCCTTCCGGGATATATCTTAATTCCAAAAATCTTAATGACAAAGGTGTCATCTTTATGATGAATATATCTTCCACTAACTATGTGCAGGAGCCAGTGGAATCTGATCTTAAGCCCAATCCTCTCAGAATCAAAATCATCACCAAATCTCATTCTGGGTACATCTGCGTCAATCTTGTATCTAATAGGCACAAACAAAAGCAGCAGAACAAGCAATAATAAAACGGCAAGGATAACCAGTAAGGTAATGCCGATTATTTTAAGAACCGAAAAAAAAGCAGCCAACATATAAACTCCCAAGTCAAGTAATTACCACAGATCCCTTTATCAGCTTTATTGAGGCTGTTTTTCAAGGAATCCTATAAGCTGTCCATCCATTCCTGCAGCACAGGCTCTGTCTGATATCTCCACAATAATATCAAGCGCCTCTGCATAGCTTCCGGCGATTCCGTATATGTATGCCGGATGCTCTCTAAAGTAGGCTTGCTGCAAAAATGCGGAATGTATGATCTCAAGCTGGTCACTATCATTCATAGCCTTCACAATGCAAAAAATGGTAAATTGACCACTTCCGTGATACAGCTTCCACTTAACCAGCGAACGTCTTTTAACAGATTTTCCATAGTATAGATTCTTATAGAATTCACAGAATCCATTTTTTTTCATAAAAATACAATTCTCCCCATTTAACGAATTGACCTACATGCTCCCGTTTATGTATAGTAGGATATATAGGGGTAATGCATAAATCGTCTTCATCAAACATTTTATCACATGAAAAAAGTTTATGGAATGCGACGGAACATAGTACCTGGGAGGTCCGGAACATGAAAGTTGTAGCGCGTATAGAATTAAAGCCCGGAATGGTCATTGCAGAAGACATTCTCAATTACAAGAACGAGATCATCGTAATGGCGGGCACAAAAGTTACCGACAATATTCTTAAAAAGCTTGCCAGACAGTCAATCATGGCAGTTCCCATAAAAGAAGAAATTGATTTTTCCACAACGCACTTTGAAAAAGTGCGCATGACTGATGGTTTCAAGAACTTCGAATCTATCTATAATATTTATTTCCCGGTTTTCAAAAGATATATGCTTGGTGCAGTTAATAAGAGCCAGCCTATCAATCTGTCCCAGTTCATGGAAGTATATACAAGCATAATCGCCGGCGTTAAGAGCGGTGAGCATCTGCTTGATTATCTGTATAATCTCATCCCTGACGAAGGAGAGATGACTCTGTGTCATTGTCTTAATTCTGCCCTTATAGCCGGAGTTTTTGCTACATGGCTTGGTCTTTCCAATAACGACACTCTGCTTTTGATACAATGTGCATTTCTTTATGATATAGGGAAGTTTAGCATACCTTATCAGATTCTGTGGAAACCACAGAGATTATCTCCCGAGGAATATACTCTGGTTATGCAGCACACCCAGATCGGATACGACTTCCTTAAGCAGGTTGGCACATTTGATCCCCACATCCTAAAAGCAACTCTTCAGCACCACGAAAGATGTAACGGGACCGGTTATCCCTCATCTCTAACTGCGGAAGAGATAGACAGGTTTGCCAAGTATATTGCGATCATAGATTCCTACGAAGCCATGACTTCTCCAAGAACTTACCGCAAAAAGCTCCATCCTTTCCAGATAATTGCCAATTACGAGAACGAAGGCTTTGAGAGATACGATGTGCAGGCCCTTAAGTCTTTCCTGTCTCATATTGCAAATTCTCAGCTTGGCTTTAATGTGCAGCTTAGTAATGAAAGACTCGGCACTGTAATATTAATAAATGAGAAGGCGCTCTCACGCCCTCTCATCAAATTAAACGAAGATAATACACTTATCGACCTGTCAAAAGAAAGAGATATCAAGATAACTCAGGTCTTCTAAGTTTTATTCTACTCCGAAATATGCATCAAATACTCTTTTAGCAATGGGAACCGCATAGCTTCCGCCACTTCCCGCTTCTTCCACGATGATGGTCACGCAGACTTCAGGGTCATCTGCGGGAGCAAAGCCTGTAAACCAGGCATGTGAATCCTTGGCATCATTAAATTCAGCCGATCCGGTCTTTCCTGCCGCAGTGTAGGAAAGGCCTTTTAATCTGCTTGCTGTTCCTTCATTAACAACCTTCCCCATCATTCTGCGGATTACCTGTGACTCAGAGGTAGACAACAGTTTCCCGTATTCTTCAGGAGAAAACTTCTTAATCTCTTTTCCGTCCTCACTCTTAACCTCACTTACAATATAAGGCTTCATAAGCATTCCGTCGTTGGCTATTGCGCAAGTTATAAGATTAAGATGCTCAGGGGTTATTGATGTATTACCCTGTCCTATGGAAAGCTGCATCACCTGGCTTATCGCATGATCCTTGGGATATGATGACGAACTCTTATTATATCTGCAAAAATCAATAGGAAGCTCTTGGTTAAACTTAAGATCATGGAGTACTCCGTCAAAGGTTTCAGGCTTAAGTCCCACACCTATATTGGCAAAAGAGGAATTGCAGGACTTGGCAAAAGATCTTTCAAGATCCAGACTTCCATGATTCTCGCCGTGATAACAGGAAATGGTATTACCCTCATGGGTAAACTTTCCGTTACAGCTAAACTTATAATTAGCATAATCTGTAGGATGTTCTCTCAAATAGCTAAGGAGCGTTACGATCTTAAAAGTAGATCCCGGAGGATACAATCCTTGGGTTGCTCTGTTAAGAAGCTTTGCTTCTCCCGATGTGTCTTTTACCATGTTGTCCCACTCAAGCTCCAGATTATTGGGATCAAAATCAGGCTTTGATACCATAGCAAGGATCTCGCCTGTCTTGGGATTGGATACAATAATGGCGCCCTTTCTTGAAGAAAGCGCATTGTAAGCAACTTCCTGAAGATTAGCATCTAGAGTTGATGTTACATTATCTGCAGGATACTTCATTCCCTTTGTATCATAGGCAACCTTCTTGGACAGATCCAGGTTGGTATTTATAAGATAATAATTACAAAAGGCCTCTATTCCGGCTTTTCCCTTTGTGGAATATCCAACAGCATGTGCAAACTCTTTTCCGTATGGGTAAACCCTTACTTCTTTTCCGTCACTTCCCTTTTCCGAATAGGCAAGTATATCTCCGTCTCTTGAAAGGATCTTGCCTCTCTGATTCTGTTTAAGAAGTATCTTTTGCCTGGTATTGTAATCGTTGTTTATAAATTCCTGTTTATGAGACATTGAATAATTAAATATATATCCAAGCATAGTCACAAACAGTAAAACGTATATTCCGGACAGCACCATTATCGGATAAGATCTTACTTTTTTCCTCTTACCTGTCCTCTTCGTCCTCGTATCTCTTGTATCTCTCATTTCTATATCTGTTCCTCTCGTAGCGTCTTTCCTCAAGATACTCTTCATACCTCTCATCTGAACCGATCATGCAGATACCTTCTACTATCATGAACATGACAATGGTTACCAGAACCGAGGATCCTCCGTAGCTTATAAGCGGCAAGGTAACTCCCGTAAGGGGGATGAACTTTGCTCCGCCTCCTATAGTAAGGAACGTCTGAAAAGCATAGGATATACCGATACCGCAGATGATCATCCGATAAAATTTATCGTGGATATAATATCCCTCCTGCATGATAAAAAGAAATGTGCTAAGACATACCAATATCATTAATATGGCAAATATGATTCCCATTTCTTCGGCTATTGCAGAAAAAATAAAGTCCTGAACAACAAAAGGAATGGATTTGGGATTACCTCCGTAGAGTCCAAGCCCCAGCAATCCTCCGCTACTGATTCCAAAAAGGGACTGCGAAAGCTGATAACCGGCTCCTGTGATATCACTGAAGGGATCACGCCACGCCTGCACTCTTACACGAATATGTGCAAAAAGCTTGTAGGAAGCCATACTTGCTAAAGCCGCAAAGAACATTCCAAGAATAAAATATCCTATATTCTCCGTAGAAATATATATAAGTGCAAGATACAGCATGAAATAAATCAGCGCACTTCCAAGGTCTTTTGACAAAACAAGAATTATAACGTGGGCGGCAGCGATTACCGATAGTATCAAAAGATCTATCAGATTTTCCGCCTTATATAGCGCTCCCGCCAGGAAAAACAGGAACAAAACTTTTACTATCTCAGAGGGCTGGAAAGTAAGCCCGGCGATTGAATACGTAAGCTTTGATCCGTTTATTGTGGCTCCAAGAATAAGCACTATGCCAAGGCACGCTACACCGATTCCTGCATAAGCCCAGGTAAATCTCTTAAGGAAATTGAATCTGAATATCATTTCAGGTATAAAAAATCCAAGTAAAAATGATATGGCAATGATAACGAACTGCTTTACCGCCCTCTCATAAGAAAGTCTTGTAAGGATGATCACTCCTATCATCAAAAGAAGGCAACAGTTGTTTATAATAAGCCTGTTTCCGTCGGGATAAATAAAATAAAACAGCATTATTACCGACGAAAACACAACTATCTGAAATGCAAAGAAAAACAGATAGACAACTTTTCCCGTCCTTGCAATTATCTGCACAAAACAGGAAAACTCTATCAAAAACATAAGCGCTATCTGCGCTGCATATATATGAGCTCTAGCTTCCCTACTCCTTAATTTAAAAGCCAAAAAGGCTGTAAAGGTATATAGGAGCATCATAGATGCTATCACATATTTGGATATCTCTGTTATGTATAACTCCATTCCTTTATTCTACCTCGCGTTTATAATGTCCGGTCGTATATTGGTGCTTCTGCATAAGACTGTTAACCATAGCCTTATCATCTGCATGAATCGCAGTTCTAATTATGTCAAAAGAGCTGTCTTTATCCTCTACTGTAAGATCAACCCTGAAATGATCGAAGAGCTGTTTATCTTTAAGCGCAGTTACTTTGCTAAACAAAATCGTGGGATTTACATTCCATATTATGTTATAACAGTTCCTGCAATTGGTTGTTACCGGCATTTTATTCCCCATTCTGTCGGTAATATGCAGTTTCTCATGATGATGGGTATGTAACTTCCCACTGCACTTATCGAGTGTCTTCTTGATACATCCTGCACTTATCATCATAGGAACACGTCCGTATATATTATAAGTAACAGGTATTCCTATCTCATCCCTGATCCTCTTTACAGCTTCAAAGGCTTCGTAAGCTGTAAGTTCATAAGGAACGGATAATTCTGATACCAAAGAGCCCTTATCTTTATTTTGGGGCTCAGTCAAAAGATGTGCAGACATGGCATTCCAGGTATATACGCCGTAGTCCAATATGATCTTACCATTATAAGACATTTCTTCTAAAATTCCCAATTGCTCTAAGTTTCTTACAAGAAGACCTTCTAGAAGATCTGCATGGTTATTAGCTATAAACCTTACATCATCACTTGCATCAAATACTTCCTCTCTTGTTATATACGGAAGCGCAGCGATCACTTCTAAGTTTTTAAAAGCATCTCCTTTGAGTATATCTATGATATCTTCCTTAAGCAAAAGATCGCATTCCAAATAAACTCTTGATACTTCTTTTCTTCCGATATCCTGCTCTTTTGTCTTTTCTGAAAGCAGAACATCACTAAGAGCCGTAAGTTGAGAGGATGTATTTACCAGAACGTGAATATCTGTATTTTCTACCTTCTTACCTGTTATCTTGACAAAAGAGCCTGTGCTCTCGCTTTTTATCTTGGCATCTGATATTTCTTTTATATTCTCTTTTACATCAAGAAGCTCTGCCTCCATTTCCTCGCAAAGTCTTCTTCTAAGCTCATTAAGCTCACTTACGGGAATAAAGATGCCGTTTCCTGTACTACCATCATCAATACTTATTTCGATGTTATCAGCTTCAAAATGTGTATTTCCAAGTCGTTCCAGTTGCTTTCTGATGCCCGCTTCATCCATAGGTCTCTTGGAGGCAGCCTGCACCTCATTACCATAAACTGTTCTTGAATAATACTCATCGCCTTTACGGGCATTCATCACAAGTTCAGCCTTTTCCCCAAGTTTGAGCTTACAATAAATATCGCAGGAAATCTTAAGTTCATGATCAAGGAACTTATCTCTTACCTCTTTAAGCACTTCATCTTTGGTTCCATTGTACGCAGGAGATGAAATAGTAACCATCTCCTTGCCGTTGTGTTTATGATAATAGCCGCTGCTGATACCCGTCCTTAGATACAGGGATCTTAAAATCTCCATATCCTCTTTGGAAACTTCATGTTTCCCGGATGGATCATTGTAATACAGATCGATATATTTTCTGTAAAGAGAAGTAACGCCTGCAGCATACTCAGACTTCTTCATGCGCCCTTCAATCTTAAAGGAGTCTATTCCCGCCTCAATAAGCTCAGGAATCATATCTATAGTACACATATCCTTTAGACTTAGAGGATACTGCTCTGTCTTATTTGAGGTCACATCCGAAGTATAGGGAAGTCTGCAGGGCTGAGCACATCTTCCTCTGTTGCCGCTCCTGGTACCAACCATACTGCTAAAAAGACATGCACCTGAATAACAATAGCACATAGCACCGTGAATAAAGGCTTCAACCTCAATATCAGCCTTCTCCCTTATAGCCTTCATCTCTTCAAGGCTAAGCTCTCTGGCAGGCACAACTCTGCAGCATCCAAGCTCTTTAAGTAGCTTTGCTCCGTGTATTCCGGTTACGGTCTGCTGAGTACTGGCGTGAAGCTCTACCTCCGGGAATTCATCCCTTATAAATTTCATAACGCCCAGATCCTGTACTATAACTCCATCAAGCCTTTTTTCTGCAAAGGGCAACATAAAATCATAGAGCTCACCAAATTCTCTCTCTTTAACAAGAGTATTGACTGTCATATATATCTTTTTCCCATATAAATGGGCATAAGAAATAGCGTCAAGAACCTGTTCCCTGTCAAAGTTATCGGCATAGGCTCTTGCGCCAAATTTGGATCCTCCAAGATATACAGCATCGGCGCCTGCATTGAAGGCACCGACCATTGTTTCATAGCCCCCTGCGGGAGCAAGTAATTCTACTTTGTTATTCATTTCAACTCACAATAATAACTAAAGGCTGTCCTCAATTAGACAGCCTTAATAATACAATCACTTTTTAGTTCCGATTCCCTTAACCTGGGTCTCAAGCTGAATGATCTTCTTTGATGACTCATCAAGCTTGGTCTGGAGACTCTTACCGTTCTTCTCGGTATTCTCCAGCTTCATCTGAGTAGCAATAAGCTCATGCTTAAGATCATAGAGCTCTTTCTCTTTCTCAGCCAGCTGCTCTTCCATAAGCTCGATCTGCTTCTTGGACTTAAAATAGTCATCTGCAATATTTAACTGAAGAAGAACATTCTGTGTATCTATAGGTTGTCTCTTAAAACTATCGATTTTGTTATATTCACCGATCTTATTATTGATATAAGAGGCTACCTTCTGTAAATATTCTTCACTTTCATATCCGCTTAAGGTAAAAACCTTTCCCCCGATTATTACCTCGGTATCCGTTTTAGATGCCATAAATTCACCCCTGCTTTTTTTCTTTTGCGTGGTTGCTTTTTAATTATATCTCCGAGGAAGCTCTGTTTTCAAGCCCTAAATGGGTATATGCCGTATCAGTGACAACTCTGCCCCTTGGAGTCCTATTAATAAATCCGTTCTTGATAAGATAAGGCTCATAGACATCCTCAATGGTGCCGGAATCCTCACCTATGGCAGCTGCAAGTGTATCAAGTCCTACAGGTCCGCCTCCGAACTTATCTATCATAGTATACAATATATTTCTATCGGTATGATCAAGTCCCATCTTATCTACATCCATAAGATCAAGGGCTGTTACCGCTACTTCCTCTGTAATAATACCGTTATGCTTGACCTGAGCGTAATCTCTTACTCTCTTAAGTATCCTGTTTGCAAGTCTTGGCGTTCCTCTGCTGCGTCTTGCCATTTCGGCTGCGCCTTTGGGGTCCACCTCAACATCAAGCACTCTGGCCGATTGCATTATGATATCGCAAAGCTCATCTGCCTCATAAAACTCCATCTTGTGGATCATTCCGAATCTGTCACGAAGAGGAGCAGACAACATTCCTGCTCTTGTCGTCGCACCGATAAGAGTAAAATGAGGAAGATCCAATCTGATAGATCTGGCTGTCGGACCTTTGCCTATCATAATATCAATGGCGTAATCCTCCATTGCCGGATAAAGAACCTCTTCCACCTGTCTGTTAAGTCTGTGTATCTCATCAACAAAGAGAACATCATTCTCCTGAAGATTATTGAGAATAGCAGCCATATCTCCGGGTTTCTCTATTGCGGGACCGCTGGTGATCTTGATATTAACCCCCATCTCTGAAGCAATGATTCCCGCAAGAGTGGTCTTACCAAGTCCGGGTGGCCCGTAAAAAAGAAGGTGATCAAGGCATTCTCCTCTTTTCTTGGCAGCCTCTATATAAATCTTAAGGCTTTCCTTGATCTTCTTTTGTCCTATGTATTTGTCGAGACTTCTGGGTCTTAAGGACCCTTCAATCCTCTCATCTTCCGCATTCACATTGGCATCAATGCCTCTTGCGGAGGTAACGATTTTTCTCTTTTCCATGCTAATCAGAACATCTCCTTAAGAGCAAGCTTTAAAAGGACTTCTGTATCAAGAGGTGCCTCGCTACTCTTTATCACTTTTCTAACTGCCTTAACAGCATCGGATGAATTGTATCCGAGAGCAACAAGGGCTGCAACAGCCTCATCCTTGGCAGCTGCGGCGTCGCCTGTAAGATCATCTCCTGATGCTGCAACAGAAGGTGAAAGCAGATCGTCTTCTGTAACTCTTATCTTATCTCTAAGTTCCAGAGTTATCCTCTCGGCAGTCTTCTTGCCTACTCCGGGAGCCTTGGCAATAGAAGCGCTGTCTCCGGAAATAATGGCAAATCTAAGATCATCGGGAGAAAGAACAGATAAAACAGCCAATCCTCCTTTTGGTCCGATACCGTTTACAGTAATAAGCATTTTAAAAAGATTAAGTTCATCCCTTGAAAGAAAACCAAATAAAGAAAAAGTATCCTCTTTGACGTTGGTATAAGTATATAACTTAACCATCTCTCCTATTCCCGGCATCCTGTCCATGGTAGATCCGGATATATTAACATTCACGCCAAAGCCGTTAACGTCTATGACAGCATTTCCCTCTTCGAGGTTTTCAAGTATTCCGTTCACATATGCTATCACGAAGATATCCCCCTTAATAGTCAAAGCGCCGGGCTAAAAATATTAGCCCGGTGCTATTAAGTTTTTGGTATAACTTCAGATAAATTACTTATTCTGAAGATACTCATCAATTCCCTTGGCAGCTGCCTTACCTGCACCCATAGCAAGGATAACGGTTGCTGCACCTGTTACGGCATCACCACCTGCAAATACGCCTGGCTTAGATGTCTGACCTGTTGCTTCCTCAGCAACGATACATTTTCTGCGGTTGATCTCAAGGCCGTCAGTTGTTGAAGAGATAAGAGGGTTAGGTGATGTACCAAGTGACATGATAACTGCGTCACACTCAATCTCAAACTCTGAACCGGGAACCTCTACAGGACTTCTTCTTCCTGACTCATCAGGCTCACCAAGCTCCATTCTGATACATGTGATTCCTGTTACCCATCCGTTCTCATCAGCGTGGATCTCAACAGGATTGCAAAGAAGATCAAAGATGATTCCCTCTTCCTTAGCATGTCCAACTTCTTCCTTACGTGCAGGAAGCTCTTCCTCACCACGACGATAAACAACGTGAACCTCTGCTCCAAGACGAAGTGCTGTTCTTGCAGCGTCCATAGCAACGTTACCACCACCGACAACTACGCACTTCTTAGGTCTCATGATAGGTGTTCTTGAATTCTCATCAAAAGCTTTCATGAGGTTACTTCTTGTAAGGAACTCATTAGCTGAGAATACACCCATAGCCTGCTCTCCGGGAATATTCATGAATCTGGGAAGACCTGCTCCTGATCCGATAAATACAGCCTCAAAGCCCTCTTTCTTCATAAGATCGTCTATTGTTACAGACTTTCCGATAACAACGTCAGTCTCAAGCTTAACGCCAAGTGACTTAACGTTCTCGATCTCTTTTTTAACTACTGCATCCTTGGGAAGACGGAACTCAGGAATACCATAAACAAGTACTCCTCCGGCCTCATGAAGAGCCTCAAATATTGTTACGTCATAGCCCATCTTAGCAAGATCTCCGGCACAAGTAAGTCCTGAAGGGCCAGAACCGATAACGGCAACTTTCTTGCCTTTTTTCTCCTTTGCACCCTCGGGCTTGATACCCATCTCTCTTGCTGTGTCAGCAACATATCTCTCAAGCTTACCGATTGAAACGGCGTCACCTTTGATTCCTCTTACGCACTGGCCTTCACACTGGCTCTCCTGAGGACAAACACGTCCGCAGACAGCGGGAAGCGCACTTGCTTTGCTGATCTCCTGATAAGCGCCCTCAACATCACCTGTCTTAACATGCTGAATAAAAGCAGGAATATTGATTGATACAGGGCAGCCCTGTACACATTTGGGGTTGGGACAGTTAAGGCATCTAAGCGCCTCCTTCTCAGCCTCTTCCTTGTTATATCCAAGACAAACTTCTTTAAAATTGGTAGCACGTTCCTTGGCGTCCTGCTCACGGACCGGAACTCTTACAAATCCATCCATTTACTTAATCTCCTATATAGTTAATCACGAAATATGTTAGTTACAATTACCGCATCCGCCGTGGTGAGTGTCACCTTCTTTAGCCTTGAGTAAGAGTCTTCCTTCCTCAGTCTTATAAAGCTTCATACGGTTCATAGCCTGGTCAAAATCAACCTTGTGTCCGTCGAACTCAGGTCCGTCAACACAAGCAAACTTAACCTGACCATCTACAGTAAGACGACAAGCGCCGCACATTCCGGTTCCGTCAACCATAATGGGATTCATGCTGACAATAGTAGGAATTCCGAGCTCCTGTGTAAGCTTACATACAAACTTCATCATGATCATGGGGCCGATAGCAACACAGTGATCATACTTGTTGCCCTCATCCCAAAGATCCTGAAGAGCCTTGGTAACCATACCACTTCTGCCGTAAGAACCGTCATCTGTTGTGATATGAAGGTTACATACCTTCTTGAATCTATCTTCAAGAATTACGAGATCTTTTGTCTTAGCACCGATGATAACATCGCAGTCAACACCCTGCTCCTTGAGCCATTTAGCCTGAGGATAAACAGGAGCTGTTCCAACACCGCCTGCGATAAATACAATCTTCTTTTTCTTGAGCTCATCAATGCTCTCTTCACAAAGATCTGAAGGCTTACCGAGAGGTCCTACAACATCGGCAAGAGAATCACCGGCCTTAAGTGCTGAAAGCTTATATGTCTCTGCACCAATAGCCTGAACTACAATCTCAACAGTTCCCTTCTCTCTGTCATAATCGCAGATTGTAAGCGGAATTCTCTCCCCCTCTTCATCTACACGGATAATAAGAAACTGTCCGGGTAAACACGCGTCAGCTACACGCGGAGCTTCAACGACCATCTGAAAAATGTTCGTAGTAAGCTCATTAGCCTCTAAAATCTTGAACATAGTCATCCTCCTACTATATAAAAATAAATATTTTAAAGCATAATTGCTTCTTATCGATTGGAAATTGTGATAAGGATATATTTTCCTGCGGAGTCATATCCTAATCTGTTTACGGTTCCGTCGTGAGTATTAACAGCATACATAAGTCCCGTAGGTGTGCTCTTGCCATCTATATCAACATGGGTCTCGTTGATAACATAATACTCTCCGGCTCCCGGAATCTCTATCTCAGAGTTGTAAATATACTCATTATGCCCGGGTAATCCTCTGACTTTTCCCTTGTCATCAAGCAAAATATCAAGTCTTACAAGAGTACTTACCAGACTGTTCACCGCCTGCTCTTTGGAAATCAATCTTGTAAAAACAAGATGATAATCCCTCTCAACTATCTCACTGCATTCACCTTCTATGTTAAATGCAATAAATTTAAAGTGAGAGGTACCAACAGGCATTGTAATAGGTGAAATATACTGTTTGGAACTCATGGTGGGGTCTGAACCGTCCGTTGTATAGAAAATCGTAAGGTCAGGTTCCGTAACGGCAACAATCATGGTGTTCTGATTGTACTCACCACTTGCCTCCATAATATTTGGAGGCGCCGGTGCGCCGGATTCCACAACATATGTACTCTCTGTAACTGCACTTACAAAACCATATTTATTAACCGTAACAGCCTTGATGCTATACTCGCCTTCTTCATCAAGAATTATCTCATTCTCATAAGGAATGCCTGCACTATCAGGGCTATCTCCATTAACAGTGTAATATATCTTGAGGTCATCATTATCAACAGCCTTGGATATATTAACTGAAATACTGTCGTCGTAAGTACCGGACACAGGTCCCAAAACAGGTGACAAAGGAATATATTTATCCCTCATCGCCTTAGCAACCTCATTGTCATCAGTACTGAGCATCTCCGCGATCTTACCAAATTCTCCCTGTCCTCTGTAGATAGAGATAATGCCCTCATAGGCATTGGTAACCTTATCATCGGAAAATCTGTCCGAAGAGGTTATCTTGGTAAGCGTCTCAACTGCCTTCTCTTCATCACCCTTTTCCAGATAATAATCAGAAAGTCTAAAGATAATCTCAGCGTTATCGGGATTATCCTCATTACCTTCAATAAGATACTCAATAGCTTTATCGAGATCTCCTTTATTTCTGCTGGAATTGGCAAGTCCCAGGTAATAAAGCGCGGACTTATTGTGATAAGCCAGAATTAATGTAACGACAATTGCTATGATGATAATACTAGCAGAAAAAATTAAAATTGTCGTGCTTTTTTTCTTTAAAGCGCTAAAAAATTTCTTTCGCTTTTCAAGGCGCTGGAGCTTACGCTTCTCTTCCTTATTCAGTTCATCCGCAACTCCCGAAAGTGTGGCATTGATCACATTTTCAACCTCCGGCTCAAAATCCGGAACGAAATTTATCTCTTTGCCACATTCATCGCAGTACATGTGCCCTTCGGGAATCTCTTTACCGCAAACGGGACATATCATAAGGATCAACCTCAAATATTATTATGCATTACAGCAGCTTCATAGCAGTTATTCATAAGCATTGCAATAGTCATTGGTCCGACTCCTCCGGGAACCGGAGTTATTGCACTTGCAATCTCCGCAACTTCATCATAGAGAACATCACCGCAGAGCTTTCCGTCTGCGTTTCTGTTTATACCTACATCAATTACAACGGCGCCTTCTTTGACATAATCGGCAGTGATCATCCCTGCCTTACCTACAGCTGCAATGAGAATATCCGCCCTCTTGCACACTTCCTTAAGGTTCTTGGTTCTGGAATGAGCAACCGTAACAGTAGCATTTTCTCTAAGCATCAAAAGAGACATTGGCTTTCCTACAATATTGGATCTACCAACTATTACGCATTCCTTGCCGGCAATCTCAATATTTCCGCCGCAGCCTCTTTTAAGAAGCTGAATGACTCCGGCAGGAGTACAGGAAACAAATCCTTTTTCACCGATACAAAGAGCACCAACGTTCATAGGATGGAAGCCGTCAACGTCCTTATCGGGAGCAATTGCATCAATAACGGTCTTTTCATCTATCTGCTTAGGAAGCGGCATCTGTACAAGAATACCGTCTACATCCTTCCTTCCGTTTAATTCATCAATAAGCTTAAGAAGCTCATCCTGTGTAGTCTCAGAGGGAAGTTCGTAGGATAAAGACTTATATCCGATATATTCGCAGGCTTTTTTCTTGTTTCTTACATAAACCTGTGATGCGGGATCCTCACCCACAAGGATAACGGCAAGTGTTACTTCTATGCCTTTTTCTTTTAAAAGAGCTGTCTTTTCCTTGAGCTCGTCCTTAATATTCTGTGAAATAGCTTTTCCGTCAATAATCTGTGCGCTCATTGTATCTCCTTAAATTGGTAAATATATCTGTTTCTTCCGATCAGAACAGACCGGTGATCTTGCCATTTTCATCAACATCGATGTCATAGGCTGCAGGGTGCTTGGGAAGTCCCGGCATTGTCATGATGGCACCTGTAAGTGCAACTACAAAGCCTGCTCCTGCAGAAACATAAGCTTCTCTGACTGTAATGTTGTATCCGGTAGGTCTTCCAAGCATAGCCGGATCATCAGAAAGAGAATACTGTGTCTTAGCCATACATACAGGAAGATTACCAAATCCCATAGCTTCGATCTTGGCAAGCTGCTTGGTTGCCGCAGGAGTATAAGTAACTCCGTCAGCTCCGTATATCTCTGTTGAGATAGCATTGATCTTATCCTTGAGTGAAAGCTCATCAGCATAAATAGGCGCGTAGTTAGAAGGTTTGTTCTTAATGCTGTCCACAACCTTCATTGCAAGATCCTCTCCGCCTTCTCCACCTTTTTCCCAAACCTTGGAAAGAGCAAAATTACAGCCTCTCTCCTCGCAGAATTTCTTAACATATTCTGTCTCAGCGTCAGTATCTGTAAGGAAAGAATTAAGAGTAACTACTACAGGTACACCATATTTTTGAATATTCTCAATGTGTTTTTCAAGGTTAACGATGCCTTTTTTGAGGGCATCCAGATTCTCTGTTCCAAGCTCAGCCTTAGGAACTCCGCCATTGTACTTAAGAGCTCTGATAGTAGCGACAAGTACAACCGCATCGGGCTTAAGACCGGCAATCCTACACTTGATATCAAGGAACTTCTCAGCTCCAAGATCAGCACCAAATCCTGCCTCGGTTACTGTATAATCAGCTATCTTAAGAGCTGTCTTAGTGGCTCTTACAGAGTTACAGCCGTGGGCAATATTTGCAAAAGGTCCGCCGTGAACAATAACAGGTGTATGCTCAAGTGTCTGAACAAGATTGGGCTTAAGGGCATCCTTTAAAAGAGCTGCCATAGCGCCGACTGCCTGAAGGTCGCCTGCTGTTACAGGCTCTCCTGCAAAGTTATATGCAACAATAATTCTTGAAAGTCTGTCTTTAAGATCATTGATATCACTTGCAAGGCAAAGAATAGCCATGATCTCAGATGCAACAGTAATAACAAAATGATCTTCTCTTGGTACGCCGTCAGTCTTGGCTCCAAGACCTACAACTATATTTCTGAGAGCTCTGTCGTTCATATCTTCTGCTCTCTTCCATATGATCTGCCTTGTGTCTATCTGCAATTCGTTGCCCTGCTGAATATGATTGTCCAAAATTGCTGCAAGCAGGTTGTTTGCAGATGTTATGGCATGGAAATCACCTGTGAAATGAAGGTTAAGATCTTCCATGGGAACTACCTGGGCATATCCGCCACCGGCTGCTCCACCCTTGATTCCAAAGCACGGACCAAGTGAAGGTTCTCTCAAAGCGATAACAGTCTTGTATCCAAGCCTTCTAAGTGCATCTCCAAGTCCTACGCTTGTAGTTGTCTTTCCCTCACCTGCAGGGGTTGGATTGATAGCTGTTACAAGGATAAGCTTTCCTTCCTTGTTGCTCTGCACCTTTTTAAGATATTCCTCGGTAAGTTTAGCCTTGTACTTACCATAGAACTCAAGATCATCCTCAGCGATCCCGATACCTTCCGCTACATCTCTGATGTGTAGCATTTTTGCTTCCTGTGCGATTTCAATGTCACTTTTAAAAGCCATTTATTCTCCTCCTACATACCTCTCAAACTCAGCTTTGGTCATTAGTACCTTTCTGGGTTTAGTTCCTTCTTCATCACCGACAACACCGGCTTCGCATAATTGATCCATAATTCTGGCCGCTCTGTTAAAGCCTATCTTAAACACTCTCTGGAGCATACCTATGGATGCTTTTTCTTTATCAATAATGATCTCACCTGCCTGAACAAAATATTCATCTCTGTCGGAGTCTCCACCTCCCTGGACGGCACCGCTACCGCCACCCTGACTCTGAATATTCTGTATCTGCTGCTCGATCTCATTGGAATAATCCGATTCTATGCCTTGATTTCTGAGGAAATCCGTAACCGCCTGAACCTCTTTATCAGAAACAAATGCTCCCTGGATTCTGGCAGGCTTGGTGTATCCCTGAGGATAGAATAACATATCTCCTTTTCCGAGAAGCTTCTCGGCACCGTTGATATCAAGAATAGTTCTGGAATCAACACCGCTGGATACCGCAAAAGCCACACGGCTTGGCATATTAGCCTTAATAAGACCTGTAATAACATCAACCGAAGGTCTCTGAGTAGCAATGATCAAATGAATACCTGCTGCTCTTGCAAGCTGAGTAAGTCTGCATATTGCATCCTCAACCTCATTGGCAGATACCATCATAAGATCCGCAAGCTCATCTACAATGACAACAATCTGAGGCATAACACTCATCTCAGAATTATCGCTCTTCTCAGCAAGCTTGTTATATCCCTTAAGGTCACGAACTCCCGCATCAGCAAATTTCTTATATCTGTTTGTCATCTCTGCAACAGCCCAGTTAAGCGCTGCAGCAGCTTTCTTGGGATCTGTGACAACAGGGATCATAAGATGTGGAATACCATTGTAGACGCTAAGCTCTACAATCTTGGGATCGATCATGATCATCTGCACTTCTTCCGGCTTAGCCTTATATATAAGGCTCATGATGATGGTATTAATGCAGACTGATTTACCGGATCCCGTAGCACCCGCAATAAGAAGGTGCGGCATCTTACCTATATCAGTAACAACAGTCTTACCTGCTATATCTTTACCTACCGCAAAAGCAAGCTTTGATGAAAAATCCTTAAATTCTCTGGACTCAAAGAGATCTCTTAAGGCAACAGCCTGATTCTCTCTGTTGGGAACCTCGATACCTACCGCAGCCTTACCCGGAATAGGTGCTTCAATTCTAATGTCTCTGGCTGCAAGATTCATCTTGATATCATCAGCAAGTCCAACTATCTTATTAACTCTGACTCCGGCTTCAGGCTGAAGCTCAAATCTCGTAACAGAAGGGCCCTGGCTGATATCTGTAACCGTAACGTTAACTCCGAAGGTCTTAAGTGTCTCCTGAAGCTTAAGAGCTGTCTCTTTAAGCTGCCTTGCAGAGTCTGAATTCTTGTTCCTTGTACCCTTTTCCAAAAGAGAAAGCGGAGGAAAAGTATATTTCTTATTCATAGTCTTCTTGTGTTCCGCAATTTCTTTTTCCATGCCCACATTAACTGTATGAGGGCCGGGACCATCCGGGATATGCGTACTTGAAGGCGCTGAAGATGAAATCTTGGAAGATGCACCGGCGCTTCTTGAAATATGATCCTGTGCATGCACAACATAATCACCGTTCATGCCGTTACCAAGATTCTCCGCATGAATAGGAACATCCGGAAGAATATCCTCTTCAGGTGCCATATCTTTGGAAACAGTGGCTACAAGCTTACCCTTTGCAACGGGCTGAACTTCCTGAACATCCTCAGGCTCATAGTCATCATAGCCCATGCCATGTATCTTGATACCTGTCTTAAGTACCCTCTGACCATCAGGCTCAACTTCAGTTTCTATCTCATGCTTCTTTAATATAATCTCATGAATATCATCATGGAATTCGTCTTCATCGGGGATAAAGATATTCTGCTTCTCATCAGCATGGTCCGCATCATGTATACGGATCTCATTCATATCTTCTCCGTCATCCTCTTCTCTTGAAAGCTCTGTATCAAGCATAACGCCGCGAACATTCTTCTCCATGCGAAGGATCTTCTCATCCTCTTTTTGCTCGATGGCAAGGCGTTTGTCTTCTTCTATCTGAGCTCTTCTCTGCTCAATCCTCTCTCTGCGCTCTCTTGAATACTCTCTGTAGTTCGCAGCATCCTCTCTTGTCTTTTCAATAATCTTACGACCACCTTTTTTGATGCCGCCAACAAAAGACTGCTCTGTAAAAACCACAATACTGGCTATACCAATAAGGAGCAGAAGAAGTGCTGTTCCCGCTATAGATAAATATTTAAATGAAAGATATGCAAGAGAACCCGCAAAGAATCCTCCACCGTTACGATGCGTTCTTGCTTCATTGAATATATAGGAAATATTGTAAGACTCGGCTCCCTGCGGTCTTCCTACTATAAGTTCCGCAATCATGCCGATTATTATAAAAAGTATCACCGCGGATACAATCTTACGTGTAGAAGCGCTGGAACCAAAGTTAGCCACTCTGATGACCACACAAAAAAGCGCTATGAGCGGCGCTATATAGGCTGTAATGCCGAACAAACCAAACAGCACACCGCTGATGGTGTTACCAACTGCTCCGCAGATACCGAAATTACATAAGAACAAAAATATGGTAAGGGCTACCATTGCAATGACAATAAGCTCACTCTCCAAAGAGTAATCAATCTCGTCATTAATAGGACGGGATGTGCCTCTTGAGCTCTTCCTTGAAGAAGTGCTTCCATTGGATTTTCTTGTCTGTTTTCTCCCCTTGTTACTCTGTGCCATGTGATCCCCTTAATTTATACAAAATCTCTATTAGTATACCATTTTTAGCGCTCTTATGCTATACTAACGTTACTGTTGTTTTATAAAAAGGAGATCACAATGGAATTTAAGCAGGAATTAGAAACCGGCAGCTTTAAGATGATAGGTAATGCCGAAACATCTCTGAAAATAAAAGAAGTTGCAGAGAAATGCAGACTTGTTCGCTCAGAATCAGGCGTTAGAGTGGAACTTGCTTATACAGGCCCCAGCGCCAGCAAATATCTGCAGTATATCGAGAAACACAAGGAAGAACTTACTAAGTTCCTTTTACATCCCGATGAGGCAGATCTTTACGAATGGCTTGAGATTTCTCACCAGACAGAGGCTTCTCTCAAAAAGCACGAGAAAGAAAAGCTCATTCTCTATGTTAACTTCGATCCCACATCACGTATCATGCTTACAGGAATCGCAGATGACAACGTAACACTTAAGCTCGGTGCACCTCTTATGAAGGTCAACATCGATGAGCTTGACAGAAATCAGTTCAAGCTTCGTATTTACGACATGCTTCTTTTGGCTGACGAGATCGCTGTACTTATGGGTAACTCTGGACTTCGTAAGATGACAGCCATTCAGGTGGTTAAGTCCTATCTCACAGAGATCTATGACAAGTATCACGAGAATGTGTGATCCGTAATTTTTTAATTAAATGCAATAAGAAACGGCATCGCTTTGATAATTCAAGCGATGCCGTATTTTTTATAATTGAGTCGATTAGCTTCCCGGTATTACACGGTAATAAACTGCTTAGTGC
The DNA here is from genome assembly GCA_016291375.1 of Butyrivibrio sp. Taxonomy (GTDB): domain Bacteria; phylum Bacillota; class Clostridia; order Lachnospirales; family Lachnospiraceae; genus Butyrivibrio. The sequence continues at coordinate 88,948 of JAEEXE010000006.1, forward strand.
TGTCTGAAAGCTGGCTGGTAACACGATTGTTGTTATCCATAGCCTCGCCGATACCCTGCATCTGTCCTACGATCTCCGTAGAGTTTGTTGCAGATGTATTGATGGCAACTGTGCTCTCCTGTACAGACTGAGTAATAGATGTAACCTGCTCAGACATCTGATCCATGATCACATTGAGATTCTCAGCCTTTTCACTGAACTTGCTAAGCATATCATCAATGATGGATGCTGTATTCTCATACTTCTCTCCAACCTCTACAAATGCATCATAGTCGGAAAGAACTGTTGTATTGATAAATTCAAGCACCTGCATAGCGTTGTCTGAAAGGGTCTTAACAGCATCTGTAACGTCCTGGCTGATCTTCTGAATATTGCCGGCTGTCTGTCTGCTGTTCTCTGCAAGTGAGCTGATCTCCTCAGCAACTACCGCAAATCCTCTTCCAGCCTCACCGGCTCTTGCAGCCTCAATGCTGGCATTAAGCGCAAGAAGGTTGGTCTGTGAAGCGATATCAAGAATAACATTGGTAAGCTCACCGATCTGGTTAACCTGCTCAGAATCCTGAACTGACTGCTCAAGAACAGAACTAAGTTCTTCCATCTTGCTGCCGGTATTACTCTTCTTATGATTAACCTCTTCCTGTACGGATTCAGCCTCTGTCTTGATATGCTCTGCTGTTTCCTTACCCTCGGCAACCTCATCGTTAATACTCTGGGTAGCGTTCTTAACGTCAACAAGCTTTTCTGTCATAGTGCTTGCTGTGGCAGAAACTGTATCCATGCTTGCTGAAAGCTCCTGAAGAGCTGCTGAAGTATTGGTAACATTGTCATTGGCTCTCTGAATCTTCTCAGAAACCTCTTCCTCAGATGTAGTAAGGACAACCGTACCGTTCTTAACTTCACGCATAACACTCTGAAGGTTCTCGATGAATCTGTTGAAACCTTTCTTGAAAAATACAAGCTCGGAATTGGTCTTTGTATTGATCCTTGCTGTAAGATCACCTTTTCCGCTGTCAATATCATTAATGATGCCATTAACTTCATTGGATATGGATCTGATTTTCTTAACAATAAGAAAATAGTTAAGAATAAATGTAAGCAGAATGCAGATAAAGAAAATAACAAGACCTGCAACTGACTTAACTACAGCCTGATTTCTCTTATTGATCATGTTGTTGATCGATCCGTATGAAATTGCATCAACCGCTGTATCAAGCTCTGTAAGCTGACCGTTGATGGTACCCATGAGCTCCTTAACTTCGCCTTCCATAACAACGGTACACTGCGCTCCTGCTCCTGATTTAGCAAGATCCATAGCCTGATTTACCAATGTGATATAAGTGTCCACATTGGAACTGAGCTCCTGTGCTTTAGCAAGTGCATCAACTGAGGGCTGATCGGTCTTGCCCTCAAATACTCCGATAAGAGAATCCATGACAGCTTTAAGTTCCTGCAGATCTGCTCTTGTCTCTGAATCTATTTCGGGCTTTAAATCCCTGCTTGCATAGATGTAGACAAAAGGCTGCGCAAAAATGTCATAGATCTTAGCAGATACATCCCCCTCATATCTGTTTGCAGTTGCCACATACTGAATAAGCTGATTGGAATTGTTTACAGTGTTATCCAATGAATCCATTGTGGTGAACATTACCGCACTGAACACCATCAGCATCACTACGTTTACAGCAATAACCTGAAACAGAATAGAATGATACCACTTAACTCCTCTTCTCTTTTTGTGCTCCATACACTTAGCCTCCATTACTTCTAAAAAAATTTATATATATAAGCCTTAGACTTCAAGTTACTCTTTTGCCACGAACAGTGTTCCGACTTTTTTCTTCTCAATAATATCGTACAGTTTCTCGGGATTCTTGCCGTTAGTAACAAGAACATCAATGCCGTGAGAAGTAGCCAGTTCAGCAGCTTCAAGCTTGGTGATCATGCCTCCTGTTCCCCTGTTGGAGCCTGATCCCGAAGCTACCTTCTTAAGTTCATCTGTTATCTCTTCGACTCTGCTGATGACCTTGGCATTAGGATCCGTCTTAGGATTGCCGTCATAAAGTCCGTCTATATCAGAAAAGATAATAAGCTTACTTGCATTACAGAATATCGCTACAAGAGCTGATAACATATCGTTGTCGGAGAAAAGCTTTTTTTCCGACTCAATCTCCGTATGGCTTACGGAGTCATTTTCATTGACAATAGGTATAATGTGATTCTCCAAAAGAGCATCGAATGTATTCTTTAGGTTCTCGCTTCTGACAGGATTACTGAAATCTGCATTATCAAGTAGTATCTGACCTACCATCCTGTTGTATTCCCCAAAAAACTTATCATAAAGATGCATGAGCTCAGTCTGTCCAACCGCAGCTGCGGCCTGCTTCATCTTAATCTCCTTAGGTTTCTGTGCAAGTCTCATCTTACCGGCTCCGACAGCTATCGCACCGGATGACACAAGCACGAGATCATATCCCAGATTCTCTACCCCCGAAAGAGCTCTGCAAAGATGATCAAGAGCGCGGATATCTACGTTTCCGCTCTCATTGGTGATGGTAGAAGTACCCACCTTAACTACAATTCTTTTTTTACTAACAGCCATTTTTTTCTTACACTCTCTTATTTGATATAAAATATAGTCTTCAGTAAAAAATATAGCAAGAAGACAAAATTAACATAAAAAATTTTTAATTGCAATATCCTGATATCTTAATTTTTTGTGTCAAAATAAGATAAAATCCTGCCTCAAGTTCTCTTCTGCACTATGAGACTTCCTGCGGGAATATCACCCTTTACTATGCTACCCGCGCCAATGACAGCGCCTTTTCCGATATGAGTCCCGCGCAAAATTATAACTCCGGCTCCAACCCACACATCATCATCAATCACAACCTTGGAACTTATAAACTCTCTGTCTGTTTCATTTCTAAAATCGTGGTCGTGATCAACAATAACGACATTATTACCAAATTTGCAGTTATTTCCTATTGATACGGATTCTGCGGCAGTAATACATGTTCCTGTGTTAAAAAAACAGTGACTTCCTATATGAAGTTCTCCATCATCAGCAACAAGATACAGATTGCCTCTGTTCTGGTTAAAACTTCCAAGAGATATCCTGCCCTTGCCATGGATCTCAACATGAAGCTTATCAAAGGTCTGAACAGCTCCTGCCGAAAAAGCCGACAGGAATCTGACTTTTTTTAATCCAATGCCTATGAAATTCTTAAGATAAAGAAAGGGTGATCTCATTTTCCCTCCAACTATTGTTATCATAGAAATTCATCATAAGTCTTTTTAAGCTTTTCAAGATGAACTTCAAAGTTATACTCTTTGTCTGCAATCTCGTAGCTCTTCCTTGCCGCACGTATATACATATCCTTGTCAGATAAGAGTTTGGCTAACCCGGTGCTGATACTGTCCGTATCTCCGGGCTCTGATAAAAAGCCGTTCACACCTGCCCTTACAACCTTGGGGATTCCACCTACATTGGTTGAAACAACAGGAAGCCCATAGGACATGGCATCAAGTATCGACATAGGAAGTCCTTCATCATAAGAAGGAAGCATATATACCGCAGATTCTCTGAGCACTTTTTCTTTTGCTTCACCTCTAAGCCATCCCGGAAAAACAGCATGTTCTTTGCCGGCAACACTGTAAACATCATATACGATATCATCAACATCAGCTTTGGCGCCGCTTCCGCAGAACATAAATACAGCATCCGGGACCTTAGCCAATGTCTTTTTAACTATTGCTGCAAAGTCATAACCACCTTTTCTCTTACCAATCTCACCAAGGAAAAGAATCTGTTTATCGCGGAATCTGTCTCCTATAAGGCACTCAATGGTCTTTATATCCTGAGGCATACAATAGTTCTCAATAACTGTAAGCTTTTCTCTTGGAACAACTTCAGACATTGTATCTTCCCACTCTTTGGAAAGTACGATTATCTTGGAAAAATCGTTGTATACCTTTTTTATCAATTTTTTCTTTTTGTTGGAAGCATCGATATAGAAAGTTTTGAAATCCGCCCCATGAAGATGGTCAATAACAGGAATACCCTGTTTCTTGGCCAGATACAAGAATGGCTGCATCCTATAAAAGCTAGGTCCAAACGAAGTATGCATATGCACAAGCTCAGGCTTAAATTCGCGCAACACCTTGCGAAATTCGATTATCCCCTTAATAGCCTTAATGAGCTTCTGGAACTTACTTCCGTTGCAATATGATTCCACATATCTGATATCATAAGTACTCTCAAGGGCACTGCCGTAATATCCGGAAGTAACCGCAGCTATACCGCCGCGAACATCTTTTTGCTGCACAATCATGCATATTCTGCGTCTTACATTCGCCATATGTCGCTCCCTACAAAACCTATATATATATCGGTCATTCTCATCCAAGAGTTTACCTATGAATCACCACTTTATGCAAATAATATACCACATTGCACCTAGGTTTAACAGTATTGAGCATAAATAAAAAGACGCACTATCATGCGTCTTCCCAAAATGGATTAGGCGGGAGTCGAACCCGCGTCCAAAAATTCATCCCCTGTACTTCTACTATCATAGTCAATTATTCCGGGATTCTGCATCCCCGTTCCCTCATACCCGCGGTAATTGACAACTGCAAGTAATCGGTAGCTTCATGATACGACCATGACCGCAAAGCTTAAGCCATGTCGTTTCCTACAAAGTTTGACGCCGATTACCGAATGTGTAGGTGCACCCGGGTCGACGTGCTGCATTTAGGCAGCTGCTAATTCTGTGTTAGCGTTTAATTTTAATTTGAGGTTTAACGCACCATCCTGCGGATAGCTTCTCCAGCTTCAAAATCCCTGTCGAAACCTTTACTAACCCTTATTCAATTGCTATTGCTACTACAGTATATCGGTAACATCAGATAAAATCAACATATTTAAATGAGCATCATTTGAATTTAAGCTTGAACTCTTTTTCAACCTCTCTCTGCTGATCCTTCTTGGCCATATCAGCTCTCTTGTCATAGAGCTTCTTACCTTTAGCAAGACCTATCTCGACCTTAACCTTGCCGTTTTTGAAATAAACCTCAAGAGGCACAAGAGTGTAACCCTGTACCATTTTCTGCTGATCAAGCTTTCTGATCTCAGCCTTGTGCAAAAGAAGCTTCTTAACTCTCAAGGGATCCTTATTAAAGATATTGCCCTTTTCATAGGGGCTTACATTCATCCCCATGATAAAAGCTTCACCCTTATCAATACTGATCCAGGCTTCTTTAATACTGCATTTCCCCTGACGTATGGACTTTACTTCTGTTCCAAAAAGCTCAATTCCCGCCTCATATTTATCCTCTATGAAGTAGTCATGATATGCTTTCTTGTTATTAGCTATAAGCTTTCTTGCCTTATTATCTTCTGCCATTGTTTATACCTTTGTTTTCTTATCTTTCATTTAGAAAATGAAATCGAATTTACTTTCTTTTTCTTCTGCCTTTACCCTGAGCACTTCTTGCAGCCTTGCTGGTAGCAGACTTTTTGTATTTATGAACCTTGTAGACCTTTCTGGTGGACTTAGCTTTTTCTTTTGTGTCTTTACCTGCCTTACCGGACTTCTTTGAGCTCGAAGCGCCCTTTACCGAAGCAGATCTAACGCTCTTTTTCTTTGAAGTCTTTGCCCCGGCCTTCTTGGCTTTCTTGGCCTTCTTAATAAGCTCATCTACCACTTCATTTATAAGATCTGTACTGTCATTATCTTCCTTAGCTTTTTCTGAAAGTATTCTGATCTTACGCGCCTTGTCTCCTGCAAGCTTCCTTGCCTTGGGAACATAGTCCTCCTCGTAGACGTAACTATCCTCGTCCTCGGGATCGTAATCCTCATCGACTAGTCTAAAATCAATAGTCTTGGATATTCTGTCAGCACCAACCACCTTGATCCGAACCTTCTGACCAAGAACATATTCTTTGTGGTAGCGCTCGCCTACAAGCTTCATCTGAGCTTCGTCATATACATAAAAATCATCGGCCATGGATGCAGCAGCAACCATTCCCTCACAGGAATTCTCAAGTTCTACAAAGAGTCCCCATGCTGTAACTCCGGACACAACTCCCTCATACACTTCGCCTACATGATTCTCCATGTACTGAGCTTTTTTGAGCTTATCCGTCTCACGCTCCGCCTCTTCAGCTCTTCTCTCTGTTTCTGAGGAATGCTTGGCAACTTCATCCAGAATCTCGCTGTAATGAAGCATCTTATCCTCATTCATCCGGCCTCTTAGATGATCCTTGATGATTCTGTGTATCTGAAGATCCGGATATCTTCTTATGGGAGAAGTGAAATGACAATAATAGTCAAAAGCAAGTCCAAAATGCCCTGTACACTCAGTGCTGTACTTAGCCTGCATCATGCTGCGAAGAGTCATCCTGCTGATAACAGCTTCTTCCTTGGTTCCCTCTATATTCTTAAGGAGCTTTTGAAGCTCTTTTGGCTTTACTCCTTCATCTCGTCTTGTCTTGATATGAAGTCCAAAGCTATTAACAAAAGCAGCTAATGTAGATATCTTCTCAGGATCAGGCTGCTCATGTATACGATATACAAAGGGACTTTGAAGAAAGTAGAAATGCTCCGCAACGGTCTGATTTGCAGCAAGCATAAAGTCCTCTATAAGCTTGGTTGCAGTGTTTCTCTCATGAGGGACTATATCAATAGGATTCCCTTCAGCATCAAGAATGATCTTGGTCTCCGGGAAATCAAAATCAATAGCGCCCTTCTTCTCTCTCTTTTTCCTAAGTATAGACGAAAGCTTTGCCATATCCTTGAACATCGGAACAAGACTCTCGTACTTGGCTATTTCATCAGGATCCTCATCCTCCAGTATCTTGGCAACACTAGTATAAGACATCCTCTCATTTACATTTATAACCGTCTCAGCTATCTCGTGATCGATAACGCCGCCGTTCTTATCAATAGTCATAAGACAAGACAATGCAAGCCTGTCTTCACCATGATTAAGGGAACAGATGCCGTTGGAAAGTCTATGAGGAAGCATGGGAATAACTCTGTCCACAAGATATACGCTTGTACCGCGCTTAAGCGCTTCCCTATCGAGAGCAGACTTCTCCTGAACATAATTGCTAACGTCTGCAATATGAACGCCAAGATGATATAGTCCTTCTTCATCAACAGTCAGGCTGACCGCATCATCAAGATCCTTGGCATCCTCTCCGTCTATAGTGACCATTGTTACATCTCTTAAATCCATCCTGCCAAGCATATCGGCTTCACTAATGGTATCAGGGCATCTATTGGCCTGATTGATAACTCTCTCAGGAAATTCGGTGGGAATATCGTAGTTCTTTACAATTGAAAGAATATCCACTCCCGGATCATTGATGTTGCCGATAACTTCCTTGACCTTACCTTCAGGCTTTTGTCTCTTCCTGGCATCGCCGTAATCAGTTATGGTAACAACAACCTTATCACCGGTTACAGCTGCCCCATGAAATTCAATAGGAATAAAGATATCGCTGTTAAACTTATCGCTATCGGGTATAACGAATCCAAAATTCTTCTCCGCCTGATAAGTTCCAACAATCTCAGTTGTACCTCTTACGAGTATATTTCTGATGCGGCCTTCCTTACGTTTGCCACTCTGAACAGGAAGAATCTCAACTTCAACCGTATCGTTATGAAAAGCACCGTGAACATAGTCTTCAGGAATAAAGATATCATCCTCCATTCCTTCCACGCTCACAAAGCCAAAGCCTCTTGCATTAGAAATAAACTGACCGACCACATGGTCGTCAGCATGCTTATTACTATTGCCAAAAAGGCTTTCTTCAACTCTCTTAAGTCTTCTTCCTTTACTCATATTCCCTCACAAAAAAATAAAGCGTTTACTCTTAATAAAAATCATTTCGCAGGATTTCCTATGATATGAAAAATAAGGCACTCTATCGCTATAATAGAGTGCCTCGCAATAATCATACAATAGATGTTCTATCAGAACATGTGCATGTCAAGAACGATACTGATTACTATGAACGCAAAAGATAAAACAATCGTAATAGTCTTGAGCATACCCTCTCTAGAACGACCTTTATTCTTGCCCCAATATGTATTCTCAACAGTTCCCTGTATAGCACCGAGTCCCTGGTTCTTGCCTTCCTGAAGAAGAACAAGCACTACAAGTGCAAAGCAAACTAATATAAAAATTACTCCAACTACATAACTTAAAGTACTCACGAAATACATTCCTCCCGGTACATGTTGCTGATGTATAGTAATATTGCCGAGCCTAAAGCCTCTCCGGGCGCTCAGCTCAAAGCAAATATTACTTTATCATATTATCACTTTTTAATCAACAAAGACTTTCCTGTCATCTCTGAAGGCTGCTCCTCGCCCATGCACTCTATAAGTGTAGGGATGATATCCGCAAGACATCCACCCTCTCTGAGAGTGTAAGCAGGATCATAGTTAACAAGGATGAAAGGAACTGGGTTTGTTGTATGAGCTGTCCAAGGCTCACCTGTCTCATAATCGATCATCATATCAGCATTACCGTGATCAGCACAGATAAACATTGTTCCGTTAACGCTCTTAACAGCGTCAACAACCTTGCCAACACACTCATCAACAGTCTCAATAGCCTTAACTGCTGCAGGAATAACACCTGTATGTCCTACCATATCAGGGTTAGCAAAGTTAGCTACGATAACATCGTACTTCTGAGAATTGATGGCATCAAGAATCTTCTCACATACTTCAGGAGCACTCATCTGAGGCTTGAGGTCGTATGTAGGAACATCCTTGGGAGAGTTAACAAGAACTCTATCCTCTCCTTCATTGGGCTTCTCCACACCACCGTTAAAGAAGAATGTTACATGAGCATACTTCTCTGTCTCAGCGATACGAGCCTGCTTAAGTCCCTTAGCAGCAAGCCACTCACCGAATGTGTTGTTAAGAAGAACCTTCTTGAAGGCAACTTCCTTATTGGGAATAAGAGGATCATAATCTGTGAAGCAAACATAAGTCACATCAAGTCTCTGTCCTCTGTTAAACTTATCAAACTCATCATCGCAGAAGCAATGTGTGATCTCTCTTGCTCTGTCGGGACGGAAGTTAAAGAAGATGATTGAATCCTTATCCTTAACTGTAGCAACAGGAGCGCCGTTCTTCATGATAACTGTAGGAACAACGAACTCATCTGTCTTGCCGTCCTTGTATGTCTGAACCATGCACTCGTGAGCGCTGTCAGCTTTATTGCCCTCACCTTTTGTAAGTGCATTGTAAGCATACTCAACACGGTCATAGTTATTATCTCTGTCCATAGCATAGTAACGACCGGAAATAGAAGCAATCTGTCCTACACCAAGCTCTTTCATCTTATCCTCAAGCTGCTGAACGAAGTCGATACCACTTTCGGGAGGAGTATCTCTTCCATCAAGGAAACAGTGAACATAAACCTTGGAAAGTCCGTTCTTCTTGGCAAGCTCAAGAAGTCCGTAAATATGTGTAATGTGGCTATGTACGCCTCCGTCTGAAACAAGTCCGTACATATGAAGTGCTGAATCGTTGGCCTTGCAATTGTTGATTGCTGCCATAAGTCCCTCATTAGTAAAGAAATCTCCGTCTTCAATAGACTTGGTAATTCTAGTGAGTTCCTGATATACGATTCTGCCGGCACCCATGTTCATGTGTCCTACTTCGGAATTACCCATCTGTCCGTCAGGAAGACCTACAGCAAGTCCGCTGGCAAGTCCCTGCACAAAGGGATATTCCTTCATAAGTGAATCCATCACGGGTGTGTTCGCCATAGCAATGGCATTTCCCTCGGGATTGGGATTGATTCCGTATCCGTCAAGGATCAAAAGAAATGTTGGCTTTGAACCTCTCATTTATATATCCTCCATTTTCTACGCATAAAGCGATTAAAAAACTATAATAGAATAAAATTATCCTTGGATAGTATAGCTCAAATAATGCCAACATGACAAGAAGGATTATGCTTTGCTCTTGGAAAACCATTTAATGATGTGCGGAACTATTACCAAAGCAAAAAAAAGCAAATACAATAATAAATACAATATATATCCGCCCAGCAAAATATAATTTCCCATGCCAATTCCTTCGTTTTCATACAAATACATGAGAATATTTACTGCTACTCGTCCGATCATGATAAAACCTATAACGCTCCCCACAAGAGCCAACGCGCTTTTTATAAGTGCTATTGTCATGCTCCTGCCATATTCTTTAGGAGATGCCTTACTTCTTTTATAATTAAAAAACAATGTGGCAGATATTCCGAAAATAATAGCAAGCCAAAAAGCTATTCCGGAAACAGTTGAAGCTGTTTTGATATCATGAATACCAAATATTGTCTCAATGGCTCCATCAGACACAGAAGAAAACACCCCTCCTGCCATACCTATAAAGCCATATAAGACAATGATCGCAGCTCTTACCAATTTAAACTTAGAGTCCTTATTGTATTCGACATCTCCGATTTCTTTGTGATATAGGGCATATCCCTCAAGCGGCATCATGGCAAAAACAAGGACAAACATAACAACTGCGGGTGCGGTAAAATACGCGTATGTACTAAAGACAAAATCTACCATAAAAAATGTAGCTATAGCCATAAGTACGATTGAACAAATGAAACATCCAATAGACCAAGGATGATCTTTAAATCGCTGTTTTATTTTCATGATTACTCTCCTTTTATTGCGCTAATTGTTATTAAATGTTTTGTTTTTTATAACATATTAGTTCAAAAAAGGCAAATCATATTATTTTAGAACATATCCATCTAAGTTAAGCTCAGTTATCTTACCTTCTGCAGGATTACACTCCATACCAATGAAACTAATATATATCTTTCCTCCGTTGTTTAAGGATAAAGGCTCTTCAAGAACAGCTTTTTTATCAGAATCCGACACGCCGTCTTTCTCCATTTCGATGATTTTATTTAAGATATTTTTAATATTTACAGTATCTACAAGCTCATCATCGCTATAAAGCTCTATATCCTCGCCGGTAATCTCACCACACTCAGATTCGTCAAGCCTTGCTCTTACTATATACAGGCAAGTATAATCGCCTGAGATATCAAACTTATCACACCCTGTTCTATCAACAGAGATATAGCCCTTTTCATCTCCATAATCATAATTCGATGCCCCCGCTACAGTTTTAAGCTTGGAGATACTATCATTATCCATATTCATTTTTATATATCTTTCTCCGGCAGCACCGCAAGAATAATAAAGCGTATTATAAGCTTCATAGGCTTCTCTTATTGTTTTCTCGTCGGCGTCATCCGCATTTTGGATATAAGCAAGAAGCTTACCTTTATGAGAATTTATAACGGATGCATACGCATTGATACCGGGCATTAAAAGTGCAATGAATACAATTGCCGCAACGATCAAAAGAACAACATGCATCGCAGCTTTCTTTTTTATCATATTGAAAAGATACAGCGCAAAGTATGCAATCTCGAATACAATAACTGCTATTCCGGCATATCTGTTAATAGTAAGCCCGTAGCCCTTTATTCTTATAGCGAGACTAATGATCTGCAAAACGATAAAAGGGATAAACAAAAGAGGCATCATACCATAGAGCTTCTTAACGTTCTCATCACAGATTCCCTGCGCCATTGTCCAGATGAACACTCCAAAGGCAAACAGGGTTGTAAGTATTCCAAACACCTGGTTTGAAGGAATCTTGAGCGTAAAGATTATCTTAAAAATGTAAATATAAATAATCAAAAAAGCTATTGCCAAAAGTCCCGTAAACACGTATCCCAGCATTATCTTACCAAATTTGGAAATATCTGGTTCAGTCTTGGAAAGGCCTGCAAGAGTGCATGGATATAAGATAAGCCCAAGAAGAATCGTATAAATAGTTGCCGCGATTCCATAATCCACTTTAGCCAAAAGAGTATCGATAGCTCCAATAATAAGCACTACTCCTATGCATATAACAAGATATACAAGAGCCGCTTTCATAACACCGCAAAAAGCTTTAGCAACATATGTCTCAAATGAGCACCCACTCTTTTTATAAAAAAGGTATAAAGAAGCGCAGATTGCTGCTGTAACAAAAACTGCCGATATCCTATAGATATACTCGACATAATAATCCACCGTAATTTGGTCCATTCCAAGAAACTTTGGAAGATCTTCTGAATAGCCAAATACAACTGTTGTCAAAAATCCAAGAACAGCACTCACTACCATAACCACAACATTTATGGTCACATATTTTTTATTTCTAAAAGAATAGTTTTCATCTGTTTTTCTTTTGTATGCGCGATAAATCTCTAACGGAAGCACGCCCACCGCAAATATCAGCAAAAAAATATGACTGCAAAGCCCTACTTTGGCAACATTTGAGTACATTTCAAAGCCAAAATCAAATATACCGCGAAGGATCATTGCTACAAGCACACATACAACCGAAATCGGATGTTCTTTTACTATCTGAATAAAATTATTTTTAATCTTACTGATTCCTATCATTTTCTTTCCTCCAAATATAAGCTTTAAACATCTAACAATCAGCCTAAATCCGCCTTATCTATGGTGATATCGCACTGAATCCCCGGCTCTATCCCATCGATATGGTCATAAAGATATTTTCTTATGTCCTCATCTTTTAAACTATACTTATACGGCACTTGAAGATCAAATGCAACTCTTTTTCTATCGCCCTTGGAATGGATAACCCTAAAATCATGGAAGCTTAAGTTCGGGTCAAGCTCAGCAACCACGTGCTTTATTCGTCTTTTTAAAGTCTCGGAAAATTCATCATTTCTGACAACAGGATCCATATGTATGACCACCATGCAGCCATATTTATTTCTGATGTCATTTTCTATATCATCCACAAGATCATGAACCGTGACTATATCCTCATCTCCGGGCACCTCCACATGGAGCGATACAAAGTTCCTACCGGGGCCATAGTTGTGAATAACTATATCATGAACCCCAAGAACACCATCGTACCCAAGTACAAACTCTTCTATCTCACTTACAAGCTCTTTACTTGGCGTTTCTCCAAGAAGCGGACTTATTGTATTCTTTGCAGCTTCACAACCTGTTTTAATAATAAAAACACAAGCCAGAACGCCGATATATCCGTCAAGAATAATCCCCGTCTTATAAGAAATAAAAGAAGACAAAAGAACTATCCCCGTGGTCACAACATCGGAAATACTGTCCATAGCCGTATTTCTAAGTGCAGTGCTGGAAATTTTCTTAGAAGCTTCAAGATTACCTTGAAACATTATAAATTTGATAAATATGGAAAAAATAAGGATACCGGCAATCAACCGGCTAAATGTTGTTTCCTTCGGATGAATGATCTTTTCAAAGGAAGATTGCATGAGCTCTACACCCATAAGTATGATAAAAAGAGCCACTATAAGCCCCGCGATATACTCAAGGCGTCCGTGACCAAACGGATGCTCTTCATCAGCTTCCTGTCCCGAAAGCTTAAAACCTATTAATGTTACAATGCTGGATGCCGCATCAGACAAGTTATTGAATGCATCACCGGTTATAGAAATAGAACTACTGATAATGCCCGCAAAAAGCTTAGATGCAAATAAGATACAATTTAGAACGACACCCACAACGCCGCTTAGAATCCCGTATTTATTCCTAACCTCAAGATCCTCGATGTTGTTGTGATCCTTGATAAAAAATGTAGCCAAAAAAGATATCATAAGTTGTGTGAGCTGCAGTCATACAACTTTACTAATCCGCAAATTCCACACAGATAAGAAGAGTGCCCCTCTCGACCGACAGCTCTGCCTCCTCATCTTGAATAAACTCATTGCTCACGCCAAGCGGGAAATCAGCTGTAAGCACGCCGTTATCAAGGGTATACATAAGCCCCTTTAAGGTAACGCCTTCTGACTTTTCTGATAATGAGAAAACAGAAATATAACCTGTATTTCCCTTATTAAACTTAACGGTCTCATTCTCGGCAATCATGAGCATCCTGTCTCTGTCCATGATATACCCGGTACCGCCGTTATGTTTAATATACAATAAAGTCTGTATATTAGCAAAGCTGTGATCAAATCTGCCTCCGCCCAAAGCGCCGTACAAAAAGATCTTCTTATAGCCTTTCAAAAGAGCTATCTTCACAGCCTTCATTGTGTCAGTATCATCTTTTCTGACTTCCAGCTGCATCACCCTGTCGGGATCGCTTTCTCTGATCTCATCCAGAGTGCGCTGCGCATCAGGTCCCAGTTCACTAAGGGAATCAAAATCACCAACTATCAGATCCGGCAATATCCCCAGATCTCTTGCATACATAAATCCCGCATCACAGGCAATGCAATAATCCCCTTCTTCAAGAGGTATATCTATCGGTGTGAAACTGCCTGCAGAAATAATTACGCAACGTGGTTCTCTCATGTCTTCCCCCGATCATGCTCTGATCCTGGATTCTATAGTGTCAATGTCCATCTCCCATTCATTGGGGCCGCCCCAGTCGCCAACAATTGTCTCATCAACAGTGCCATCCTGGCGCTCAATGGTAGTATCCAATCTGTAATTCATCTTGGCAACCCTTGTGGAATTGCCGGAAGTAATGTAGCTATATAAATAAGTAACAGAATACTTGGTATGAGGATACATGTTGTCCTCTATAGAAGCAGGCTCATAGGAAATAGAATTCCTCTGAACCCCGTCATCCTCAAAGAAATTAGCCCATACAGTTATAACACCTGATGTTGTGGGATTCTCCTCAAAGCTAAGAAATCTATAGCTCCACTTTCCATCATGATTATTGAGAATAACAGCTTCTCTGCTGATAGGAACATATACAGTATTCTCCTGCGGAGTATACTGATTCTTTAAAAATACATCTCTAAGTTCCAAGTAATCATCGGACACAACAAAATCACGGAGTTCATCAACATTCCCAACGTCAAGCTGAGCAAAAATATCGGCAAATATCCCCTGTACTCTTATACTGTCATCAAGGCATGCTTCAAAAGATTCTATCTCCTCATCACTTCCCGTGATCGCAGCCGCATTTTCCATAAGTTCCTTATATGCAGGAACATCAGAAAGATTAAGGGTAAAAGAGCTACTCAAAGGGATCACATACTCTCTTATAACCTTCTTAAGCTCCTCTGAAGGAGACACCTTATATACAGCTATCATACGCTTAACTACTGAACTGTATTTTTCAAAAGAGCAATCAGATGCATTTCCTTCTTTATTCTTGGAAAATTCAGGTCTGAAAAGGACGTTGATATCACCTGCATATGAATCCTCAAAGCATCTCTTGTAAGCAGAATCGATAAGCTTTACAGCATCCATATTGTCATTGTCTTCTTCAAGAACAGTAAGCATGGAATCGACCATCGTGATATCAGCAGCTTTATCATTCATCTTATCAACAGCCTCATTTAAGATAACTGCATGATAATTATCAAGAAGCCCCTCATTATCGGTATTTCTCCAACCATCATACAATACCTTCTTGGCTGATTCCGGATCTTCTATGCTAAGATATGCCCCAGCCATATTGGAATACGCCGTTACAGATTTGGAATCTATTTTAATAGCCTCATTGTATGAATCAATGGCAGCCTCATATTCCGCGTTCTGTGAATACTTATTCCCCTCAGCTATAGCTTTACTAACTTTAACTTTAGGAAGATTGGCATAAATCCCATAACCGGCAACAAGTAACACAACTAAAGAAAGAGCTATGATTCCAAACCTCTTAAAATCAAATCTCTTTCTGCGTCTTCTTCTGCCTCTATATCTATTTGTACCTCTGTACGAGGATCTGTTCCTACCGTAACTCAAACTATCTATCCCTTATTACATATAATCTCAATCAACAAGCATAAATATATCACAAAAAAATGCAACTTACTACGTTAAAATACACGTAAAAGTTGCATAATCATCCGTTATAAAAGCTGTCCCATTTCTTTAATCGACTCAAAAACAACATCAGGTTCACAATCAAATTTACCTATGTCCTCACGATGTGTTTCACCGGTAAGAACAAGTACGCCCATAGCTCCGTTTTTTACTCCGGTAGCTACATCAGTATATATTCTGTCTCCCACAAAGGCTATTCTTTCCTTGGGTACTCCGGTTGCTGCGACCACCATGTCCACAGTCTCTTTGAAAGGTTTACCCACAAATCTTGGTTCTTTTCCCGTAGAAAGCTCAATTGCTTTACATATTGCACCACAATCCGGAATAAATCCGCCCTTCATCGGACAGTTAATATCAAGATGCGTTGCCAAAAAAAGTGCGCCTTCCCTTATATAAGTGCAGGCATTTGACAGTTTCTCAAAGGTAAGGGTTTTATCAAATCCAACAACTACTATGTCAGGTCTTTGATCCATTTTTGCAAGAGCATCGCTGTTTTCTAAGTTAAAGAGATTGATACCCGCAGCCTTAAAGCTGTCCTCCAAGGGTTTTGTCCCCAGCAGGTATACTGTTTTCCCGGGATGATTGGTATTAAGGTAAGAAGTCATAACATCTCCCGATGTCATGATCATATCTCTCGTTATATTACAGTTCATCCTTGCAAGCTTTTCTATATAGAGCTCTGCGGATGTAGATGAATTATTTGTAAAAAAGATATATCTTTTACCGGCTCTTTTTACTGCCTCCAGAAAGTCCAAAGCGCCGTCCAATATATCATTTTCAAGATAAAAAGTGCCGTCCATATCAAGAACAAACAGTTCTGTCTTATCAAGTATTTCTTTTTTCTTACTAAGCTCAAACATCATGAATCAAACCGCCTAAACATTTTCATTTACGACATGCTTACCATACAAAAGAATCGTATCACCTGCCTTAATAACAAGCCCGCCCTTTGGAACCAGGGCCTTTCCGTTTCTTCTGATCATAAAAATAAAGCTCTGTCTCGATATATCCAAATCTCTGATAGCCCTTCCGTTCCACGAATGGCCTTCATTTATCACAATCTCTTTTAACTCGATCGGTTGCAGATCCTTGGTCTTTTCAGCACACATAACAACGAGATCGTTCTTCTCAAATACCGTATCCCCTTTTGGAATAATCGTATCATTACCTCGTTGAAGCGCCACGACCATAACATCTTTGGGGAGTCCTACTTCAGATATTTTCCTGTTGCACCACCTATCCAAGGCACCAAGCTTAACTCTGATAAAATGTATATTTTCTTCTTCCGTGTACTCTCCTATAGTCTTTAGTCTCTGGAACTGCTCCACAAACCCGGCGGAAATAATACCTGTCGGTATAGCAACCATTCCAACTCCAAGAAATGCTATTACCATTGCAAGTATCTTACCCGCTATTGTTTTGGGATAAATATCTCCATATCCGATTGTCAAAAGAGTAGATGCCGACCACCATATACCGGAAAAGGCGTTTTGAAAAACATCCGGTTGAACTTCGTGCTCAACACTATACATACATAAACTTGCCGACATCATCAATATCAAAATGATAAATACAGAAGCCATAAGCTGTTGTTTCTTGCGGCTTATAACTTCGGAAATAACATTTAACTGATCGTAATAGGAATTAATCCTAAAGAGCCTTAATATCCTTGCAACTCTAAAGAGCTTAAATACCGAAGTTCCCATCGGAAAGAAAATCGGAAGATAGTAAGGCAGGAACGATAACAGATCAATAATACCTGTAAAAGAGAAAATATACTTAAACAAAGCGGTTTTCTCAGTTTCTTTTGGATATAATTCTGCCGCAGTAAACATGCGAAGGATATAGTCTACCGCAAAGAAAAATACCGTAACCGCTTCAATTGTAAGAAGGATATCCTTATAGTTATCCTCCATGTAATCAAAAGTAATGGCGAAAGCACAGAAAAGATTTAGACACAGAGCAACTATGCTGATGATGTCATATAGCTTATTGACAGGCTCATCAACAACACCAACACTGACCATATTAAAGATCTTAGCTCTTATCCTACGTCTTTTTGTGCTTTCGCCTTTATTCATCATTTATCCTTTTTGCGCTTTCCAAAGCTTTCCATTACAAGATCACTTACATCCTGAAGATAATCCAGGCTTCTCTTCTTGTTGTCGGACTTAAGTTTCTTTCTGTCAGACTTTGACACGTTCATAGTGTTGCTGTCTTCATTCTTCTTTGGACGCTTAACGTCGTTAGACTCAAGATACCAGGCTTTGGTTGATCCCTCGCCCTTGATGTTTATTCTTCCAACGTTTTCAAAGCCTTCTGATGACGCTTTTGAAGCTCTCTTTGAATTCTTCTTTTCTGAGCTTTTGTATTCCTTCTTGACTTCGCTGCGAAGATTGTCGGATTTAAGATTACGGCTTCCGGCTTCGTTTCGGGATGAACGCTTTCTCTCGCCGCGAACTCTTTCATCGCTCTTTCTGCCATCGCGTCTTCTTGAGCTTCTTCCGTCCTCAGACCTTCTACCATCCCTATAGCTTCGTCTCTTATCTCCGGGCTTTCCGCTTCTGGACCTGGAAGAATAAGAACCTCTTGAATCTCCTCTTCTGCCATAAGCATCTTTTCTGTCTCTCTTTTCAAAGAGAACAAGATCTTCTATGTCAGCGCCCATCTTAAGCTTCATAAAGCCGGCAGCAAGCTGCTCTGCAGTATACTCACCCTCTTCGATCTTCTGAGTAACAAACTCAAGAGCCGAAGAAATATCAGAACTTTCAATAATATCAATAACCTCAGCAAAGACCTTCTGAGATTTCGCTCTTGTGATCTCTTTTGCAGAAGGAACTCTTCTCTCTTCTATACGCGTATGACAAACCTTCTCGATCTCACGAAGCTTGTACATCTCACGTCCGCCTACAAGAGTGAATGATCTTCCGCTCTTACCGGCACGTCCCGTTCTGCCGATTCTGTGTACATAGTACTCAATATCCTCAGGGATATCAAAATTAAATACAGCCTCAACACCGCTTACATCAATTCCTCTGGCGGCCACATCTGTGGCAATGAGGATATTGATCCTGCCATGTCTAAAGAGATTCATAACGGTATCTCTCTGGTTCTGGGAAAGATCGCCGTGAAGTCCGTCAGCAAGGTATCCTTTTCCCTTAAGGCTCTCAGCCAGCTGATCGACCATTCTCTTAGTATTACAGAAAATAAGCGTTCTTCCGGGATTATAATAATCAAGGAGTCTTACAAGTACCTCTTCTTTCATCTTCTGAGGAACTCTGTAATATGCCTGCTCTATTGCAGCAACTGTGATCTCCTTGGGAGTCATCTTAATGTACTCTGCATCCTTCTGATACTTTCTTGTTATCTGAAGAATAGGTTCGGGCATTGTTGCAGAGAAAAGAGCTGTCTGCCTCTCTTCCGGCATACCGTCAAGGACAGTCTCTATGTCCTCCCTAAAGCCCATATCAAGCATTTCATCAGCCTCGTCAAGCACAAGAACCTTAACGCTCTTCATCTTCATTGTATGTCTGCGCATATGGTCCATGACACGGCCGGGTGTACCAACTACGATCTGAACGCCTGCAGAAAGCGCTCTTATCTGTCTTGAGATATCCTGTCCACCGTAAACGGCAAGAACTTTGATACCACTCATGTATTTTGCAAAATCTCTTATATCATCGGCAGCCTGCATTGCAAGTTCCCTTGTAGGACATAATACAACTGCCTGTAAATGCTTATTCTCAGGATCCACCTTCTCCAAAAGAGGGATTCCAAAAGCTGCTGTCTTTCCGGTTCCCGTCTGAGCCTGACCGATTATGTCTTTGCCCTCCATCATCACGGGAATCGCCGCATTCTGAATGGGAGACATATACTCAAATCCCATTTCTGTTACAGCGCGGATAATTCTTTCATCAAGGCCTGATTCTTCATATCTGACCCTTACTTCTTCATTTTTCTTACTTACTTCCATTCATAACTTCCTTATTCTTCACCAGATAATCAATCAGTGAAATAATTGTGAGTGCAAGAGCAATCCACATAACAACCATGGTAACTATATGCATAACATATCCTTCTATGTTAGCGATCATAAGTACTACCATGATCATCTGAAAAGTTGTCTTAAACTTGCCCCAATAGCTTGCTGCGATAACTTTGCCATTATCTGCTGCAATAAGCCTGAAACCGCTTATAACAAATTCTCTTGCAATGATAATAATAACTACAACGGCAGGAATCCTTCCAAGTTCAATAAGACCAATCATAGCAGAGCAAACCAAAAGCTTGTCCGCAAGAGGATCCATAAACTTACCAAAATCAGTTACAAGGTTGTACTTTCTGGCAATCTTACCATCCACAAGATCTGTCAAAGATGCGATGATAAAAATTACAAGCGCTGTCCACTTAAAAATATCATTAAACGGATCAAACAACAGAAAGAATACAAAAAAAGGAATCAATATCACTCTCGTTAAGGTTAACTTGTTAGGTAAATTCATTGTGCTTCCTCCCCTATTAGGTCATATTCATTTGAACCGGTTATACAAACCTTTATAAAATCACCGGTCATAAGTTCTCTTCTAACTCCGGTAACAAAAAGATACCCGTCTATATCAGGAGCATCCTTGTAGGTTCTGGCTACATAGGAATACGTTCCGTCATCTTCCATATCCCCTATACGCCCCTCTATGACAGCGTCTAAGGTTCTACCCACTGTATTCTCAGCTTCCTCAAAGGCAATTTCCTGTTGAAGCCGCATAAGCTTATTTCTGCGGGTATTCTTAACCCTCTCGGTAACCTGATCGGGCATCGTAGCCGCAGGAGTATCCTCTTCCTGTGAATAGGTAAAAACTCCAAGTCTGTCAAATCTAAGATCTCTTACAAGGGCCATAGTCTCATTGTGATCCTGAGCAGTTTCACCCGGGAACCCGCTTATAAGAGTAGTTCTAATGCAGATATCAGGAATCTCGTCTCTAAGCCTCTTTACAAGGCCTCTGATCTGGGCATTATTGGTGCGTCTTCCCATCTTCTTAAGAATCCTATCAGAACCTGACTGAATCGGAATATCAAGATAATGACATATCTTTGGCTCATTTTTAATTGTCTGTATAAGCTCTTCGTTAATCTCTTCAGGATAGCAATACAAAATCCTGATCCACTTAAAACCATCTATCTGACACAGTTTATGAAGCAGCTCCGGTAGCTTCTTCTCACCATACAGATCAACTCCGTACAATGTAGTCTCCTGTGCAATAACCAAAAGCTCTGATACACCTGCTTCTGCAAGTTTCTTAGCATCTTCCAAAAGCTGTTCCATGGGAACACTTCTGTATCCGCCTCTAACCTTGGGAATGATGCAGTAAGTACAACGTTTATCGCACCCCTCTGCAATCTTCAGATAATTGTAAAGACCTCCCGTGGTAATAACTCTGTCCTGCCCGCCCACGGGTTTCCTGTTGACATCAAAGAAATAATTCTTGTGAGAAAATAACTTGTTTCTTGCCAAGGTCTCATCAATAGCATCGATGATCTTGTCTGTGGCGGTAACACCGAGGATCTCATCAACCTCCGGTATTTCTTTTTGAATTTCGTCTTTGTAACGCTCTGCAAGGCATCCCGTAACAACAAGAGCCTTGAGTCTGCCAGACTTTCGCATCTCGGCAAACTCCAGGATTGTATCTATACTCTCCTGTTTGGCATCATTGATAAAGCAGCAGGTGTTAACAACTGCTGCTTCTGCTTCGTTCTCATCGTCTGTGAAATCATAGCCTCTGCTGCGAAGCATTCCAAGCATGACTTCGGTGTCGACTCTGTTTTTGTCGCATCCAAGCGACACAAAAATAATCTTCATATCAATTTTCTTCTGTATTTTCAACTTCCTCAGCAGTCTCGGATGCAGCTTCAGGTGCATTAGCAAGTGCTTCCTTCTCTTCGTCTGTAAGGATTCTGAGTGTATCCTCGTTCATCTCCTCAACAGCTATTGAAAGGGGCTTCTGCTTAGCCTTAACCTTAACCATAGGCTCATCGCCTGCGATAATCTGTCTAGCTCTCTTAGCAGTAGCCATAACTACAGAATATCTTGAGCTGATAACAGGCTCCTCACCCTCTTCAACTCCCTTATTAACCACTTTCATGAGATCTACATATGAAGGATGTATCATAATTGTTCCTTTCTTGCGGGCTCTTCCGCATATAACAGCCGGCTATATATTATTATAATTCCTTGAGC
The DNA here is from genome assembly GCA_016291375.1 of Butyrivibrio sp. Lineage (GTDB taxonomy): Bacteria > Bacillota > Clostridia > Lachnospirales > Lachnospiraceae > Butyrivibrio. The sequence goes on from JAEEXE010000006.1 coordinate 111,090, forward strand.
TGCTCTCTGATAGTTTCTATAAAATCAAGATTCCTGTTAGGGCTGCAATGGGCTGCATTTATAATGCGATGCACATTTTCAACGCTGTCCTCCAGCTTATCATTGATGACAATATAATCATAATTCTCGATGCCCACAGACTCCTCAACCGCTCTGTTAAGTCGCTGTCTGATAACATCGTCTGTTTCCGTTCCTCTGCCCCTGAGCCTCTTCTCAAGCTCATCTGCTGAGGGTGGCATTACAAACAGTAATACCGCATCCGGGTACTGCTTCTTGATCTGAAGCGCACCCTGTATCTCTATCTCAAGGATGACATCTATTCCCTGTGCAAGCTTGTCTTCAACATACTTCCTGGGCGTGCCGTAGTAATGATTTACATACTTGGCATGTTCTATAAGTCCGTCTTCCTCAATAAGCTTCTCAAACTCTTCATTGGTAATGAAGAAATACTCTCTACCGTTAACTTCGCCTTCTCTGGGTGATCTTGTAGTTGCCGAAACAGATAATGCATACTGATCATACTTGGCTGTAAGCGCCTTCATGATAGTTCCCTTACCTGCTCCCGAAA
>JAEEXE010000030.1 GCA_016291375.1 Butyrivibrio sp.
GACTCATGTCAAAAACATACGGAATGCCCGGGATCTCGCCGAAAGTCAAAACTTTTCCGGATGTCAGGTCATTATCCTCAAGGCTTGCCTTAAGCTCTTTTAGCGTACTGTAATTATCTGCGGTCGTCACAAGGCCTTTTGCTTTCGGAATCTCAGTCACTTTTGTGTCGCGAGGTGTTCCGTCCATTCCGTCAACAAATGAGAAATTGATATGGAAAAGAGCGCCCTGGAACAGCGTTACAATAATAACCCCTGTTATCATTGCTTGCCATGCAAAGTTCCATTCCTCATCCCCAAGTCTTTGCATGAGTCTCCTCATAAGCCATAAGCTCACAGGCGCAATAAAAAACAGACAGTTAAGGATAGGCATTGTATAGTTATTAGACCCAAGGGGAATTATAAGTATCAGTATCAGTGCCATAAAAGACAGCGTCTGCTCCTCTTTACTTCCGTTAAGAACACCGTGTGCACCTATGATACACAGTACAATGCTGATAATTATGAACATCATTGCCGGTTGCATCATGGAATCGTAATACCAATAATTGCGGGTAATAACCCCTCTTGCAAGGTAGTATCTTGCAAGAACCAAAAGTCCTGCCATATAGAAAAGCTTTTTCAAAAGAGAATACTTCTTGGGTACTCCCATAAACATAATGATACCTGCAATAAGACAGGGGATCATGATAGCCATATTCTTAAGAGTTGTACCATAGGCCTCAAGAATTGAAGCGATCATTCCTCCGGATGAATAGTCCGAAGCTCCGTCAGTCATGGAAAAAAGCCCCTTGATTGCCTCAGGGTAAGCTCCTGCGCCATAGACCACCGATATCAGTATGATAGGAACACCAAAGCCCGCTACATAACCTGCAATGCACACTCCTGTCTTTTTAACCGTCTCTATAAATTTTTCTTTGGTAATGAATGAATAGAACCACAATACCAGGATCAACATACACTCAACTACGTTTGGAAAACGAGTAAGCACATTAAGTCCAAGGCATGCTCCTGCTGCAAACAGCAAAATATTCTGCCTTTTCCATGAAAAAATACCAAGAATAAGAAGAATGGCTCCAAGAGTGAACAAAAGATACGTCACGTAGTTATAGAGGATAACCCTGGGAGACCAACACAGGCTTTCTGCCATAAACTCCCCTATGAAGATCATCCATCCCGGCATCCATCTCTGAAGCACATAATAGGAAACAAGCGCAGTAGCGCCAATGATCAAAGTACAATACACGGAGAAGCCGATCATAGTTCCGGCTCCCGGAAGTTTCATAATGATGCTGCCTGCCAGATTCGATAAAAAAGTAGAAAAAAGCCACATTGGATCAACATTGTCCATGTACCTGAAATTACTAAGGCTATACGTGGTGTCGGTTATATCAAGGCCTGCATTTATGCCCAAGAAAGGATATAACAACAAGACCACCGGAAAGATGAATCTTTCCAGCGGACTCTGAAATCCCTTAAGTTTTATAAAATAACTCCTGATATTATTTAGCATAAATCCTCATCCACGCGTCTTATAAGCTTAAAAAGCTTGGTGTTTTCACATATTCTGCCAACAAAATTGAAGACATACTTTCTGATCCAGTCTATAAAAATTCCTGCAAAAAATACTATAAAAATCGAGATCAGAAGATGGATAAAATATTTAAATGCATTATCCAAAGGCACTTCCCCGATAAGATTTTCAATCCATCCGATCCATCTGTCCGCTATTTCAATATGCATATGCAAAAGATATACACCCAGAGTATAGGGCGCAATTATTCTTATCACATCGGCGAACCAATTCTCTTTTAACCTCATAAATCTAAATACAGAGAACAGGCCAAGCGCTCCCGTCAATGTAAATATATAGTTGTAATGATAGGGAACCGTAGCATAATACTTAAATCTGCCCGTATCAAGATTGATCTTATAAAAAACAAGGCTAATGGTTGCAAGCATTATTGCTGACGCCACAAACACTACTGCGCTTCTCTTGGCATTGCGGAAAAGAACGATATTGTATTTCCTGATATATGCAGCAATCAGATACAGACATATAAACCAGCCAAAGTCATAGCCCTTCCTATCGGTGCCAAACATAACCGGTACCACGCTCTTAATAAAGCTGAACCAGAAAAGAAGACCGATTATAACAACCTTTAGCTGCTTTCTCTTAAGGGTATTAACCGCTGCATTCATGACAGGAGACAAAACATACATGATCACATATGCAGTCACAAACCAGTAATGCTCTGCAGAAATAGGGAAAAGATACTTAAGCGTCCTATCAAGCTTGTCACCTGGTCCCACCCTGTAAGTTCCTACAAATATCATTGCAAGGGATATAAGAAATGTATAGAAATAAACCTGCATGATAAGCTGCAACATCTTGCTTAATTTAACATTGGAAGCAGAAAGAAAATATCCGCTTATAAGCACATAGACATTAACACCAGTTATTGCAATGGCTTCGAGTATCGTCGCAAATATCTGCACACTTGAAGCAGACTCCCCAAGAACAAGGTCTGCCCCTGAGAAATGATTAAAATGCAAAGTAAGGATCATAAGCATTGCTACGATCCTAAGAAGCTCTATATTGGCATTTCTTTTCTGCGTCACTGTACTATGACTGTCCATTACTGCCTCCGTTTATTCAAAGCAAAAAGGTGTGTTCATCTCTGAACAACTGCCTTTCCGTCTTTTATACTGTAAACCATATCGCACTTTTCAATAGTCTGAAGTCTATGGGCTATGATAACGAGTGTTTTTCTTCCATGAAGCTTGTTTATTGAATCCATAATAGCTGCCTCAGTCTCATTATCAAGAGCTGAAGTTGCTTCATCAAGGACAAGTACTTCAGGATCTTCAAAAAGAGCTCTGGCAATTCCGATTCTCTGCCTCTGTCCTCCGGACAGACGGATTCCTCTTTCTCCTATACTTGTATCAAGACCCTCGGGAAGTGATCTCACATACTCATCAAGAGATGCTTCCTTAAGTGCCTGCCAAACCTTAGCGTCATCGATATCCTCATCAGCATATCCAAATGCCACATTCTTCCTGATTGTTGAATCAAGCATAAAGATAGTCTGAGGAATATAACCTATATTTTTGAGCCATCCGGGATAGTTGGTCATTACATCTGTGCCGTCTGCATAGATATGACCGCTTTCAGTCTGAAGCAGTCCAAGCATTATATCAACAATAGTTGTCTTACCGGCACCGGAAGTTCCAACAATACCAACGGACTTGCCAACAGGCACTTCCATGTCCGCATGTTCCAGAACGTATCTGTCCGCACCGGGATACTTATAAGTAATATCCTTAAGCAAAATTGTCTTATTTACAGGGAGCTTTTCTGTCTCAAGCTTCTTCTTGTAATCTTCGCTGTTGTAGGATATAGAGCCGTCATGAATTTCCTCCTGAAGATTGTCAGTTACGTTCATGAGGAAAGGCTCAAAGTAAGCTATACTTGTGAGATAGTTGTTGATTCTGTTGGCACTTGGAAGAAGTCTTGCCGCAGCGGCTGCAAGTACGGTAAGCGGAGCAACAAGGTCCTCAAGCCGGGTTCCCGTAGCCATAGAGATAAGCATATATCCGATCATTCCGGTGATCGCCACGGTTTCTATCAAAAGTCTCGGTGTTGAATTATAAAGATTGTACTTCTGAACCGCATTTACATAACCGGAACCGCAATCGGCATATCCGTTAATAAAATAATTCTCTTTATTGGCGATCTTTATCTCTTTGATTCCTGTTACGGACTCATCAATCCACTTATAAAGACCGCTGTAATAATCCTGATTCTCTTGTCCCGCCTTGACCATGATGGGCTTGATCTTATACTTAATGAGCAAAAGAACTATCACAAGGATCGCTGCAATTGAAAGAGTCATCTTTGCATCTTCGCTAAGAAGAAGAACCACAATAAATATAAATACAATAATCTCACTAATAAGCTGTAACGAGCTAAGAATAAGACCGTACATGTTATTAACATCAGATGTTATGTTTCGCTGAATAACACTGGTATCGGCGTTAAGATAGTACTCGTAGGGGCGCTGCATAAAGTTAATCATCATTCTTCTTGATGTGGCGAACTGGTTGGTATAAACGAACCTAAGCTGAACCACATTCAAGAAATACAAAAAGACATTCTTTATGATAAAAACCAATATGAGCGCGACCATCAATGCTCCGGCAAGCTTTATAACTTCAGAACTGCCTATATTGAGCATCTTGCAGATAAAAGAAAGCTTTTTACTCTCTTCTATCTTCTCAGGATTGGTTATCGTCTCCATAATAGGCACGATCAGAGCAATTCCGAGGGACTCAAGCAAACCTCCTATGAGCATCAGAAAAACCATGCCCACCATCTGCTTTTTCTGTCTTGCATCGAGCAAGACCATAAGTTTCTTATATATCTTACGCATTTAATAAACTATATCCTTCCGATATTTTTAAGAAAATCAATGTGACCTTTAATCTGTTATAGCCTCATTCTGTCTGTGAATCTCAGGCGCTTCATATTTGTCCATGAAATCGTCCCCGAGATAGATCTTTTCTTTTACAAATGTGATCGAATCAACAACGGTGTACACCGATACCAATCTGTCAAAGGAAAGCCCCTCAATAAAATTGAGCATCTCCATAGGGAAAGAACCGTCAAGTACGATCGCTTCAGGGAATATAGCCTTATAATCAAGGTAATCCCTTGGATGCTGCTTGATAAGAACCACAGCCTCCCTTCCATCTATAGTACCATAGCCGTCAATAATATCTCTAAATATCCGCTCCCTTGTCCGGAGGTCGCATAAAGGCTCTGATAGAACAAGAAGGGTCTTTCCATCCTGCTCCTTAAAGAGCTTATTCTTAAGCTCCGGAAGATCATCTACAAAGAGCCTTAACATCTCTTCCTTTTCCTTAGAGGTAAGCCTGTCTGTCAGTGTCTTTCTTGGAAGTTCAACATATTTTTTGCAAGGGTAAGGAAGCACTGAAATATTGTTGACCTCCATATCCAAGCAATATCTTCCGTATCCATTTTGTATATGAATAAGGCCCAAAGCCGCCATAAATGCTTTGATTTTAAAATGACCTCTGTTATCGTATCTTGCCGTGTCGTAGTACCTTATACAATCAAGGCCGTCCTCAAGAGCGTGATACTTAATCTTCTTGTAATTAAGATAATAGCCAATGGGGTCCGAATCGCAAAACACATATATATCCTTATATTTTTTAAAGTCGACCGGAACAAACTGCTCCTGAAGCTTTCCAAACTTCTTGCAGAATTGTATCCTCTTAATCATATTGGAGACGATGTTACCGGAGTCTGTTTTTAGCTCTTTTAGCTCAGGGAAAAAAGTATCTTCCTTCTCATCGTACTCAAAAACCTCATCAAAAATATCACTTTTCTTTGCCCTTTCCACCATTGCACCAAACTTATTGGACATCTTGGAAAGCACAAGAGAAGCTTTTTTGCCATCGGCTATATAAAATTCTTTAAGGCACGCCACATAAACATGATAAAAGGTGTGGCATACATAGATTCTGTCGTACATCTTATTTCCCACTTCTTAACCCCCTGTAGAACCACAGGAGTCTGTAATAGCAATAAAAAAACAAATGTGATTTCATTTGGTAAGATATAAGCTTCTTTTCCTCGGGATGAATCTTCTCTTTATAGTATGGATTATCCTGAAAATTTGGAAAGGTTTCCTTCATTTCCTTTGCGAGCTTCTTGCAAAAACCATAGACATTTTTAAGTCCTGATTTCTTGGGCATAGCTGAAAAAAGCGTATTAATATAAAATAACACAGTGTATTGAAATTCTATCTCAGCCCTGTACTCATCGAAGTATCCATTATCTTTAGCCTGCGCTACGATCTCTCTTCCGGCAGTCATCCTGTCCTCGAGATTCTTCATAGAAATACTGTGAACCGTGGATGCATCATGTTGATAATAAAAATAAAGCGGCTCATCAATGTATTCAAAATGTTTGGATCTAAGCATCCATGTATTACTTACGGCATTATCCTCATAAAAGATATCTTCCGGGAAAATGTCGAGTTTGTCTCTGGTTCCGGGAACATAATCTCCTACAATAAGTTCTCTCCTATACACCTTTACAACAAGTGAGCCTGTCTCTATAAGAAGATTCCTGTAGCGTTCTTTATCCATAACGCCTGTTTGCGAAAAATTGTTGTTGTGCACTGTCTTTCCGACATTAAAACTATGATCCGTAACCATTGTATAATCACAGCCGACCATATCCGCGCCTGTCTCTGCAGCCTTGGAAAGAAGTCTCTCATAATAATCCGGAACTATAAAGTCATCAGCATCAATAAAGCCAAGCCACTCACCTTCTGCTCTTGCAAGTCCTATGTTCTTGGCTCCGCCCTGATGATGATTAACATCAGACCTTATGGCTATAAATTTATCCGGATATCTATTCTCATAGTCCTTGAGGATTTCAAAAGATTCATCTGTTGAACAATCATCCACAGCAATGATTTCATAATCACCAAAAGAAAGCTTCTGATTAACAAGGCTCTTCAAACAATAATCAAGTTTTCCGTCTGCTGCCATATTATAAACAGGCACTATAATACTAAGTTTCTTCATATATTCTCTAAAATAGCGCGCGCAATTTTATTTGCGCCGCCTCCATCTACAAGTTTTCTCGCCTTCTCACTCATGCGTTTTCTGAAATTCTGATTTTCTATAGCTGCAATTCCCCAGGTCACGATCTTCTGAACAATTTTATCATCTTCTCGCAGATCCCCTGCGTATTTTACCGCCCCAACCTTATCAAAGGCTTTTACGAATTCCATCTGGTTATCCGCCATGCTATAAACTACTGTCGGAACACCAACCGCACACAATTCATAAAGGGTAGTACCGCCCGCTGTAACAGCAAAGTCGCACCTTTTCATAATTCCGGCCATATCAGGTGTTGATTCATGAAGTGTTATTGCAGGGTATTTAGCCGCAAGCTCTTTTAACTCACGGACGTAGTCCTCATCAAAAAGAGCTCCCACGATAACGTCACAGGTAAACAGCATAAAATCAGGTATCTTCCTACAAGGTCCGTCATTTACATAGACTTCCTTGAGAAGATTCAAAACGATATGATAAGGGTCGGTTCCACCTGCTGAGAGAAAAGCCCTCTTTGCTATGGGAATAACCTCATAATCAATACCTTCAAACTGTTTACGAAGCGGCGCGTACTGTGCCCCCAAAAGCTTGCAAGGAGCACTATAAAAATCCTTTGGAACCTCGACATCATAGTTAACTACCAGATCCACAGGATAATCAAACTTATACAGATCGTCCATAAAACCGGTCTTAGTAGAGAGATTGTGTTTCCCGATAATCTCCTTTATCCCGTCAAAATAGTCCTCTTTAAGGAAATATGAGTCCATCAGATAAAAATCCGGCTTCTCCTCCTTAAACATCTCATCAAGAATAGGAATATCCTGCATTGGCTCTGAAAAAACCGTGTGCAGGATCCTCGCATCATATTGCTGGCCCTCTTCTTCTGAAAGGGTCTTTAGAAGATCTGCACTGTCCTCATCGGAAAGAATAAATTCAACATCCGCACCAAGAGCCTTCAGCTCTCCTGCGATAGTCATGCATCTTCTGATATGTCCTGTTGCAATGATACTGTTGCCGTTTGATTTTATCCAAATCTTTTTTCTCATCTCCGAATCTTCCTCATTTACTGAAAATCATCGTGTTTGAGCGGATCACCTCTGAATAGATCACGCGTTGCAACCTTACCTATTACTTTATCATACTCTACAGGCGGAAGTCCGTTTCCCGGCCTTATTGACCTGATATTGGAAGGATTTAGTACCTCGCCCTTCTTAATATCTTCTACAACAAAAAGAGATCTTGCCCCTTCTCTCTCCGTTTCTTGAACGGGAGTAAGCTTATATTCCTTGCTTCCAAGGGCTTTCTCAACTATCCTGACGTTCTTTACCAGCTCCTCAAACTCTTTGGGCTCCATTGAAAAAGCACCATCCGGACCACCATCGGATCTCTTTAGCGTAAGATGTTTCTCGATCATCCTTGCTCCAAGAGCAACTGCTGCTACAGGAACTGCAGATCCAAAAGTATGATCGGAAAGTCCCATGACACATCCGTACTCCTTTGCAAGTGTAGGAATCGTGTTGAGATTAACGTCCTCGTAGGGAGTAGGATACGCTGATACGCATTTTAGAAGGATGATATCCTTGTTTCCTTCATCAAGACAAGCCTCGATAGCAAGTCTTATATCACTTTCTCTCGCTACACCGGTAGCAAGTATCATCGGTTTTTTCTTGGATGCGCAATTTCTTATAAGCGGAATATCTGTAATTTCATAGGATGCGATCTTGTAAGCCGGCATATTCATTTCTTCCATGAAACTTACGGCACTGTCATCAAAAGGTGAAGAGAAACAATCAAGTCCTAGACCGGCGGCAACTTCACAGAGTTTAGGCTGCCAATCCCAGGGTGTATACGCCTCCTCATATAATTTATGAAGAGTGGTACCGTCCCAGATTGTTCCACCTGTAATCTGAAAATATTCTTTATCAGAATCAATTGTTATTGTATCGGCCGTGTAAGTTTGCAGCTTTATGGCATCTACACCTGCTTCTTTTGCCGCATGGATTATCTCAACGGCTCTGTCATAATCCTGCAAGTGATTGGCGGACATCTCCGCAATTATATAGACGGGATGATCCTTTCCGATAATATGATCAGCCAATTTGATATTCTGATTAAGCTCATATCTTGGCATAAGCACCAAATCTCCTTCATGCTTCATAATTATTCTTCAAAGCTGTTTTTCATAACATACTCATCATTGGTCCAAGGACGCCTTGCAGTATAAAGGCTTCCATCAGCTTTCTTGACATAGACTGCCGGATAATAGTGTATGAATAGAGGTGAAAGACACATAGTATATCCGCCCGCGTTGGTAAATACTACTCTGTCTCCTGCTCTAAGCTCCGGTTCATCTTCTGCAAGAAATAGTCTGTCATACTCCATACAGGTTGAACCACATATCATCTGACCCGGAAGTTTTGCCCTACTATGCAGATCTTTGGCAACTTCAAGTCTATGAGGGTACCACCTTCTGGTAACCTGTGGATTGAGATTAACTCTGCTTCCGTCAATAATTACGTATCTATGCTCTCTAACCTGCTTTGCATCAATAACGCTTGTTACAAATTCAAAGCCTGATGAAACCAGGGATACACCGGGTTCCATGATAAGCTTTGTTTTGGATACGTCAAAATACTTACCAAGAGTCTTGGCTATAGCAGGAACATAGCTTCTAAAGTCAGGCTTATCCTTGACTCCTCCGTAGTATCCGCCTCCCATATCCACATAATCCAGGTCAAGTCCATATTCGCCTGCAACAATTCCGGCCACTTTAGCAAGTGCCTCATATGCACTGACTGAACGCGACTTAGTGGATGAATGGAGATGTAAGCCAGCAATCTTAACGTTGTCAAAAGCCTTAAGCTTATCAATCACAGCTTTAAGGCTGCCATTTTCATAGCAATATCCAAATCTGCTTCCTTCCTCATCCGCAAGAACTTCATCCGGAATAAGTGAAGAAAGATCGTAGTTAACTCTTAAACCTACATTTAATTTTTGCTCAGGGTATTTCTGAGCAGCTTCAATTACCCATTCAGGTTCATAATTGGAATCAAGATTGACTATTCCGCCGGATAAAAGGACCTCTTCAAAAGCAGTTCTTTCCTTTATAGGTCCGTTAAATATAACCTCGTTTGGTTTATATCCTATTCTCTTTGCAAGATCATACTCTTGGGCGGATACAACCTCAGCGTAAAAGCCCTTACCCTTAAGATGTGCAAGGAGCCATGGAAGTGAATTGGTCTTTACCGAATAAGAACAGATGTAATTATTCCAATCCTTAGCCAGAGCGCCCTGTAGCATTTCTACATCCGCATCCAGAAGCTTCTCATCTATACGATAATAGGGAGTCGCAAGCTTACTGTCATCGAAACGTACACTTTCCTTCTCACAACTTCTATTCTGCAATCTGCGATATTTTTCCTCAGCGATCTTCCAATCATCGAAGGTATCTATATCCTGAACTTCATCATCTGAAAGAATAACCGGAACCATATCCTCTACATCCGTAGTTCTGCCTCTGAAAAAAGCATCACTTCGGCAAGCATAGAACTGTCCGCTGTCATGATAAAGTTTCTCCAGATCCTGAGATCTTGTCTTTTCAAATTCAGGATATTTTCTGACAAGTCTGTCATTTACAACCACAAATCCTCTCTGAGGTGGATATGAAAATCCGCAAACAGGAGTAACTGATTCATGCTCATTAAGGCAATCCATGGCCTCTTTTAACCTATCAGCTGTTATGAATGGTGCCGTGGGATATATACAGCAAAACCTATCAAAATCCTGTCCCAGTTCTTTGTATTTTTCAAGAACTTCAGCTATAACTTCATCTGTGGTGGCAAAATCTCCGGAAGTTTCCTCAGATCTAAAGAAAGGAACCTTGGCGCCATACTCTGTGGCAACCTTAGCGATTTTCTCATCATCTGTAGAAACCATAACCTCATCAAAGGCGCCACTTTCAAAAGCTGCCTTTATTGAGTATGCAATAATAGGCTGCCCGCAAAACTCTTTTATGTTTTTACCGGGGATTCTCTTACTTCCGCCCCTCGCTGTGATAATGGCTATGGAAGTCATCTTGTTTCCTCCAGCTCAAATTCGCTTTTTATGTCATCGCAATATCCATCAAGCTCAAAATGTGTGGCTGCTTCCAGTACGTAGTAGCCTCTGCCCATAATGGAAGCCCCGTTTGTAACCTTCCCAAGGAACATTCCCTTCTTGAGATTACACTGCCAGGCCTTTAACGGATATTTCTTATATAGCTCTTTTTCATCGGGAACCTTGTTAACTCTCACATTCTCAAAGTCAAAATATCTGATGACCATGTTCCCTGCGGTTTGGGGCTCAAAAGAATAACTCTTCTCAAGAGCGGGAATCGCATACTTAATAAATTCAGTAACCTCATCAACACCACTTGCCATAGGTGTAAAAAGATTGTGCAGATTATGACCTGAAGGTCTTGCAGAAGTCTCAATAATAAAGGGATTATTATTGGAGTCCTTTATAATATCAGCGTGAATAAGGGTATCCTTAAACCCTATTGCCTCGCCTACCTTCTGCATAAGATGCTCCACTCTGTCGTAGAACTCTTTATTATCATCAGTCCTTCTCACGGAATAATAGCCTACACACTCCCTGTACGGAGGCAGCGTATTCTTCTTGCCTCTAAGAAGAATAAGGGTAAATTTTCCCTCTGTAAATACTCCGTCCACGCCGTATTCCGGGCCCGGAACGCAACTTTCTATACAATAATCCTCATCATAGGGCTGGTTCTTTAAGAACTTCTCTTCAAGCTCCGCAGGAGTATTAAACACCTCTACTCCTCTGCTTCCCGACCCAAAGCGAGGCTTAACAACAACAGGATAAATATCATTAAGCTCAGATGCATCCGGAACATCAGATCCGGCAGGAAGCAGATAAAGCTCTGCATTCCTAAGCCCTTTCTCATTAAGGACTTTGTGAAACTCATATTTGTCAGTGCAGATCTCTGCCGCGCCTGCGCTCACTCCAACAAGTCCGTACTTGTCGTTAACAGCACCTGTAGTTGTAAGATACCTTCCGATGGGAACAGGAAGCACAACATCAGGCTTATTCTTATCAAGTATCTCAAAGACCTTCTCAGGGTCCCTTATATCCACAACAAAAGAAGCATCGGCAGCCTTAAGTCCGGGAGCTTCGGGATTGCCGTCAAGAGCGATCACATAAAGTCCAAGTTCTCTGGCTTTTTGTATTGTATATATTGACTCGGAGCTGGCTCCGATAACCGCTGCACGCATCTGCATAAAACCTCCAAAGAACACCAAAATACGCGTATTCTCTAACTAATTGATTATAATATATGATAGCTGCAAGGTCAAAAAAGTAACCGCATGCCTGATACTATTCACAGCCTATAATCCGGCTGTTTATCTGACTTCATAGGTGCTCCACATATCCTCGGTAAAAAGAAGCTTATAATCACCGGAAACAGCACAGGAAGAAACCAGATTATCAAAAGCATCCTTCTGAAGCTCATCATCCGCAGCATAAAGGATTATCTTATCCGCCGAGGTCACATCAAAGTCCATTATCTTATCCGTGTTCTCCTCATCCATGTAAAAGACCTTGTCATAGCAAAGAAGCTCATCTGTGAGCCTCCAGACATTGTGAGCCGTAGCAGGATTAAACATAACAACCGCTATTCCATCCTTATTATCACTTGCATACGCCATTTTCTCCACATCCTCCGGATATAGGAAAAGAACATTCTTATCATAGAAATGACCTTTTGCAAGGAACATCAAAAGAGCAGCCGCCATAGCGATCATATATGCCTTATTCCCTATCGCTTCTATGACATAATATAGATCCCAGAATAAAAGCATGATAATAAGGCCATATATCGGCATTTCATATCTTCCTGAGGCACTTCCGACAAGAAGAGCACATTTGGAAGTGAGGACAAAATATCCCACGGCTCCCACTGTAAGAACAATGATCTGCGCTCCCATCCTCCTATGTTTCCTATTAGCAACTAAAAGCGCCATTATACCTAGTATCAGCATGATAGCGACAATGATAAGCCCACCAGAAAATACATAGTCATTCACAAGTCCTATGAAAAAAGACAGCCTCATCCCTGTATTTTTCATGTCAAAAAAGCTTCCGGCAGCGCCTGTTCCTCTGTATCCACCAAAAAGATGATGAACACTGGCAGGATAAGTAATAACTGCAAGCATAAGGGATACTCCGCAGCTTGCCACATAAAGAGCAGCTTTTTTGATATCTTTTTTCACCAAGAGGATCCAGCAAGTAAGCGCTGCTCCGATACTGACAAAAAAGAAAATATAAAAGTATTGGATCAAAAATCCCAGATAAGATATCACCATCACAGGAAGTAGCAAATGAAGCCAGTACTTCTTAAGATCATCAGCATATTCATCAAACCTCTTCATGATCATTATATGGACATATGCGCACAGAATTATTGCTGCGCAGAGCCAGGCATACATCCTGATCAGAAGATTACAGGATACTGTCTGGGTATTAAGCCCCCAGAAAAGGAGTGTCAAAGCCTGCACCGAAAAAGGAACATCCAGTGCCTTCATTAGCGCATTCATCGCCACAAATGCAATAACAAACGCTATTAAATTAGTGATTATCCCGCTCCATTTTGTAAAGAGCCCGGGAGTTAACGAACATATTGTGTGGAAAACATAATAGTACACAGGAGGATGTACATCCCAGGACTGAACCAGTTTAACGAGCCCATAGTTAAAGCCCTCTCCTTTTTTTACAGAGAATTCATCAAGAATAGTCTGTCTATCTTGCCATTCTCTGTCAGGCTGGTATAGTCCAAGACTCCTGTTTGAAGAAAAATATGTATAATACTCATCCTCATGAAAGCCCTTCTTTTGGAATCCGTAAAATACATTTACAAGAATCGATATGAGTAAGATTATGTAAATCGCATATTTTTTCATGCTTTACAGTCCCCTGACATAAGCGTGGAGTTTTCTGACAAATCTCGGTGCGGGAGCCAGAATCATAAGATAAATCTTATCCCTCTTGGATAAATACTTGTTGCTTATTATTTTTATAAGACTCTTCCTGATATTTCTAACCACTTCTTTGTAAAAAGAGTTATCTGAAGTCATCATACTTGTAGGAATATGAAGAAGATAGTCGAGTCGTTGATAATATCCAAATCTCTCAGCAACAGGAACAAGCTCCGGATATTTATCTCTTACAAGATTAAGAGCAACATCGGCATTTCTCACAATGTCTGTAAATACAGAAGGAAAATAATCCTTATCTTCTGCTTTTTTCCTGGAATTACTGCCCGTTCTGTAAAAGACATGATAATATTTCTCGGGAAGGATCACGAGCTTGTTAACTCTTTCAAGAGTCCTGATCATAAGGTGAAAATCCTCGTTAAGCTCTCCTTCCGGGAATCTGAGATCATCTCCAAGCACTGCTCTCCTGGTTATCTTGGTGCAAAAAGAAGCATCTCCCGTATGCATTAAAAGAGTGCGAATATGCTCGGCCGGGGTAACTACAATTTCCCCTTTTGGTGGTGTGAGCACGTCAGGTAGCATACTGCCATCTTCAGCGATCTCATCTCTTGAAACCTGTACCATATCTGCATCATAGCGCCTTGCCGCATCCACAAGAGTTCCAAACATCCTCTTATCCACAAAGTCATCGCTGTCAACAAAGCCTATATACTCGCCTGTCGCATGCTTTAACCCAAGATTCCTTGCACTACTGGAACCGCCGTTTTCTTTGTGAAGCGCTGTAACATTCTGATATTTATCTGCATATTCATCGGCAATTCTGCCTGTTGAATCAGTGGATCCATCATCAACAACGATAATCTCAAGAAGCTCCTTGGGGTAATCCTGTGATACCACAGATTCAATGCACCGCCCAAGAAGATCCTCAATATTGTATGCGGGTATGATAACCGTTATCTTTGCTGTATTATCAGCCACTTACAGCCTCCGTCTCAGTCTCGCTGCTCTCAATAGGAGCTGTGACTGCTATAATCTCAGTATCTTTCATCTGAAGGAAAAGATCGTATCCCACAATCATA
The DNA here is from genome assembly GCA_016291375.1 of Butyrivibrio sp. Taxonomy (GTDB): domain Bacteria; phylum Bacillota; class Clostridia; order Lachnospirales; family Lachnospiraceae; genus Butyrivibrio. The sequence continues at coordinate 14,723 of JAEEXE010000030.1, forward strand.
ATAGTTACAAGCATTGCTATGGAAAGAGGCCACAGTGTGAGAACTGTAGAGCCAAAAAGATATCTTGAATATGTTATCATGGCAATAACCTGAAGTGATGCACATATAGATATTCTCTTGTAAGAGAACACAGCATAAACAATAGCAAGTACTTCAGGCAAATACGCATATCTCTCGTGCATAGCAGGCAGACAGAAACAGCACAACAGGGCTGTAAATATAACAAGTGTTATCATATATCTGCCGGTAATTTCAAATTTCTTTTTATAAATATAATAAGCAATAATACCAAATATCATGACCGTAGCCACTGTTCCCACAGAGATAATAATCTTCCTCATTCCGGAACCGATGTCGTTGGAAATGATGGTATAAATGCTTGGATAATTCATTGTAAGTCTTGAAAACATTGTAACTTGCTTACCGTAAATACCAAGGAGATCTCCCCAGCTTCTGCCGGCAATAGCCGCAGGGATCATAGCTACAACATGAATAACAGGTATCCAGAATACATATCTGATCTTGACCTTATTCTTGAGCCACATAAGAATTACAAAGGGCACAAAGAAAATAGTCTGCTGCTTGAAGCTGTATGCAAGTGCAAGATAGATAAACGCTCTGTTGTCCTTACCCTTCATAATATGGAGAAGAGACAAAAGAACGAATGATGTATATATAGAATCATTCTGCGCCCAGGCTCCGCTGTTAAGTATCATTGTAGGAAGGAACATTGTTGCAGCGTAAGCTATCATGGACTTCTTAATATCCTGCCCGGTAACTTCATAGGCAATCCTGAATATAGTAATAGCGCATACAAAGTCAAATATCACGGAAACGGTCTTAACTAGATACATATCATTGACACCACCGCCGATATAGTGCAAGAGAACTATTATGTACTGGAACATACAGTTATAGTCAAAAGTGCTTGCATCAGAAACTCCGGGCTTTATCCCGAGATACGCAAAGCCGCCTGCCTCGTGACATTCTCTCATCCAATCTGCAAAAGCAAGCTTGTAATCTCCGGATAATATATCAAAAAGTGACATTCTGATAATAATCCCAAGGCAAGTCATTACTGTGAAAAAAAACAGATCAAATAACGTAATATTCAGACCGAAAATCTTAAATTCAGTATCAAAAAAATCATCGATGCTTCTCATAAATTTCTCAAAAACTCCTCATTCCAATCGATTCTTTTCCTGCAAACTTCTCAAAAAGCCGGCAGGTTTAATAATCTTGGCAGTGCTCATGGGTCCCTCCATAGAAGGAACCGGATCTTGGCCCATCAAGAATTCACTGCAAAAGCGAATAAGCTCATTAGCAGCCCTACGGGGATTCCATAACTTTGAAATAGTCTCTTTGGCTTTATCCCCAAACTCCAAGATTTTATCTCTATCTTCTAGCAAGAGCAATACTTTATTATAAAAATCAAAGTAGTCACCCTTAGCATATGTATAGCCGTTCACACCATTCTCAATAAGAAAAGGAACTGCTCCGGCTTCCTCAGATGCAACAACAGCGCATCCACAGGACATAGCCTCGTTTACAACGGCTCCCCAGCCCTCAAGATAATTACTGGTGAAAATAAAAATATCAGCCGTTTTCATATAATTCAGCACCTCTGCAGGCTTTTTGCCACCTGCAAAAGTAACCATATTGTCAATTCCCTTTTCTGCAGCTTCACGCTCCAGCTTATAACGCATAGGGCCGTCGCCTACAATATCCATTTTAAAATCATAGCCGACTTCTTTTAGCTTTTCTGCAAGTCCCACGGCAAACTCAGGATGTTTTAGCTCAATCAATCTTCCGGCCCAGCATATCCTCACAGGGTAACCCACCTTGCGCTCCCTATGTGCTTCCGGGTTCGCTGTTTCTGCGGTGTTACCACCTGCGTTTTCATCCGCTCCGACTCCCACAGGGAAATATCCCCATTTTAGCATCTTGCCGGGGTAGCTTCCGATAAGACTAAAATCCGATGCAACATAAGCACCTGAACAAAGCAGATATACAGGCTTATTCCTATATCTTATATGTTCCTTGTACTTGTTTATAAGCCCTCTAGGAGTTATCATCTTCCACTGGCCTTCTCTGTATATCCTCTCGCTTACGCGAAACGAAAGCTTTCCGGAAGACAATCTCTTTGCTTCGAGATTACTTACCGTCCCTTCAGACCAGCCAAATATGGTAACATCACTTTCAAGAATAAGCTTTTCACAGGTGTCTCTATCTTCATAATACAAAGAGACAAACGGATAATCCTTGGGATCTACTGCCCAGCCCATATCTATCCTCTTTTGCTCCATAGGCATTGTCTGGATAAAATGGAACTCCACATCCTTACCATATCCCGCCATCTCCCTGCAAAAGGGAATCTGATGATGATTTATGTAGTTAGAGACAAAAGTTATGACCACTTTTTTACTCCTTACCACCTATCTCTTCATATATTTCTACAAGTCTCTTATAGTTGGCGTCTGCATTGTGAGTCTCACGGGCATGCTTGGACGCATTGTCTCCATATACTGCTGATATCACAGGTTCATCCCAGATCTCAAGAATAGCATCTGCAAGCTTCTCCGGATTTTTATTCTCAAATAAAATACCGTCCTTCTTGTCTGTAAGAAGATTCGGGATACCTCCGGTTCTGGAAGCAACTACAGGAACGCCCAGAAGCATTGCTTCTCCCACGGAATTAGGTGAGTTTTCAAGTACAGACGGGCAAACGAACACACTGCTGTGAAGGAATCTGTCCTTCATCTGTTCCTGAGTCAGTACTCCCACCATGGAAACCTTCTTCTTGAGCTTATTAGATGAGATCAGGCTCTTTATATACTTACCGTATGCGCTGGCTCTAAGGAAAAACGGATATTTGCTGTTTCCTTTTCCTATTATGTTATTACCGGCAACAAACAAATGGGCATCCGGATATTTCTCCAAAATCTTGGGCATAGCCTGCAACATGAAATGAAGGCCCTTAAGAGGGTAATCACCCTGTGCCACAAAGATAGAATGAGGATCTGCCTTCTTTTCTTCCCATTTTCCCGAATAAAAACAAGGTCTCATTGTCTCATTCATGAAAAAATATTTTGCAGAAGGATTGATCTTGGCAGTCTCTTCCTTATCGAAATCTGTTCTACCTGTGATATTACCGGAAAGCTTGATCACTTCTTTCTCGTGCTCAGCGCGGATCAAAAACTTATTGCGCTGCTGAACCAATGAATCATCCTTGATCCTGTCTCTGAAAGTTGCTGATTCCTGCACATTTACAGGAATACCCGCCATGTAATTAAATGCAATGGCGCCGCAAAGTCCCTGCACACCAAGAAGAGTCTTTTCAGGATTATTAAAGACTCTCAGCATTGCAAGAGAATGAGGGAATTCAGTTCCGAATACATGCACAATGTCAGGCTTGAAATCATCCAAGACCGTGCGGAATCTCTCCTCAATAGAGCGATCGTAAGTCTCCGGGTGATCCAGATCCTCGGTGAAATCATAATAGGTAACACCGTCAATGACCTCTTTATAATTGCCCGCATCCTCTTTGGGAAAACATATACCCAAAGTCAGCTTGCTATTCTCGGAATTATTTTCCTCAATAATTCTGTTAAGGCAGCCCGTAAGCCAGCCCTCTCTTACAGAGTATTCAACTCCATGCGCTTCAGCATAGTGCGGAAGCATAATGTTACATAACCATAAAACTCTCAATTTCTCTTCTCCTTTAGCCTATATATCAGGCTCTTAAGCGTGTTGTAAGCGCCCGCCGTAAGCTTGTTCGACGAAAGCGCCGTGCGAAGTGCCGAAAAAGTCAAAAGACGTATCATATCATATTTCCTAATCTGCGCTTTTGGCAGATACATCTTGATGATCTCTCGTCTCTCTTCCTCAGACAACTTCTTGTTGACGTCCGAAAATCCCCCGCCCTCATAATTAGCTATTATAACAGGCATGTAAATAGTCTGTGCCTTATCCCTGTAAAAGCACCGTAGAAACTGCTCATAGTCAGCTCTCACCTTGTACTTCAGATTGAAGGGATTATTGTATATGAGCCTCTCATCATAAAAACAAGCTTGATGAGAAGGGACATTTCTATAGCATGCAAAATCATTGATCCTGGGATTGGATGCAACTCTTTGTCCTGTCAAGCAATCAAAGGTATCTCCGTAAAAAATAGAAGGAACGGTTGTACCGTTTTTCTCAATCTTGGAAATAATGCAGTCATGGACCTTCCTAAGTACATTCTCATCTCTGAAAGTATCCCCGCAGTTCAAAAAGAAAATGTATGACGGAAGCTCACCGGCGCGAAGGAGCTTAACTTCTTTGGAATCCTTGAGTTCTTCTTCCTCAGCCCTTGCATTCTTTACTCTATCATTCAAATATGAAGCTGCTATATTCATGGCATGATATATGCCGTTATCACAGCTCTCAACTATTGTTATCTCGTCTTTTTCATTGGAATTACCGGCAAATCCAAGCTTCTTTCTAAGCTTATCCAGAGAACCATCCGTGGACATACCGTCTTTTACCAGAATCCTGTAGTTGCAATAAGTCTGCTTCCTAATACTCTCAACCGTCTCAATAAGCTTATCGCCGGGATTATATGAAACTACGATTATTATAAAAAAAGGTTTCTTCATAAAACGATCAACTCCTTAATAGCCTTTATCCGAAAGAAGAGGCGGCATATCATGAAACATTATCGTCTGATAAGGAAGTATCCTGATACCGTCCTTACCTGCGCCCCGCATATAAACAGCAAAATAAAGGACAAAAGCCAAACAAGCCATAAGCGTTATAAGCTTTCTCTTTCTATCATCCTTGATGCTCTTTATGATCGCCGGAACAAACAAAATCTGCGTAACCGTCAGATAATAGCCAATCCTTGAAACAATCGGAAGAAAAGCCCCAAACACATAAAGAGCAAGTCCCATCAGATTGCAATGGAAGTATAACATATACGTTTTGTTCTCTCTAATCTTATCCCTATAAACCCACAGAGCGAATGCGATCACGGCAACACACCTTGCTATATTGGTATAACTTATACCACTCACATACTCTTCCGCGTTATTCCTGTAGGAAGGATATATCAGCTTGGCGAGTTCAAGATACTGTTCATGTAAAAAAATACATGAAACGCACAAAGCTGCTCCTACTCCGTACATCCACCTCTTCCACTTAAGCCCAGCAAGAGGATACAGCACCAAAACCACCAACATGGATTTATGAAAAAGAGCTCCCAAGATAACAAAAAACACGAATCTTGGCCAATCTCCCTTGGTAACATACTTGAGAGAATACAGCGCAATACCCAGCGCTAAATAATAACGCACGGTACTTATTGATTGAAAATAGTATCCCAAAAGCATGAACATGGCAAAACTTAACGTGAACCACTCACTCTGATCCCATATCGCTTTTATAAAAAAGAGAACCGTGAAAAATGCGATAAAAGCAAATACAAGCATAAAATTCTCAAAGCCGCTGAGATGATAAATAACATATGTTACTGCGTTGAATCCCGGTTCTGTAGGCACATAGGAATCACAGTAAATAAGATGCATAAACTCTGCATACTTGGCATAATCATTACCGACATTAACCCTAAGCGCTGACACCAGAAACAGAGCCAAGAAAATAGCGGTCATGGCAATGATATTCACCATATCCTGTCTCTTCATCCCACGGTGAATCCTAAGATCACCTGTATATCCTGTATTTAATTCTGTCTTCTTTATCAGCATTGCAGTCAATATAACCACAGCTGTTAAAGTCAGATAAATAGCCATCTATATCCTCTTTCAAGTCTATCTCACTTTAAGCTTTCTGCCCTTATCAACACCCTTAGAGAGAAGCAAAAAGCAGCGTATCAGTCCTTTTTCTTTGCACATCTGTTCTCTATTCTTAAACAGGTATCTAAAGCCCAAAATCTTGGCCATACCTCCGTAGAGAAAATGATACAAAACTCCTCTGTCAAAGAAGAATTTATCCGTATAGCCCTTGAACCATGTGGACTCTCCCGGTTCCTCATGACCAAGCGCCACAGTCGTTCTATATAGATTAAGTCCCGCCTTCAAGCAATCATGCAAAAAGAGGGAATCCTCTCCGTTCATAAACTGAGATCCGCCTCCAAATAAAAGCGAATACCTGACTCCGGACTTTACAAGCTTCTCACGTCTTGCTGCGATTGCATACGCAGGATACCTTCCGTAGTTCCTCCAGTCAACCCTGGCATAGTCCTCATTCCAATAGGTCTCTCTTCCGGGCTGAGCTTTAACATTAAAAAGAAGAACATCCGCCTCAGGATGCCTGTCAAATTCATCTACAATCCTTTGAGCATATCCTTCATCGTAGACTATATCATCATCTCCGAAATGAATAAGCTCATGGGTTGCCACTTCAAGGGCTGTATTTCTGGAAAGCCCAACACCTTTGGCATGCCTGGTGAGCACTCTGCATATACCGTTTTGATCTACGATCAGCTCATCCTTATCAGCGCCCGCTCCGTCAGGAATCTGGTTGACGATAACGGCATCAGTCTCTATTTTCATCTTGTGAGGAAGTTCCTCTACCGCCTTGTTAACAGCGGATATCAGTATTTCAAGTCTGTCAGACATCTAGCATTCACCTGTTCCCAATTCATTTTCCGAATCTATATGCCAAAGCATCACTTCAATCCATAGTAACGCTTAATAAACTTCTCATTTGCTCTAACGATCACGATTCCAAGAATCTTGCAATCATGCTTTCTAAGCTGTGAAATAACATGTTCTGTCATGGTTCCGTTCTTTTTACCCATGGGAACGCCCAGGATAACGCCGTCGGATCCGCCAATCTTCCTATAGTTTTCAAGAACCTTTCCCGGTATCTCCATGGGAGTGATCTTGGATACATTGTCGCTTCTGCCATTTCCAAGAACATTCTTTAGAACATCAAGGTCTCTACCCGACCTCTCATAATCTTCAAGGCTGTCCGTAGAAATAAAAAACGCATTCTGAGCACCGGAGGCATATTTGTCATAAGCAGCCGAAAGCTCATTTTTAAGAACGTCACCAATCTCGCCCTTGGAAGAAAGAACTCCGAGAACAGGAATATTATATCTTTTCTCGCATTCCTCAGGTACATAAACAGAATCATCCAGTGCATCAAGAAGCAGTAGTACGATCACAGCCAAAAGAGCTGCCAGCGCCGCACCAAATATAGCCGCGTTTGCTATTCTGTTATCTACCTTAACGGGAACAATATCGCCTTTTGAACTAAGTCTTATGGAATCAAAAACATACTCAAGTTTACCATCAACTATAAGACCTATGAACTTTTCCAGGCTCTTTATGGTAGCATCTGTTATTTTTCCAACCAAGTCACTGTCTGTGTTCCTGACAGTAACCACAAGTATTCTATAGTCCGAAGGGGCCTCTGCTTTTATAGATGCACTCACTTCTTCCTTGGTAACATCAACGCCTTCCGCCTGAAGTGTCTTCATAGTTTCCAGAAGAATCTCATCGGAATTCATAATATGGTTTTCCCAAGTGTAGGAGTTATAAGAATCTATCAGAGTTCCGCCATCCCCTCTGGTCATATACGCCTCCTCGGAATATGAGAGATAGAACTGAGACTTTTGCTCATACTCTTTTTCCGGACCAAAGGTAAAATTGGCAAGATAATAGATTCCCGCACCTATCAGTGCTCCCACCAGAGCAGCCACAGGAACAATCCACAGTTTCTTTATGAATCTCAGATAAAAGCTCTTAAGATCAAGGCTTTCATCCATATACTTTTCTTTATTTCTGTCCATTAACCCAGTCTCCATCAGTTCTTTTTGGCAGTTATCTGATTCTCCTCAACACCCTCTGTACTGTCAGGTGTGATCAATATCTTTGGTGTCAACATCATGAGCTTGATATCAAGCCAGATTGAATAATTCTCTATATATGTAAGATCAAGCTTGAGCTTGTCGTATGGCGTTGTATTGTACTTGCCATAAACCTGAGCATATCCTGCAAGTCCCGCCTTGACTCTGGTTCTAAACGCAAACTCAGGCATGTCCTCAATATACTGTTTAATAATCTCAGGTCTCTCAGGTCTTGGTCCTATAAAGCTCATATCGCCTTTAAGTATGTTAAAGAACTGAGGTGTCTCATCAAGCCTGCAAGCCCTTATAAACTTACCTACAGGTGTCACTCTCGAATCGTTCTTGGATGAAAGCCTTGCAACACCATCTTTCTCAGCATCCACCCTCATACTCCTAAACTTCATGAGAGTAAATTCACGTCTGTCTATTGTACAGCGAACCTGTTTGTACAGCACCGGTCCCCCATCCGTAAGCTTAATGACGATCGCAACGATCACCATGGGAATCGCAAATACCACAAGAAGTATAAGCGCAAGCACTATATCAAAAAATCTCTTGATGATCCTCTGCTCGATCTTAATGGAATAGTCCCTGAGCAAAAGAACCGGTGTATCAAAGAGATGAAGCTGCTCCGAGCCCTTTAAAAGCACATCTGTGATCTTGGGCATTACATATATTCTAATATTCCTGCCATAGCAATATTTAACCAGGCCGTTTCTATACTCACTGGGAACATCCCAGATGATAACACCCTCATAGTCTCCAAGACACTCTTCATAGACCCTGTCTATTCCCTCGGAAATATTGATCTGCTTAACGATCTCATACCTATCCGCTCTGGACATAAACTTCCTTATGATGTCCTCAGCATCGAACTTGCCGTTTACCAAAAGCAGTCTCCTTGGCTCAAACGTAGACCTATAGATAACATTCGTTATGTGTGCCCATGCAAAAGAAATCACGAGCTGCGCCACAAAAACTCCTATTATCGGCACAACAGGAAGGAGCCAGTTCCTAAGTAGCAACATAATGGCAAAGGAAATGACATTGGCAATAAGAAGCGCAAAAATCTGCGACAAGAATATATCAATAGGCCTAAGATAACCTATTCGAAGCCCTCCGTAAGTATGGGTAAAGAAAATAAGCAATATAAAATAAATCGCGAGGATAACGATGTGTCCCTTGAAACTATACTTAATACCGGGTCCGAAACTGTATCCGTCCTTACTGATTCTTTCTGTGGTAAGAACAGGGTAATAAATTGAAAACCAGCTCCATGCAAATACCGCAATGTACATGCATAGTCCCACGAAATCCATCAGCAATACTGTCATTCTTCTAAATGATTCACTTTTTCTCATAAATCCCCTTTAGCCATCAGATCAAAGCCTGCGAAGAGTCGCTCTGACAGCCCATCCTCCAAAGTAAAATAAAGATTCCAAAACTGATAAGTTGGCAATATTTCTATACAAAAACCATATTCTCTCTAAAGCAATAAGCTTATTGGATGAAAGAGATTTGGGAGGTCTTCTGTAAATTGCAAGATTCTCATCCAGCCCGTAAGCTACGATGCCGCTCTTAAGTATCCTCCACCATGTGGCTGTGTCCTCACTCGGAACCATAGGCATATGGATTATCTCCATGTCTATCTTCTCCGTGTCAAACATTACCGTCGTGGTAAATATCACGGTCCTTGAAAGTGCCTGCCTAAAATTAAGCGTTTCCGGCACGTGAACTATCTTACCGGTGGGCTTGGCACGCTCATCTCCAAACTCATAGGAGTGAAAAGAAAAGGCTGCTCCCGTTTTTTCCATGAATTCTATCTGCTTCTCAAGCTTATCCACTGCCCAGACATCATCCGCATCAAGAAAAGCAATGTACCTACCTGAGGAGGCATCTATGCCGCTGTTTCTGGCTGCGGCAGCCCCGGCATTAGTTTCCTTTCGAATAAGCCTGATACGCTTACCCTGACCCTTTATATACTCCTCGATGATATCGGCACTGCCATCCCTGGAAGCATCATCTACCAGAATAAGCTCCCAATCTTTGTAAGTCTGATTACAGACCATATCTATGGTATTTTCTATATATTTGGCCGCATTATACACCGGCACCACAATACTTACCATCACAGTTCCTCTTTCACGATATATAAAGGACGCTTCTTAACTTCAAGATATGTCTTGGAAAGATACTGTCCAAGAACTCCTACAAAGAACAACTGAAGGCCTCCTACAAACAGGATGATGCTGGCCATAGACGCCCAGCCCACCTCTCCGTGAGGATCACCAACAGTAAGCTGTCTTACGATAATGAATATGATGAAGCAAAAAGCTACAAAGCAGCACAACATTCCAAATACGGATGCAAGAGCAAGTGGAGTTGTGGAAAAAGCCACTATTCCGTCAATTGCATAGGCAAAGAGCTTCCAGAAAGACCACTTGGTCTCTCCCTTTCTTCTTTCCACATTTTCAAACTCGATCCATTTATTCTTAAATCCGACCCAGCCGAAAATTCCCTTGGAAAATCTGTTGTATTCTTCCATAGAAAGGACAGCATCCACAAATCTGCGGGTCATAAGCCTGTAATCCCTTGCGCCGTCGACAATCTCCGCGTTGGAAATCTTATTTATAAGCTTGTAGAATCTCCTTGCAAAGAAGGATCTGATGGGAGGTTCTCCCTTTCTGCTGACCCTTCTTGTGGCTACGCTGTCATATCCCTCTTTCTCAACTGCATCTATCATCTCTGGCAAAAGAGAAGGTGGATCCTGAAGGTCACAGTCCATAACCACCACATAATCTCCCTTGGACTTCTGAAGACCTGCGTACATAGCAGCCTCTTTACCAAAGTTTCTTGAAAAACCTACAAGATGAACTCTGCTGTCCTTCTCATGAAGACGCGTCACTTCTTCCTGCGTCTTATCGGAAGAACCGTCATCAATATATATGATCTCAAGCTCGATATCTTTTTCCTTGAAAAAAGACTCGTTCTTTAAAAGCTCGTTGTAGAAATCCGCGATATTATCCTGCTCGTTGTAGCAGGGAACAACAACACTAAGTAGCTTCATTATTGTTTTTACTCCTGATTCATATTCTCGGACATTCAAAAGCCTGTGCCCTCTTCTGCCACAAGTTATAAAATCCCACTCTATTCAGTATTTTACACTTAAAGGGCCTGTCTTTCAAATTATATGCGGTTTTTTGATTGAATAATTGAATTATACATAGCAATAAAGTATAATATGTATATACATGTTATACTTTATTAGGAGGTCTATATGGAACAGGTCGCTATTAGATCATGGGGCAATAGCCAGGGAATACGAATACCAAAAGACATCTTGGAAAAGCTCCAATTGAAAACATCTGATGTTCTTGATATTGGAATTGATAATGATTCAATTGTTCTGAGAAAGTCTTTTGAGCATAAAACTTTCGAGGAACGCCTAGCAAAATATGACGGAAATATCTCCATCTGCGATTTTGATTGGGGTGAACCAAAAGGTAGGGAAATGCTATGATTGATATATCTCAAGGTGACATCATCAAAATTCGCGGCTTTAACCGTAGTCTATTTGTTGTAACAAGCAAAAATGCTTTTATAAAAGCAACCGGAGTATTTCATGTATGTCCTTTACTAAAAAATGTTAGCGAAGGCCCACTACACATATTGGTAAAAGGAAACAAGGGCACAAGCGGTACCGTCATATGCGAACAAGTAAAACTTATTGATCCATCTGAAAGATCTTGCAATCGCGCAGATCGAATTCCCTATGCCGATATCATGGAAGTATCAGATGTTTTACAAGGTATCTTTGAATACGATTGATTGAAAAGAAAAATCATTACCTGCAACCTTTACACATTTATGATTGTTTATGATGTGTAAAGGTTTTATTTTGCCCGTAATTAAAAAATAATTCATATTTTCACAATAGAATCTTTACTTTATTTTGCAGAAGCCTTAAAATCTAATCAACATAATATAGGAGGACACAAAATGAAAAAGGCAAAACTACTTGGATTTACACTGGCACTACTCGGAACTGCATCAATGCTTGCGGCATGCGGTTCAAAAAAGGGGGACATGTCACCACAATTCGATCAGAGCGGTGAAACTACTATAACCAAAAGTGCTGCTACAAAAGAATTTGGTAAAAAGTCTGAAGAAGAATATCCTATATCCGATGATGTTCAGAAAAAGCTTGATGCATTGACAACTGATTATTCAAAAGTAAACTGGGAGGCTGAGTACATGCCGACAGACGGTATCGTAGTTTCTGAAGGAACTTTTATCGACACCCATAATACGATCAAGGCAGAACGTTACCATTTAGTCGTAGCATTTACCAATACAACAGATCAGAACATCAGGTTATCTTTAGACGGTAACGTAGAAGACGTAGAAGGTGCCTATGTACAGGACATCTTCACTGATGAAATTGAAATATGGGCAGGAAACACTGTTGCAATTTCTTTGAAATTGTTAGAAAAGATTCCTTCCGGAAATATCAAGTGGAACAAGTTTGAAATTCAGCCGCTTGACAAAGAATATATTCCATACGAAGTATCTACAGAATTGCAAAAGGGGGATACCGGAAGTTACGCGCTTCGGTCTGATGCATCTTCAGATAATGAGAATAATCATTTATTCAGGACCACTACATATTGCGGATTAATACTTGATAAAGACGGAAAAATCCTATGTGGAGAAGGATTAAGTGATCCTGAGGATACAAGTGCCAGCTGGCATACTGTATCTCTCCACGAAAGTACATTTGGCGGTGAAAACGCTGATTTTGTATTTTTTGTTAATCTCTTTTTATAATCATAAATCAACAAACCGCTACACAACCTGTGTAGCGGTTTTTATATACTATATTCTATACTCTATCTCTCAAAACGCATGATTCCGAGCTTTATCTCTCCGCACGCATGGGATTTTCAAGGAAATCCTTGTACGCAAGCTTGATACCGTCATCAAGCTCTGTCTTATATGTCCAGCCAAGCGCTTTGGCTTTTGATACATCAAGAAGCTTTCTGGGAGTTCCGTTTGGCTTTGAAGGATCCCATCTGATTTCTCCGGTGTAGCCGATGATGGCTGCAACCTTCTCCGTAAGCTCTTTTATCGTAAGCTCTTTGCCCGTTCCGGCATTGACTGTCTCGTTGCCACTGTAGTTATTCATAAGAAATACACACAGATTAGCAAGATCATCAACATAAAGGAACTCTCTCAAAGGGCTACCGTCTCCCCAACAGGTTACATAGGGAAGATTCTGCTCTTTGGCCTCATGGAATCTTCTTATAAGTGCAGGAAGAACATGAGAATGAGTGGGATGATAGTTGTCATTAGGTCCATATAAATTAGTGGGCATAACAGAGATATAATCTGTTCCGTACTGCTTGTTGAGGTACTCACAGTACTTAAGTCCCGATATCTTAGCAAGGGCATATGCCTCATTGGTCTTCTCAAGCTCTGAAGTCAAAAGACAATCCTCTTTCATAGGCTGAGGAGCCATTCTGGGATAAATACAGGATGAACCAAGAAATTCAAGCTTCTTACAACCATTCTTCCAAGCAGCATGTATAACATTCATCTCAAGGATCATATTCTCATACATGAAATCAGCAAGTGCCTCGGAATTACCCATAATACCGCCAACCTTAGCGGCTGCAAGGAAAACATAATCCGGCTGCTCCTGCGCAAAGAACTTCTCTACCTGGTCCTGTCTTGTAAGATCAAGCTCACTGTGGGATCTTGTAATGATATTAAAATATCCCTGCTCCTTGAGCTCTCTAACTATTGCAGAGCCAACCATTCCTCTGTGGCCCGCTACATAGATCTTGTCATTTTTCTCCATCATGATATACGCCTCTTTTACACACTTTAAATATTATCCTGATTATTACTTATCAATACCCTTTTCAAGGAACTCAGCAAGGTTAAACTCAACGTGCTCATTGGCTCTCTCAACAGCTACCTTAGCCATATCGTGCTCAACCATGATCTTTACAAGTTCTTCAAAAGAAGTGGTCTGAGGATTCCATTGGAGCTTCTCTTTAGCCTTGGTAGGATCGCCCCAAAGATTTACAACATCTGTAGGTCTGTAGAAATCAGGTGAAACCTCAACAAGCACCTTACCTGTAGCCTTGTCGTAACCCTTCTCGTCTGTGCCCTCGCCCTTAAACTCAAGCTCGATACCTGCATAGTGGAAAGCAAGCTGAGCAAACTCTCTTACAGAGTGCTGTACACCTGTTGCGATAACAAAGTCCTCAGGCTTGTCATTCTGAAGGATAAGCCACATACACTCAACATAATCCTTGGCATAACCCCAGTCACGAAGACTTGAGAGATTACCAAGATAGAGTTTCTCCTGCTTGCCCTGTGCGATACGTGCTGCTGCAAGCGTGATCTTACGTGTAACGAAAGTCTCACCGCGGCGCTCTGACTCATGGTTGAAAAGAATACCTGAGCAGCAGAACATGTTATATGCCTCTCTGTACTCTTTTACAATCCAGAAACCATAGAGCTTGGCTACCGCATAAGGGCTGTATGGATGGAAAGGAGTCTTCTCGTTCTGAGGAACCTCCTCAACTTTACCGTATAATTCTGAAGTTGAAGCCTGGTAGATACGGCAAGTCTCTGCAAGACCGCACTGGCGAACCGCTTCAAGAACTCTAAGAACGCCTGTAGCATCAACGTCAGCTGTAAACTCAGGTGAATCAAAAGAAACCTGAACGTGTGACTGTGCTGCAAGGTTATATATTTCATCAGGACGAACCTTGGAAACAACACCAAGGATACTCATAGAATCGCCCAGATCTCCATAATGAAGATGGAAATGAGGCTTACCCTCAAGATGTGCGATCCTCTCGCGGAAGTCCACTGATGATCTTCTGATAATACCGTGAACGTCATATCCCTTCTCAAGAAGGAACTCTGCAAGATATGATCCGTCCTGTCCTGTGATACCTGTTATAAGTGCAACTTTACTCATATTTGCTCCTAGCTCTACTAATAATTATAACTCTACTCAAATTTTAACACACTATACTATATCATATTATAATCAATCCTCAAATAGCGGTGTCGAGAAGTATCTCTCTGCTGTATCAGGCAATACCGTAACAACGGTTTTCCCGGGACCCAGCTTCTTCGCAAGCTTAACCGCAGCTGCGACATTGGTTCCGCTCGATATTCCGCACATAATCCCTTCCTCTCTTGCAAGTCTCTTAGCCATTGTAAGCGCCTCATCATCAGTAACAATATAAATATTGTCATATATTGATCTGTTGAGGATATCAGGTATGATACCGTCTCCGATACCCATCTGGATATGTGTTCCGATATTGCCGCCTGCAAGTATTGCTGCATTCTCAGGTTCCGCAGCCCAGATCTCAATATCGGGATACTGCGCTTTAAGGACCTCTCCGATTCCAGTAATGGTTCCGCCTGTTCCGATTCCCGAACAAAAACCATGAATCGGACCTTCAACCTGTTCCATAATCTCAAGCGCAGTGTGATTCTTGTGCGCCATTGTATTATTGGGATTCTCAAACTGCTGTGGAACAAAAACATTGGGATCTTCATCTCTCATTCGTAGCGCCGTGTTAAGGCACTCCTCGATGCAGGCTCCGATATCACCGTCATCATGAACAAGTATTACTTCTGCGCCGTAGTGCCTTACTATCTTCCTGCGTTCCTCGCTGACGGAATCCGGCATTATTATTATGGTCTTATAACCTCTTACCGCTCCCACAAGAGCAAGTCCTATTCCCTGATTGCCGCTTGTCGGCTCAACAATAATAGTATTCTCGTTTATAAGTCCCTGCTTCTCCGCAGCCTTTATCATATTAAGAGCGGTTCGTGTTTTGATCGAACCGCCCACATTAAGCCCTTCATATTTAACCAGGATCTCCGCACCATCGGCACCGGCAATCCTGTTAAGTCTTATCATTGGTGTATGCCCTACAGCAGCGAGCACGTTGTCGTGTATCATTGCCAAGTATCTCCTTAAAACTGTTTTTATTCCAAAAGCCCCCGAGCATTATCGGAACGCATTGTTACTATGCTTACCAGCCAATCTTACGGATCTTCTCCACAAGATTTCTTCCGTACACCTCACATCCAAGCTGATTGGGATGAAGATTATCAAGGAAGTATTCCGGGAGATGAGGCACAAGTTCCCTTCCGTCGATCACTGAAACATTCTTGTACCTACCCGCAATCTCTTTTACTTTATCACAAAAAGCCATGAGAATCTGCATTTCTTCAGGGTGATCACCTCTCCACAAAGGTGAGATGCACAGAATCGGGATCTCATTACCGTATATCCCGATAAGTCTCTCGTAGTACTCCTCAACAGCCTGCACAGCATTACCATCGCCATACTGATTGGTTCCCAGCGCAACTATGATCTTATCCGGCTGATAGCCCGCCATCTTCATAAGACTGTTCTTATCGTAAATATATCCGCCGATTCCCTGATTTATAATATCATAATTAAGGAGCCTGTTTGCAACACTTACATAAATACATCCCGAGCGAAGCGGTCCATAGCCCTGAGTGATGGAATCTCCGAGCCACAAAACCTTCTCATTTTTGGCTGCTCTTCTTACTTCCGCGTCACTTTCAAACTTCCTTACAAGTATTGTTGCATCCGCAGGCAGATAGACCACAACGTTCTTCTTCCCCTCCGGAAGCTTCCACGACAGCCTACCTTCCTCCGCAATATCTTTTACATAGACGATATTGGTGAGCTGTCCGTCTATCATAAGCTCAAAAGAATCCTCGGAGCCCTTCCATATAAATTTATAGTCAAAAGAAATCTCTCTTGCCTTTGTTTCAAACTCAAAAGTCTTGGCAGTTGTCGCCGTGCACCTTTCGTACCAAAAATCCAGTGCACCCTTAAAGTACTCAATCTGATCCTTGTTGTACTGAAAAGCCTGAAGATATCCACCTTCTGTCTCCTCAAATTCATACGCCCCAAAATAAATGTTTTTTAGTTCTTCGTTAGATAAAATCATACCCATACCTCGCATAAATAAAGAAATAGCAATACGAGAACCATTATACTTTATGCTAAAATAATTTACTACGAAAACATAAAAAGATTATGAATTCGTAATGAAGATTCTTGCTTTTATCATTACAAATGATACAATAATTATAGGAGGTAAAGAATCATGGCTAACGCTGTTAATATCAATTTCAGGATGGATTCTGAATTAAAAAAGAATATGGAGCAACTATGTAATGAACTTGGTATGTCAATGACAACCGCCTTTACTATCTTTGCAAAAAAGATGACTCGAGAACATCGTATTCCTTTCGAAGTTTCTGCAGACCCTTTCTACTCTGAAGCCAATATCAATTACCTTAAAGGAATCAAATCAGATATCGAAAACGGAAAAGCTCATTTCACGGAACATGAGCTGATTGAGGTTGACTGATGGGCATATTGTGGGAAGACCGTGGTTGGGATGATTACATTTATTGGCAATCACAAGACAAGAAAACTCTTAAAAGAATAAACAACTTGATAAAAGATGCGCAGCGTAATCCTTTTGATGGAATTGGCAAGCCTGAAGCGTTAAAAGATGATCTCCAAGGTTTTTGGAGCAGACGCATCAATGAAGTAGATAGACTGATTTATGAATATATTGATGGTAACCTTAGGATAATAGCTTGCAAAGGTCACTATGAATAGATTGTAATAATCAAACGAGGAAGCTCACCTGAGCTTCCTCGCTTTCATCTTACCTTCACTCTTTATTTTTCCCCAATTTATCTACCAGTGCATCGATGGTTCCGGAATCCAGTGTGAGGACATTGGATGCAAAAAGCGTCTTCACGAACCATATCAGTATCACGAATACAAGTATCGGTATCACGCAGGCTGTTACAATCATCACGGCTAGAGACTCAAGGAGACTCTCAAGGAACGACGTGATCTTATCGACAGTTTCCGTTGTAATAGTCGTAAATTCATTAAAGAAGCCGCCTTCCGAATCACCCTCAACTTCCAGGCCATTGTACTCTTCCACCGCGTTCTCTACTTTGGAAGCCTGAGTCTGGTACACAAGGTCCGAAAGCTTAACGCTGGCAGGAACTATGAGGAAAATAATTATTCCTATCAGTGCGATCTTGCCGGCAGTCTCCGCCCACTTTCTTTTCCCAGAAATGATCCATGCACATAACAAAACACATGTTATTGGTAGGAGCAGCCCAAATACTATATATCCGGAGAGACTTACCAGGAATTTCTCGAGATACAATGCACTTAAGATCACAAGAAAATACTTGGAAAGTTCTGCAAGCTGTTCAGCTATAGGTGTGCACATATCTCCCGGGAGAAGTGACAATGTGGCTGAAGTTGCCGCAGAACCTCCCGAAAGGATCATAACAGATTCAATCTTCTCTTCCGTTTTTTCTATTGTGTGCTTGTGTGTATTGGGATCCCCCGCCCAAGGTGCGATCTTGGTAAAAGAGATCACGGCTATAAGCGCAAGTACTGCAACCAGTGTTATCTTCTTAAGCTCCATATATACTCCTTAATCTGCACTCAGTTTGTAGTCAAAAACAATCTCATAATCCGAAGCAGCCGGGAAATTACCTATAAAATTGGTAATAAGACTCTTAGCCTGTTCATCCGACCTATCCAGAATGCCATTGTCTATCGCTTTCTGCTTGGCGGCATTCTCAAATTCCTCGAGAGAAATATTGTAGTCCTCAAGCTTAAGCGGATTCCACAAAGAATCCTTTTCCGAATAGACCTTAAATGTATTCTTATCTATCGTAACGGAATGAATCTGCGATTTGGGAAGAACCACGGTGAGTTTCTTCTCCTTGTCGTCCTTCTTGATCTCAATCTTCTCAAAATCGATTCCCGCCATAACGGCGCCATCATAGCTATAGATAAACTCAGACGAAGATGGAATAAACTCAAATATTTTCTTTTCCTTGGTGTACTTCTCAACCTGAGTAAAATAGTACTCCTGAGTTACAAGAAAGCCCATGTCTGTAAGCCCATCCTGTATCGTCTCTGTACTAACTGACACAAGAACCTTGTCTTCATCTGATTTATTATTAAGAACCGGTCCGCTATATGAACCGTCTTTTGGAGCATTCTTTTTGCGAATACGATAATCAATTCCCAAAGCAACAATAGCAATGATAGATACCGCAATTACCCCAAGATATATTCTCTTCTTGGTCTTTTCCGAAATATTCATCTGCATCTCCTCTCTTCTTTCATTTGAAATGCATGACCGGCACTTTTATAAATCTCATTCTCAGTTTGATGAGCTGGATGCAGAAGTTGCTGCACTTGCAACTATTACCATAAGCATTATCTGTTCAGCGATCACTCTGGAAATCGTTCCCCCGATAACAGATGCACTGGCTGCTGAATCTTCTCCTGCATAAGCACTGTGAACGATCGTAGCTGCTATCATAAGCCTTGTATGTCTGTAAACACTCCAGAAACCAAGCCCCTTCTTATCTTTGAGATATTTAGCAGCTTCAACAACTTCAGAGACAATATCACAGGTATTCATGCTGATGTTTGTTAAAATCCCAAGGGATGCAAGCTCATAATCCTTGCCATATCCGGATCCCACTGTCTTAAACTCATTAAAAAGCTCAAGCGCCTTTTCGCATTTGGACTCATAATTACCTTCAAAAGCAGTAAGCACCTGCGCCAGAGAATATGCTGCGTTCTCATGGAAAGTAAATCTGCTCTTAATGGTAACATAGGTATTTTCAAGTTCATTAAGTATATCATCAACACTTTTGTCAGTCATAGCAAGAATAACCGCAAGGCTAGTATCCTCGCTGGTTGTGATGAAAGGGTGCTTGCTCTTCATAAGCGCCATGATCTCATTTGTCCTAGCAATTATGCTATCTGCTTCCGATGCTTTCCCCGCATCACAGATTGTGATCGAAGCAAGTGCTCTGAAAGTTGATCCAAGGATTTTGCCCTGCTGAAACCTGTTATACACCCCCACAAGCTCATCGATGTACTGCTCGGGATCATTTGAAAGAGCCATGCTTGTAGCAGCTATCAGCTCATTATTTCCTCTGAAATATGATAAAATATTCTGCTTCCTTCTAAGAAGCTTTCTGCATTCCTTAACTCTACTTATATCTGCAACCTTGCCTTTTTCTGAATAAGACATCGCTGCAATGACATTTAGAAGATGGTTGTTAAACCAGAACCCTCTGCTGTATCCCCTTAAATTTTCCACCAATAAATCACATTTTTTCATTACTTCGTTTTTCATTATGTCCCTCCTACTGTTGTATGCATCAATTGTATCTATTATACAGGATAAAAAAGCCTATTGTATGATTATATGAAAAAAGGCGGCTTCATCGCCGCCTTTTTAACTCTATTACTTTTTAAATAATCCGCCTGCAAGGTTCTTGATGTCCCCAAGATCAAGCTTTCCGTCAGCTACCGCTGCCTGAACCTTCTTGATATCCGCCTCATCAATATCGATATTGGCTTTCTTCAAAAGCTCTTTTGCCTGAGCAGGGTCAACCTTGGCTATCTGAGCCATAAGTTCCTTGTTGCCGCTAATCTGCTTAATAATATCTGTAATATTTGCCATCGTATACCTCCTCCGGATTAAAGAATTGTCTGAAACAAGTCTATTATACTACATCAAGAGGTACACTCGTCCACAAACTTATCAATTATCCGACAGTTTTTTCTTCTGCTGTCTGCCGGTCATGGCCAGCATGATTGGAATAGGCGTGATATGACTAAATGCCGTGGCAATTCTCATAGTAAGAGTCGGAACGATCACTGTTTTCTTTTTGCTCATGCCCTTAAGGCAATCTGAAACGCACCTCTTAGCCGTAATCCCCTTTAATGCAAAGACAACATCCGCATTCATGTTAAACTCGGTGTCAACAGGGCCGGGACATAGACAGGCAACATAGACGTTACTTCCAAGCTCTTTTAACTCCCTGGCGATAGCCCTGGTGATCGACACAACATAAGCCTTGGATGCATAGTAAGTGGCCATGAAAGGGCCTCCCGGGAGAATCCCCGCAGAAGATGCCACATTAAGTATTGATCCGCGCCCCTGCTCATGCATCATCTTAAGCACTCCTTTTAAAAGAATGTGCATAGCAATGTCATTAACCTTAATCATAGAAAGCTCTTTTTCAAGGTCTGTCTCAAGGAAACTTCCTGCTGTTCCAAAGCCCGCATTATTGATAAAAACGTCAATCTTCTCCCCGGATATATCGGAAAGAAGCTTCTTGCACTGCTCCTCATCTGCAATGTCCGCAGTAATTATCCTGCACTCGCATCCAAGCTCCTCCTTGAGAGAAATGAGGCGCTGCGTTCTGCGGCCCGTGAGGATAAGCCTGTATCCCTGCTCTGCATATCTGCGAGCAAACTCCTCTCCAAGACCGGATGTCGCACCTGTAATAAAGGCTGTCTTCATATAATTCTCCTAATCCGCCCCTGCGAATATGAATGAACATCGCAGGCGCCTATCACTCTGCCAGCTCGCTAAGGGTCTTATAAAAGTCCGGATACTCCTTCTGCACCCTTATGGGTTTTCCTTCCTTGGTCAAAAAAGCGTGTGAAGATGTGGCGGTACAAACTACTACTCCATCTTCATTTTTCATCTCGTACGAAAGAAATAGCTTTACACCCTTAAACTCTTTTACCGAAACCTTTATAT
>JAEEXE010000069.1 GCA_016291375.1 Butyrivibrio sp.
GTGAAAATTAAGGAATACTTATAGCGGAGTATAAACTTTGGTTATTACCCTGTCATCAGGTTATAATACGCCCTCACGGGAAAACTGCATCTTTATCAACAATAGCGGTATCATAAGGTACCACCATATCTATATCCCCTTCCACTCGAGGAGCAAGGGCATAGTTGTCAAAAAAGATTTCTATTCCGTCCGTACCTAATACCCAATTAAGTACAGGCATATATTCTTCGGAATTCTTTATCACATCTGTATCTTTATATGAGTTTTCAACAATTTCAGAAAGAGTATCTTCCCACCCATCATATAAACTATCTTCAGTGTCTTTGCTGAAATAATCCTTAAGGTATTTAAAAAGAGCTTCTTTATCCGGAATAAATCTCGAGATCAAAACCTCTTCTCCCGTCCTTACATCAAATGTCTTTGACTCCCAGTCGTCCCAGGGATGCGCTCCTCCTCCAAAACCATAGGAATAATAAACAGCGCTGACATAGTGTGAGTCACACCTTTCTATGTTATATCCTGTCGTAAGATCAAAAGGCAGCCCCAGTGTTTCATAAGAATCCTCATCTGCCTGCAGCGAAGTTTCGAAATACTCTTCGCTTAATGAATCCTCCTCTTTATAATTGGTATTCGTATATTCCTGCCAAGCTTTCGCCAATTCAGGATATTTCTCTTTGCTCGCATCATCCAATGCCACTTTTTCCGTTGATCTTATAAAATATGGTCTCCCCGAAGAATCGTCGGGGTTGGTCTTCTCATATTCATCGCAGGACTCGACAAAGACAGGTGCATCTTCGTCCACCGCTTTTTCACTATCAAAGATGCTTGCACTACCGGCGCTATCCGCACTCTCCGCCTCATTCGCTGTAAGCTTAGAATTTGCTTCCGCCGATTCCGAAACAGGTGCATCCCCTTTGCACCCAGACAATATCAGCGCAAGCATCGTAGTAAGAATAAAGTATCTGTTTTTCATGTTCTTTCCTCTTTCTTATAAGCTGTAATGTCACTATTATAATACAGATAAATCAGTTCTATTTTTTATTTTTATCTGTGATTTACAAACTTACCATCAGGTGATTGGCCTCAAGATCATAATAAAGTGTACAACCGGAAGCGCTAAGATCAAAAACTCTTACTATGCTTGCTGCATCTGCATTACCTGAATCATCGCAAAATTCGCCCGTGATATTCCTGAACTTTTCAAGTATCTCAGGGGCAAAAATCTTAGTTTTTTCATTAGCGAAAACCGCAGTATAAAGAATGTCCGCTTCCACAAGATCCTGGAAGATATGGCTTCCGTATGACAGCTCGGGATTGTATCCTGCTTCCTTTTCCTCAACCTCGCATACGGCTTCAAACTCACTAATATCCGCAAAGGTAGTGGGAACGCCAAGCTCCGGTGAAGATGTGCCGATACGTCCGGGAACTATGAGCATCATGTGTCTTCCTTTATCCCTGTAGGTCCAGTTGACCTTTCCGATAATACTAGCGATACCGGGCTTATCCGCATATGGCATGTTGTAATAAGCCTTGGGATCAACGTATACGATAAGATCTACAGGAACACTTCTTGAAAGGCCCATCGAAGAATCCAATGTTTCCATCAAAATATTCTCGGCAGGTACATTCTCAGGAATCGTTACGCTGCCTGTATCCTTGGACACCTGTAGCGGTCTGCACTGCAAAAGATTTATCGAATACTCTCCGGTTTCCGATAAATTGATCGTAAATTCTATATCAACGGGATGCTGATACTCCTCATGAATGCAATGCATCATCCGCTGCATCCTTTTCATTATCTCTTCTTTTTTGACAAGTCCCCTACAGGAAATAAATCTTACATCGCGGATTATTCCACGCTCTTTTAATGAATCCTCAACCTCGTAGTCGTGTTCAAGCAAAGTATTTACAAGATACATCGGAAGCTTCTTCTCAAGGTCTCTAAGTTCAAGGCGCTTTAGCTCATGCTCTGTTACATCCATTACTTCCACAGCTCTTTGTGAGAACTGATGCTTTTCCGCGATCGTAACGCACGACGTTGCCTCCGGCATATCAAGACTTACAAGACGTGGATATGAGCCCATCGTCCTGTCTACAGCCGATGTTCCAAGTCCCATGACAAGTCTGAGCATTCCCGCCTTCGGATCTATTCCGGACAGAAATTTGTACGGGCTGTATGAATAGCCAACACCTGCCGCGCAGGGCATATAGTACTGTCCGTAGTATGAGCCCGAAACCCTTTGAACAAGTAGCGCCATCTGCTCATCTCTTTTATCCAGGCCTCTTCTCTTACGATAATCAAGTGCGGAAAGACTCATGGTACTTGCATAGACCGTTCTTATGGCGTTCTCAAACTCTTCAAGTCTCTCTTCAAGAGTTCCTCTGTTGGCGCAAAATACCGACTCATACTTTCCCGCAAAGGCATTGCCAAAGCCGTCTTCCAGGATACTGCTCGAGCGGACAATAAACGGATCTTGTCCGTAGTATTCAAGGATGTGCTTTAGCTGCGTCTTAAAATCCTCAGCAAATACGCCGGACCTTAATTTATCCGCAAACTCTTCCGCAAGGGAAAAATACTCTTCTTCAGTCCTCTGACGAACTCTGATATCCCAGAAATCGTTGTCCACTATGTACGTATAATAAATATCCGATCCGAGGAAAAAAGAATCATGCGGCTCTAAAACCTCATTTATCTCCGGCTCCGTGTTTCTTATGATAGCTCTTGCAAGCAGCATTCCACAGGCTTTTCCGCCGATTAGTCCTGTTCCGATCATGTGACTTCTGACATTGAAATAGTCCTCCGGCTTAAAATGCTTTATCACCATTCCTCTCATTTTCTCGTCTCTTGTCATCATGACCTTGCACATGATATTGCAAGAATCCTTCATATCACCGTTATTGTCGTATTGAAACTTCGCCGTATTAAAAAACTTATCCCAGAAATCAACATATTGATCTTCACCGGGGCGCTGGAAATTGTCCAGTAGCTGGTAAAAGCGGCTACTTTGAACTCCGTCTAAGATCGGTCTGAAATAGCCGTCCTCCTTCCTGTAAATATGCGGAAGGAACATGGTCTCCGAATCACGGTTCCAGACTTTTTCGGGACGGACATATACATTTTTTGAATCGGAATACACATCAAGAAACAGCTGTGTTGTGTTAAGGATCTTATTTATTGAATGGAAAGAATGCTTTCCTCTGATTATAGGGAAAAAAGCGACTGTATCAAGAATAAAAAGAAACGGACAGGTAACTCTGAAAAAATTGCCCATCATAAGATCTGTTGCCCACGCGATCTGAAGCTCCGACAGGCAATCGAAAACATAGAAGGCATCCTTACCTTCTTTTTCTATAACATTATGGATCTCAACGGTGAAGGTCTCAAATCGGTGAGACAGCGGAACCTGCACAGTCTTAACTTCAGGGCAGTCCTCCACAAGAGGCTCGTGGGTCGCAAAACGAAAATAGATAATGTTCCTCTTATCT
Source organism: Butyrivibrio sp. (assembly GCA_016291375.1). Classification (GTDB taxonomy): domain Bacteria; phylum Bacillota; class Clostridia; order Lachnospirales; family Lachnospiraceae; genus Butyrivibrio. The sequence continues at coordinate 3,487 of JAEEXE010000069.1, forward strand.
TTTTTAGCCTGCTCAATATACGGGTCAACGAATAGCTTGAACTCGGACAGTTCCGAAACTCTGAAAACAACGTTATCTCCAAGCCTGATATTATCAAGCGCTTCATCCATCTCGGGTATGCCGGACATTACTCTGTCAAATGCTGCCATAGATAGTACCTCCGCTTATATAATTGGAACAAAAGGGTCAAAAAAAGACAAAGAACACCAATTTCTTGGCGCCTTTGCCTCTGTATTAATCATACCATAATGTACTCACTTACACCAATTAAACATGTGATGCATTTTGTGCACGATACGATCGCAGGAAGCATAAAAGTAATCCGCTTTATTCCTTGTATTGTCGCTGAATGTGACAACTCTTTTTGCTTCGGAAGAAGTTTCAAGATAATCTATCATGTTTTTTTCCGAGGCATTTTTGTTATAGATTTTTATATAGGAATATCCTTTGTAATCATCAGATGGATATACCAAGATCTTTAGTTCGTCGTAGACATCGCTGTTCTTTATCTCTTTGTAGAGTTTCTCTATCTTTGGTGTTTCATCCACGCACATCATGTAGACTACGGAATGTTCCTTTGGTCTTTCTTTATTAAGATAATTTCTGTAAGGAGATTTGTGGAGCTTCTCATAGATATCTTTTTCCGCGTCGTTACGAAGCTCATCATAGTAGATAATAAGCACATCTTCCAAGATAACCGTGGTAAAAATATTAAAGCCCCTGCCTCTTATGAACTTCTCTATATTGCAGGCGTGCTCTGCAGAAACAACGTAAACCTTGGGATATCTGTTTTCATTGATGTCATATAGTATCGCCCCGTCCATAGCAATTATGGGAAGGGACGGTCTTACTTCAGGCATTCCTTCAAGGAATCCCGCGGGAGTTCTGAGTGTCATAAATGATAGCTTCAATCCCTGCTCCAACATATTCGACATCAGTACCTTGCTGTAAGGAGTAAGGCCTCCGGAAAAGCCATCCATCGATCTGTCCATATTGACAACAAACAACGTGTCTTTATCCAGTTTTCCATGGAAGTGTACAGAATTTAAGATAAGTCCCACAAATATTCCGATCAGCGTATCGAGGGATCTGTTGGCAACAAACACATATGGATTTTCATCCATAAGATGATTGACCACTATACTAAGAAAGACTACGCATGAAAAATACGACGCCTTCTTTTGCTTGATAACAACAGTAGTGTATATGATCGGTATAAGAGCCAGCGAGATAATGCAATAGTGCAGAAAGCCGTCTCCGAGATAGAGTATATTCTGTTTTACCAGAATATATACAAGACCGTACACAGCTCCTATTACTGTACCTATGGTTCGTTGGATTGCATTTCCGACAGTGTTCTTTGTCTGATTCTGTATACACCAAAGTACTGCCAGGGCTGAATAAAACGGTGTTCCATGCTTCCCCCTCAAAAAATATATCGCAAAGCATATAAGAACTCCCAGCGCCGATTTAATTATCCGAAGCCCAATGTGCGGAATATGCACTCTGTCTTTTTTCATATATCAGCTAAATATACTCCTTGCTATACCGCATAGAATCTCTGCGGTTTTCTCTGCTCCAAATTTTCCCGAGTCTATGCAAATATCTCTATTATCAAAAATTCCTGCCATATCTTTACAGTACTTTCGCCTGTAATTCTCACGAGCTTTGTCGACATCATTTATCATCGACCTTGCAGTTTTCTCATCCATACCAAGTATGGATATGCAGTTTTCAAGTCTCTTTTCGAACGATGCGTATACATAGACATCAAGTACTCTGTCAACATGCCTTAGACAATAGTCGCTACACCTTCCTACAATGATGCAAGACTCCATAGCCGCAATATCTTTAATAATGTTGCTCTGGATCAGAAAAAGCTCCTCCTGCATACTGACTGGTCCCATGCCGAGAGGATATCTTCTTTCGGCAAAAAAGCCTCCGTGTCGTTCCTCTTCTTTACTTATTTCCGAGATGGGAAGTCCCATTCTCTTTGCCGTAAGTTCGACTATATCCCTGTCAAAAAACTCTATGCCAAGCTCTTTAGACATCTGCTGAGCTATCGTTCTTCCAAGCGCTCCGAATTGTCTCGAAATAGTAATTACGTATTTATCCATTATTTACCACCCCGCCTTTTTGCAGATTCCTTACCGTCATCGAAATGGAAAAATTGATCACAAAATATATTGCCGCTGCCAGACCGAATAAGACAAAAACGTCGGATACATTTATCGAATTAAGTCCGTTGTATCTGTTGGCCGCCGACAAGACTTGCTTGGTTCTTGCCATAAGCTCTATCACAGCGACGTTGGCAAGGAACGAACTGTCTTTAATAGTGGTAATAACCTGGCTAAGGAGCGTCGGAACGATAGATTTAAATGTCTGCGGAAGCACTATGTACCACATTATCTGGAGCATCGAAAACCCTTGTGAATGTCCAGCTTCAATCTGTCCGGGTGCCACCGAATTAAGTCCGCCTCTTACTATCTCCGCTATAACACCGGACGTATACAGGATAAGTGCGACTGCTGCCTTGAAAAGAAGCTTGTTATTTACGGAAGACAATCCGAACATCTGCTTATCAACAAAGCCGGGAGTCGGGCAAAAAACAACGCATATAAATATCCAGAATAAAAGCGGTGTGTTCCTGAACATCTCTATGTAGATGGCTGATGCAGCCTTAAATATCCTGCTCTTTTTACTTACGCAGTAGTTTCTCATCAGGGCAAGCACTGTTCCTATAGCTATGCTGAAAAGAACCGCGGCGACCGATATGATCATGGTAAAAAGAACTCCTTGCAGTATGAACTTTATTATTGCCGGGTCTTTTAACATCGAAAGACTGTTTCCCAATGTACTCATATCATGCCTCCTTAGGTCTTCCGTTTTGGAACACTTTGCTGTCTCTCTTTTTAAGTGATGACTCCCACATTGAAGCAAAAGTTGATAACGGGAAGCATATCAAAAAGAAGATCACTCCACAGACGATATATGCGGGAGCATAGGAACCGCCTGTGTTTTCACCTGTTACAAAACTGTATGTCAAAGATAACAGATCCGCACCTCCTACAATGTATAAACATGATGTGTTTTTTATCATATTGACTATCACGTTGGTCATTGGCGGTAAAATCACCTTGATACTCTGAGGGATTATGATGTAGAACATCCTCTCCGCATATCCAAAGCCCTGAGCCTGCGCCGCTTCAAACTGGCCCTTGGGAACCGATTCGATTCCTGCTCTTATTACTTCTGCCATGTATGCACCTGTATATATTCCAAGTGCCAAAAAGCCTGTAACTATGATTCCGGGGCTGTGTCCGGAAAAAGCCAGTGCGTAATATAAAAAGCACATTTGAAGAAGGATCGGTGTGTTCTGAATTACCTCAACGTATATTCTGCTTATTGTCTTGAGAACTTTTTTACCGCTTGTAGCCATAAGTCCGAAAACAATACCAAGTACTAAAGCTATCATAAGAGCTACCAAAGCAGTTTTCAGAGTATTGGCAAAACCAAGTAAAAATGTTCCTCTATATGTCCATATTTTGTTCCATGCTCTTGGAGATAATAATCCTGACATCACCGGTCCTCCGCTATCCTTACTTAATCAAGTCCGTTATCTTTAATAAGCTTATCGATCGTTCCGTCACTTAAGCTTGCGGAAACGAGTTCCTCTGCAACCTTTGAAAGTCCTGAACCTTTTGTTGTTGCAATGCCGTACTCCTGAGGAGCAAACTCTGCATCGATGTATGATCTTCCCTCTGTCTTGTAGATAGCAAGAATTGACTTATCTACGCAGAACGCATCAACCTCACCAGCGCTAAGAGCTGTGGAAATTGTCGGATAATCATCGTACTGTCTGAACTTAATACCTGTAGTCCATGTTGCGGGATCAAAGCTCTCTTCATCAAAACCGTCTCCGCTTATAAGTCCTTTTTCAATCATTGCCTTTACAAGTGACTTGGCTGATGTCGATCCGGATGAAACACCGACAGTAGCATCAACAAGATCGTCAAGCGTCTTAATTCCCTTGGAATCTTCAACGAGAACACTTACATAATCTGTGTAGTAGGGAGTCGTGAAATCCCAGCTTTCTTTTCTCTCATCGGTTATTGTAAATGTCGCAAGCACGCAGTCGATATCACCCGAATCAAGAAGTTCTGTTCTTGTCGCTGCTGTAACTGCAGTAAACTCAATACCGACTCCGAGCTTATCTGCAAGTGCTTTGGCAAGTTCGATCTCAAGTCCCGTATACTCACCTGTAAGAGGATCTTCGAAGCCAAATCCCATAACGGCATTCTTAACTCCGACCTTTAATACTCCTCTGTCCTTGATAGCCTGTACATCCTCAGAAGCAGGCGCTGCGATTGAATCCTCGGACGCTGCAACGACTATAGTATCTGTTGAATCCGCTGACGATGTACTTTCCGGCGCTGCGCTTCCGCACGCAACCAGCATGGCGCTCATAACTCCCGCCATTATTCCACTCAAAACCTTCTTTTTCATAATAATGTTCCTCCTATCTATTACCTGATTATTTTTCCCAAGAACTGCTTAACTCTTTCACTCTCGGGGTTATTGAAAAAGTGTTCAGGGGTTCCGGACTCAATGATCTGCCCATCCTCCATGAAAATCACTCTATCAGCTACTTGTTTTGCAAATCCCATCTCATGAGTAACGACTACCATTGTTATATTCTCATTAGCAAGCTTTATCATTACATCAAGAACTTCCTGAATTGTCTCCGGATCCAGCGCCGATGTGGGCTCATCAAAAAGAATTATCTTACTCTGGGAACATAAAGCTCTGGCGATAGCAATTCTTTGCTGCTGTCCACCGGAGAGAGTTGTCGGATATACATCCGCCTTATCTTTGAGTCCTACAATATCAAGGTAGTGGTATGCAAGCTCCTCTGCTTCTTTC
>JAEEXE010000007.1 GCA_016291375.1 Butyrivibrio sp.
TAGCCTCTTCAAATACACCTACTGACATCATAAGCAGAAACATGAGGATTGCACTTGGAAGTCCCTCTTTGAGACCAAGATCAGTGGGAATCCTCATAGCTATTAAATTATGTATGCAACAAACTACACCGATCAAGCCGATAACGCTAAAAAGTCTCTTGAAAAATCCTTTGATTTTAAAATTTACTCCATATACTTTTGCCATAAAAACAACGCCGGCTATACCTATACCATAACGGGCAATCATTCCGGGTAGCCCAAAATTCCCATCACCTAAAAGTGTCAATCCTATTGTTGATATTAAAATCATAATGATAAAAAGCACCATTCCGGGTGCAGATTTCCTTTTTTCCATTTCCAATCTCCTTTTCAATCACAAAAACACATGTCTTGTTACTTTGTATATAAGGCCTCTGTATACCTCATCTGTCGTACTACAATAGGCATAGTACAACAAGCCGGATACTCAGTCCACATACCATTGGTATGGAAAAAATAAAAAAAAGCCGCCCAGTGGGTATCTGGGCGACCTTTAAGCTCGTTTCTTTTTATATGTTTATTAAGTCATACAAATGGACCGTTGTAATCTTCTCACAAGGAAGTTCTGCTCTCGCCCCTAAAAAACGGGGCTCGCCAGAACAACTCGTGTCCTCTAGACTCAGCCTTCGCTACCGCTTGCCTTCGTCAAGAGCACCACGGTTTCAACTCCCCTAGTAAAGGGGAACATGTCGACGGGGACAGCTTTTTTTACTTTGTAGCCTCCTTTGGTAATGAGCCCTAAATCTCTTGCGAGAGAATCGGGACTACAGGAGATATATACGATCTTCTTGGGAGCAAGATTTATCATTGATGAGATAAACTCAGGTGTTGAACCTGCTCTTGGAGGATCCATAAATACAACGTCAACCTTATCACCTGAATCCGCCATCTGCTGCATAAATCTGGTGGCGTCATTCTGATATACGGTGATGTTCTTTACTTCATTTATCTTGGCGTTAAGGATGGCGTCTTTTACCGCATCCTTATTGAGCTCAACAGATATGACTTCTTTGACGTGAGGGCTCATTATGATACCAATAGTACCAACTCCGCAGTAGCAATCAAGAACAGTCTCTTTACCCGAAAGCTCAGCCATGTCGATCGCGGTCTTGTACAAAACTTCTGTCTGCACGGGATTAACCTGATAGAAGGACTTAGGGCTTATCTTGAACTTCATGCCGCAGCATGTATCATAGATAAATCCGGGGCCATACATAGGCTTTTCCTTATCTCCAAGGACCATACTTGTCTGCTTATCGTTAACATTGAGAACTATTGTTGTTATCTCCGGATGCTCTTTCAAAAGAGCCTTCACAAAGTTATTCTTGGAAGGAAAAATAGGTGAAACCGTAACAAGCACCACCATAATCTCCCCTGTATATTTACCTATTCTGATAAGGACATGCCTAAGAAGCCCGTATCCGTTATCTTCATCAAATGTTTTTATCTTAAATGAAGGAAGCAGTTTTCTGATAGTTGCAATAATGGCATCCGCCTTCTGATCCTCCAAAAGACATGTCTCAACAGGAACTACCTCATGGCTTCCCTCTTTGTATATTCCCGAAAGAGGTCTTCCCTTCTTGTCATGGGTGAACACCGCATGTACCTTACATCTGTAGTGCTCCGGAGTTTCCATGCCAACAAATGAAGCTAGCTTGGTATAGGGCTCAAGTAGCTTAGCAACCTTGCCATGCTTAAGATCGAGCTGCTTCTTATAAGGTGTATCTATCATCTGACAAGCACCGCACTTCTTGGAATATGGGCAACGACTCTTCTTTTGATTGTCCGCAGACTTTTCGCGAATCATCCCTTTCTTTCCCGCATTTGCCGGTCTGCGGCGATTATTCTGATCTTTCTTTTTTATCTCTTTTGCCATAAAAAACTCCCTACAATATATCTATTCTTCCACACAATAGGATGATCCAAAAACAAACCTATCACATAAAAAGGGTAGAAGGACAAAATCCCCTACCCTGCAAACTCACAATATCAAGCGGATATTTCAGAAAACTGCTACTCAAAGCATTCCCTGCGATCACTCGTATTTCTCAACGATCACTCGGAATCTTCTCCTGAAACCTCTTCAAATTTGAGCTTAGGAATCTCCATATCTGAGCCGGCGTCTTCCTTCTCGCCAACTGTCTCACTCCTTCTTCTGATGATATTGTCGTTATCAAGATCACCGTTATCCTTGTACTTGATACCATCAATTCCCTGAGAAAGCTCCTTGGCCTTAGCTGCATCACTTCTGTTTATGCGGAATGTGCATACTATCTTGTTGCCGCTCCTATCAAAAAGTCTCTGTAAAAAAGACTTATCCTGCCACTCAATAAAGTAAGAAATCCTGTGGGCAAGGAATCTCTCCTCCAAAAGTTTCTTACTCTCAATACTGTAAACTCTGCAAAAAGAAATTTCGTTATTAAAAACCTGACTATTCTGGATTATTGATGCCATAACTACCTCTCAAACAAATATTTTTACTATATTTTCATATAGAAATAATCTACTGAAAAAACAAACGCGGAAGTGTCTGTTTTCAAATCCCCCGCACTAAATATACTAACATTACCCTTACGCGCTCGTCAAATTTGAGTTTGAAAAACCACAGACTTGCAGGCCGCATCAATAACCCTGACTCCGATTTCGCCCTTTCTGAGTCTCCTCACATATACGGCAAGGTTTCCTTCATAGCATTTTCTTGTATCAGATGAAAAAGATGTATTGTCAGACAGATCTCCGTTATCTATTCCGGCCAGTTCCCCCGCTCCGGTAACCTCCACTCTGTATTCCTTGTCGCCCGCACCTGTTATAAGGATCTGATACAGGTAGCCGATATCACTTTCTTTTTCCATAAGACCTTTAGAAACACTTATTTCAGGTTGCCAAAGTCTTATGGCGGGAGCGGACGCCCCCGCATTAACGCCGAAGCCGCTCCAAAGCTCTGCTCTTTTGTAGAACTCTGACTTTGGAAAGCCTGCAGTTGTCATAATACCTGCTCCTGAGCCGTGAATAGGCCATCCGTGAGCTTCTCCAAGATAATCTATTCCCGTCCACAGGAACTGTCCGCAGATATAATCATTGTCTTTTACAGCGTTCCAAGCCTCGATGCTGTGTCCGTTCTCACTTCCAAGAAAGGGCTTCCCCGGAAATCTCTTGTGGTCTTCACTGTACAGATGCTCCTTGTAGTTATATCCAACAACATCCATAACATCAAGAAAACCAAGCTTTGATGACAACTCCGGAAAGGCCGCAGCCGCCGTAACAGGCTTGGTTGGATCCTCATCTCTTGCAATATCAGCAAGCTCTTTGGCTATAACGGCAAGTCTCTCCATATTTGGCTTGTTCGGGTCATACTCCATCTCTTTTGCCGGCTTATTATTGTCGTTGTTGCCTGTCATCTTCTCAAACATCGGATGACAATATGGATCGTTAGGATAGTCAATCTCGTTTCCTATGCTGTACAGAATAACACTTGGATGGTTCTTGTCCCTTCTTATCATGGTACGAAGATCCTCTTCATGCCACATGGGAAAATCCTCATAGTATCCCTGATGCTTTGGCGGATATACGTTGTGCCCCTGATGCCATTTATTCTTGGGATTCTCCCACTCATCAAAAGCTTCGTCGATCACAAGAAATCCCAACTCATCGCAAAGCTCATACAGCTCCGGCATGTGAGGATTGTGGCTGCATCTTATGGCATTGCACCCGGACTTTTTAAGTAGTTCAAGCCTTCTTCTCCACACTTCCTTCTTCATTGCAGCGCCAAGACAGCCTCCGTCATGATGAACGCAGACTCCCTTAAGCTTCATTCCATGGCCGTTTAACGCAAATCCCTTATCCGGGTCAAAAGAAAATGTTCTGATGCCAACCTTCTGAGAATCCGCAAGATACTCTGAATTCTCCGTGATCACATAAGTATCAAGAGTATAAAGATAAGGCTCTTCAACGGACCATAGCTTAGGATATTCTACAGTTCCCCAAAAGCTCACAAAACCAATTCCATCCTCTATCCTCTCAACTTCTTTTTCCATGGTGAGGACCGCAAGATCCTTGTCATTATATATCGCGCACTTTACTCGGATTTTCCCTTCATGGGAAGCGCTGACATTTATCTTCTGGCTCACGATTACTTCTGCCACGGGCTTTTCTCCGGACTTTCCGATTATGGCTGTATTAAAAGAAAGGCCGTGAAGGACAGGTGCAATCTTCTCAGAAACAATAAGCGACACCTTCCTCGTGATACCGCTTCCCGTAAACCATCTGGAATCCGCAATATCATTGTGGATCACCTTAACGCATATAACCGTTGGATCATCTCCAAAGGTCGCCCGCTCTGAAATATCCATGGAAATCTCCGAGTAGCCACTTGGTCTTTTGCCCATATAATAACTGTTGACCCAGACCATACTGTTCTTGTATATACCGTCAAAAACCAGCGTAAGCCGCTTTCCCTCATATTCCCTGGGGATATTAAGCGAAAGTCTGTACCAGGCTACTCCGCCCCTTAAATAGCCCGTTCCGCTTGAATACTCAATGGAAAATGGCGCAGAAACAGAATAGTCATGAGGAACCGTAACTTCCTCCCAAGAGCAGTCATCATAACCCTTGTACCATGCGTTTTCGCACTCTCCGTAATGAAATTTCCAATTCTCTGTAAGAACTCTGCTTATAGTATCCATATACCCCCCAACCGTAACTTATCTCATCAAATACTCAGCCGATGTCCGGCTCATCCTTAAGTTCCACAAACTCCGTGGTCTTTCCCTCAGTTTCGAAAATCACAAGCTCATTTCTTCCCTCTTTTAAAAGAGGCCCCGGTATGTACAATCTTCTCTGTGGCCCGATCTCCCAGAACCTCCCAAGATTAAAGCCGTTAATAAAAGCGACGCCTTTTCCCCATCCCTCAAGATCAAGAAAAGTATCCCCTTTTTCCTCAACATCAAATACAAATCTGTAAAAAGACGGTGTGCCCTCAATATACTCTTTTCCAAAATCAATCTTGTCTGTGTTGTCCAAAGGAAGCGGATAAATATCCCAGCCGTTGTGAATGTGCCCGTTTATCTGAACGCACCTTCCGATGCCCTTCCTCTGGTTCTCCATCCTGGGGCCAAAATTAACCCGCCCCATATTCTCAACAAGTATGTCAAGGCGCTCATTAAATCCATCAAAGCTCCCGGTGTAAAGTCCCGGATCTCCAAGGTCCACATCCACATCCTTTAAGCTTGCACCGTTTTCTTCTATCAATTTATTTACAAACTCAGAAGCAGCCTTACTAACGGTCAGATACTTCTCAAGCGGTATCTCATGTTCAACCTCAAGCTCGTGATCGTACAAGGTCAAAAGAGCCTTCTCATCCACAAATATATTGGCTCTGTCATAAGTCTCCCAAAGCCTTATCTTCTCTATTCCAGCCTCGGAATGAAGTCTTGATCTGTAAAGAATGTAGCCGTAGTTTTGATCAAGCTCCTCCATATTTACGGTATAAGGAAGGTGCGTAGCCTTGCTGATATCATCGATCACAGAAAAAAGACTTACCTTATCGCTGCATCTAAGTTTACCGTATCCTACTCTTTTTATCTCTGGAAGATCATATTCTTGGCTGCTTTCGCTGTACTTTCCTATTATTTCCTTGTAAACTTTGTACTTCTCAGTGATGCGTCCATCCTCTGTAAGAAGGGCGTCGTAGTCATAGCTGGTAACATCAGGCGTAAGCTCATCATAGTAGTTAGAACCGTTCATAAATCCGAAATTGGTGCCACCCTCAAACATGTATATATTGGCATTTCCAAGCTCTAGCATTGCCTTAAGGTCCTGCGCACTCTGTGCCAGATTACCTTTCATATGTCCGCCGTTTCCCCAGTGATCAAACCATCCCACCCAGAATTCTGCACACATCAAAGGTCCACCCTCTGTGTAATTTCTTAGCACATCAAATCTGTCTTTTGTTTTGGATCCAAAATTACCGGAAGGGCATGCCCCCTGCACGCTTCCGCCCCTGTAGCTTTCATGGTAGGGTCCGTCCGAAGTTATGAGAGGAACCTCGATGCCGTATTTCACCATAAGGTCTCTCATAAAGATCATGTAATCCTTATCATTTGCATAATAGCCGTACTCATTCTCAATCTGCATGAGAATGATATTGCCACCTTTTGTGATCTGGTACTTGGCAAGCTTTGGCAAAAGAACCCTGTAATAATCCTCAACAGCATCCATAAAAGGCTTGTAGCTGACTCTAAGGCGCATTCCTCTGTCTTTTAAAAGCCATGCGGGAAGACCTCCAAACTCCCACTCCGCGCAGATGTACGGTGAGGGTCTTATTATGATATAAAGACCAATCTCCGTGGCAGTCTCAATAAACTTCTCAATATCAAGCATCCCCTCGAAGCAAAAGATATCTCTTTTGGGCTGAACCATATTCCAGGGAATATACGTCTCAACCGTGTTGCATCCAAGGTTCTTAAGCTTGAGAAGTCTGTCTTTCCAATATTCGGGAACAGTCCTGAAATAGTGAAAAGCTCCCGATATTACCTTGAAGGGTTCGTCATTAAGATAGAATGTATCTTTGATCTCAAATTTTGCCATAAATATGCGATCCTCGCGTAGCGTTTTTATCCTTTTGATAAAAAAGGGAATACTAATCCCAAAGAATAAGTATTCCCTTTTACAATGTATCTTTAGTTGAAAGCTTTATAAGCTTTCCGGGCATGTTGTATTACTTATAAAGTTCGTCGAACTGCTTCTGAAGCTCTGCTGTAACATCATCGATACCTGCAGTCTTAAGATCTGCCTGCATCTGAGCTACTATATCTTCTGCGCTACCGTTGTAGATACCGTATGATATCTGCTTCATGTAGTTTGTATATACTTCGTTACAGTTATCAATCTTGGACTGAATACTATCAACTTCAGGAACGAACTGTCCGTAAGGATAGTCGATCTTGAGCTTGTCGTACTCAGCATAGAGCTTGTCGATAGCTTCCCAATTTCTTGTAGCATCCTTAACCTCAAGATCATCATTTCTGCCCCACCAGTAGTTGGTCATACCGTTGATGTTCTGAGTATCGGGATCGTAACTGTCAGGTGTCTTTCTAAGTCCATTCTCATCAAGTTCCCATGAAACACCCTCAATACCATAGTTAAAGAGCATATAGCAATCCTTGTCGTTTCTGATAAGGTCATAAACCATAAGTGCACGCTCAGGGTTAGCACTTCCGGCTGATATAGCCATAGCACCGTGTGTGATTGAAAGAGCTACAACATTCTTGGACTCTTCTCCAAAGTAGAAGATACCAACTTCCGCATTGGGGTCATCCTGGAAAATCTTGTTGGCAGGTGTTGCTGAGCAAAGATCTGTCCATGTCTGTGTGTGGTGCTGCTCAACGGCAACATCACCAACTCTGAACTCGTCTCTGTTACTTCCTGATGTATTGTTGAGAACGTCTGTTGGCCATACGCCGGCTTCAGCCCACTGTTTCATGAGCTTAGCATACTCAACAAGAGAGTCTGTCTCTGTCATAACAGGTGTTGTAACAGTATAAAGATCTGATTTTTTACCGCCCCACAAAGCGCCTGAACAGATACCGTCAACTGCTACAAAATCTGTGTGTGATGCAATCCATCCGTTAGACATCTGTGAGTACTGTGTTCCGTCAGAATCCCAAACATACTTAAGATCCTTCTTGTTCTCTTTTACCCAAAGCACATACTTAGTCATGTCTTCCCAGCTGTGAACGCCGTCTGAAAGACCTGCTTCCTTAGCCCAATCAAGTCTGTAGATCCATCCATGGTTGGTCCACTGAGCAAAGTTGTCCTCAGGCATGAGATAAATCTCACCGTTGTATTTGCAAAGATCCCAGTGATCTGCAGGAACGCTCTCCCAAGTCTTGGGTGCGTATGTCTTTAGCATATCCTCAGAAAGTTCAAGGAAAGCGCCGTTCTTGGCATTAGGCCAGGCATCAAGCCAGTCAGATGCGGTTCCAACAAGATCTACGCTGCCGTCCATTCTGGCAAGTGTAAGGTTATAGTTAGAAAGATAATCTGTCCAAGGAATGTAATAGATCTGAATCTCTGCATTAACCTTCTCTGTAAGGATCTTGTTGAGTTCATCAAGCATTGCATTCAGATTGGCCTCTTTCTCTGTTCCGGCCTCCGGGGGATCTCCCGTAGTCATGTAGTTAATTACGACATGTTCAGAAGTGTCAATCTCCGCAGCAGTTTCTGTAGCTGTGGCACCGCCATCATCTCCGCCGTTTGCAGCAGGTGTAGCACTTGTGCCTGATGAGCCGCATGCTGCCGTCCCAATAACCATGCTCGCACTAAGCAGGGCTGCCAGTAACTTTTTCTTCATTTGAATCCTCCTTCTTCTTTTTAAAAATCTGAACTCATTCTTTCCTGAGTTACATTTAACCTTTTACCGCTCCGACAGTAATTCCACCGATGAAGTATTTCTGCACGAAAGGATACAGAAGTACGATGGGGCCTGTTGCCAGAACAGCGTTCGCCATCTTAACGCTCTGCTCCGGAATATCCGTAAGAGTTACAAACTGTCCCGCAACGGAATTACGAAGAGCATCCAGCTTATTAACAATCTCGTAGAGTGTGTACTGCAAAGGCTTAACCGCAACCTTAGTAGTAAGGAAAAGAGATGACTGATACCACTCATTCCAATATCCGAGAGCAAGGAAAAGACCTATAGTAGCCAGAGCAGGCTTGATCATGGGAAGAATAAGATGTATAAACACCGTCATATCTCCCGCTCCGTCAATCTTGCCGGATTCCGTTATCTCGTGAGGAATCTGCTTGATAAAGTTCTTCATAAGTATGATGAGCCAAGGGGACATCATAAGAGGCAGAAGAACCGCAAGATAGTTATCAAGGAGCTTATAAGTCTTGGTCATAAGCAGGTAGTAAGGAGCAAGTCCTGCACTGAAAAGGCTCGTAAAGTAGATATAAAATGAAATGGCATTTCTAAAAGGAAAGTCTTTTCTCTGAAGTGCATATCCCGTCATAGCTATGATGAGAAGTCCGACTACCGTTCCTATAAGTGTCATTGCAATTGTTAATGCGTATGACTTCCAGATATTGCCGCTTCCTATTACCATTTCATATCCCTTGGTAGAAAATGATCCCGGTATGAGCTGCACTCCGTGGGTTCTTATGTATGATTCGCTTGTAAATGAAGTTCCTACGATTATGAGGAAAGGAAATACACAGGCAAGTGCGTAAAAAGATATGATGACATATCCAAAACCTCTTACTATGTAATCCGATAATCCTATTTTTATCTTGGAATTGCTTGGAGCAAAATCCATGTCTTTTGTCTTAGCCATCTTTATTTCTCCCTTCAAGTAATCACCTATCAGTCAGTTTCATCAGAAAAGTGAGTAATCCGGATCAATCTTTTTAACTGCCAGATTGGCCAACATGACTATCACAAATCCAACCAACGATTGATAGAAACCAACTGCCGAAGCAGTAGAGAAATTAAAGTCTGACATTGTAGCACGATATACGAATGTCTCGATAATATCCGTTGTCGGATACAGTACCGAATTGGAACCGATAACATTCCAGAACAGTCCAAAGTTACCTCTTACGATGCCTCCAAGTGCAAAGAGAAGAAGGATTACGATCGTAGGTCTAAGTGACGGAAGGATGATATACCTGATACGCTGAAAAGCATTAGCACCGTCAACCTTGGCTGCCTCAATTATCTCTGCGTCGATACCGCATATTGCTGCGAAATATACAACCGAGTTATATCCTGTCTGTTGCCACAGATGAATGAGAACTATCAGCACCGGCCATACCGAAGGATCCGAATAGGGTTGCCACTTTGGTTTGCCGAGAGCTATAAGGATTTCATTGACAAAGCCTGTGTCAAAGTTAAGTAAGCTGTATACAAGAAGTCCAACAAGAACCTGTGAAATGAAATAAGGCAAAAACATCAGCGTCTGAGACACCTTCTTGAACATCTTGTGCTGCATCTCGTTTAGAAGTATTGCTACAAGAATCGCAAGGAAATTACCCAGAATAATAAATGCCAGATTGTAAAGGATCGTATTCTTGGTAAGGCCAAAGAGCTTTCCTGACTCAGCAAGGAATTTGAAATTATCAAGTCCTATGAACTTACTTCCGAATATGCCCTTTCTGTAGTTGTATTTAACGAATGCCACGTATATTCCGGGCATTGGCATATAATGGAATAAAAAGAAAAAAATCACAGCCGGCAGACACATAAGCTCAAGAACTCTGTATCTCCATATAGTTTCCAAAAATCCCCTTTTTCTTACGCCCGTACCGGATGAGGCTGTCTTGCTTTTACCCATTGTTCCCTCCGTATCTGTGGTGTGTTGTGCATTATTATCTTTTTGCAACCGATTTCATAATAATATTTAATCATATTGACCAAGCCAAAGTCAATGAATTTTTGAAACCGATTGCAGTTTTGTGAAAAACTAACAACTGTGCGTCAATTCACTTACACGTTTTCGTGCCCATGCACGCTCGTAATCAAAAAGAGGAAGTACCTTTTGGTATTTCCTCTTTTTTGTATAATATGACGATTATTCTATTTTTCTTTTGGAACAGGACCTGTACTGTCTCGTATAACAATCTGAGGTTTTATCATCCTGATGCTGTCGGTCTCACCGCCCATGGCTGCCTGTGTTGCTATCTCTATAAGGATCTTGCCATATTCATCGTAGTTGTAATCTACACTTGTAAGCTTTGGCATCACAAGATCCGTGATATAGGTATTATCAAAACTGATGACCGAAATGTCTTTTGGCACATGGAGCTTGTGCTCTCTGATACTCCTAAGAGCTCCGCTTGCGGCAAAGTCATTTATCGCGATAATGGCTGTAGGTCTGTTGCTTAGCTCAAGTATCTTGTTGGTAGCTTCATATCCTGACTCGGGATCATAGGTTCCGTTTACTACATATTCGCCATTTTCCTGTATTCCGTGCTGTGCCAGTATCTCGCGATATTTCTGATATTTAAGAAATGTGGAATTAACTCTCATCTCTCCGCCCACAAGAGCTATCTTCCTATGTCCAAGGCCTATGAGGTGCTCCATGACAATGCTCATACCCATGGCATCATCGATAACAACGCTATGCACAGGAGCTTTATCGAGCTTACCGGTCACCACAACAGGTGTAGTCCTGCAAACATTTCTTACTTTCTCCGCATAGGCGTCATCGGTAATAAGATCATCAACACGTCCACCCATCTGTATGATGGCGTCGACTCTCTGCTGCATCAAAAGGTCAAGCTGAGCCTGCTCCCTCTCCTTCTCTCCAAGAGAGTTGGCAAGGCTGACACTATATCCCGCCTTCTCCGCAGCTACCTCGCAAGCAACAAAAAGCGCGGAATAATATGGGTTTCGTACATCTGCTGCAATTATACCGATTGTCTTGGTGGATGTATCCGAAAGTCCCTTAGCAAGGGCATTTGGTCTGAAATTATATTTGTTGATTATACTCTGAATGCGTTCCTTTTTGTCCTGACGAACTGCCGCATTGCCGGTAAGAACGCGTGAAACGGTAGAAGCGGAAACTCCGGCTTCCCTGGCGATATCATATATGGTTATCGTCTTGCTGTTTGTCTTCTCGTTTTCCATATTCACCCCGCTCATAATAAGGATTGAAACCGATTTCAATTTTAATATTACGGAATGATAATAACCTTGTCAAGACGGCCGCCTTACATACACGATTTTAGCCTTTCTCTATATATTTTTTATGATATACGAATTGCTCCATGACTTTCCTCATTTTATTAGGGGCATAAAGTCATAATGCTTAACATGCAAGCATGTACGCATTATGACCTTTGACGCCTATATCATAAAAAATATGTAGCACCGGTGCGGGGAAAGTGGGGGTGCGCCGGTGCTACAGGAAATGGGAATTAGGTAAAAGCTAATTAAAATATATTATTTTCAAATGCCCATGCATTGAGTGCGTTCTGTTTGGCGGTCATATAATCTTCAAGTCCCGCCGCATTCAAAGCAGTCTCCAGCTTGGCAATCCCCTCTTCCGGGTCTACAAAGCCATGTATAAGCATGGGTGCGTATTCTTCATAAGCATTCTGTAACTGTCTGTATTCCGCAGCGTATTCGGTATTGTCCCAAGTAAAACCAATCGCTTTGGATCTGATATCACAGTTATCATTAAAATCAGAGATCTGCTGACCAAGGTCCGGTGGATCTCCCTTCCATACATAAGCAAGATATGGATTAGGCATAAGCCATATAACATTAGGATAGTACGCAGATGTGTTTGCGTCAAGCCCATCTGCGTACGTTATGGTACCATTTGATGTCACTTTGTAGTCCACATCCTTCTGCCCCCAGCAGATAAGGTTTTCCAGATATGGATCTGTGTACAAAGAATCCAGGACCTGCATTGCTGCTATTTTGTCCTTGCTGTCTTTATTGACACACCAAGGAATTGCAGAAACTGCAGATGAGCTCATAAAGCTCTCTCCCAGATCAAATACAACCATCTCCCTTCCGCACTCACCGGAAACCTGAGTCTTGTATCCGGGCTTACATGCCGCGATCATCGACATATAATCTCCGGATTTGACTCTGGTCGAGGCCGCAGCTTCATTGGTAAGTGCATCCTCAGAAATATACCCCTTTTGATTCCACTCATAAGTTCGCAGACACCACTCCTTGAAAACATCCGATGAATATACATCCTTGACCACAAGAGAATTCTCCGGATCAAGAAGTGTTCCGTAGTAATCTCCCCCGAGATTATCCACGCTGCTACCCTGAGTAAGGAAATTATCCTGGGTAGCAATTACATATTTATCGGGATATTTGTCATGGAGCTGTGCGTATATATCGTTAATCTCATCCCAAGTTGCCTTTGGATATCCAAGCTCCCCCAAAGGGAGCCCGTCTGCATTATATCCAATGCCGTCAAGGTATTCTTTTCCGATACATACGGCACATGTCTCTATAGCATAATCCTTAATCGGAGGCGTTCCGTATAAAACACCTCCCACTCGGCATGCATCCAAATAATCTTCTCTGACTTTACTCTTAAGTCCCGCGCAATAATCATCAAACATTCCGTTCTCTTCGAGATCAAGCACATATCCGTCGTTGATACATTCGTTGTAGCCTAGTGTGCAAGTACTGAACAGATCCACCTGGTATTCGGAAGACAGCATAAATTTCATGCTATCAGCGTATTCAGAATAATCCATGATCATAAGCTCTACATCCAGCCCCAGTTTCTCCTCTGTGTAGGCTGAAATCGCTTCGTTAATCCTACCAAGTCCGATAGGTCTTCCTGTCCAATCCAGGAATGCAACCACAATCTTTTGATACTCTCCGCTTTGCCTAGCCAAAGCCTTACGCTCTGAAATTGCCTTAGCAGCCTTTTCATAATCAATTTCCGTACTCTCTAAGCCCCCCGACTTAGGTATGACTGCGTCAGACTCATACAGATCATCTTCAGAGCCAAGTGTTATGTTGCACCCCGTTAGAAGCGTTGTAAATAAAGCGCCGGTAAGAAGTAATGATGTAAACTTACCTCTCATCTCCACCTCCGAAAATATCAGTTTAATTAAACGATTAACCTGACATAATCTGAATATATTTCATTTACGCAAAAAAGTCAATATCATTGCTTCAATACTGTAAATTCTTTATAAAACAAAAGTTGTGCAACACCTACTTTTTGTAGATACTGCACAACTTTTATCGTTTAACCATATATCTCACTTAATCTTACATACAGATTGACGTTTAATAGGCTTACAAGGAACCTTTATCAGCTTCTCAGTTTCTTTTCCATCCAGCTTATCCAAGAGTAGATTCATTGCTGTTCTTCCGATTCCGACAAGATCAATCTTTGTCGTAGTCAGTCCCGGCAAGAAGTAATCTGATATAACCTGATTGTCAAATCCAACAACAGAAATATCTTTTCCTGCCTGCATGCCATGTTCAAAAAGATACTGATAAAGACCGCCGGCGATCTGATCACTCATACAGAATACTGCTGTCACTCCTTTTTCAAGCATCTTGGCAGACTCCCTATAACCAAATTCCTTGCCCCATCCGGCGTAAATTATAAGGTCCGGATTGTACAAAATCCCGGCATCATAAAGAGCTTTCTGATACCCTCTTACTCTGAGCTTGGCATGAAGATTGTCTTGTTCTCCCGCAAGAACTCCAATCTTCCTATGACCGTGATCGATCAGGTACTTCACCATAACCCTTGCTGCGTCCTCGTCATCAATAACAACAGATGGAACACTTTCATCTTGCGAATACGCATAAGTAAGTACAGATGGAATATTGAACTGTGTAGGATACTTGCTGATCTTCCTGGCGTGTCCCGCAATGTATATAATGCCATCAACCTGAATAGCAGCCATTTCCTGGACAACCGGATAGATCATGGTATTACACATTTCTTCATTATCGAACCATATATCATTCCACCTTGAATAAAAACGAAGATTCTGAACTATGGTCTTATATCCGTTATCTTCGCACACTTCCATAACACCCTCGATCATCTCCGGAGTAGTAAACTGTCCTATATCCTCCGCTATGATGCCGATGGTCTGTGTCTTTTGCCTTCTAAGTCCCCTTGCCACGTAGTTGAGAGTATAACCGGTTCTTTCAACTACCGCCATTACTTTGGCTCTTGTCTCGTCGCTGACATTTTTCTTCCCATTAAGAATATTGGAGACTGTAGCAGTGGACACCCCACATTCTTTTGCAATCTCTTTTATTGTTACCAATTTACCGCTTTCCTTTCATTCCCCCACTAATTACTTGTAATCTCCCACTGTTAATCGTTTTAATAATTGTAGCGGTTTTCCATAGCTTTCGCAAGTAAAGAAAACTTCCTACATCTTAGAGCTCCTTAACTGTTGTTAAAAATCTCTAAGGTGCAGGAAGTTCAAGTTATTAGTTCCTGATCAGTTATGAATATCAACGTTACCCATTGAACAGTCAACTCTTATTGATCCGCTTTTTCCGGAACCAGAAGAGGAAGCGGACAAACCTTTCGCATCATGCTCACCTACTTTTACGCTACCCATTGCTGCTTCAGTAGTCACGTCATAGTCATCAACATCCTTGGCGAGCGTTATATCAATATTTCCCATTGCACACTCAACATTGATATCTGTGTAATCACAATCAATATCAACATCACCTGACTGAGTGCCAACTTTGAGAATATCTCCGGCAGCCTTATTAACATCCATTTCACCCATTGCAACTTCAAAAGTAAGTTCCTTGGCATTCAGTACATCTATATTATATTTGGACATTGCTGCTTCAATACTTGCGCTGTCAAATACTGTTCCCTCGGGAATAGTAATGGTAAGTGTACCGGTTTCCTTATTGATGCCAACACTGGCATTTCCAAACTTACCCTTCTGACTCACAACAAGCTTATTGCCGGTAGTGGTGACATCAGGCTTATACTTGGTCTTACCCTCGTATGCTACGTTGAACTGATCGCCTTCTTTAATTATCACGTCAATAAGCGCAATATCTACTTCCAAGGTCTTTATATCACCGACAATATCCCTGGAAAAAGACAACTTAGAATCCTTACCATCATTTGTATACGTAAAACTATAATCAAAATCTTCTAAATTAGTAATATCTGAAATATTTTTTATTCCCATATGTGCTAATATACCTGCAATAACCGCAAGCACAGTAACAAGCACAAGTAAAGGCATAAATACTTTTTTCACTTATTTCTATCTCCTTTATTGTTGTTAGATGAAGCGATAATCTTATTTACTATTCCGGCAATAGGCCAAATAAGCCATGTTCTGCCCCAGTCAAAAGATAAAAAGCTCCAAATAAGATATATGCATGTCACAATCTTCCAATAATTTGGCATTATAAAATCAACGATCTCACTGCCATATTCACGATTGACAGAACGAACTGCTTCGTAATTACCGGAAACACTCTTTTTGTCATTAAGAGAAAGAAGCTTATTATAAGCACCTTCCTTGGCTGTAGAAGTAATGATAAGCATAACTCCTATTCCAACCATTATGAAAAGAGATGCAGGAGCCATATCTGCACCATAAAATATGTTTGCAGAAAGCTCATCGATAATTATAACCGGGATAACCGATAATACAATGCAGAGTATACCTATAGTCATCATGAGCGCTTTACTCATAGAATTATTCCTAAGCTCATTGTACAGTGCATTGGCTGTTGAATAATCAATGACACATCTGATATTATCCAGGAATTTCCATTTGCCCATGCGGATAGATGAAAGAACTACAATAGCAATACCAGCTGCAACAGCAACGAACATTATTGCGACTCCAATCATACCGGCAAGAATTGGGAAAATAGGGGAAATAATAAAAAGCATAACTCCAACTCCCAATAAAAGCCTATGCTGTGATGCATCAAACACATACTCAACAGCTTCGTCATCTGTGATAAGTCTTGTATCAAGATCCACGTTGTTATTTACAACGCCGCCAATTCCAAGTGTCTCTGCAAGTTCTTCCAGATTACCGAACTCTGAAATAATGATACCTACCGCTTCATTCTCGAGTTTCCCCTCTGAAATAAGCTCATCATATTTATCTTCCATCATGGAATATAGTTCATTTTTGGCTTTTATTACTTCTGCTGTATTGGGAAGATTAGCAAACATCGTTTCCAAATAGTTTCTGATTATTTCCATCTCACTCGTCTCCTCTGATAAAGTGTTCAACCACTTCTTTGGTCAACTGCCACTCAGCACATTTATCCTGATAATATGCCTTTCCGGCCTCTGTCATCTTGTAATATGTTCTCTTCTTTCCATTTTCAGCGTTCTGACTATAGGAAACCACATATCCATTTTTCTCCATTCTGGTAAATGCAGAATAGAGTGTAGTCTCCTTGATTATATATTTATCTGATGTAAGTGCTCGAATCTTCTTGGCAATCTCATAACCATATGAAGGCTCTTCCATCAATATATATAGAATCATTGTGTCATTATACCCCCTGATGACATCACTACTAATTTCTATCATATTGTCTATCACATCCTCTCCTCAAATTAAGATATTCTTGTTCATATACACTCACCTCGTCTATCGTACTATTCCTGTCGTAGTAAATATACTACGATGGGTGAGGTATGTCAACACTATTTTTAATTATTTTTATTTTTTACATATTTTCTTGAACGCTAATACGATAACGCCGCATACAACCATAGATATAATACAGTATACAAAAGACATTACAAGAAGGTGATTTCCGCTCTTATCAATGCCAAATACAAATGGTTTAAGGTAATTACCGACTATAGGATCAAGAAGGTATATTCCAAAGGTAAGCCCTCCGACCATTCCTATAAAGCTTGCAAGCCTGCTCTTAGTACTTACCTTTTCCTTCCGTCCTGCGACAGCTCTTTTGCCCATAACGAGTTTAACAAACATGAACACGCCTATAGCCATCAGGAAATCAAAACCGCGGTAAACATTATCAAGTCCCGCTATCCAGGTAAGGAAAATCTCCAGCACATTGGCGCCAAGGAACAGAAGTATAAAAGAATATGCGTTAAGCTTATCAAGTTTATCTTCATCTATGAGCCTGTCAAGGCCAAAGCCGACTATTGGATAGAATATACAGTCCACTGTAAAAAGAACCGGATTAAACTCATCAGCTATATAGATATTGGTATCCATTGCGACATTAAGGAACATGAATATCATCGGTATAAAGCCGGTGATCATAACTCTTGCGATCACAATATAGATCACATCCTTAAAAGACAATCTGGCAGCGATAGAACGCATAAACGGCAGAATTAAAAGTATACCCAGATATGCGTACAAGTACCAGTATGGTCCTGCTCCGTCCACCTTTGCTGTGGCAAAGCCCCTTATAAACCCGGGAATATAAATACGTCCCTGATTGCAAAAATTAGCGATTAAACTGAATAAAAGAAGTATCCCGAATGTTTTTACAGCTTTTCTGAATACATAGCTATAATCCCTGTCCTTACCAAGGAGCAGGCTTCCGGTTATCATATAGAACAAGGGGACGTTGATCTTAACAAGCATCCCTATGAAAAGATTCCGGATAAGCTCCGGAGTAATATAACTCTTGTCATATACAAAACAATTTATATAGCCTGTAGTGTGATTAAGTATCACCAAAAAGCAAGCGATTATTCTTAAAAGCTCAAGATGAAGTAATCTCTCGTTTGGTTTATGAGCGGTCTCCAAAGGCACCTTAAGTAAATCCCCTTTCGTATTGTGCGGCGTCAAAAGCCCATGTAGAGTCCCGGAATATCCTCTTCCCTAAGATGCAGTCTGTCCGATCCGTCATCGGAATCAGCGGTCTCCATCTTAACAACATTGACATATCCGTCGTTGATCATATCAACCATATATGTAACTATCGAAGGATCAAACTGTGTACCTGATCCCTTCTGAATCTCTTCTATGATCTCATCTTTATTGAGGTGTCTTCTATAGACACGGTTGCTGGACATAGCATCGTATGAATCAGCAACTCCAACTATTCTGGCATAAAGAGGTATCTCATTCCCCTTAAGTCCCTCGGGATATCCAAGGCCATCGTAGCGCTCGTGGTGATAAAGTGCAGTCTCTCTGACTCCTCGAATAGACAGCTGCTTTAGCATATTGCCACCTGCAACTGTGTGATTACGAATAGCTGCCATCTCCTCATCGGTAAGCTTACCCGGTTTATTAAGAACCGCATCAGGAATACTTATCTTACCGGAATCATGCAAAAGACCTGCATAGTATACATTCTGAATCTCATTCTCCGCAAGATGCATCCTCTTGGCTATCTCTGCGGCATACATGGCAACACGTCTTGAATGGCCCCTTGTATATGGATCCTTGGCATCGATAAAGCTAATGAATGTATTCATTGACTGCAAAATAATCTTGATGTCAGTCTTCTGTCTCTCTCTGTAGCTTCTTGAATTGAATCTCGCAACCATGATGCCAACAAAAACAGCTCCCCATATGATCAAAAGCACAAAGATAAGCCTGCTGGCGGGAGTTGCTCCCGGAGGCATAGTCTTAAATCCTCTGAGCATAAGTGCAACAGGGGTGTATGCTCTCCTTGTATGTATGGTAAATCCAAAGCTTACGCTGTCTCTGGCCTTTATAGTCATGTTGTAATTGACCGGTGTGATAACAAGATCCTCTCTGTCATCACGGGCAAGTTCAACGTTCCATACATCTGTAACGGATGAACCTCTGGGCATAGCCAAAAAAATATTCCAGTTCTCAAGATCATTGGTTCCCAGATTATTTATTACAAATTCATATTGCGTTGCGTAGGTGTTAGCAGTTCTTACACTTGAAACTTTTTTGACATTGGCATAGAACTCGTCGGAAAGTCTGGATCCGTTAAGGCTTATCCTACATCTGTATATAGACGATAAGTTATTTCTCATAACTATTCTCTCGACTAAAACCCCTGTCAAAAGCATAGCCAATACGGAAAAAAGTATAAGAAAAGTATTAGCTGTTTTATCCAGTCTTATATTCAATTTCGCGCCCTCATACACTAAATGCGTATTTCCGATCACTAGAAAAAATCAGAAATCGTCTTTCTTAATTATACATAAAACACCGCACATTTTAAACAATGTGCGGTGCCTATATTGGAGAATTTTTTGATTCTCTTTAGTCGTTTATTATAAATATAACAGCGAAGGAGAAGCTGATTATCTCTGGATACGTCCTGATCCGTCTCCACCTGCAAGCTTGTTAACCTCATCAACAGTAACAAGGTTGAAGTCACCCTCGATTGAGTGCTTAAGAGCTGATGCAGCAACAGCAAACTCGATTGTAGCCTGAGGATCAAATCCGCTCACACAGCTATAGATAAGTCCGCCGCCGAATGAATCGCCACCACCTACACGGTCGACGATACGAAGTGCATACTTCTTGGAGAAGTAAGCCTGTCCGTCTGTGTAAAGCATAGCGCTCCAGTTGTTGTCGTTTGCTGAGATTGATTCACGAAGTGTGATAGCAACCTTCTTGAATCCAAATCTCTCTGTAAGCTTCTGAGCAACCTCAGTGTAGCCCTCTCTGTTAAGCTTACCTGTTGTAACGTCTGTTGAAGAAGCCTTGATTCCGAATACATCATCAGCATCCTCTTCGTTAGCGATACATACATCTACATACTGGCAGATCTCAGCCATAACCTTGCCTGCCTTCTCTTTGCTCCAGAGCTTACCTCTGTAGTTAAGGTCGCAAGAAACCATAAGACCGTGCTCCTTGGCCTTCTTAGCAGCCTCAAGTGTGATCTCAGCAAGTGAATCACTTACAGCGGGTGTGATACCTGTGAAGTGGAACCACTCAGCTCCCTCGAAGATCTCGTCCCAGTTGAAGTCTGCAGGAACAGCCTCAGCGATTGCTGAATGAGCTCTGTCATAGATACACTTAGAACCTCTCTGTGAAGCGCCCTTCTCGTTGTAGTAGATACCTACTCTGTCTCCGCCTCTTGTAATCTTTGTTGTATCAACGCCGTACTTGCGGAGTGAATTAACAGCTGCCTGTCCGATCTCGTGCTTAGGAAGCTTGGTAACATATACGGAGTCAAGTCCGTAGTTAGCAAGAGAAACTGATACGTTAGCCTCTCCGCCTCCGAATGTAGCCTCAAGATGGTCTACCTGTACAAATCTCAAATAATTGTCAGGCTGCAGACGCAGCATGATCTCACCAAATGTAACAACTTTCTTTGACATAGTTTTATCCTCTCTATCTAAAATTTTTAGTTTTTAACCAAATGAACAGCGAAACCGCCGAACTCATCTGCAAGATATGCAACCTTAAGATGGTTGTCAGCATCATATGCAAATGAAGACTCATCGAATTTAACACCCTGCTTACCAAGGTGGTAAACCGCTCTGTCAACGTTATTGGTTCCGATAGCAATATGTCCGTTTGTTCCTCTGCCCTTAGCCTTCATAACTTCAACTACGCTTCCTGCAAAGACTGAAGAATTACCAACCTTCTTGGTAAATCCAAAGAGTGAATCAAACTTATCTGCAGTAGCTTCTGCTGATGCAGCATCTGTCTCATTGATTCCGACGTGCTTCATGGTAAATCCAAGCATTGCGTTAACCGCATCTCTTGTCATAGCCTCGATCTCATCGAACTTACCTGCAGAGATGAGGTCCTTCTTAACCATCCAGCTACCACCGCAACAAAATACCTTATTGAATCCAAGGTAGTCATTTAAGTTGTTCTTATTTATTCCGCCTGTAGGCATGAAATGCATCTTGGTATAAGGTGCTGCCATTGCCTTGATCTTGGCGATACCGCCATTCTGCTCAGCAGGGAAGAATTTTACACAGTCAAGTCCAAGCTCGATAGCCTGCTCAACCTCACCGGGTGTAGCTGTTCCGGGAACAACCGGTACTCCGATGCTCTTGATATACTCAACATTTGAACGATTGAATCCGGGACTAACAATAAACTTAGCTCCGGCTGCCTTAGCTCTGTCTGCCTGCTCAGCATTGAGAACAGTTCCGGCACCTACGATCATCTCAGGGAATTTCTCAGAGATAATCTTGATTGCTTCCTCAGCTGCAGCTGTACGGAATGTAACCTCAGCTGCGGGAAGTCCGCCCTTGATAAGCGCTTCTGCAAGAGGAGCTGCGTCCTTAGCATCATCAATCGCAATTACAGGTACGATACCAATTTTGTACAATTCTTCGCAAATCTTATCCATTTTAATGCCTTTCTTTTTATTAAAAAATATTAATCCTCAAACTTACTGGGATCAAGATTACTGGGATCTTGTCCTATGTAAGCAGTGATACCTCCGTCAATGTAGACAACCTGTCCATTGATAAAATCAGAAGCCGGGGATGCGAGGAATACGGCAAGTCCCATAAGATCCTCCGTCTTACCCCATCTCTGAGCAGGTGTCTTGGAACGAATAAATCTGTCAAAGGGATGCATCGATCCGTCAGGCTGCTTCTCGCGAAGAGGTGCTGTCTGGGGAGTCGCAATATATCCGGGGCCGATGGCGTTGCACTGAATGTTGTACTGTCCGTATTCGGAACAGATATTTCTTGTGAGCATCTTAAGTCCGCCCTTAGCAGCTGCGTATGCAGAAACCGTCTCACGTCCAAACTCCGACATCATGGAGCAGGCGTTGATGATCTTGCCGCTGCCTTTCTTGATCATAGCGGGAAGAACAGCCTTTGAACAGATAAACGGACCTGTAAGATCTACGTCTATAACCTGATTCCACTGTTCAACACTCATCTCCAGCATGGGAATTCTCTTGATGATACCTGCGTTATTGACCAGTATATCAATTGTTCCTACATTCTTCTCAACCTGAGCCACAAATTCCTGAACCTGGTCTTCCTTGGTAACGTCACATACAGCACCAAAAGCCTCGATACCAAGCTTGTTGTACTCAGCCATTCCCTTATCTACAAGTTCCTTGCTGATATCGTTAAAAACAATCTTAGCTCCGCTCTGTGCAAATGCCACCGCATAAGCAAGTCCAAGTCCGTAAGAAGCGCCTGTAACCCACGCGATCTTACCCTCAAGAGAAAAGTTCTTCAAAAAATCCTGCATTGTATAACCTCCTATATCATCAACAAATTACGCTTACTAAATTCGAATTACATCAGATCTGTCATGGCAACATCGTCCATGTCGTCAAAGTCCTGATTCTCTCCGACCATTCCCCAGATAAAGGTATAAGCCTGTGATCCGCATCCAGAGTGGATAGACCAGCTGGGACTGATAACTGCCTGCTCATTGCGCATAACAATGTGGCGTGTCTCAGTAGGTTCACCCATAAAGTGCATAACGATCGCATCCTGTGGAATATCAAAGTAGAGGTAAACCTCCATACGTCTGTCATGTGTGTGACAAGGCATTGTATTCCATACACTTCCGGGCTTAAGCTCCGTCATACCCATCTCGAGCTGACAAGTCTCTACCTGTCCGGGCAATATATACTTGTTGATAACTCGGTGATTGGATTCTTCCAAACTTCCCAGTTCTTTTTTGTTCTCATCCTTGATGATGACAACGTCATCAGAGGGTGTTCCCTCTCTCTTGATGAGTACAGTAGGATAAGTCTTGTGAGCGGGTGCGCTGTTAATATAGAATTTGGCAGGATTCTGAGAATCTGCACTGGCAAAAGAAATATCTCTTGCCCCCATTCCTATATACATGCCCTGCTTGTAGTCAACCACGTATTCCTTACCGTCAATAGTGATGGTTCCGGCACCGCCGATATTGATAACACCCATCTCGCGTCTCTGTAAAAAGTACTCCGCTCTGAGTTCATCACCTGCTGTCAGCTTAAGTGATCCCTTAACGGGAACCGCTGAGCCTGTAATGATCCTGTCAATATGGCTGTATACGAGTTTGATCTCATCAGGCTTAAAAAGATCATCGATTAAAAATTCCTGACGTAATCTCTGAGTATCATAGTGTTTCTCATCCATAGGTGAGCAAGCTGTTCTAAGTTCCATATATCCCTCCATTCCATTGCATAGCAATAAATACAATCTGATATATGTAATGATACTTGAAAATTATTTCCGTGTCAGTTCAATTTTGTTATAAAAACTTGCAAATCTTGACCTTGTAAGCCCTTTCATACAGTCTAATCATACCATAGTCAAAAATGTTTTGTATTGCAAAAGTTGTAGTGTATAAGGTCTTAATAAAGAAAAAAAGCATGCCTATAAGAAGCATGCTTGTGTTGTCGTAATAGAGCAGGACTATAAGCCGGGTTATGTCGTGGATGATCATCTATCTAGGGCTGCCGTCACCGACAGTCTCAAGCGACCCACCTGAAAGCGAACCGGGCCGGCCCATAGCTTTCTATTCGGTCTTGCTTCGGATGAGGTTTACATGGCTACCGGTGTTACCACCGGCACGGTAGTCTCTTACACTGCCTTTCCACCCTTACGGATCAA
Organism: Butyrivibrio sp.; assembly: GCA_016291375.1. Taxonomy (GTDB): domain Bacteria; phylum Bacillota; class Clostridia; order Lachnospirales; family Lachnospiraceae; genus Butyrivibrio. The sequence continues at coordinate 24,015 of JAEEXE010000007.1, forward strand.
TGAGACGGTTGCCCGCCTCAATGCTAACGCGGTATATCTCTGTTGCACTATCTCGGGAGTCACCTCCGCCAGACGTTATCTGGCATCCTGCCCTGCGAAGCCCGGACTTTCCTCTCCCATGCCCTTTCGTTTGCATGGCAGCGATCATCTATCCTGCTCAACTATACCGTATAAAAATTATAAAAGTACGTAACTAATTTAAGCAAAACAATTGCTTTTGTCAACGCATTCACGATACTTTTATTTCGATTTCAACTTCCGTGTTCCACCCTCACACTAATATTATTCGATCCACTTTACCGGATCTGAATAGTTTTCATCAAGCCAAGCCTTGGCATCCTCTATCTCTTTTCCATCTACCACAAGATGATCTGAAATATTTCCATCCTTATCTTCTTTGCCATGCAATTCTCCAAATTGATTTGTTTTTACTCCATTTCTATCTATGCTCATGGTATATAAATACCAATCCCCCGCACCACCACTTGCCAGGTATTTACCATCGTTTTGAAGCTCTTCAAACCAGCGCTCTCCAAGATTAATGCCATAGAACTTACTACCATCTCTCGTCAGAATCAGATAATTCCCACCGCCATCATTAAAATGAATGATAAGTTCTTTTCCATTTTTTCCATCCATATCAACCAACGCAATTCCCTCAATATCAGGATCATCCCCGGCCATTATCGAATCAAGATACCCACTAAAGGTATGCTCCTGATCACACCAATCGAAGCAAAAGAATTTTGATTCATCATCTAAAACAGAGATATATTCATCAAAGACTTCACTATCTTCCTTGGAAAGCTGAGACTTATAATGGTCCCAGTGAAAAGCCCGGTCCTTTGTTTCATCTTCTACCGAAGAATAAGTTGAAGCTGCTTGTGCACCGGAGTTTTCCCTATTTTCGACATCTTTATTATTTGAACATCCGTTTAATAATAGTATTCCCAACAGAAATATCGTGATTGCTTTATTTTTCATCTAAACTTTTTTAACTCGTCCTCATACTTTTTTGCTTTTATAATAAGCGTTATGAATATATGATACATTTCTTAACATTTTAATTCAATATAAAACTTACAGAAAACACCCTATTTTCCCTTGATTGCGTGACCAAATAGATTATTCTGCTTTACCTGACAATATATCTGATATAATAGAGAATCGTAAGAATTATTTAGAAACTATCATCGGAATGCAGGATTACCATGTCAAAAAGAAAAACCAACGCGCTACTTATAGCCTTAATAATATTAAGCCTTACGCCCTTTGCTTACAGGATTTACTCCATCCGTCCGCAGAGTAAGTATCTTACCAAAGAGATCACTGCGCCCGTGGGAGACCTTGGTCTATCAATCGATTATGTCAGTAAGACCGTTGTCCGGATCACTTGCAATGATGTGATAGGAAGCGGAAATATCTGGAGAATCAGCCCAACATACATAGATGTCATCACCGCAGGGCACGTTACCAATAATGGCGGCGACTGCGACATCACCTTCTACGACGGTCTTTCTGTTAAGGGCTCAGTTATCAGTTCCAATAAGGAAAAAGATGTTGCTCTTATCCGGGTCAAGATCAAAGAACTAAAAAAAGCCGCCAAAGCTCAAGACTTTAACGACTCTTTTGACTACGAGAGTGTGCGCCCTGTTAAAAACGCGCCCCTGCCACACGATGATATTTTTATAATGGACTCCGCATCAGGAACAGCTTCTGTAGGTACAATCGAAGCCTTAGACCAATATATCCCTGACTTTGACATGAACATGATCTACTGCCTCTGCGACGTAGATCCCGGCATGTCAGGCAGCGGCCTCTTTGACAACAAAGGTCACTACTTAGGGATACTCCTAGGCGGCTCCGAAGAAGGCTGCGTCTGCCTCAGCGTGGATGATACCAACCTTTAATTATGTGCAAATCAGAGTATGCGCTCTGATATTTCGGTGACAGGCGCACCCTTTGCACATAGCGGCAACACCCACGCGCCTTACAGATCCCTCAGCGTCCTGCGGATGCCCTCGGTGAGAGTATAGGTGCCCTGCCAGCCAAGGTTTTCGAGCTTAGTCGCATCAAGTGCGGAATTATCCATGGTATTGTAGCTACTCTTCTCCGCATCCGACGGATTCTCAAAAACCACCGAAACTCCGCTCTCCTTTGCAAGCGCCTCTGCTACATCCCTAATAGACACTATCGCATCCTTATTGGAGATATTGTACGCCTCTCCGCACTCACCCTTTAATAATATGGTCAAAAGAGCAGTCGCACAGTCCAACATATAACAATAAGACCTAAGCTGCTCTCCCTTACTCTTCATTACAATATTTCTGCCTGCTGCCGCATCAAAAGTAAATGCAGCGGAAGCTCTTTTATCTGACTCCTTAATAGTCGGACCGTAGATATATCCGGGTCTTGCGATCACAACGTCTGCGCCATACTCATTTATATAACAGGAACAAAGAGTCTCTGCGGCTCTCTTACCGTTTGGATAGCATGACCTTGTGCTCAGAACATCAACGTATCCATAATCAGTTTCTTTTATCATACTTCCGTCAGTCTTCTTTGGAAGTTCCCCGTATACCTCGCTTGAAGATATGTATAAAAGCCTGCTGCCCTTATTCTTCACGTTAAGATCCAGCATACTCTTTACTCCAACAACATTAGAAAAAAGAGTCTCTGCAGGCTCTTTAAGGAACATGCCGTTATCTGCGTTGCTGGCAGCATGAATGATATAGTCAGCCTCTACATTCAGCTTGTAGATATAGTTGGCATCAAACTCGACAAATCTGACTTCTTCCTCAGAAATCACATCCTTAAATCTCTCAAAAGTTCTCTGCCTGTTTCTACCTGCCAAAGTCAGCTTGATCCCGGCATTTTTCTCCTTGTTCAAAAAAGAAATAATATCAATAACGGGGGATGCGAGCATGCCCGTCGCCCCCGTTATAAGGATTTTCTTGTTGTATAGTTTTTCTATTTCGGGGATATTGCCTATACAAGAAGCAATGTCATCCCAATAATCTTTAGTATATTTCATATCACACCTTGAAGCAGCTTCCGCCCACAAACTCTCTGCATATAGAGTTTCTTGGAAGCATTGAACTGTCTACGCTCACAAAATAGTCAAGGAACTTAAGAAGTCTTTTTGCCTCGTAGTACTCAGGCTCTCCCTTTTCAATTGAGAAAAGAAGCGGCTCAGCATAGGGCTTTATTACAGCAAGCTCATAAATCTGAGCTGAGTTAAACATCTCGTCCGCATCCTCCTGGAACGGGAAGATATTCTCCTCTTCGCCCGCTCTTACGGAATCCCACATGCTGATAGTCTTTTTGGCTGATGCGCCTCTCGTCCTTGCGTCTCTAACGATTCTTCTAAGAAGTCGTCCGTCTGTTGTGGGGATTCTGTTGTGAGAATCGATGCTAAGAGTTGTAAGTGCGCTTATATATATCTTGAACTTGGACTCTGCGGGAAGAGCATAGGTCATCTTCTCATTAAGTCCGTGGATACCTTCGATTACAAGAATGTCGTTTTCTCCAAGCTGAAGGAACTCGCCATTCATTTCTCTTTTGCCCGTAATAAAGTTAAATTCAGGCATCTCGACGCGCTCACCCTTAAGAAGCCTTCCCATGTCTTCATTGAACTTCTCAATGTCCATAGCTCCCAAGCACTCAAAGTTATAACTTCCGTCGGGATTAAGAGGCGTATCCTCTCTGTTTACGAAGTAGTTATCGAGACTGATGGGGTGAGGTACAAGTCCGTAAGTACGAAGCTGTATGGAAAGCCTGTTAGCAAAGCTGGTCTTACCTGATGAACTGGGGCCTGCTATCATAACAAACTTAACATCCCTGCGATCGTGAATCTTGCAGGCAATCTCTCCGATTCTTCTCTCCTGAAGAGATTCCTGAACAAGGATCATCTCATTGATCCTACCCTCACATACCTGGTTGTTGAGGTCACCGACATTGTCGATTCCCATCATCGTACCCCAATCGCTTGCCAGTTTCATTGTGTTAAAGAGCTTGTTCCTATCCTCCATGACAATGAGCTTATCAGGCTCAGATTTAGTCGGAAGAGCGAGCATAATGCCCTCTCCCTTTCTGTTTATCATGAAGTTCTCAATATATGAGGTATTGGGGAGCATGTAACCATAAAAATAATCATAGAAATCCTGAAGCTTGTAGATATTGATCTCAGAACTTCTTCTGTATTTCAAAAGAGCTACCTTATCGGTCATACCCTGTTCTCTAAAGATCTCAATGGCATCATCGATAGGAAATACGTTCTTGACGATGGGAATTGCCATGTCCACAAGCTCTTTGAATCTGTCTGCAACCTTTTGCACAAACTCATCAGTAGCAACCATGCCATCTCTAAGTGTGCAGTAATAGCTGTTTCCTATAAGGAATTCAACCTTGGCAGAAGGAGCGCTGTTCTTGCCCTCAACGTCTCTGATAGCCTTGATAAGCATCATTACTGCCGTTCTTCTCATGGTCTTGTGACCTATATCATCTCCGAAGGTGATAAAAGAAAGTTCGCCGTCCTTTTTAACCTTCTTCATAAGCTCACAGATCTTGCCGTTAAAGATGACTGCGGCAATCCTGTATCTGAACTCATGCTGATATTCCTTTGCTATCTCCTCGTATGTAGTGCCCTTATCGTACTCTCTTGCTGTTCCGTTTATTTTTATTACAGGCATGCTCTTCCCTCCTCTGCGTTTTTAGAATGATTTTAAAAAGCAACCTTTAAGATAGTATCAATATAAAAAAGTTCTCTGTTAAGCTCTGCAAGTCTCCCTGCATGCGTATCTCCGTCAAGATTTTTTACTATTGATTCACTGACTTTTTTGCCATGTAAAAGATATTTCTTCAAAAGAGGATCTGATGATAATATATTGTGCTCTCCATATGCGTTACAGATATTAAGGGCATCCTCCTTGGTTACCCCGCCGTTATCACAAAGACGTTCCACCGTCTTATCTAAAAAAGAGCTGCAGCAGGCACCTTCAGAATTCGTTTTTTTATGATCATCACTGATCGAACGATCTCCTGAAAAGATCACCAGCATGGGAAAATAGTATTTCCCATCCTCGTATACGATTTTCTCCTCTGCTATATAGAAACCACTCTCCCTTAGAAAAGCTCTGAACTCACATAGCTCCGACTGGGGTTGTAATACACCGATTTTTATTCCAAGCTCGGCCACATCGGCATCCGTTATGATACGCTTCATGAGATCTCCTCCCATTCCTGCGATCACAACGCTGTCAGCCTCGCCCTTCTTAAGTTCTTTTAATCCGTCAGATAATCTTGTGGCTATTCTTTCCTCTAATCCATGCTCCCTTATGTTGGCTAAAGCCCCGGAAAGAGGCCCCTTACGGACATCCATAGCTATGCAGGAAGAAGAGATATCTTTTTCCGCAAGGTAGATGGATATGTATCCGTGGTCACAACCAACATCCGCTGTGCGAAGCTGTTTCCCTTCATATTCCGGAAGATATTTTCCTGCCCGGGAGAGCATGTCAGCAATGGTTATAAGACGCTCTGACATCTTAATTTCAACACTGTTCATATATATGCCACTTATCAATCAAGATAGTCCTTGAGCTTGCGGCTGCGGCTGGGATGACGAAGCTTACGAAGAGCCTTGGCCTCAATCTGTCTGATACGCTCACGAGTAACGTTGAACTCCTTACCAACTTCTTCAAGTGTTCTTGCTCTTCCGTCATCAAGACCGAAACGAAGTCGAAGAACCTTCTGCTCACGCTCTGTAAGAGTTCCAAGTACCTCAACAAGCTGCTCCTTCAAAAGAGTAAATGCAGCAGCGTCTGCAGGTACAGGAACGTTGTCGTCCTGAATGAAATCACCAAGATGGCTGTCTTCCTCTTCACCGATAGGTGTCTCAAGGGATACAGGCTCCTGTGATATCTTAAGTATCTCGCGAACACGCTCAACAGGCATATTCATCTCTTTTGCAACTTCCTCAGGAAGAGGCTCACGTCCAAGCTCCTGGAGAAGCTGACGGCTTACACGAATGAGCTTGTTGATAGTCTCAACCATGTGTACAGGAATACGGATAGTTCTTGCCTGGTCCGCAATAGCTCTTGTGATAGCCTGTCTGATCCACCATGTAGCGTATGTTGAGAACTTGAATCCCTTACGGAAATCAAACTTCTCTACGGCCTTGATAAGACCAAGGTTACCTTCCTGAATAAGATCAAGGAAAAGCATTCCTCTACCTACATATCTTTTGGCAATACTTACAACAAGACGAAGGTTAGCCTCAGCAAGACGCTTCTTGGCCTCCTCTCCCTCGTAGATAATCTGATCAAGCTCTTTTTTCCTAGCTGCTGTGATCTTACCAGCTTCCTTGTCATCTGCGATCTCCTTGGTAGCCTCAACTCCGGCTTCCATAGCCTTGGCAAGCTCAATCTCCTGATCTGCTGTAAGAAGCGGAACCTTACCGATTTCCTTAAGGTACATTCTTACGGGATCTTCGATGCTGATTCCGTCGGGAACGGAGAGATCGATGTTCTCCATATCCACTTCTTCATCTTCATTAAGGATCATATCGTCGTCATCGGGAATATCATCCTCATCTGACTCTGATACTCTAAGTACGTCGATTCCCGAATTTTCAAGAACCTCAAGAACGTTATCAAGCTGCTCCTCATTGAGGTTAAGCTCTGTGAAGAAATCGCTTATCTCTGCATATTCAAGGACATTTTTCTTTTTCTTTGCAAGGGCAAGGATCTCTTTTATCTTCTGTGCAAAAAGCTCCTTAGTAGCCTCGTCAAGCTCTCCGCTGTTACCCTTAGCGTCCTGCTCTTTGCCCTTTTCATCTTTCTTGGAAGCTTTCTTGCCTGCCTTTGCAGCCTTCTCTTCTTTTGCCTTAGGTGCTTCAGCAGCCTTTGTAGCCTTCTTGGCAGCTGTCTCTTTTACTTCTTCCTTGGCTGTCTCTTTCTTAGCAGATGTTTTCTTTGCAGGAGTTTCCTTAGCAGTCTCCTTCTTGGTTGCTGCTTTACCTGTCTCTGCCTTCTTGGCTGCTTCCTTCTTAGCAGGAGCTTCTTTTGCAGTCTCTTTCTTGGTTGCTGCCTTTGCTACTGTCTTCTTAGCTGTTTCCTTCTTGGCTGCAGCTTCCTTAGCTGTCTCCTTCTTAGCCGCAGTCTTCTTGGTCTCTTCCTTCTTTGCTGTCTCTTTCTTGGTAGTAGTCTTCTTAACTTCTTCTTTCTTTGATGCCACTTTCTTTGTAACCGTCTCTTTCTTATTATCTTTTTTGGCTGCTGCCTTCCCTGTCTCCTCTTTCTTTACAGGAGCTTTCTTAGTTGTCTCTTTCTTAGTTGTCTCCTTCTTGGCAGTAGTCTTTGAAGCAGTCTTTGCTGCTGTCTTTTTTGTTTCTTTCTCTTTACTCTCCGCAACTTTTTTAGCCATTGTAATCTTCCTTTTCGAAATTATTCTCTCTAACTCTTAAGTACTTGTGTCTGATAAAAAAGTCTATTTATAATGCGTTAAATCTTCCGGCGTCAATCATCCGGTGAAATATCTGCGTTTGTCAGCTTCTCGAGGTCTTTTTTGCCCTGAATGGTCTTTTGCAAAAACTGCGGATCATCAGGTTTAAGCTCTTTCTTTTGCCTCTCGTATCCCGCAAGCTTAACACCGCATATTATGTCATGGAACGCTTTCCTTCGCTGCTCTTTGGTCTCTATCTCTATAAGATTGGTGTTGAACATCTCGGCAACCTTGCCGTGTTCCTCTTCATCGGTAAACCTATCAAGTATAGAAGCAGGTGAAAAAGTTCCCTGTGACATGCCTTCAAACAATTCCTTCGCAACGCTCCTGTACAGATCGTCCGAAAAATCTTCCGGAGTGATCCACTTGGCAACCTTCGGGAATATCCCCGGTTCATCTGTAAGCCAGGTGAGCAGAAGTCTCTGGTTTTTCTTAGCTCCGTCCTCCGGCGTCGTCTTTTTCTGAATACCGGATTTGGGTCTATCATAAGTCTTTATCATTCCGCCCTGTGCCGCATAAGAGGTAACTAGCTTACGCAGGTCATCGATGGCTATGTTATACTTTGCAGCCACAGCCTCAATGTAGTTCTCCCTCTCGAGCGCCTCTTCAAACTCACAGAGCTTCTTGGCAACTTCTTTGTAGAAATCGGTCTTGGATTCCGGATCCGACATATCGTGGGCCTCTTCCATAATCCGTATCTCAAAGAAGAATGTGTTCTCAGCGTTCTTGATCCGCTCTTCAAAAGCTTCTTTTCCAAGGTTCTTGATGAATTCATCGGGATCCTTGTAAGGCTTAAGGTTTAATACCTTGCCCCGAAGCCCCGCTTCCTTCAAGATCTTGATGCCTCGAAGAGCCGCTTTGGTTCCGGCTTCATCGCTGTCATAGGACAGTATGACTTCATCCGTATACCGCTTAAGTATCATTGCCTGCCCTGTGGTAAATGCCGTTCCAAGGGAAGCAACCGCCATGTTAAACCCTGCCTGATGCATGGCAATAACATCCATATAGCCCTCGCAGATTATCATGTAACCTGCCCTGGCATTCTTGGCATAGTTAAGGCCAAATAGGTTCCTGCTCTTATCAAAAATGAGTGTTTCCGGGGAATTGAGATACTTGGGCTTGCCATCTCCCATGACTCGTCCGCCGAAGCCGATAACCTTCTGCGATGCGTCCTGAATCGGGAACATAACCCTGTTCCAGAACTTATCATGGGTGCCCATCTTCTCATCGTGGGAAGCAAGTCCCGCATCGATTATCTGAGAATCGCTGTATCCCAGCCCCTTAAGATGATCAACAAGGTCATGACTGGAAACATTGGCATATCCAAGTCCGAAATGCTGCATGGTCTCATCCGTCAGCTTTCTTTCCCGGAAATACTCCATTCCCTTCTGCCCCGTCTTACCCCTTAGCTGATAGTAGTAATACTTGGCAGCCTCCTTGTTGATATCAAGAAGAATCTGTTTTTTATCACGCATGGCCTTCACGGCCGGAGAATTATCCTCATCCGGAAGCTGCATGCCGGCATTCTCCGCCAGTTGCTTAACAGCCTCCTGAAATGTTAAGTTGTCATATTTCATCAAAAAAGTGATGACATTCCCGCCGGCTCCGCAACCAAAGCAATAGAACATCTGCTTTTGCTGCGATACTGAAAAGGAGCCTGATTTTTCATTGTGAAAAGGACAAAGCCCAAAGTAGTTGGCGCCTTTTTTCTGTAAGTGAACGTACTGCCCAACCACATCCACAATGTCGTTTCGGGAGCGCACCTCTTCTATAAATTCATCTGAGTAGCGCAAATTATGGTCTCCTACTGTTAGTATTGGATCAGGCAAAAGACCTGTAGTCCTGCCCAAAAAACTTTTTTCAAATGATCAGCCCTAATATTTACAGCACTGTCCATGACTTGGGAATATAGACTTCCTCAAAGACTGAAACAGCATATCTGTCAGTCATTGAACTTACATAGTCACAGACAATCCTCTCTTTGGTCTCACCGTTATCCATCATAGCTTTGAGATAATCGGGAAGCTTATCTACATGATCAAGATAATAACCGTAAAGAATCTTGATCATCTCCTCAACCTTGCCCTCCTGCCCTTTGGCTATTGGATTGGTATAAACATTTTCAAACATAAATTCACGAAGCTCGATAAAAGCGCTGTACACTTCCTCCGACATGGTGATATCGTCCTTGCCCATGCTGGTGGCAATAATGTCATGGATGAAAGTATCAAGCCATTCTCCGTTGGTATAGCCAATTATCTTGGCAAGCCTGTCGGGAACGTCCTTCTCCTTCATAATGCCGCCCCTTATGGCGTCGTCCATATCGTGATGCATATATGCGATCTTATCAGAGAGCCTTACCACCTTGCCCTCAAGGGTTGCCGGTGTGAGGTTGAGTTCATGATTAAGTATGCCATCTCTAACTTCCCAGGTAAGGTTCATGCCCTGGCCATAGTTCTCAAGTATCTCTACTATCCTAAGGCTCTGCTCGTTGTGCCTAAATCCCCCGGGATTGACTTCGTTAAGCGCCCTCTCTCCCGCATGTCCGAAGGGAGTGTGTCCAAGATCGTGACCAAGTGCTATTGCCTCAGTCAGATCCTCATTAAGCAAAAGAGCCTTCGCAATAGTCCTGGCATTCTGCGAAACCTCCAAAGTATGCGTCATACGAGTCCTATAGTGATCTCCGTCCGGAGACAAAAAGACCTGGGTCTTATCCTTGAGGCGCCTAAAAGACTTGGAATACAAAATCCTATCTCTGTCCCTCTGAAAACAAGGCCTGATGTCGCACTGCTTTTCTTCTTTTTCTCTTCCTCTGGAATTCATGCTAAGAGTTGCATGCTTACTTAAGAAATTTTTTTCTCTTTCTTCGAGTTGTTTTCGAATATTCAAGGCTTATCTTCTTTCTGAGTTTGTCGTGTATGGCGTATTGTAGTAAATCCGAAGGTTTTCCTATTCAATAAAAAACCCACATCTATAATATTCGACGTGGGTTTTCTAATTCCTTTTTTTGTTTTTCAAATTTTTTTGTTTTATTTGGTCCATTCATCAATACGGCTCTCGTACTGCCCATTGATCCACTCAACGGCCTTTTCAAGCCCTTCCTGCGAAACTTCAAAATGCTCGCTGGTTTTAAGGTTGTCAGCGGTGTGAGCATAGGCATTGGGCTCAGGCCATACCGTAGCCATAAGAGTTGCCGGGCCTCTTTGGTCCACCGGAACAAACTTGACGTTCTCAAGGGGTTCCCTGGCAAGCCTGTATCTCATTCCCTTGTAGCTGCCAAAGTACGCCTCTCCGTATTCATAATGTGACAGATTAAAAAAACTGCTTAATTCAATTGCCATAGCTATTAAAACTCAACTTTTCCCGTATCCTGATGATTAACCACATAGTATGCGGCATTGTCTGAAGGCTTGATGTAGACCTGAATCTCTTTAATGTCGGTCATCTTATTGCCCTTTGCGATATAATCAGCCTTAGCTCTTTCAACAATATCAGTTGTCCTTACTTCGTGGTGATTGTACTGAACAAAGACCTCTTCTTTGCATTTGCGCTTTGCTGCACTCTTGCTGATGTCGTTTCCTACATTCTTGGCAACGTCCGCAGCCTTCTTGGAGCTCTTTTTAACAGCTTCTGCAGCGGGAGCCGCCTTCTCTTTTGCCTTATTAATATAGGGCTCTGCCTTGGTCTTAAGATCGTTGTATATGGGCTCTGCCTTAGCCTTGACGCCATCGTAAACAGGCTCTGCCTTTGAAAGGATATCCTTGTAGACGGGCTCTGCCTTGGCCTTGATATCATTGTAAACAGGCTCCGCTTTAGCCTTAATGTCATTGTAAACAGGCTCCGCTTTGGCCTTAATGTCATTTATATAAGGTTCTGCCTTGTCCATGTAGGGCTTGGCTGCGCTCTTAACGTCTCTTATAACAGGCTCAGCCGCCTTGATCACGGGCTCAGCTGCCTTGGTTACTTCTTTTGCAATCTCTTTAAAAGTTTCTTCTGCTGATTTCTTTCCCATTATAATCCTCCCATTATCTGAACTTATTCATGAAAGTTGCCATAGGTCCCACTGCGTCCTGAAGGTCTGTGATAGCCTTATTAAGTCCTTCAAAATCAATCTCTGAAAGGGATTTAACGGCACCTGCAAGATTCGCACCGTTATCATCAACAAGCTTGTTCATGTTCTCACTGGCTTTAAGGATGCTCTCACTCATAGTGTCAACGTTCTTAAGAGATTCCTCAGCCTTGGTGGCAACATTGTTTATATGTGACAACGTAGTGCTGACCTTGGGAACAACTATAAGCATGCATAAAACAAGCACTGCCAGCATTCCTGCAAGGCAATATGTAGATATTTTACGGTAAAAAAGATTTTTCTTGGAAAGGTCCCTTATTTCCGCAAGAATCGCGGAATCGTTCTGATTCTCTCCCATATCTGCATCCCTCCTCATCATCCGGTCACGCCGACCGGTATTATTCTCATCTTCTATTCTGCGGCCTCGAAAACATATCGCTGCCTTTGAATTGAATTCACTTACATACTATAATAGCACAGTTACGCGCTTTTCTCACCATAAACCGCATCTTACTTAAGCTTAGAGTATTAAATAAAACTTCCCGCGCCATAGCAGCTCCTAACAGCAGTTTCTTGCTGCAGTTAAGCTTACTATAGTGCGGGAAGCTTAGTTTAATACTATGAACATACATCTGCGTATGTAAATCTTATTACCTTGGATAGGTCATCCGGAGCTACTTCCACCTGATAGCCCACCTTGCCTCCGGAGAAAAAGATCTTGTCAAAGTCCTTGGCAGTCTCATGTACAACTGTAGTAAAACTCTTCTTCATTCCGATAGGTGAACAGCCGCCGTGAACATAGCCTGTAAGAGGCAACAGCTCTTTTAGAGGAAGCATGGATACAGACTTTTCCGATACTGCCTTAGCCGCCTTCTTAAGATCAAGCTCTTTTTCCACAGGGATAACAAACACGTAGTAGGTCTTGCCCTTACCCTCCGTCACAAGAGTCTTGAACACTCTCTCCTTGGGCTCTCCCAGTATATCTGCGATCTCTCCGCCCGTAAGGCTTGAATCCGGTTCATAGGAATAGCTCTTAAAATCTATTTTCTTTTGCTGCAAAACGCGCATTACATTAGTCTTTTCATTCATCTCTTAAATACCACTTTTTCTATTCCGGTATTAAAGGTCTCTACGATCTCAAGTCTGTCATCTTTCACAAGACCTCTCAAAGTATTGGCATACTTCTTGGTTGCGCGATAAACAACTCTTGATATCGCTCTGATACCGTTTGGATGTATATAATCAATTGGCTTGGGATCTGTGCCTTCGAAATACGTCATAAGAAACGGCATATTGTAATCGTATGTATAATAGCACTTGTACTTAAGATTTCTGTTCTTGGAATCAATGCGATGTCCGCTCTTTACATACTTACCGTCAATCCCGATACTCCTAAGATAGTCAACTTCGCTTTCAAGATTTCCCGATTCTTTTTCTATACACATGCAAGCCCAGCCTTCCGGGTGCTCTGCCAGATCATCAAATCTCTGTGCTATCGCTTTGCCCTTAAAAAGCGCCAGGGTCTTTCTTCTAAACTTGGACATCCCGCCGCCTTCAACAAGCTCGATATATGGTCCTTCGCAAAAATAAATATAAGCATTGTGTGACTTACACGATTTGCCGTACTCTACCGTAAAGCCCCTCTCGGTCCACTCCTTGACCGCCTTGTCAATGTCCTTTACAGCATAAATTACATGCCCGATCTTCATCTGATACTGTCCTCCAAAAATAACGCCATACCCCTCTATTCGGCATCAGATAAATTTACTTTTTTCTTCCGTGAAAAAAGATTGTACTAAATATATGTTCATACTTTATCCTATCCTGAGACAATAGTCAAAATAATTAATGCAGGAACCATTTTCTTCATGTAAAATCATAAAAGAGGTTAACATTTTGAAAATTAAATTAGAAAAAAAGAACTATAGCGAAGTAGAAAAAATAATTTCATACAAGAACAAAACTCCCAAAAAGCAGCATGTCTTCTGGCGTTTTCTCATGAAAACTTTGTCAGCAAAAGATTTAAAAGACTGTAATTTCACTTATGAATTTAAGGACATGGATAAGCTTGGAAAGGATGAACCCTGTCTTTTCCTGATGAATCACTCATCCTTTACAGATCTTGAGATCTTCTCAACGCTCTTTTCCGACAGGCAGTTTCATATAGTCATGACTCTTGACGGTTTTGTCGGCAAAGAATGGCTTATGAGGAGCATTGGCTGTATCCCTGCCAGGAAATTCATCACGGATACGCCTCTGGTAAAAGACATTTTTTATTGCCTAAGAGACCTTAAAAGCTCCGTACTGATGTATCCGGAAGCAAGCTACAGCTTTGACGGAACCGCAACAGCCCTGCCTTCAAGCGTCGGCAAATGTCTTAAGCTTTTTAATGTGCCGGTTGTGATGATAACTACGGAAGGTGCTTTCCAACGAGATCCGCTGTACAACGGTCTTAGAAAGCGTGATGTTGAAGTTAAGGCCACGGTGAAATATCTTTTATCAGCAAAAGACATCCGGGAAAAGAGTATCAAAGAACTAAACGAGATACTAAACCATGAATTCACTTTTGATCACTGGAGATGGCAAAAAGAGAATGATATTAAGATAAACGAGCCTTTCCGTGCCGAAGGTCTTGAAAGAGTTCTGTACAAATGCCCTGTATGCGGTAAAGAAAAGGGCATGCACTCAAAAGGTGCTGAGATCACCTGCAGCCACTGCGATGCATCCTGGACACTGGATGAGAGCGGCGTACTTGTTAGTTCAACAGATCTCGCCGATAAGAGCTCCTCTTCCGAATATGACTTTAGCTATGTCTCAGACTGGTACAGATGGGAACGAGACACGGTTAGAAAAGAAATAACCGAGGGAAAGTATTACGTCGATATACCGGTGGATATCGTTGTTGTTAAGGATACAAAAGCTGCATATCAGGTAGGCTCCGGCCGTTTGTCCCATTCAACTGCAGGCTTTAGCCTTATTGGTACCGGCTCCTGCGAGGGACTTACCTATGATCAATCCACCAAACAATCCTATTCTCTGTACGCAGATTATTACTGGTATGAAATTGGAGATATGGTTAGTATCGGCGATATGAGCACCCAGTACTACTGCTTCCCCAAGGATAAAAGTATCAACGTCGCCAAGATGAGACTTGCCGCCGAAGAGATGTACAAGTTAAATATTCCTAAGAGGCACAGCGATAGCTCGGAAGGAGCTGAAGTATCAATCGGTACATGATATAAAACTTAGATGTGATCCGGGCTTATTTGATCTGAGATTAAGATTTACGGTTTTGAATTTCATTTTGGGGATTACATTTTGGGATTTCATTTTTTGAATTTCATTTTTTGAATTTCATTTTTTGACCTGCATTCATGCGATGAATGCAGGTTTTTTCTTGATTTATAGAATCCGGCTATCTATAATATTCTCATTACACTTGGAGGACAACTTATGAGAATATTATTGTTTTGCTGTAAAGGTTTTGAAATGATGGAGTTTGCTCCCTTCTACGACGTTGCCGGATGGGCCAAGAGCGAGTACGGCTTTGACGTAGAGCTTGATACCTGCGGTTTTGAATCAAATGTTCCAAGCGCCTTTTGGTCCACAGAAATAAAGGTAGATAAACTCATATCAGAAATAAATGTAGATGATTATGATGCTCTTGCAATCCCCGGAGGCGATCATCTATACGGATTCTTTAGCGAAGCATACGACGAGAGATTCCTTGAACTTATCCGTAAGTTTAATGATAGCGGCAAAGTCATAGCAAGCGTCTGCGTTGCTGCGCTTCCCATTGGAAAAAGCGGAGTACTTGCTGGCAGAAAAGCCACCACATACCACCTCGCTAATGCCTACAGACAAAAAGAGCTGGCCGGCTTTGGCGTAAATGTTATCAACGAGCCCGTGGTAATAGATGATAACGTGATCACCTCTTACTGCCCACAGACCGCTCCCTCCGTAGCTTATGAACTCATGTACAAGCTCATGGATGCAGATAAAGTTAATATAGTAAAAGAAGGAATGGGATTCTGCTGATAGCAGGCCATTATTCAAAAAGGATCAGTTCTTTTGAGCTGATCCTTTTTCTTATTTATGCTTTTTCACTTCATTTATACTTTTACTGCGGCAATCATATATATTTGATATTTTATTTTTGCGCAACAACAAGATAGCGATGAATAGTCCCCTCTACCACACCGTTGTCATCAATTTCTTTTTGCATTTTTAAAAGACCATCAAAACATCTATCCACAGAAAATCCCGAAAATTCCCATTCTATAATGTGCGCAAACCATACAAATGCACCTACATCATAGAAACGAATAGGCCTAAAGGCTTCCTCAGCTCTAAGGATTTTAAATCCCGCATCTTCAAACTTCTTTTGCTGAATTGATAATTCCAGCTCCGGAAAAGGCTTAGGCACGTCCGGAAGTACCATTTTTACAAGATCTCTGTCATTCTCCGCGCCGACCTGTTCTGTTATAAACAATCCTCCGGATCGAAGCAGTCTATAGCTTTCCGCAGGGTCAAAGCTCCCATGTCTGTTTATTATCATGTCAAATGATTCGTCTGCAAAAGGAACTTTTGAAGCATCGTCACAAGCCTTGAAATCAATACCGAGTGGCAACAGCTCTTTCTTGCACAGCTCAATATTTGGAGGATACCCTTCAGTAGCCGCCGTATTACTATAAGGATGTCCAAGTGATAACAGAAACTCGCCACCGCCTGTATCAAAATCCAATAGCTTCATACTGTCTACGCGCTTTTCATCAATAACCTTCCTGTAATCCCAAGGAAGATCATCCTCCTCTTCGTATCGACTATTGATATGAGAAAAATCCCAACCATGTATATGAGCTATCTTCTCTTCCGCTTCCCACTCTTTTCTAAGCTCATTTATTCTGTCTGTATTCATATCTGCATTCCTTCTACAAGCTTATTTTTTTAGCATTCTTTATAATATCTTGGCCCTTCTTCTCCAATGATACCAGAAGGAATAAAACCACATTTTTCAAGAACTCTTTGTGACTTCTTGTTATCAGGATCTGTCTCCGCATCAACACGGCAAACTCCGGGTTGTTCCAAAGCCCAGGCAGCTGCGGCTTCTACTGCTTCAGTCGCATACCCATTCCCCTGGTAATCTTCTGTAATTCCATACCCAACTTCAACGGAGCCATCTTTCTCAAGCCCTTTGAAACACAAATCACCGATATGCGTTCCATCTTTTAACTCAATCATCCATGTTGCATACCAGTTCCAATCTTCCGGATGATCAAGGCATTCCTGCAGCATTTCTCCATATGCTTTAATTAGTTCTTTATCTGTCTGCTTTGCAAGCATACTCCGCATCTCATCCTCCGATGCGGTATGTATCACTAAGCGCTTTGTTTCTATAGTCATTTCATTATTACCTTCAATGTTATTTTTCATTTTTACCAGCGTTTATATTGTAATTTATTACAATTTTTCTATCCAGTCAAAATTGATAGTGAACGCTCAGTATTTTATTTATGTAATATAAAAAAGAGACGGCAAAGTCTCCTTTTTCGTGAATATATGTCGTTAAGTTGAACGATGTTCACATTTGTGACCATCGTATTTGTGAAATGCAGGATTTTTTAGCACTCTATGACCCTTAAAACACTATTATATCTGCCTATAAATGGCAAAATGCAGATTGTAGGCAGGTAAAAATGGCGGTCTCAACCTACCTATAAATGCCAAAATTCGGAATATAGGCAGGTAAAAATGGCGGTCCCAGCCTACCTATAAATGCCAAAATTCGGAATATAGGCAGGTAAAAATGGCGGCCCCAGCCCACCTATAAATGCCAAAATGCAGAAAATAGGTAGAAAAAGTTGGCTGTTCCGACCTACCTATAAATGCCAAAATGCAGAAAATAGGTAGAAAAGTTAGCTGTTCCGACCCACCTATAAATGCCGAAATGCAGAAAATAGGACTTTGAGCAGAGCACTTGGCGAGCACGAGCCGCAGGCGAAGTGAAAGCCTAGTGCGAGCCATGGGTGAACACTTAACGAGCTATGGAAGTAGCGAGTTTAGTGTGAATCCCTTGAGCAGAGCACTTGGCGAGCACAAGCCGCAGGCGAAGTGAGAGCCTAGTGCGAGCCATGGGTGAACACTTAACGAGCTTTTTTGAAGCGAGTTTAGTGAGAATCCCAGAACCCACGCAGCGAAGCTGCTGGGTGAGAGTCCCCTTCTGCGCAAAAACAAAAAGGATTAACTCGTTTTGAGTTAATCCTTTTTATTTTCGTGCGGAAGATGGGACTTGAACCCACACGACATAAACAGTCACAAGATCCTTAGTCTTGCTCGTCTGCCAATTCCGACACTTCCGCAAACCGTCGCCGTTTCTCTCGTGGCGACTTGTTTATAATAGCAAAGTCTGTGCCTTTCGTCAACAACAATTTTCAAACTTTTTTACGAAAATTTTGGATCAACTTTTTCGTGATCATTTCCAATTGCAAAAGCGGATTTTCCACTTCGCTTTGCTCGCCAAAAACACTATTAAGCAGCCAACTCCGCAGATACTCCAAACACTAATAAATCCGCCAGTCCCAACAGGCGACCTAAAAAAAATAATAGATGCCCAAGGGCTCGCAGTTCCCAAGGGCATCTATTCCGTAATATATGTTAGAAGGAAGATTATAGCAATATCTCACAGTCGCCGATTCGAGGCCACTAATCAATTTCGATTGATCAACAGCCGTCAATCCATGACCCTCAATTCACATACATTGGCCGCCGACCATCAAATCACAATCACGAGTCCATCTACCCTCTTCAAATTCACATCACTCCTTAACACCACCAAGTGTAAGTCCGCTTACAAAGTACTGCTGCAAGAAAGGATAAATGCAGATAATAGGAAGCATTGTGATAATCGTAGCTGCCGCACGCACTGAAACAGGTGTGATGGAGCTTGTTGAGTTCTTCATTGACTGAGCTGATGTACTCTGGCTTGTTACAGAAGCAAGGAGCTTCATAAGCTCATACTGAAGTGTAGTAAGGTTTGGTTTCATCCTGTTATAGAGATATACGTCAAACCATGAGTTCCACTGGTATACAGCAACGAAAAGAGCTACAGTAGCATAAACAGGCTTACAAAGAGGTGATATAATCCTGAGGAATATGGTTGTGTAACCTGCTCCATCAAGCTGTGCTGACTCTTCAAAGCTGTCAGGGATTCCGTTCATATATGTTCTGATAACGAGCATATTGAAGGCAGATACCATTCCGGGTATAACATATACCCAGAAAGAATTGGTAAGGTGAAGACCCTTGTACAAAAGGAAAATAGGGATCATTCCACCGTTAACATACATTGTGATAACCCAGAACAGTGAAAGGGGTCTTGCAAAAAGAAAGTTCTTACGGCTGACAATAAATGCAAGGATCGCACATGTAATAAGTGAAAGAAGTGTTCCCACTAATGTTCTTGCTACAGAAATAAATGCAGCAACCATAAGTTTATCTCTCTGTAATACGGTTATATAGCTCTTTACACTGAATTTTCTGGGCCAAAGGTAGATTCCGCCTTTAAGAGCATCAAGTCCATCGTTAAAAGAAATAGCCAGTGTGTTTAAAACAGGATATAGCGTTACGATAACAAATACCGCCATGAATATTGTATTAAATGTATAGAAAGCAATATCTGCGCCTGAGAGCTTTCTTTTGAAAGTCAAATTACTCATTGTGGTTCCTCCTTAGAACAATCTTTCTTCGCCGTGACGTTTGGCGATCTCATTACAGATAAGTATCAATATGATACTAACTGCACTCTTAAAAATACCTGCAGCTGTTCCAAGTGAGTAATTCATCTGGCTGATACCCCAATCAAGAACATAGATATCAATTGTTCGTGATACACGCTGTACAAGTCCGTTACCAAGGAGGTACTGAATCTCAAATCCGGCATTAAGTACATTACCTACATTCATGATCAAAAGAATGATGATGGTTGACTTAATTCCGGGAATCGTGACATATCTGATCTTATCTAATCTTCCGGCGCCGTCGATAGCAGCTGCCTCATAGAGTGAAGGGTCAATAGCTGTGATAGCTGCCAAATATATGATTGCATTCCAACCTGTTTCCTTCCATACATTTGCAAAGGCTACTATAGGCCAGAAATAAACTTCGTGCGCAAAAAAGTTAACGGCCTGAGGAACTAAATGGAATTTCAACAAAAGCTCGTTAACAATACCTGAACCTGAAAGGGCATCGTGAAGGATACCTGTAACAATGATCCATGATAAAAAGTGAGGCAGATAAGAAATAGTCTGAATAACCTTTTTCTTCTTTTGTCCCACGATCTCATTAAGCAAAATAGCAAATAAAATAGCCATAATAGTTGTAGCAATAAGATTGATAACACCCATAGCGAGAGTGTTTCTTATTACTCCAAGATAATCCGGATTAGAGAAAAGATTTTTAAAAGTAGATAAACCGACCCATTTGGAATGAAGAATTCCATCTTTAGGCTTGTAATCCTGAAATCCCATGAGCCATCCAACAAGAGGTGCATAGTAAAATACAAGGCCGTATATCACAAAGAATACTGACCATGCCACAAGCACCCACTGTTTTTTCAGTTGTTTAGAAAATTCAACCTTCTTAATTTCAGAAAGCTGTTCATTTTTCTGTCGAGACATAAAACTACTACTCCTTCAATATTATTACTTGGCAAGATTTCAAAAAGATAGCGGGCATTCTTTTTGAATACCAAGAAAGCCCGCTATATATTATTTTAATTAGTTCTCGTACTTAGCTGCTTCTGCAACTCTTCTATCCAACTCTGCCTGCATCTCTGAAAGGAAGTCTTCAGGCTTGCATGCATTGTATGCATCCATGTATTCTTTCCATGCTGCATCAAAATCATCAGCCATAACAACCTTAGGAAGATACATGTGCTTACAATCATCCATGTTCTTGTTAGCAAGTCCACCGGGGGTAGCTGTTGTCATAGTCTGTGAGAATGTGTACATAGGATACCAAGGTCCGGGAGGAGGTGTTGTGCCAAGCATCTCTACGTATGTCTTAGCACCGTATGCTTCGAAGCACTTCTTGAGATCTTCAGAAAGTCCATCAAAGAACTCTGTCTCCTGCTGCTCAGGCTTCATAGCATTCTTACCATCTCTGCTGGTTCCTTCCCACTGAGGGAAATAAGCATACTCACACTTGTGAGAAGCCTTATAAGCTGTATCAGCGTCGTTATCTCTCATCTCCTGAGTCTTGGAGAACATTCCATCCTCACCAACGTTGTAGTCAACGCCCTCAACGCCCCAGAATCTGAGGTTCATGATATCCTGGCTAAGAAGGTCATCTACGAACTGAAGAGCACCTTCAACATCCTTACAGCTTGTTGTAATAGCAAGACCTGAACTTGTGTGAACAATTCCGCCTGAATTGTGCCACTGGTTCTTCATGCCTTCCTCGATTGTGATAGGAAGCGGAACATACTGGCAACCCTTCTTATCAAGGCCTGCTGCCTTAAGAGCATCACCTGCTGTGTATGCGAAATCCCACCACTGATCGATCATACCAAGTACGCAACCTGTAGAAAGCTTAGCGATGTACTCATCGTATGTCTGTGTGAATGACTCTTTATCAACGATACCCTTCTTGTACTCCTCGTTGAGCTTCTTGAAGTACTTAACAGCTGTATCTGTTGTGTTATAGTCAACAATCTTCATTGTATCTGTATCTACGATAACAGAACCATCATTCGGATATCCATCAAGGAACTGAGGTGCATTCTCAAGACAGAAATATCTCCAGTCCTCACAAAGGATTGTGTAAGGAATGATAGGCGTTCCATCTTCCATTGTAGGATGCTTCTCATAGTAGCTCTCAATCAGATCAAAGTACTGATCCATTGTGTGAACTTCAGGATATCCTGCTTCCTCAAGTACTCTTGTCTGGATCCAGAAAGCCTCGTCATTGTGTGCGCAGACTCTCTCTTCACCATAGATGTTTGAGAACTGAGGAATCCAATAAATCTTTCCGTCGCTCTGACGAAGTGAATCCCATTCCTGCTCTGTAAAGAATTCTTTGATGTTGGGATACTTGTCAAGGTAATCATCAAGAGCTACAAGCGCTCCTGCTTCATACATCTGTACAGATCCGTCTCCTGCATCTACGAAGTCAGGATACTCACCGCCAGCGATAAGAGTTCCAACTGCCTCCTCCGCTTGCTGACCTGTAAGCCATGTCTCTGTAACCTTAACCCCTGTCTTTTCTGCAATGATCTGCTGAATCTCGTTGTCAGCATTGATCTCTGCGTGAGGAACTGCAAAGAATGCTGTAAACTCTTTTACGCTTCCGTCACCTTCAGCTGCAGATCCGTCTTCGGATGTGCCTGCGCCCCCACCGGCGTTGTTTGCACATCCTGCAAGCGCTCCACCAACCATGAGCGTTGCCAGCAACATGCTAATCACTCTCTTTTTCATAAAAAAGAATCCTCCTTGTTTTGATAGAAACATTTTATAAAAAAACGTCTTTCAAAACATGGGAGGAAATATATAAAAAGGTGGGTCAAATTATAGAATCCCGAAAAAGTATATTTTTATAAATAAATCATCAGTTTTCCTGCTTTCTGTACTTGGCAGGAGTGCAGCCTTTGGCTTCAATAAACTTATTAACAAAGTAATCAACGTCCTTGTAGCCTACTTTTTCTGCTATGATATATATCTTTTCATCAGTCTTTCTAAGAAGCATAGCTGCCTCATCAAGCCTGCGTCCGTTGAGATAATCTTTAAATGTACATCCGTGTTTTTTTCTAAAGAGCTGTCCCAGATATGCGCTGTTAACATAGTATCTCTCGCTGAGTTCTTTGAGAGTTATATTGCCGGCGTAATTCTTTTTTACCTCTTCTTCTATCTTGGCAAGAATTCCCTTGGACTCCTTCTTGCGAAGCTGCGCAAGATACTCGCCGTACTCACAAGCCATCCTGTAAAGATGGGTCTTGGAGCCTCTCTTTATTCCCTGCTCATAGGTATTCTCGGAAATGAGCCTTAATATCTCTTCCTGGTTAACTTCGCTGTCCTGCTCCGTTGCAATGTGAATAAGCTGGAACAAAAGATAATTGATGTTGAGGTTCATTGTCTTACCGGTTATTCCGGTTTTTTTCATCTCATTGTGAAACTCATCAACCTTCTGCTTGATCTTGACCTGTTCATTAAGCTCTATTGCAGCAATAAGCTCATCAAGCTTGTTTTTGCATAGAAGAATACCGTTATCTGTAATCTGATACTCTTCCTCATAAAAATAGATATCTTTTTTCTCCCTAAATCCATGAAGGGAATGAAGCATGCTCACACTGGTAAAAGACTTTGATATAGCTTCTATACCGTTTACCGTCCTTCCAACAAGCATAACTATCGGAAGTCCGCTGACTCTTTTTAAATGCTCAAGCATCTCGGATAAAAAAGCTTCATCAGTCTTTTGATGTGCTTTGGCCAGATAACTTAAGAACAAAAAGCCTATATCATAGACATTCTCATCTCCAAAGCCATCTCGCACAAGAAGATACGCATCATCATCAAGATACTCCGATGCAATGTCATAGAGCTTTGTGATGTAATTGTTCTTTTCCTCGCCAAAATAATCGCCGTTATCATCACTAAAATCGAGCTCAATTCCCACATAACGCATAGTTCCATTATCCGGCAAACGCTCAATAAGATACTCGATATTATCTTCGCTCTGCTTGCCTCTGAATGCCGCTCTTAAGTTATGCTCGAAATAGGCTTTAACAAGTTTCTTGTTCCTGCTGTCCTCAATCTCTTTGTCCTTGTTCTGCTCGATAACCTTCTTAAGGATCCCTTCAAGACTATCTTTTTCTACAGGCTTAAGTATGTAAGCGCTGCAGTGATATCTAAGAGCCTCCTGAGCATAGGAGAACTCAGCGTAGCCGCTCAGTATGACAAAAAATACATCGTTACCGCTCTCTCTTACTTTTTTGAGCAGTTCTATTCCATTCATCCCCGGCATCTTGATGTCAGCAATAATAAGATCGATATTCTCCTTATCAAGCACCTCTAGCGCGCTTGCGCCATCCAGAGCAGTATGTACTTCAAAGCCTTCCTCTTCCCAGTTAACAAGGACCTGCAATCCCTGAAGGATAAAAGGCTCATCATCCACCAGTAAAACTTTCAGCATTATTTAAAAAATTCCTTTCAAGCTCTCAATCGGTATTTTGATGGTAACTATGGTTCCGATGCCCTCTTCCGAATCAACATCGAATATTGTCTTATCTTCAGTAACCATCTTAAGTCGAAGCGATGCGTTTATAACACCGACTCTTCCTTTTTCCTGAAGCATATTGATGTTGGCATTTCTCATGGATTCAAGAAGTTTGGTGGTTTCCTCCGCGGACATACCGTTTCCGGTATCCTCAACTTCGATGTAAAGCATATCCTCTTTTTCATATATTCTAAGGAATATCCAGCCATTGGAAATCTTGCTCTCAATGCCATGAACACAGGCATTCTCAACAAAAGTAACTATAGTAAGCTTGGGCACCTTGAATTCCAGACACTCATCACCAACATCTATGGAATAGGATAATCTGTCTCCAAACCTATACTTCTGAAGCTCAAGATAATTTTCCACAAAGCCAATCTCCTGCTCTATAGTAACATTATCCTGGTTCCACTCAGTATACTGGCGCTGGAGCTTGGCCAATTTCTCAACCATATACGCTGTCTCTGACTCTTTTTTTATAATGCTGTGCATACGTATGCTCTCAAGAGCGTTAAAAAGAAAATGCGGGTTGATCTGACTGTGGAGCGCATGGAGCTCAGCGTGTTGCCTCGTCAGCACCATCTCCTGTTCTCTTAGCTTATAGCTGTAAGCAATTCGATTGATCCAGGTTATGAGCGCAGCGGGAAGAAAGATATTCAGTATTCCCAAAAGAACAAGCTGCCATCCCCAGTTCTTAAACCATCCTTTCATGTTATGCCCGTTATTGATAACATGAATCTGAAAGTCCCGGTCATATATCTTCATATCAGCGGTATAGCCTATATTATTAAGCTCCGAAACCTTGTTGAAAGGACGGGCAATATTGGAATCCTTATTATTGGATAAAAGAATCCTGTCACTATCGCAGACGTAAGCCGGCATACCGGAGTTCATATTGGAAAGGATCGTATTAAGTCTCGTATAATCAAGCTCAACCAAAAGAATGTTTTTGGACTCATGGTCGAAGTAATCAAGAGTTTTAAAGAAATAAACTCTTCGCTCATTACCTATGGTTCCTGCAGTATTTCTACCATAGTAAAAGAACAATCCGGCAGGAAGTCCTGATCTTCTGGCATATGCATACCATGGCTGCCCCTTCGCCTTGTCAATACTCTGAAACTGAGATCCATTGATCATCGAGGTGTTATTCGCATAGATAACATACTTAACATCACTTTGTCCCGAAACAAAACTGATCAAGGTGTCGTCAAAAAAAGCCAGATATGCTTCATAATATTCAAGCGCCGAGGAATAATCCCTGTTCATGTAATTATATATATATCTGCTTGTATACACGCTTCGTGCAAATCTTGCAGCTGTCTCAACCTCGCCCTGACAGGTATACTTGATCGCCTCGGCAACACTTTCCATCTCATGCAAAGTCTTGGTCTCTTCGGTACGTATAATACCCCCGACAACAACTGCATCCATGATCATAAGTGGAATTATTGCAAAAAACATGTATAGTATAATTAGTTTCTTTTTCATAGAGACTATTTTATCACATGGAAAAAGATATCGCGTAATTTATGGTATTATTATTTCATGATGATTCGTACATCTATGAACAAAACACCAAGGAGGCGTACAACATGGAAAAAAGATTCAGAGATTACATCAGACACTTTGAAAAGCTTGATTTTGACGTTCTTTCCGAGGAAGAGGTTGAACAGGAAAAAGAAGAGATCGGGCTTCATGTAGATATACTTCAGCATGAGATGCTTAGAAAACTCGTTGTCACAATGGGAATATTTATCTGTGCATGTATCATTTTCTCAGCAGGCATTATCGCTAATGTTCTTGTAGTTGACATCATTGGAATAGCTATATTTATCTGCGGTATTGTAATGGCATTTAGCTTCAAAGAGAGCAAAGATGCCATGACCAAACTTTGCGTATTTGTGGACAAGCTGACAATGCTATAAAAACATCTGTTGCACCGGGTAGTAAATATACTGCAAATGGTAATGTTTATGGGGATATACCTCTTGACATCACCCACAAAAATGAGTATCATTAACTACGTTGCTTGCAGGAGTGGCGGAATGGCAGACGCGCATGGTTCAGGTCCATGTGTTGGCAACAACATGAGGGTTCAAGTCCCTTCTCCTGCACTGGATTTTTTCCGGTGCAATGGTGAAGTTCATAGCCCTTAGGGGCACATATATGCGGAAGTGTCGGAATTGGCAGACGAGCAAGACTAAGGATCTTGTGACTGTTTATGTCGTGTGGGTTCAAGTCCCATCTTCCGCACTAAACAAAAGGAATCGGTTCATTGAACCGGTTCCTTTTTGGTTTAGTGCGGAAGGGGACTCTCTCCCAGCAGCTTCGCTGCGTGGGTTCTGGGATTCACACTAGGCTCGTCAATACCTCGCCAAGTGTTCACCCATGGCTCGCACTAAGCTCATGTTTCGCGTTCCGCTCACACTCGCTAAGTGCTCTGCTCAAGGGATTCACACTAGACTAAGCCGTTTAGCAATCCAGCGTCTTTTGTTAACACTTTGTTTCAGCGATTTGCATTTACATACGCTTATTTAGTATAATGATGTGGGGATAAACATAATTATAAAAGGAGAATAATTAACGCTTACGTAATAATAGGAGGGAAGAAATGTTTAACTACATCAAATACAAGAGGTATGTAAGGTACCTAATGCAGTACTTCGGGGAACGGGTAAGAGGTATTGACTTTACTATGAGGGACTTATCTCTCATTGAGGAAACAGGTGGAGTTCTGCACGGCTATTCCAAGACTGATGAAAAGCACGCGGAAGAAATTCTGGACTGCTTGGATGTTGACTGCAACAAGAAGCTACTGGACATAGGATGCGGAAAAGGCTCTTTTCTAAGAGATGCCAGCTATTTTCCCTTTGGAGAGATTGCAGGTCTTGAATATTCTTCAGATCTTGCCAGCATAGCGATCCGCAATATGAAAAAGCTCAATCTTCAGCGAAGAGTTAAGATCATCCGCGGTGATGCCTGCAGATTCAATGGATATGATAATTTTAATGTGTTCTATTTCTTTAATCCTTTCAACAAAGAAATTATGAACAGAGTGCTTAGAAAGATTCTCTACAAGCGCTCAGATCCATTCTGGCTTATCCTACACAATCCCGTATGCGCCGATGAAGTTCTCGAGCACGGATTAGTAGAAAAGCAAAGGCTTTTTGACAATGTAAAGCAGTACGAAACCGTAATTTATAAATGGGAGTAGTTTTTACAAACATAAGCTTCTCATATTACAAAACAGATCAATAAAGCTCAGGGCGTGAAAAGTCGCATCAGACTCTTCACGCCCTTTTTATCACTTCCAGGCTAAGCTCATCACCCTCAAATTAAACTCATCATTCCCGGCGATCGCAGCGCCGACATCGATTCCTTCCTGATCAAGGGCACATTCACCGCAGATATCGACACCAATAAGCTTCCTATCAGGATCAGTCATGAGGCTATGAATATGGTCAAGCAGTTCTTCTTTTCCCATCTCTCCCTGATCCCAGTTGGTTATAAGTTCATCTCTTTGTACTACATCCTTATCCACAGACAGATACAGCGGATATTCGGTCTTTGGAAGGCCGCTTTTAATATCATCAAGATTATAAAAAGATACTTTGCTTCTGTCTTTTTCATCAAGCTGCGAAATAAGCTTAGAATCTGCCCCGATTATGTGAACATCCCTTACAAATGGATTATCCTGCAGAACCTTAAGGACCCAGCCCCCGCAGGATAAGATGTCTCCAAACATTGGCGGCTGCATGTCAGGATGATGATCAAAGACAATAAGAGAAAAAGGCTCTTTTACCATGGACAAAAGAATGTAAGACATATAATGATAGTTACCCGAATCTATGAAATGAAGCCCGTATAAACAATCTGTCAAAATCTTCTCTTTTATCTCTAAGACAGCTCTATCATCGCACATGCAATTCGTGCCCGGTATATCTTTCATATCAAGCACCTTAACAGCTCTTTTTATCGTCAGTTCATCGCCCGTAACCGCATCACAAAAACAAGAGCTTTTATCACTGCGATAAAAGCTCTCTTCTTCATAAACACCTGAAAAATTAAATACAGTAATATTGCCGTTCATCTTGTCCTTATCTGGTCAGATCCGCTAAATGTACAATAGCATCGCTCTCTATGATCTTCTCGCCCTGTTCCTCGATAAACATTGCCTCAGGGGCATTTACAAGGAGGATCTCGGAATACTCAACTCCGGCCCTTCTCATATCATAGATTATCTCTTCCTTGGCAGACATAAGTCCTGCCATAAGGTAATACAGTCCGCCGTACTTATACAAAACAGAATCAACAATCGGAAGCTTCTGAACAACCTTGGAAAATCTCTCCGCGTCTTCCAGATTGGTAAATTCCATCATATATTTTGCATATTCTGTAAGAGGCTGATAGCTTGCCTCGGGTTCCGGTAATTCAGCCTTATCTTCACCCTTGCCGTAAACCTTACTAATGGTATCCGAAACCTTGGTAATAACCTCGTTAAAAGCAACTCCTTTATCTCGTCCGGTCTTGGCCAGAATCTCCTCTATCTTCTCTTGTGTGAGAGTGTTGAGAACTGTCATCGCTGCTCCGCGAATTCTCTCGGAAGCCTTCTTGATGTCTTCATTGGTCATCTTCACTGCAAAAATGCGCACACTTCCATCCATCATGATATTCTTACTCATCATCATAACTTCCGTCTCAGGGTTGTAGTCAAGCTGCTGACCAACCTCTTTACCCAGTTGAGCAAAGAAAGATGAAGTGTTCTCCGCACCGTTAATAACCGCCTCAGGAGTAAGTCCTATCTCATGAAGTTCTGATGCGGCAATACTGCATTCAACTGTTGTGTCATTCATTTTTACTATAATCACTACGCATCATCTCCTTTCATGATTCTTTCTGTACTGTAATTATAGTTTATAACGTTAGCACTGTCCACATTAGAGTGCTAATTATTCTATAAAAAAACAATAAATACTTTTTACATCTATTGGCTTACCCATAACAAATACGAAATCCGATCGAATTTCCTATATGTATATAAAATATATCGGCTTTTCCAAGATTCGTAATAACTTACATAACCTCAAAAAAGCCGATTTAATAACTTCTTTATTTTTTTCTTATATGTTTACTCTTCTCAGCAGCATCAAGCACATCGGGAACGCTTCCTACTTCTGAAGCTTTTCCTTTAAACTCACACCTTACGGTAACGCGGTTTGCACCGCCTATAGTGCAGGTAAAAAGAGTAAGATCCCATTCACCGGCATCCATCTCTTCGATATCATAAGATCCAAGAGTCTCTATATTGGTAACTTCATAGTAAAAACTCTTGCCGTTCATATCGGTCACAACCACTTCATCGCCGGTTGCAAGCTTATTAAGATTTCCAAAATGCTCCACATAGTTATGTCCTGCAATTATAAGGTTATTCTCATAAACTGAGCCCTTGTACCTGCATACGGAAACCTTGGCATTATCACTTGCCCATTCGCTCTGGATAGGAAGAAGTAATCCCAGGCTTGGAATTTCCACAGTTCCTATAAAACTCCTACCACCCACATCAACAACAGGCATATCCCCGGTCTCGTCATATTCAAGGACCATATCGGGCATCTGTTCCACAACTCCCACAAGAAGTTCACCCGAAGCCTCACCGGCCTGAGCACTCTCATTAAAGTTATGTCGCAAAAGAAATGCCGCTGCACATATGCAGATAGCTCCTATCGCTATGTAAATGTATCCGGAAATTTTTTTCACTTATTTCACCTCTGAGAATTGTAGCATACCCCATGAGCACACAAACTCATGGGGTAAGTATCAAGCTTTTTTATGGTTTTTCCTTATTCCTTTGACAATGAAGAATATACCTACTATCAAAAGGATTGGAAGCGGCCACCAGAGCTGTCCTGTCTGAGGAAGTCTCCTTGCACCAAGTACTGCAGGGAGATTTCTTATAGCTCCCAATACTTCGGGAAGTGAAGGTATTCCCGGAGGACTACTGGGTGGACTTCCGGGTGGACTTCCCGGAGGTGTTCCCGGTGGTGGTGGCGGCGGTGGCGGCGGACTGTTAAACGTATTTGTCATCGTGTAAACGACTATAAGTCCGTCTGCATTCTCCATCCTACTAATAGAAACCGAATAGGACGCATCACCCTCTATAGTTTCTTCAAACTCCCATATGTGACCCGGAGTATCTTTCCATCTGTAAGACCAGCCGTTATCACTGTTTAGCGTAACTCTGGTATATCTTTCACCATCTTTTCTGATGAGAACGGAAATAGATGTAGGTCTAACATTCTCATTTCCGGAATCATTCCATCTCTTATGAAGTTCAAATTCAATCTCTTTATTTATATCAAACTTCTCGCACTTAGCTGTAGCCTCAGCAATATATTGTGCGCCGTCATATATCCACTCGTCATCGTCATCAAGCTGCGGAACAGATATAAGGAATGGTGCAAATACATATCTGCAATCATCCTGTATTACGTCATCCGTATTTATCAAATAAAATCCGAGCTCAACATTTGAAAATACTGCCTTTCCACCAACAGATACTGCGCTGTATGAAGGATTGTGCTGTAATACCGCATATGGTCTTACTGCATCCAGTATCTCCTTCCACTGGCTCTGTGCCTTAGCCGGATCGGTTATGCTATTTATAGACACAGATGTGAGATTTGCATAATCAGGATCTAGCGTAAATTCCCCATTATTTTTTACGCTGCCTATCTTATAAATATGAGATTGTGCGCCGTCAAACAGCATGTCATCGCCGAATTTATAGGTAACAGTAAGCGAACCTTTCTTGGAAAGGTCTATTTCGGATCTGGCATGAGACGTAACGGATAACGATCCGAAAACGGTCATAAATACCATCACCGCAACCAATATTCGGCTTAAGATATTCTTTCCTTTGTTCATAAAAACAATCCCTCTGGAAGCAATTATTTCTCAATTACTCCTTTTGCCTTTTTAGGTTTCCTAGTTCTGATCAAAAAGACTATAAATGCTATTACCAAAATCGGTGCACCAAGGAAAGGTGCAACTATCAAATTACTGTATCTCGTAGCGTCCGCAGGCACGATAAGCCTCGATTCTTCGCTATAATCAACACGTCTTGCCCTTACAAGCAGCCTGTGAGTATTGATACCATAGGGTGTGCAGGTTACAAGCGTGACGTATTCTTTTCCATCGACAATTGCCAGGTCATTGGTCTCCTCAGGAAGAACAATGTTGATTTTATCAACCTGATATGCAAATGTCTGATCTAATATATGCAAAAGAAATGTATCACCCACGATCATCTGATCGAGGTCTGAAAAAAGTTTTGAAGACGGAAGTCCTCTGTGCCCCGAAAGAACCACATGTGTGTTCTTAGTCCCCGTAGGAAATGATGTACCTTCAAGATGTCCTATACCAACCTGCAATACCGACTCTTCGGTTCCATGATATATAGGAAGATTAACCCCAATATTCTCAATCTCTATATATCCCATTATACCTGTTCCGGTGACATTCATGATACTTTTGTATTTAGCAAGCTCATCATCGTCCAGGTTAAAATTCAGTGGTTTCTTGGCTAGCTCCTCGTTATACTCACGAGCTTCTGACCACATCTTCGTGTAATCCTCCTGAGGAATATTATTTACAATTTCCTCGTAGTTGGATATAGCACGGCTCTGGTTCCTTGAATTGATATAATTACTGACAGATGGATAGAGAAAAATACCTAGTCCCGCAACAAAGATCAGTCCAAATATTAAGTTAGGTATAATTTTGCGAAAGCCCTTCTTCATCTGACAGTCTTTACTTCTTCACCTTTTTTATTCTATGAATCTCATTTTATTCTCCGGGGGAAAGCCTTCCCCCGAAGAATACTATTATTCAACAAGATTCAAATATAATACTTTCTTTCATACCGGGTATTATTCTGCGTCAGCTTTTCTTCTAACAATAAAGTATGCAATACCAGCAACTATAAGGATACCACCAACAATATAGAAAATAGTTGTTCCGATTCCACCTGTTGAAGGAAGTGTAAGACCTGTTCCATCTTCTACCTTCTCAACCTGTATATTTTCAACGGTAGAATTCTTGGTTACTATCATCTCCTGAGCGTGCTCATAAGTTGTGCCGTCAACAGTAACTTTGCCCTCAAGAAGGTTGTATCCCTTAGGAGCCTGTGTCTCTACAAGAACATACTTCTCGGGAGCGAAACCTTTGATAATAATGTTATCAGCCTCAACAGTTGTGAACTCTGTTACTGTTCCGTCAGGATCAACCTTGTACTCAGTATCTGAGACCTTTGTAAGCTTAACAAGTGACTTATCAAGTTCTCTGTAAATCTCAAACTTTGCATCCTTAAGGAGCTTATCAGTTCCCTTTGCAACCTTTCTGATTGCTACAGGATATGTCTTATGCTCTGTCTCCTTAGGAACGCCCTTTCCATTATGTCCATATATAAGCTGAGCTTTATTGACATTTGCACTGGGAGAAATAACTGCATCCGCATTTAAAACAGCAGTATATTTAATAGTAATCTTTATATCCTTGCTGGGTTCACCTTTAAAAGTAACCTCAAAACCTTTAGTTTCATCATCGGGATCAACATATGAATTATCGATCGACCATGTAAGTCCCGCATTATCAGTATCAAATGAAATATTTGCATCTGTGATCGGATTAAGAGTAAGTCCACCCGTTACAGAGTCATGAATCTTATATCCAAGTCCGCCTTTTTTAAAGACACCTTCTACAGAATATTCAATGGTATCGCCTATCTGATGATGGCCACCTGTAAGGTCCTCATATATAAGATTCTTATTTGTAGCATCTGTAACAATCTTGATAATATCTGTTCCTTCATTCTTCTCTGCAAGTTGTGCATCGGGAGTTGTTGTATTTACAGCAACAGCACTACCAAGCGAAGAATTAAGAACATAATATCCAAATTCAGAAACGTCTATTTTAATATCTCCATCTTCTGTTGTTTCTTTTGTTGCTACAGGAGAAATGCTGTTCTCTTCTGCATACGCAAGAGCTGCCTTACCAAAAATCTTGGCATCAGCTTCAGATGTAAGTCCTGATGTATCAAGAATATCATTATCGCCTACTGTGAAAAGATCACTCATTTTAACGCTAAAAGTGCCGGTTTCATCTGTGTAGGTGTAAGTATAATTCTGGAATCCATCGAAAATCGGATTAAGTTTGTAAACGCCGCCCGCGTCAGGCTTAGCTTCATCAGCAGGAACATAATCAAATACACGATATGCTTTATATTCCTGACCTTTTAATGCGCCGGTTATTGTAATAGATCCGGCAGCTGCAAAAGCAGTGATCCCCATCCCCAGTACCATGACTGCCACTAGGAGACCCATAATGAGTTTCTTGAATGTTTTCATATTCCTCTCCTTCTTTGAACCTTGTAAAAAATGTAAGTTTACGTTGTATCCGGTGCAAATGAGCACCTGTTTTAAAGCTTTGTGGCTTTAAATCCTTCTCTTTAGACTAAAGATCATTCATTCTCTTCGTCTTTTTTTCTGCGTCTCTTTCCAATAAAGCACGCACCTGCTCCTGTAAGAGACATCACTGCCGCTCCGGCTCCTGCAACTATATAAGGAAGCTCACCTATTCCTCCGGAATTTGGAAGTGTATTTCCGCTTCTCTCATTAGCTACCTCAAGCATAGCGTTATTGCCCTGAACATAGACATTTTCCCAATTGATGTCCGATGCAACCTGCTGATCCTTAAAGAACGCATAATATGTGATCTTAGGTGCATTTCTATATTCATTCTGACCTGTTGAATCACACTCAACTATGTGATATCTTGTGCGGTCAGGCACAGCCACTTCTGAAGTCCAATCATTTCCGGGACTTAACTCTATAGGTCCCTTAAAGAATTCAAAAGTACTATCATCATATGACTTGTACAGGTTTACAAATACCGTTCCAAAGCTCTCTGTTTCCGCTCCGGATACCACATTGCCATCCACGGTCCATATCTTCTTAAGTCTGATATAAGGTGTATTGGTAAGTGTGATTGTAGTATTTCCGTCAGCTCCGATATCCGTTCTGTTCTCGGTATTCTTGTATCCGTTAACTATTCCAACAGAATCTTCACTTACGGATGTATCAGTAATCGCATTTCCTGATGCGTCATATACAACATATCTTATAGGATTGAGAGGTACCAGTTCACTTCCGTTGTTATAATACTCGTCAGCAGCATATTCATATTGATTACCATTTTCATCAAAGGCTTCAAGATCATCAAAAGTATATGCCTTTGATGTTGCAATTCCGCCGCTCATGTAGTAATCGGAAGCTGGTATTGTAAATGTCTCTACCTCTTCGTATTCGCCACCTGAAACTCTTCTCTTAAGAACTACTGTGATATCCCAGATATCTGCTGTGCTGCTCTGATTCCAATTCTTGATAACGGATATCTTTGTAGGTGTCTTGTTATAGAAACCTGCATTGACAGGATCAATGTAATTGGCATCTGTACAGTAGTCTATTACGCTGGTGTGATTAGCAAGAATCGCTTCTATAGAAGCATCATCTGCAATCCTATAATATGTACGAACCACATTCTGCTGATCTACATAATAGTCAACCTTGACAGCCATAATAGCTTTATCAATGGTTGTCTGTGTGTGGTTACTACCATCTGCATTACCCTCTACAAACATGAAGTAATATGTCTTACCAACTTCCATATTCCATGCGTTTGTTCTGGTATCAACAGTGTATTTGATGCTGCTACCCTGGTTGGTAATGAAATTCGGCACCCTACCATTTCCGGTTCCAAATATCCTTCTATCCGTTCCAACCTCTGTTCTTGTCCCGTTATCTTCTGTCTTGATCATTCTGATCCAGAAGTTAAACTTAAGAGTGTTGTCATCAAGAAGACTACCGTTCAGGTACTTAAACATCTCAATATCAAAAGGTTTGCGGCTCTTGTTATAGAATCCAACATCCTGTCTGAGCCTATGCGCATCGTTATAGTAATCTTTACTGAAGCTTCTAAGTATATCTGAAACTTCCTGTTCATTTATCCTATAATATTCGGGCTCGTTTATAGCCTTGTCGCCATCGCCGGGATAATACTTAACCTTTGCAAGAAGTCCGCTCTTATCCTTTAAGTAATCACCTGTAGTATCGTTCTCAGTCATCATGAAGTAGTAGGTGTTCTCACCGCCGTACTCCATTCCGATATCTGCCGGATTGTTAACACTATACTTGATCTCCCACCAATCATTGGTCAGGTTATCATCAAGCGTCTTCCATTTGCCACTCTTCTCATCGAACATGCGAAGGGTAAACCTAAACTTACCGCTATCTGCTGCTCTCGCATAATCATTATCAATGTATTTCTCAAACACCAGATCAAAGGGAATAACTGTATCATCTATGTTTGAAATTGTTGTTGATGCAGACTCTTCAAGGAATCTTCTGACAACAATCTTATGGATCTCACAATCCTTTACCAGCGTCTTGGCTATTACAGTTCCGCAGTATGATCCGGTAGTCGTAACATGTGCTCTGGGAGCAACAAGTGTGCCCGACATAATATCGGCTTCTATTTTTCCGGTATACGGAACAAAATCACCATTATCATCTCTCTGAACGGGATTGATTATGATCTGATTAGCAATCTCGTTCCAATCACCGGTTCCTTTA
This sequence comes from Butyrivibrio sp., assembly GCA_016291375.1. Classification (GTDB taxonomy): domain Bacteria; phylum Bacillota; class Clostridia; order Lachnospirales; family Lachnospiraceae; genus Butyrivibrio. The sequence continues at coordinate 59,538 of JAEEXE010000007.1, forward strand.
CCATTAATCTTAATCTTATCGAGCCTGTATTTATCTATTCCTGTCAGATCAAGATTGAGAAGCAGGAATCTATTGCCTATATCAATTCCGGTATTGATCGCATAATTATCATTAATGCTCTGCGGGAATCCAAAATAGCGTCTTGTCAGGTCATTTTGAAGAGTGGGTACGTTATCATATGTAGGAGCACCTCCAACAAGATTGATGACCATTAAATCACTATTATTTTTGCTAGCATAAGCCATTTTGCTTGATGCTGTAGCTGCATCCGAAAGAAGCTCACTTATGCTAATAGGGAACTTCCCTTGATACTTCTCTGTATGATAAGGCTTTCCATCATGTCCGGCCATGTGTGCAAACGCCTCGTCATAAGTTACACCTTCATAACCTGTCTCAGTCTTGTAATATACTGTCGCGCCATTTACTTTCTGAAGGACATACTCACCTGTATATCCGTTCATGTCTTCAACAAAGCTGTCTGTAAATAAACTGATAGCATCATGTGCTCCGTTAATACCATCCTGCTCATACTCAACTGTATAGCGGCCGTTCTTTTCGCCATTCATAAGTGGTTTTCCATAAGGATCCAACTCGAGCACATAAAACTTTGAATATATTACGCCATTTCCAAGCTTAGCAAAATCAAACGAATACGAACCGTTTCCTGTAGCATCTGTAGTGATGCTAAATCGGCTGTTTGGAATCTCCTGCTTACCCTGAGGATCGGCATACACAGCAAAATCAAACTTTCCAATCTTATTGGGGCCCTTGACTACTTTATTCACCTTGACCATGTATTTGACAAGATGCTCATATACCTTTGCAGAGTTACCTATTGTAAAGTTCTGAATCTTATCGATCTTATGTACAGCTATGTTAGCTTCACTGTGCTGACCATCTGAATAATGAGTGCCTCCGCCGTAATAATCATCAGCAACCGCTCCGAAAAATGTGGATTTACCTAGCCATTCTATAATCTGAGCAGGTGTATATGCTTCGGAACCATCCCATGTATACTCATTTCTACTGGTTACAGCACCATATATTGAGAAAGATGTTGCTGTAAAGCTGATAACATCTGCTTCTTCTCCAAGACTTACGTTACTGTCTGTAAGGATATCAACATTGATATCATCTGCGCTGATGTCCGTTGCTTCGCTTGTGGAAGCATATCCTTCCTTAACCTCTTCTTTAATAGGAAGATGAAGTACAGATACATCTTCTTCCTTCTCTGTTTCCATGTCAGATGAAAGCTTGTTGTCATCAAATGAAACAGATACTGAAACTGTTCCTTCCTTGGGTTCGTACTCAACATTATCAAGCACAAAAGCTATATCAAAAAGTACAGTGTTGCTATCATCATATTCTGTAGGCTCTTCTTTACCTGCTGCCTCTGCAATAGCCTGTGCATTGGCATTAAGAGCATCCATGTATGCGTTGTAATTGTATCCGCTTGTAAACTGATCAAGAGGAGTTACGTTAAGTTCGATTCCCTTAGGGAACTCTTCAGGCTTAGACAGAACAACTGTTACTGTCATGCCATCAACTGTACATACAAATCTCTCCTGAGTATTAACGGCATCGTATACGAGCTTAAGATCTGTATCTTCCTTAATCTCAATTTCCTGACCGTCTTCTGTTACAGCTTCATAATAAACATACTGCGCACTTTCTTCTTCATCCTCTGCAAGAAGTGCAGCACTGTCTTCATTTTCTTCTTTTTCTACAGCTACTTCCTGAGTCTTCTTTATGATCTTTACGATTTCAGTTTCTTCTTCTCCAAGAAGTGCCTTCTTATATATATATCCATCGAACTTCTTAGCTTCTTCTTTGATCTCAAAAGAATCTGCCATAGAAAGCTCTTTTGCCTCAGAAATTTCAACTTCATCGGCGTCAACATAATAAACTGTTATAACAACATCCTTGAGCTCTTCAAGTTCTTCTTCATCAACTGAAGACAATTCACTCGATGCCTCTATTGATGTTTCGCTTGATTCCATGCTTGAAGCATCATCAGCAGCTGTTGTAGCTTCACTTGATGAATCGGATGCTTCCTCTCCAGAACCATCTTCTTTAGAGATTTCCTCAGTTGCTCCATCACCAAGTGTAGCCTTGTCCCCTGCTTCATCACCGGTCTTCGGAGTTCCCTCGCCTTCTTTAATCTCTTCTTTTACTTCTTCTTTTACTTCTTCTTTTGTCTCATCTTTCTTCTCTTCTGACTCTTTTCCTTCCGCGCCCTGATCGTCTTCCCCATCTGCATTATCATCGTCGCCTTCAAGGCTCTGCTCTCCTGAATGATCCCCATCATCATTTTGAGCCGGTGTTTCTTCTTCGAAACCACCTTCATCCCCGCCTTCTTCATTGTTCTTGTTCTCAATAGTCTCATCAATGAGTTCCTGCTCATATTCTGAATCCGCTATGTCCTGAATGCCTATCTTTTCAAAAGCATCCTCTGTCATAGCAGTTGCAGGCTTATTGAGTACGTACAATGTCACCGTTCCTGTAAGCATTGCAACGCAAAGTGCAAATGCCAACCATCTACGGTAGCTACGATGTCTCTTAATGAAGTTTTCTGCGCGATTCTCAACACTTTTGCGCATACCGCTAACCTCTTTACCTGTAAAAAACGTTCTCAGTTACATTTATGACTGACTATGATGTTAAAGGCTTCCTGATACATTAAACGGGAAGACCCTAAATACAACCTTGCCGATAAGCTGTTCTTTGGTGACGCAGCCAACCACGCTACTCCTTGAATCTATAGAAGCACTGCGGTGGTCTCCTAAAACAAAATATCTGTTTTCCGGCACTTGATATGGAAATGTAATATCTGTTGGATCAAAACTTTTTTCAGCGTACGGCTCTTCAAGTAGCTCCCCATTAACTGAGACATTGCCGTCTTTATCGATGTTTATCCAATCACCGGGCGATCCTACCACTCTTTTTACAAGGACTTTATTGTTGTAGTAAAAAGCGATAAGTTCTCCGGGTTCAAACGTTGAACTATTCTGTGCTACCACTATCTGCCCTGTTTCCAGTGTAGGTGTCATGCTGTCACCTGTAACTCTGAGAACTGTGATAAAAAAACTGGATACCAGAACAGCCAGGGCTGCCACTATAACTACCACATACAATGTATTTCTAAGTACTTTTTTGTATTCTTTTTTGCTGTTTTCTCTTTTAAGTTCCTTCTTAAGATCACTTAGAGAAGGTTTTAACACTTTTTCATCACTCATCTACGTTGTCACTTTTTTTCTTTCTGCTCTGCGCAGAAGTTTTCTTCTTGGTTGTCTTGGTCCCGGTCTCTGTATTTAAAGCGTTATCTGCCCGATGTAAATCACCTGAAGTACTTACATTCAAGCCCATCTGACTTCTTGCTTCCGCAAGCTCTTTCTTGAAATCTTCGTACTCAGCTTCTGCTCTCTTCTGAAGTGTTGTGACATAGAGATCAGCTGACTTCTGAGCTGCTTCCATGATGCCTCCGAGCTGGATTGACGCTTCTGCAAGAGATTGTGAATTCTCTATTTTGAAAAGTGCATCATCTACTTGTTTCTGAAGCTCATCCTTTTCTCTTGTGAGTCTGGCCTTAAGTCCGTTGATGTCCTTGTCGAACTTAGCCTGCATCTCAGCCTTCTGCTCATTGAACTTGGCTCTCATCTGGTTCTTCTCTTCATCAAAGCCTTTGAGCATCCTGGCTCTTTCATCTGCCATCTCTTTGAGCAACTGCTGTTTCTCTTTTTCAAGTTCTTCTTTCAGTTCTTCTTCATGTTTCTTAGCTGCTTCAGCTTCTTCCGAAAAAGTGATCATCATTTCCAGAAGTTCTGCTCTGCTAAGCTTTTTGAGATTAACTTCTGCCATAGCCCATCCTTGTAAGTAATATTCGAATAATGTAAAAAGGTACACGCAACGACCATTCGGTCTTTGCATGTACCTTAATTGTAATCAATTAACAATGGTATCGCAAAGTATCTATGGCCAGTTGCCTAATGTAATTACTTTCCCTGTACTTGCCGGAGTTCACCCGGCTGTTCGTCCATGAACTTAATTTGTACCGTAATTAAAAAAATAAGACCGTCTGCTCGCACAGTCCGGTCACCATCATGGTGCCAACGAACTAGCACCAGCAACTGGCTGTCTTTCACATGTGTGATTAAGACCCTTTAGCTTTGCGTCACCATCTTTCAATGGCTTTGCCTTTTAAACGCTTAGTTTACTCTGGAACAACAACGCTTCATTCAAGTAATTTATTTGTGTGATTACCAATATAAACTACTGGACACAAAAAAACAACTACTTTTTCACAAAAAGTTCACAGTTTCCATACAAAAATAGTATTTTCTTAGATTTCATCTGCATTTTGCGTATATAGGATTTTTTTAACTTTTTGCTTGGTTTCCAGTTTTTTCGAATCAAAACTGATCCGTGCGAAAGGATTTTATATATTCTGTTTGAAATCATTATAACAGACCGCTCCGTTCTTTCGTTTACTTAAATTACGAAAAAACGCCACTTTGGAAACTAAGTTTCAAAGTGGCGTGTCAATTTTAAATTAATATTTCTAAATTTAGGTACCCTTAGGTTTACCTGTGTTATTATCTCTTCAATCCCTTAAGGATCTGAAGCATCTCATCAGATGTAGTGATCACGCGGCTGTTAGCCTGGAAGCCTCTCTGTGTTGTGATCATATCAGTGAACTCTTTAGCAAGATCTACGTTACTTGACTCAAGGACTCCGGCAGTCATATATCCACCGTCATAGGTGATATCCATGATCTGCGCTGCTCCTGAATTAAGTGATTCTGCATAGAGGTTATCTCCAACCTTCTCAAGTCCCATAGCATTGTTGAACTCAGCTACCGCGATCTGTGCGATCTTCACTGTCTGTCCGTTAGAATACTTGGCATGTATCGAACCGTTGTCAGATACAGTAAGCCCTGTCATAGTGCCGTTTGTATAACCCTGATTAAGTCCGTACACATCTCCTCTGTATCCATATATTGATGAAGAGTGGTTGCCGTTTAAGCTGGCGTAATTGGAAGTGTTGGACAGATCTACATTGAGCGGTCCGATATTGGCCGCCTGTCCTCCAAACTCTAAGCGTACCATGCCGTTTGTCGCGCCATTGGCACTTTGGAGTCTTCCGTTTCTCTTATCATAAACAAGATCAATACTTGGATTGGTATTGCTTGTTATAATATCTCCGTTTGAGTTCTGTATTGACTTAAGTGAAAGATTGAAAGTATTGTCTTCATCATCACCGCCGTCAGTAAGTCCAAACTTAAGTGTATAGAAATCTCCGTCGCTTCCGATAACTTCGATTCTCATGGTCTTGCCTTCATCGCTGCTAAGATCAGGATCGATGCTGTCAATATTTCCTCTGAAATATGATTCCGAAGTAGCTGTTCCTGCGATGGTCTTGGTATCATCTGAAATGAGTCTTAAGTTGGAAAGATTAACATTTCCACCTCTTGGAATATTACCATCTCCCATTGTTCCAAGAACATAGAAACCATTGTTCTGAGTAACAAGATTTCCATCAGAATCTATTGTGAAAGCACCGTCTCTGCTGAAATTGCGGACAGGCGGATTTGTGCTTGCATCAGATGAAACCACAAAGAACGAATCTCCTGTGATCATAAGGTCAAATGCATTTCCGGTTGTCTGCATTGAACCTGACTTGGATATATTTGTATAAATGGAAGCAACCTTGGATCCGAGACCAACCTGTGATGCATTTGTGGTCGCAACGGTATCTCCCGCTCCTGTGCCATTCCTTACCGTCTGGTAAAGAATATCAGCAAAGCCGGTTGCCTGTGATTTATAAGCAGTTGTATTAACGTTAGCGATATTGTTACCGATAACATCCATTTCAAGCTGGTGAGTTGTAAGACCGGCTACACCGGACCAAAGCGATCTCATCATAACGCACGTACCTCCAAATCCAAAAGCCCTTATAAGCTTCGGTTCGTTTTCTCTATCTGTGTACGTCCGTGTACTTCTAAAATCGGCATGTCCTTTGCCGGAAAAGAGAAAAAGAAATAGCTACACTACTTGCTATTTCCTTTATCGGACAATTTCTTATTTTTCTTTAGCTCATTTCGAAAAAAAATTTCAAAAAATAAGCCACGCCTCGGTAAGCCTTTACCAAAGCGTGGTGTGTTGCAGTAACTGATTTTAATTTTTACTCTTCATACTAACTCTGCTACCGGCGGGAACAGAAGATGTGATAAAGGCGTTAGCTCCGATAACGGAACCTTTTCCGATAATCGTCTCTCCTCCAAGAATTGAAGCTCCGGAATATATGGTTACATCATCCTCGATTGTAGGATGTCTCTTGCTACCCTTAAGAGCCTGTCCGCCTCTTGTAGAAAGACCACCGATGGTAACACCCTGATAGATCTTGACGTGCTCACCGATAATTGAAGTCTCACCAATAACAATGCCTGTACCGTGATCTATCATGAGATACTTGCCCATTGTGGCACCGGGATGAATATCAATACCTGTCTTGGAATGAGCATACTCAGTCATCATCCTTGGGATAAGCGGCACCTTAAGAAGATAGAGCTCATGTGCTATTCTGTTGATGGTAGTAGCAAGAAGCCCCGGATATGAAAGAATGATTTCTTCCTTACTGTAAGCCGCAGGATCTCCGTCATAGCAAGCCTGAAGATCAGTGTCGGCATATTCTCTAATCTTTGGAATCTGTTTAAAAAACTCATTGGTAATGCGCCTTGCACCGCAGTCCAGAGTTTCATCACTGGCATCAGCATACTCATCACTGTGCCTGAAAGCAATAGCGATCTGCTTCTGAAGATTGTATATAACATCCTCAACAACAATGGCTATCCTATTGTTGTCGTTGTAGCTCTTATACACCTTGTCCCTGTAGTATCCCGGATAAATGATGCGGATAAGCTTGATAACGATATCCTTTACAGCATCTCTGTCAGGCTGGTTAAAGATGTCCATCTTATCAACATCTCTGCCTTTCTCATAATCCGCAAGTATGATATCAACGATATCTTTTATCTCATTCTTGATAGTATTTTTTTCATCATTGCATTTGTAATCCATTTACAATCTCCCCATTATGCGTTTTGTCTGATTATATATGAGCTCAAAGCCCATGACAAGCATAAAAAGTATGTTTATATTATTCTTTTGACATCTACATCATATGATACCATAATAACCGTGGAGAAATACAAGAAATAAGGAGATTTTTGCCTGATGGCTTCTATGAAATACTATTTTGCCCCTATGGAGGGCATTACACAATACACATTGAGAAATACCCACCGCGCCATGTTTGGTGAGTATTTGAGCAAATATTACACTCCTTTTCTCTCCGCTCCCAAGACCCGCAAGTTTAAAAAGAGAGAAAAGAACGATATACTTCCCGTAAATAACGATATTTTTCCTGATTATACAGACAAGATAATCCCGCAGATACTGGCAAACAGCGCAGATAATTTTCTCTGGGCTGCAAAAGAGATTGCGGATATGGGCTACAAAGAGATTAACCTAAACCTCGGATGCCCCGTAGCCACAGTCGTTACCAAACACAAGGGCTCCGGTCTTCTATCTGACCCCGATTACCTCGATAATATGTTAAAAGAGATCACTGCAAGCGATCTTTTCACCAGGGAGGATCATCCAAAATTCTCAATAAAGACAAGGCTTGGAATAACCGACGATTCTGAAGCAGACAAGCTGATGGAAATTTTTGCCCGATATCCCATAAGCGAACTCACTATACACGCAAGAGTCCAGAAGGATTTCTACCGCGGACTCCCCAGAATAGAAGCCTTCAAAAGAGCTGTAGAAGTCTACAGAGAAAATGGCGGAACCGCCGATATATGCTACAACGGAGATATCAATTCCATAGATGACCAGAACAGACTCATGGATGAACTAAAAGATCTTTCCTCAGCAAGCGAAGACGCTCCCGGTATAAGCGCAATAATGCTTGGCAGAGGTCTTCTAAGTAACCCTGCTCTTGCAAGGGACCTTGCCACAGGCTCTTCCACTCTTACAGAAACGGAACTGAAAGAATATCTCAATATGCTATACAGTGGATATGAAACTTTTATTCAGGAAGACAGAAATGTCATCTTTAAGATGCTGGAGCACTGGGCCTTCATAAATTGCCATTTTGATAACAGTGACAAGTGTTTAAAGGCAATCAGAAAGGCTCGTAGCAAAGGCGAGTACCTGGCCGCTGTCAGAAACATTTTTTCAACCTGCAATTTTATTTCGTAATTCTTTTTCTATATAAACGGATTATAGAATCTGCTTCCATCCATGTATGTGATGAACATGGTAAGAACAAAGAATCCTACAGAAAAAGCTATCACTGCTATATCCGCCGCTTTTAATGGCTTTTTGGAATACCATGTTCTCTTTTTCTTTTTACCAAATCCTCTAAGCTCCATGGCATTACTCACTACGCCAATCCTCTCCATAGTTGAGAATAGAAGCGGAAATATGATAATCGCCGTGTTCTTGATCCTATCAAAGAGCTTTCCTTTAGAGCTCATCTCTATTCCCCTGGCTTCCTGAGCATTCTTGATCTTATGAAACTCATCCTGAATATCCGGGATGTATCTGAGCGTAATCTCCAGTGCATAAGCTATGGTATACGGTACACCTATGCCATTAATAGATGATGCAAGCTCGCTGGGGTCCGTTGTTACCAGGAAGATAAACACCGAAGGAAGTACAGCAAAGTATTTGACAAACACGTTGAGTTCGTAGAAAAGCTGCTGCTTAGTAAGTGTGTAATCTCCGAAAAGATGGACTATATCTGTTCTGCTTCCGTATATTTTGCAGCCCTCGTATGGTGAAAAGAAAAAGATACACACTAGGTTGATCACCATAAAGATCATAACCGCAATGAATATACCTCCAACCTGCTGCCATTTAACATCAGCAATAATATAAATGACAACGCCTATAGCGATCATCGTAAAAAGAACTCTGGTATCAAAAGTAAGGGCGCTGGTAAGGCACCACAAAATAAAAAATATGAGCTTGGTAAATCCACTAAGCTTGTGAACAGGCGTATTCTTTTTTTCGTATGAAATCATTTTACTCATTATCTGCGCCTTCTTTCATCCTCTATAAATCTTGCAGCAAATTCTCCTGCGTTATCTATTTCGCATTTAAGGGATAGATCATAAAGAGACGTCCTCTTAAGATAAGCCCTGTCACAGACATCATTATTGGTAAGAACCTCTGCAGGAGCTGCATTCATAAGGAGTTTGCCGTCAGTAAGGACCAAAGTCCTGTCAGTATATTCAAGCATCAGATGCATATCATGGGTGATCATCAAGATAGTTATAGGCATCTTCTGCCTCACTTCATGAACAAACTCCATAATCTCGGTATAGTGCTTATAATCCTGACCTGCCGTAGGTTCGTCAAGTATAATAAGTTCCGGATTCATAACCAGTATGGAAGCTATAGATACTCTCTTTTTCTGTCCAAAAGAAAGAGCCGAAACCGGCCAGTTTCTATAGGGATATAGGCCACATATCCTAAGGATCTCATTAACTCTTTCCTTGATCTCATCCTCAGGGACACCTCTTGATACCAAGCCCAGACTCACTTCTTCAAAAATCATGGGCTTACTGATCATCTGATTTGGACTCTGCATCACGTAGCCAATTCGCTCTCCGCGTTCCTTAATGGAAAGGTTCGCCATGTCCTCACCGTTAAACTTTATAACGCCCTCATCAGGCTTATTAAATCCGCAGATAAGTGAAGCTAACGTTGATTTACCGGCGCCGTTCTTACCTACAAGAGATATCATCTCTCCCTTTTTTATTTCAAAAGAGACATCATCAATAACCTGCCTCGATTCGTCATAGCAATACTTAAGATGCGACACCTCAAGCAGTGTCTCGCTACTGTTCTCGGACGCAGGGAACTTGGCAGAATGATACCACTTTTTGACCTCGTCCTTGTATGGCTCAATGTCCATGGTCTCTATGTGCTGCGGATGAGTCTGCGGTGTAAGTTCACATCCGGCAGCTTTAAGTGCGGATATATAGAGCGGTTCTCTTATTCCGTTCTCTATAAGAAGATTGGAACAAAGAATCTCATCAGGGTGCATATCAGCAACTATCTTTCCTTCGTCCATAAGAATGACTCTATCAACGTCCTTGTATAGAACATCCTCCAGACGATGCTCAATGATAACCACCGTCATATCCTCATTGTGCAATATATCATCAATAAGTGAGATAGTTCTTTTGCCCGTAGCAGGGTCAAGATTGGCAAGCGGCTCGTCAAATAGAAGTACTTTGACATCACATGCCATAACTCCGCCAAGAGATACTCTCTGCTTCTGCCCGCCGGAAAGAGCTCCGGGCGCATTGGAAAGAAAAGGCATAAGCTCAAGCTTTTGTGCCACTTCATCAACTTTTTGGAACATCTGATCCTGCGGAATATTGTCGTTTTCAAGGGCAAACGCAAGATCCTCTGCAACTGTAAGAGCTATAAACTGACCGTCTGTATCCTGCAGAACGGTCCCAACAATCCGGGACATGCCAAAAACTCCGAGTTTGCTTGGTTCTTCGCCGCAAACTCGGAGTGTTCCGCTCATATCCCCCGTATATGAACAGGGGATAAGAGCATTAAGGCAATGTGCCAATGTTGATTTACCGGATCCTGACTGACCTGCGATCAGTATCTTCTCTCCGGGATATATTTTTAGATTAATGTTTTTCAGCGTAGGTTCCTGTTGCGCGCGATACTTAAAGGAAACATCTGAAAATTCTATAATTGGCGCATTTTCAACCAAAGAATCAGTCCTCCGCCTTTAGATTTGATGAAGTTCCAACGATTTTGGAATAAACGATCAGAAGAACTGTTCCAAGTACTCCAATGATAATAGCATTACCAAGGAATGCAAAAAGTCCCTGAACAAATACCTTATTAACAGGCTCTTTAAAGATGATAATATCAAGAACGGGTGCAAGAAGTATCCAAGCGATGGCATTGGAAACTATCTCTGTAAGAAGGAAAAGAACAATGCTCTTGCCCTTGTTAAATCCACCTTCCTCAACTGCATACTTCTTGAAAAAAGCGCCAATTCCGGCACCTACGATAATCTCAGGAAATACCCAGCTCCACCATACAGAGCCATAAAAGATTGCATCACCAAGCCAATGGCCGATGAATCCGATACCTGCTCCTACAAGAGGGCCAAATACTGCTGAGAAAAATGCAAGTATCGCCATTCTAGGCTGAAGTGCGGTGTTAGGTACGATCACAAGCGGTATCTGCACAGTTGTAAGAACTACGAAAAGAGCTGTTCCGATACCCAAAGCAACTACTTCTTTAATCCCAAATTTAAATTTCATACACGTATCCTCCATGAAAAAATATATTTTTCATGGATATTATAGACAAAAGATATTATGCAGTAAACACATCAGCCTTCGCTATTTATGATAGCTAATCATAACATTTTCTTATCATTCTCCCGCCACGTATTTGCTCTCAAAATCTGCAACAGGCATAGGCATATCAAAATAGTATCCCTGGAACATCTCACAGCCTATTTCTTCCAGGAATTCCAGTTGTTCCTTGGTCTCAACGCCTTCAGTAATAACGCCCATTCCAAGCTCATGAGCCATGTCGATCGTATAATTGAGAATAACCCTTGCCCTCTTGTGGTCTTCTGTTTTCTTAAGAAAGCCCATATCAATCTTGAGGACATCAGCCTTGATATCTTTTAACATATTAAGGGATGAGTATCCGCTTCCAAAGTCGTCAATCTCAACCAAAAAGCCGCTGTTTCTAAGATCAAGGATAAGCTTGGCACACTTATTTACGTCCGTAGTGACAGCAGTCTCCGTGATCTCGATATTGAGCCTTGCGGGATTGATATCATATTTTTTTACCAGCTTGTCAAATTCCTCTTTGATATCCAGATAATAAATATCTTTGGGAGAAACGTTAACTGAAAGCGACAGTTTGTCCCACTTGGTACCCTTCCACTTGGAAAGCTGCGCTGCAGCAAGTTCCCAGATATATTTATCGAGCTTATATATAAGATCTGCCCTCTCAAGAACGCTTATAAAGACTTCCGGCTCGATTACTCCGTTCTCCGGGTGAAGCCATCTTGCCAGAGCCTCAGCTCCGAAAATCCTGCCATCTGCGTAGTGTTGGGGCTGCAGATAGATGCCAAACTGCTTGTTGATAATGGCAAAATCAAAGCTTGAAAGAATCTCTTTTTCCAAAAGAGCGTTTATGAGCATGTCATCGTTGTACCATGCCACTTCGCACACATTGTCCCTCTTAATGGTCTTGCAAGCCATGTATGCTCTGTCGCACATAAAAGAGACGTCCATTCTCCTGTCATGAATCTCATACACCCCAAGCTGAACATGGATTGAATAGGTTCTGCTGGTAAGACGCCCTGCCCTGTCCTTTATAGATGAGATAAACATATTCTCATCAAAGCGGTCTTTTGGCATGCACAGCGCAAACTGATCTCCGTTGATCCTGCCATATACATCTTCTTCTCTCACCATCTGAGACAACATATCCGCCACATTTATGAGAATATCGTTACCCTTATTGAGTCCAAAGAGCTGATTGATCAGCTTAAAATCTTTAATATTGGAATAAACAATGATGTATCTGCGATCGGGGTCAGCTTCCTCTAAAAGCTTTTTAACAGCACTGACAAATCCCTCTTTGTTATAGAGCTTGGTTAGCTCATCATGAGTAAGTCTGTACTGTTCTCCAAGATCGTTGTCCATAGATTCGGAAACATTCTGTATGACATACATGCCTCCGAGAACTTTGCCATTATCATTGAGAACCTTGTATCTGACGTGATAGAGTCTCTCCTTGTCTGATGACTTGTAAACCTTGCACCAGGAAGTAGTCCCTTCCTCAACTCCAAGGCTTCTCCTCCAAGCATCAAACGTATCGTAGAGGATAGTAAGATTATCTATTACACGAAACATGGTAAACGCCCGTTTATTGGCGTAAATACATCTTCCGTTATCATTAAGAAAAATAACGCCCTTCTCATCCTGCTGTATCCCGCAAGAGATTATCTGGGCCAGTTCCTCCCAGGAACTGTCTTTGTCATAGTATGCTGCTGCACCAAATAAGTTTTCAAGTTTCATGTTAGCCATTGTACAGTAATTCAGTTTCCTGTCCCATCATATTTTTTGAACAAAAACACGTATATCTTGATACTACACCAAACTACTGTAAGTATACCATCTGCGGACCGTTTCCAATAGCGTTTTTTAGGGAAATTTAGACAAAGAATGTTCCCAATATATAGTCAGTAATGTCCATATAAGTTAATACAATGCAAAAGCCAATAAACACAAGCTAACAAATAAAAAAGCTCGCTGTAAGCGAGCTTTTAAAAAGTCGGAGTGACGTGATTCGAACACGCGGCCCCTACCTCCCTAAGATAGTGCTCTACCAACTGAGCCACACCCCGACGACGTTCTCAATTATATCTCGTCCCAAATAGAAAAGCAACAACTTTTTCGATAAATTTTTCTATTTTTTGTAAAAATCGTTTTTACGTCCAACAAATGCCTGTTTTAACGCATCTAAGCCTTGTTGATACCTTATACCTTTAACTCATGTAATCTCTCTGCCTTTTAACTCACGTGATCTCTCTGCCTTTTAACTTATGTAATCTCCCTGCCTTTTATCCTGCCCTTGTATATTCCCATGACATAATGCCACAAAGCAAGCAGCAACACTATGATAAACACAAACACATACTGGGGCTTAATGCAAAAACCAGTATCTTCTTCAGTAGCCGTGCCTTGTATCGCATCTTGGTACAGAAGCATACTTGTTCCTACTGAACTGGTATTTATTGACAAAGTATCTGCTTCGGCATCCTGATCTTTATAAAGCCTGCACGCCCCGAGGGAATCCGTAATCCAATAATACTCTCTGTTGTCTTTTATTAAATAGAGCGGTATCTCCACCTGCAGATCCACATCTTCAGATAAGTTATCAAGAGAAATCTCCTCACCGGTCCCAACGCTCTTAATAGCGCTCATCTTCACGACAACGCCCTCGCTTAGCTTTCCAAGTTCCTTGGCCGAATCGGTTACAGCCGTTGAAAGAGTGTCATATTCACTTATTTCACGGGGATTATCGGACATAGTAAAAGAAAAGGTGAGATTTGCATGATCACCCTCATAGATTTCCTGGAGCTCTTTTTGAGTAAAACAGGATTCAAGCACCTGCTCATAGTCTCCAAATCTGACAGCCGGAGCCGGTATCTCGCTCATGCTCTCAGAAATAAGCTCTACGCTCACGATGCCGTCTCCATAGGTAATCTGTGTTGACTCCCGCATGTTACCTCCGGTTTAAAAAGAATCGCCAACGTGGTCCAAACATTGCTTATTAGGTGTATTAATATTTTACTATAAAGCCAAATCTCATATTCTTAAAATACTATAAAAAGAAAAGATGGACTGTTTATGCTCTAACAGCCCATCTAAGCTTCGTTGACCTGCTTCTGGGATTAAGTCTGCATTCCTCAGCAGAAGGTCTTGTAACCTCTTCCGATATATCACTGTAAAGTCCCGATTTCTTGCCCTCTTTAAAAGCCTTCTTTACAAGCCTGTCCTCTCCTGAGTGGAAAGTAAGGATTGCAACTCTTGCTCCGGGTTTAAGTATCCCCGGAAGCTTTTCAAGAAAAGTATAAAGAACTTCAAACTCACTGTTTACGTCAATCCTAAGAGCCTGAAATACTCTGGCACAGCTCTTTTTGACAGCATCATTTCTCTCTTCCTTGGGCACCTTCCAAAGTGCAGACTCTATAGCTTGCCTAAGAGCCGTTGTAGTATCCATGGGCTCTCCCTTTTTCATCAGATTAAAGACTTTATCCGCAATCTCTTCTGCATAGGGTTCATCTGAATTTTCTAACATCATGCCCACAAATTCATCCCTGCTGATGCTGTGCAGTCTTTCTGCAGCGGATTCACCGTGTTCAGGATCAAGCCTAAGATCCAAGGGACCGTCAATCTTGTACGAAAAGCCGCGGCTTGGATCATCAATCTGCATAGAGGATACGCCAAGATCCGCCAGCACAAAGTCAAACATTCCAGCCTCAGCGGCAACCTGATCTATATTCGCAAAATTAGTAAGTCTGAATTTAAAAACATCCTCGCCAAAGCCGGCGTTTCTTAATCTCTCAACTGTCTTGGCAGACTCTATCGGATCCACATCCAGACCATAAACGCAGCCGGACTTTGCGCCGCCGGAGGAAATGCATGTCGCGTTCTGTCTTACACTGTCTTCAATGGAACCAATCGTACTGCCACCTGATCCACCACACAACTTCTCGAGCATCTTTCTTGTATGTCCGCCATAACCTAGCGTACAGTCAAGTCCCTGCTCTCCGGGCTGAATCTTGAGCACATCCAGAATCTCTTTTACCATAATAGAGATATGCATTCCTGCAGGCGTAGAACCCTTAGAGATTACATGCGCCACCGTATCGGCGTACTTCTCAGGATTTTGCTCTTTGTATTTTTCTTCAAATTTTCTGGGATATTTCCCGGAATAATGAACTCTTCGCTTATGCTGCTTCTCTTCCATATTATCTTGCAAGGCTCTCAATTATTGTCTGCACATTGCTCGGAGTGACAGCTACATAATCACATCCGATATAGTGAGGGTTAGTTTCGTTACTAAGATATGTGATCAAGGCATCAACTGCTGAGTGTGACTGCTGAATGTAATTATTAAAAACAGTTCCCGCGATCTGCCCTTCCTGAACAGCAATAAGTACATCTGTAAGAGCATCTACTCCAACAATCTGAATGTCTTTGCCGGCTCTCATGCCTGCTTTTTCTATAGCGGAAAGTGTTCCAAGTGCCATGGCGTCATTGTTACAGAAAATAACCTCTGCTTCTACGCCGCCTTTAAGCGCTTCCGACACAAGTTCTTCAGCTTTTTCTCTCTCCCAGTCGGCGTAGCCCTTAAAGACGCATTCACTCTGAAGTCCGGCGTCGTCAAGCGCCTTGATGCAATACTCCGATCTATACAGAGTATCCGCATTACCGGGATCGCCCTCAACAATAATATACTGAATAACACCATCGCCGTTTAGATCGATATTCTCAATGCCAAGATCAGCGATGATCTTGCCCTGAATGGTACCGGATTGTCTGGCGTCACACCCTACATAGGAGACATCCCATTTATTGTCTTCCCATCTGACTTCCTCTTCCGCCTCAGGCTCTCTGTTTATATATATGAGCGGAATATCTGCTTCAACAGCCAGATTGGTTATATCACTTACATCTGACGGATCTACAGGATTAATAATAAGAGCATCCACTCCCTGATCGATAAAAGCTCTGACCTGCCTGTCCTGAACAACCTCGCTGTCTGCGGAATCAACTATCATAATGTTCTCTTTGGTAAATCCAAGTCCCACCAAATATGACTCTATTTCTCTCCTAAAGAGCGTCATATAATTATCCGAAAAGCGATATATGCATACACCAACCTTCGCCTTAGACAGATCAGCCCATATATCTTCCCCAACTTCTTCTATTCTATCTTCCGTGAATTTGTGCTTTTCCTCTTTTCCAATACGACAGCCTGTAACTGCAAAAGCTATCAGCAGAGTTATCACCCCTATAGCCAATAACATCTTTTTCATTATCAAACTCTCCAAAAAGCTCCAAATAATTATTTTGAAATTTTATTACAACTCATTTAGTTTATCATCAAACACTTTTCACAGCAAATAAAAATCCCAAGCTCTCATGTTTTCTGAGCTTGGGATTATATTCAAAAATAAGCACTGATCATTCCACTTTTTTGCTTCCGTCCGAGTAGGTCAAAACCCAGTAGCCTTCACCGGTTCCGCAGTCTTCGTAGTAGGTTCTGTCTACGACTACAAGCTCCTTGTCAAAAGAGCTGTCTCCTTCATCATAGCTATCTTCTGCAGCTTTCTTTTTGGCCAGATTATCAAAATACTCATCAGCAGCCTTTCTTGAAGTTGTAGCCGCATCATCATTATCCTCTTTTGCAACTACCGACTCTTTTTTACTTCCGGCATTCTTTCCGATAAGCTTAAAATCGGAATTGTCTTTTACCACGGTCACGCCCTCACTGACTTCTACAGTGGGAAACGCTGAATCACTTGCAACTGCTGAAGATATAATGTTTCTGTAACCGGGAACAGTTGTGCAAAGCAGGAAACTAAAAGTCAGAACACATACCAAAGCTCCCAAAAATACAACTGCTATTCCTAATACTCTTCTCATAATATGGCTCCTTCCATGGCCAATAAGGTCGACTGTTTAAAACGTCCTTACCTTTAATAGTTTACCGAAAGCGCAGCTTCCTTCTCAAGCGGCTTAGCTGGATAACTTGAGTAAGTCTGCTTATAATATCCGCTGCCTTTAGCATCCTGCATCTCGGCATCAAAAATGTACCAGGTTTCATTTACCTTTACTTCAGTCCAGGAATGAGGTGTTTTACCGCCAAGGGATGATAAAACAGTTCCCGTACATACCTTGGCGTCATAGCCAAGTCCCTTTGCTATATAGGCAAACGCCGCTGCATACTTATAGCAGTTTCCCTTGCCCTCCAGCAACATATCTTTTGCATAAGCACCTGTCCAGTTTCCTACAGGCACTTCGTTATCTCTTTCATAGGAAGATAAGCCCACAAGATAATTAAAACAATTCTCAAGCTGAATACTCTGAGTCATATTTTCACTGGTACAAGCCTCTATTACAGATGCCACCAGCTTTTTTAACTCAGTATCAGGTTCCGTATACGTTCCATCGGCTTCTCTCCACTTAACACCGTACTTGGTATGAATGAAATGAGCGCCGGGAACATCTTCCAATTTAAGATTAGCATCTGCCTGATTCTTGATAACGGCTCTTATATCGTCCTTAAGCTTGCCTCCAACGCCTGTTAACGCATATTCTCCGATCGAAGTTACGGAAGAAGGGATCATAGCCCCGTCAAGTCCGGGAGGAAAACATAAAAGCTCGGTCATATCCTTGTTGTACAGGCAATTACTGTAAGATGCATAAAACGGATTGTTCTCGCTAACAGTTATGGACTTAAGTTTCATAAGGCACTTAAATGCGCCGGGAGTTATATCCGTAACATCGCTCCCTATATGAACAGTCGTTACGTCCGGAGTCTTTCTGAAAGTTGAAGCATCTATTTGGGTAAGCCCGGCTGCCATTGCACTTACAGAATATGTCCCTGTCAAAAGAGCTATCGCAAGAACTGCAGTGATAACCCTTACCATTATTCTTTTTTTACTGTCAAAAAATCTAACTGTCATAGCTTCCTTTACTGTGTAACCTTAGGTCTTTGTGTTGCCACTTCAAATTTATATCTTATCTTTGCATATGAAACCGCATCCTTTGGATTGCCGCCCTCATTGGGGTGCTTGCCGTATCCCGCTGCAGATATCATCGGATCTCCGTAGCCTTCTTTGCCATCAACTATAACCTGACACCACTGGTCATCCCAGCTGTTGATATTGATGTGAACCCAATTGATTCCAAGATAATCAAGTATAAGTCCCAAGGCTCTTGTTGAGCCTGCGCAGGAGTATTCTCCTCCTATAAACACGCCGTATGCAGTTCTGTAAATCTTACCGTTTGTTGTATATGTTCCGCGGTCGCAGTACGCTTTAACGATTCCTGCAGCGTATGCAACCTTCTCAATTTCTTTTATCTCCTTAGTCTTGGACTTGGTAGATTTGGATGATTTGGATGAAGAACTACTGCTCTTGGATGTATCAGATTCTTCAGCCGCCTTGTTAATAGCGTCCGCAATCTGCTTGGCAATACTTCTTGCCTGTATCTCCTGAGCGTAGGTCATTCCTCCGTTATCATGCTTGGTCTTGGGAATTATCACAACTCCCTCATCTCCCGTAGGAACAACGAATTCCGAGCTGTCTCCAATGAGTCTGTTGGCAACTCTCTTCTCTTTTTTACCAAAAAGAACCCAGTGCTCAACAAGTTTGTTGGCATCAGTACCAAAAGCCTGCCTTAGGTCGGAATAATTAAGATAATAAAAAAGTGGATTGTATTCAGATTTGTAGTCCACTCCGTTATAAACGGTAGTGCCCTTAGATAAAGCTGTATAAGGATCATCCGCAGCATGAACCTCCAAAGAACACACCTCGGAAAATAAAACAAAGAATATAAATGCTACTACCGAAAATACGGCCATTGCAGATCTGATAATTTTCTTCATACGCACAGATTTACCCCTCTTTAGAATTTCTACATACTTTTTATCGACATTATTTACAAAAAGTTTAGTTTTTGTGTTATTATAACTAAGTGTGTGCGAATTATTGATTTTTTGATTATTGTTTTGGAGTAGTTTTATGATACAAAGAAAGTGCAAAACCCTCGCGCTGCTGATGGCTTTCACCTTGTTTTTTAGCTTATCGACAGTTCTTTTTATGCCTATCACAGCATACGCAGAGGTTCCAGTCATAGATGAGGAATTGGAACAAGATGATTTAGATTCCGATGACCTTTCTGATCCTACAGTCACAAATCCCACAACAGAAAAGGATACACCAAAACCAAATACAGATATCGAAGAGGAAGATTCCGCCGGTAAAGGTGATACTTCAGTAAATAGCGATAACACCAATGCCGATCCTTCTACTACTCCGGGTAATGAACCCGTTCCCGGTACTGATCCTGTTCCTGCCGGTAATCCGGTCATTGAACCCAAGGAAGAAGTTGTAAAGCCGGAAGTTCCATCAAATTCGGAGACTGTAACGGCAATTCCAAATGAGAGCGTCGCCGCAGAGCCGATAACTCCTGCTTCGGACATTCCCATAACAGAAGATAAAACTTCCGTACCTTACAAGATGCCTTATCCCGGTTACTGGAACGGTTTTTGGACCATATATTATCCCGCCAACTTCTATATAATTAACGGCGTGGATGCCGATATCCCGGAAGAGCCAAATGGTCATCCTACCGAGGGGTACAGCAGTGGTATCACTATAGAAAGAGCGATCGCTTCTTATGATACGGTTGTTGACAGCACCGGATCGGATAAAGACCTTGCAGGTGATAATTTTACTGCCAACAACGCAGTGCTTAATTCTCTTCACCACTATCCAAGTGCAGAAGACATTAAAGAAGTTGTTCCGACATTTGACCCCGAAACACAGTACGTAGTTTGGTACGTCAAAAAGTTTGTTTCTACAAATTCCGGCGTACATGTAGACGGCGTTATAAGAAACAAAGAAGTCATTGAAGAAATTCAGGAACCGGTTGGCGATTATCCCAACGTTTCCATCGAGATATATACAACATGTGAGGACACCGAGATAGAATATGACGGCAAAGAGCATATCATTGGCGGTTTCCATATTGAAGTAAAAGACCTTGATAACAAAGCTCCTACATTCCGCAATATATTCAATGCTCTCGGAGAGCTGGTTACTGTAGAAGCAAGCGCTGCCGCCAATGGCGAGGGAACATTCTTTTCCAACAATGGCGTCAGATACTGGGTAAATATTGACGCAGCTTATGTTGTTGCATCCGAGATAAAGACTTACACGATTCCTTTTATCTTTAACGGTAAAGAAATCGCACCGGAAGATATCGTAGTTAAATACGAAAAAGACGGACAATTCGTCTCTCTTCCTTCCGGAGTTATAATGCAGCAGAAGCCTACTACTGCAAAGCTTAACGTCAAACAGAGAAACATCACTCTTGAAGCCGGTACTACTGTAAAGAACTACGATGGCTCCACTATCACAAATGATAAAGTTGAGATTACATCCGGTTCCCTTATGGAAGGCCATAAGCTCAAGAATGTCGTTATAAACGGAAGCCAGAGCGTTATAGGTTCATCCAAAAATGAAATCACTTCTTTTATGATCGTTGATGAGAACGGCAAAGATGTGACGCACCTCTACAACGTTAAATGCGTAGACGGTAAGCTTGAACTTGTAAATGACGGAACTTACACTCCGGAGAGCGATCACTCAGATAAAACAGCAAACGCAACCGCTTCTATCTCCGGTATAGGCCACACCATAGTTATCAACAACATGGAAGAGACTGATGCTCAGGTAACCGTTCTCGGAGCAACTAAGCAGCTCCCCAGAATGGGACAGACAGGCGATGAAACAGACATAGCCAAAAGAGTTATCATCATAGCAGCGGCTTTGGCAGCAATAGCCGTACTAACCCGCAAAAAATATGCTAAATAATTAAACCTCCCCGCGGCGCGCGCGCCGCGGGGAGGTTATGTTATTTAAATATAGTTCATGGCATCGGCTACTGAAGCCACTCCTATTATGTTTATATCGGGGTGGCTTTTTCTTAGCTTTTCGCTAAGAGCTTTGGGAACTATACAGGTCTTAAAGCCGAGCTTTTGGGCTTCCTGTACTCTTTGATCTGCCATGTTCACAGCTCTTACTTCTCCGGAAAGTCCCACTTCTCCGAAGGCTATCATGTCATCACTTATGGGTTTGTTCTTGAAACTTGAGATAATTGCCATGCAGATTCCAAGATCAAGGGAAGGCTCTGCTATCTTCATTCCACCTGCAAGATTGATGTAAGCATCATAATCCCCCATCTGCAAGCCTATCCTCTTCTCAAGGACTGCCATAAGGAGGTTTACTCTGTTATAATCCGTACCGTTGGCCTGACGCCTTGGAAATCCAAAATTACTCCTACATACCAGCGCCTGAAGCTCGATCAGTATCGGTCTCGTACCTTCAACAGAACAGGTCACTATAGAGCCGCTGGAATTCTCAGGTCTTCCTTCAAGCATAAACTCAGAAGGATTCTTGACCTCCATAAGCCCTTTCTCTGCCATCTCAAAAACGCCTATCTCATTAGTTGAACCAAAACGATTCTTGACCGCTCTTAAAATCCTGTAGGATGCATGTCTGTCACCCTCAAAATAAAGCACCGTATCAACCATATGCTCAAGAACTCTGGGACCTGCCACCTGACCTTCCTTGGTCACGTGACCCACTATAAACACAGTGATATTAAGGCTCTTGGCAATCCGCAGAAGCACTGCCGTTGATTCCCTGACCTGCGAGACGCTTCCAGGTGCAGAAGATACCGCTTCATTGAACATCGTCTGTATTGAATCAATTATGATGATCTCCGGCTTTACTGAGGTGATGGTATCCTCTATCACAGAAAGATTGGTCTCGCACATAAACTTAAGAGTTTCTGAAAACTCTCCTATTCTGTTGGCGCGAAGCTTGATCTGCTTAAGTGATTCCTCACCTGAAATATATAATATATTCTTTTTATCTCCTGAAAGATTGCCGGCAACCTGCAAAAGAAGTGTGGATTTACCTATACCGGGATCTCCGCCTACAAGTATCATGGAGCCCCTTACAAGGCCTCCTCCAAGAACTCTGTTGAGCTCACCGATATGAGTATCTGCTCTCTCTTCCTCATCTATCACTATCTCAGAAAGTGATTTGGGCGCTTCCAAAGCTCCCGAGATCATTCTTCCTGAAGATGAAACCGCTCCCCTGCTCTTAGCCGCAGGTTTAACCGTCTCCTCAACAAAAGTATTCCATTCTTTGCACCCCGGACACTGCCCCATCCACTTAGATGACTCGTATCCGCAGCTCTGGCAATAAAATATGGTCTTTATCTTAGTTGCCATATATATCCTCCCATAAACGTCGAGGGCTTTTCCGGTATCCCGAAAAGCCCTCGGCCATTTGACTTTATTTTATTTTTCAACCTTAACTTTGATAGAACTTCCTTCGGACAATTCAACACTAAAGTTGAGCTTACCACCCACGTTAGTGCTCATCTTGCCAATGGCGGCTCCGTTTACCAACACGCTGTACTCCGTACTCTCAAGAAGTCCCAAGGTAATCTGGGCATCATTAACGCCCTCAACGGTGAATTCTACACCTCCGTCGGACTCCTTAAAGCCTGTGACTGCTGTGCCCGGAACAGATTCATAAACAAAGTTCTCGTTGCACTCGAGCTTAGTAATATCCTTAAATGTCTTAACCTTGAGGATATCTCCGTTGTGCTCGAAGTTCTCAAGCTTCTTTTTCTCGGGAAGCTCATAGTTACCAAAACTGATGCTTCCGTCGCTCTCAGCGCGAATTAACTGCTCTACGACAGCCATATTAACCCTCCTGAAAAAAACATGTATTTAGTTACTTACATTATAATTCAAGTCAACCTATCTTCAAATGAATTTTTTATTACTTTTTCTTATTTTTGGAAGTTTTTGTAGTTTTACGGGTTGTTGAAGCCTTCTTTGCAGGCTTCTTGGTTGTCACAGCGCTCTTGGTCCTGGAAGCACTCTTTGGCTTAGTGGTCTTAACATTTACCTTCTTAACGGAAGTCTTTTTACCATCCGCTGTGGTAAATACAATCTTCTTATCCTTAAGACCTACAGTAACCTGATCTCCAGCCTTAATGTTGCCCCTTAGAAGTTCCTCAGCCATAGCATCCTCAATATCGGACTGTATTGCTCTCTTAAGAGGTCTTGCACCCATCTTGGCATCGGAATGCTTCTCGATAAGATACTTCTTAACTGAAGGTGAAACCGTAAGGCTGATATCCATCTGAGCCTTGCATCTCTTAGCAAGATTACCTGAAAGGAGAGTAACAATATCCATCATCTCCTTCTCATTTAGAGTATGGAATACCATGATCTCGTCAATACGGTTGATAAACTCCGGCTTAAAGAGCTTCTTAACTTCCTCCATAACTCCGGACTTCATATCCTCGTAATCCTTCTTGGCATCATCTCCTGCGCCGAATCCAAGCTTCTTGGGATCTACAATCTTCTGTGCTCCAACGTTGGAAGTCATGATAAGGATCGTATTCTTGAAGCTGACTTTTCTGCCCTTGGCATCTGTGATATGTCCGTCATCAAGTACCTGCAAGAGCACGTTAAATATGTCCGGATGAGCCTTCTCAATCTCGTCAAAAAGAATAACAGAATAGGGATGTCTTCTGACTTTCTCACTAAGCTGTCCACCCTCATCATATCCTACATATCCCGGAGGTGAACCTATCATCTTGGAAACGGAATGACCTTCCATGTACTCCGACATATCAACTCTGATAAGAGCATTCTCATCTCCGAACATAGCCTCAGCAAGTGCCTTGGAAAGCTCTGTCTTACCTACACCGGTAGGTCCAAGGAACAGGAATGAACCAATAGGTCTGTTTGGATCCTGAAGTCCCACTCTTCCTCTTCTGATTGCCTTGGAAACAGCCTTAACCGCATCATCCTGTCCGATAACTCTCTTATGAAGAACTGACTCAAGCTTAAGAAGTTTCTCTGATTCCTTCTCAGCGATCTTCTTAACGGGAATCCTTGTCCACTCTGCAACTACTTCCGCTATATCATTTTCATTTACAATGAAGCCTGAAGAAAGTTCTTTTCTCCTCTCAGCTGCCTTTACTCTTGAAAGCTTGGAAATAAGAGCTTTCTGTCTCTTATTAAGTTCTCCGGCAAGTACATAGTCTGAGTTCTTAAGCGCTGACTCAATCTCAAGATCCAGGCTCTTGATGCTGTCATCGATATCCTTAACCTTAGAGGAAACGCCCATAGTACGAAGTCTTACAGCTGAAGCTGCCTCATCAATAAGGTCAATGGCTTTATCCGGAAGATTTCTGTCATTGATATATCTCTCTGAGAGCTCAACTGCAGCCTTTATGGCTTCAGGTGTTATGGTAACCTTGTGGTGCTCCTCATATTTGCTCACGATTCCCTTAAGAATCTCTGTAGCCTCTTCCTTGTCGGGTTCGTCAACGTTAACAGGTTGAAAACGTCTCTCAAGAGCCGCATCCTTCTCAACATACTTGCGGTACTCAGTGATGGTTGTTGCACCGATCATCTGAATCTCACCTCTTGCAAGAGAAGGCTTTAAAATATTGGAAGCATCAATTGCTCCCTCGGCACCGCCGGCACCGATAAGAGTATGCATCTCATCTACAAAAAGAATAATATTGCCATCTTCCGAAACCTCTTTGATGACCTTCTTGATCCTCTCCTCAAACTCTCCTCTGTACTTGGAACCTGCGATCATACCTGAAAGATCAAGGGTAACAAGTCTCTTGTTCTGAACTGTAAGAGGAACATTTCCGGAAGCTATACGCTGCGCAAGTCCCTCTACAACCGCAGTCTTACCTACACCGGGCTCACCGATAAGGCAAGGATTGTTCTTGGTCCTACGGCTAAGAATCTGTATAACACGCTTTATCTCTCTCTCACGGCCTATAACGGGATCAAGCTTATTTTCTTTGGCAAGAGCCGTCATATCGCGGCTATACTGTGCAAGAATAGAAGCCTTTTTGCCAGCCTTGGGATTGTTCTTCCTGCCAAGATCCTCCTTGACCAGATTGGGATCCTCACCCATTGCTGCAAGTGTCTCCGCATATATCTTCTGTGCAGGGACATTGAGAGTGCTGATAAGTCTAACCGCAACATTCTCTCCCTCTTTGATAAGGGCTAAAAGAATATGCTCAGTTCCGGTCTTGTCAGCATGAAAACGCTCTGCAAGTCTGTGTGATTCCTCCAAAACCTTTTCAGCTCTGGGAGAAAAACCATCCTTATCCAACGTGCGCACGTTGCTGTCGGGCACAATAAGATCCTTGATCATATCCATCATGCGGTTCTCATCAATTCCGTTATCGATAAGTATTCTGGAAGCAACGCTTCCGTCCTCTAAGATGAGCCCCATAAGTATATGCTCTGTACCGACATAATTAAGTTTTAAGGATCTGGCTGTCTTCTTGGCAAGCTTAAGTGCATCAGCTGCCATTATGGTAAATTTAGAATCCATATCTCATCATCCTTTCATGTTATCTGCTGTTAAATTCATAATTGTCATACAGTTTATCAACAAGTGCATGTATCTCATCACGATCAATCCCCTTACAAATGGCTCTTGCAAGAACCACCGCCAGCTCGTCCTGAGCTTCATTAAGGGCCTTGAGCTTGTTGATATCAATAGCAATTATGGCTCCTCGCCTCCTGTCAATCTTGACAAATCCGTCCTGCTGCAATATAGAATACGCCTTATTGACGGTATGCATATTGATGCCTATGGTGTCGGCAAGCTGTCTGACACTGGGAAGCTGCTCACCCTCACGAAATTGAGACGTAGCAATGCCCAGTATGATCTGATTGCATAGCTGCAAATATATGGCTTCATCACTATTAAAATCAATCTCTATGATCATATCCGCCTCCATGAGTTTCTTTGTGATATATTTAGTATAACACACATAACAAAAAAGCTAAAGAAAAACGGGCAGGTATTTACCTGCCCGCAGTAATTCTTTATTTATCATCATCAAGATCAAGGAACTCGAATTCGAAATCATCATCATCTCCGATGAAGTTCTTTGCTCTTCTTCTGGGTGCCTCAGCCTCGGCATCCCTATATGAATCTCTTGAAGGTCTGGAAGGACGATCCTCTGCAGATCTTCTTGAAGGACGATCGTATTCATCATCACTTCTTCTTGGACGAGAAGGTCTATCTTCAGATGGTCTTGAAGGTCTTACCTGCCTGTCGTCAGTCTCGGGACGAACAGTTCTCTCATCATCAGATCTTCTTGAAGTCTCAGGTCTTGCCTGTCTTCTTGAAGCTCTGTCGTCATCTCTTGAAGCACGGTCTCTTCTGGAAGAGAAGCGCTCTTCTTCATCTTCTTCATCATCTCTTGCTCTTCTGCGTCTGCTATCGGCGAAGCGATCATACTCATCTTCGTCCTCGTCATCCTCATAGTACATAGCTTCTCTGAGCTTAAGTGCAAGAATAATAACTGCGATCAAAAGAATTCCTGCCAATGCTCCAAGTCCTATAGCTATAAGCTTGAAGTTCTTAGCTTTCTTGTCAAGCTTGGGAGCAGTATTAGCAACATCAATAAGCTCCTTAACTTTTACTCTCTGTCCTGCGCCGTAGTCATTTAAGTACCAAACGTCGTCAATATAATCAAGTGCATACGCACCGTCACCAACAACTGCAGGAGCGGCCTGCTCTTCCTCCTGAGGCTCCTCTGCCTCAGCATCCTCAGACTCTTCTCCCTCAGATTCGCCTTCCTCAGCACCGTCTTCTGCAGGTGCTTCAGTTGCTTCGGGAGCATCAGTTGATTCTGCAGGTGCAGGTGCGGGTTCAGTTGCAGCCTCGGCTGTTCCGCCTATTTCTATAAGATCGCTTCTGACAAATCCTTCTTTGCCATCACCGAATTGAATTCTGTACCAGGTCTTTCCGTCTGTACCCTTTGCCTCACCTGTAACGGTAACGGAATTGTTCTTTACCACCTTGCCTACAGCATCAAAATCTTTACCTGCGGCTTTTCTGACATTTACGCTTTCCTGTGTGACGATCGCGCTCTTGCTCTCTGTGTCCGTAACCTCCGGTGCAGTTGCAGCGGGCTTGGTTTCTGTCTTGGTCTCTGTCTTAGTCTCCTCTGTAGCAGCAGGCTTATTGTTTGATGAGCTTGATGAGCCACCTGCCTTGTTTACAAGATCGCTTCTGACATATCCCTGCTCACTCTTATTAACTCTGATCTTATACCAAACATATCCTGAAGAATCTGTCTCTTCATCGATAATGTCGATAACGTCTCCTTTTTTAAGACTCGCAACCTGAGATGCTGTTGTACTTGCTGACTGTCTGACCTTAACGTTCTCGTTTGTAACTGTACCGGTTGTCTCAGTATACGCAAACGCGTCGATCATAGATGCCAAAAACATCGTTACTATCATCGCTATCGCGATGATCAAAGCAAATATTCTCTTTCCTGTCGCTTTCTTCATCTTAGCTTTCCTCCTCTTATCTTGCGTCATCAATTGCCTTACCTATGTCATGACGCATGTATTTGTTTTCAAAGCTAACCCACTCTGTAGCCTCATACGCTTTAGCACGTGCTTCCTTGAGAGTATCCCCTTTGGCGGTAATTCCAAGGACACGTCCGCCATTTGTAACTATTCCCTCAGGAGTTGCCTTGGTTCCTGCGTGGAAGCAATAGTACCCGTCCTTGCCCTTGAAGTTCTCAAGCCCTGTTATGAGCTTGCCCTTCTCGTAGCTTACGGGATATCCGTCACTTGCAAGAACAACACAAACTGCAGCTTTATCTTCAAATTCAAGGTCTATATCCGCAAGTGTACCGTCTATGCAGGCATTAAATACATCAATGATGTCTGTCTTAAGTCTGGGCAAAACAACCTGCGCTTCAGGATCTCCGAATCTGGCATTGTACTCAAGAACCTTGGGACCGTCCTGTGTAAGCATAAGTCCAAAGAAGATAACTCCCTTAAACTCTCTGCCCTCGGCAGCCATCGCTTCAACAGTTCTGCCGTAGATATTCTCTTTGCAGAACTTATCAACTTCTTCGGTATAGAAAGGGCTGGGTGAAAAGTTACCCATTCCGCCCGTATTAAGACCTGTATCACCGTCTCCCGCTCTCTTGTGATCCTGCGCGGATGACATTATCTTTACTGTCTTTCCGTCTACAAAAGAAAGAACGGAAACCTCGCGACCTGTCATGAACTCCTCGATGACCATGTGATTGCCGGCATCGCCGAACTTCTTATCCTCCATGATCTCCTTAACTCCTGCCTTAGCTTCCTCAAGAGTGTTGCAGATAAGAACACCCTTACCAAGAGCAAGTCCGTCAGCCTTAAGGACGATGGGGAATTTGGATGTCTCAAGGTACTTAAGAGCAGCTTCTGCATTATCAAATGTCTCATAAGCCGCTGTGGGAATGTTGTATTTCTTCATAAGGTCTTTTGAAAAAGCCTTACTTCCTTCAAGGATGGCCGCGTTCTTTCTGGGTCCGAATACCCTAAGTCCCGCCTCCTCAAACTTATCTACAACTCCGCCTACAAGAGGATCGTCCATACCGATAACGGTAAGATCAATCTCTTTTTCTTTTGCAAAAGAAACGAGTTTATCAAACTCCATGGGAGTTATCGGAACACACTCGGCAAGCTCTGCGATACCGCCGTTACCGGGTGCGCAATAAATCTTATCAACCTTGCTGCTTCTTGATATAGCCTCGCAGATGGCGTGTTCTCTTCCGCCTCCGCCTACAACCAAAACTTTCATCAGAAAATCTTCTCCTCTTCATATCCTTCGATGATGACTTTACGGTCAACCACCTTAACCTTGCCGTTGGCAATGAGATCTATGGCCATCGGCATTATCTTCCACTCCGCCTGCTCCATAATACGTCTCTGAAGAACTTCGGGAGTATCATCCTGTCTTATCATAACGGGCTTCTGTAAGATAATGGGACCTGTATCTGTTCCCTCATCAACAAAATGAACTGTCGCTCCGGACACTCTTACGCCCCTCTCAAGTACCTTCTCATGAACTTTAAGTCCATAATATCCCGTTCCGCAAAAAGAAGGGATAAGCGAAGGATGAATGTTGATGATCTTGTTGGGGAATGCCTTTACAACGCACTCCGGAATAACAACAAGACATCCCGCAAGTACTATAAGATCGGGGTTTGCGTCCTGTAATATCTTAAGCAGTGCCTCATTAAAATCCGCTCTGCTGTCAAACTCCTTGGGGCTCTTTGCAACATACGGTATGCCTGCCTTCTTTGCTCTCTCAAGAGCATATGCATCCGGATTGTTGCTGTAAACCAGCGATATCTTGGTATTGGTAATAACACCGCTGTCTATTCCGTCTATAATTGCCTGTAAATTGGTACCGCCTCCGGATACCATTACCGCTATATTCATACGAGCTCTACACCCTTCTCACCGTTCTCGGCACTTCCTACTATCCAAGCCTTGTCGCCTGAAGCCTCAATAGCCTTCATGGTAGCATCTACATCGGCCGGATCAACTGCAAGGACCATTCCAAGTCCCATGTTGTAGGTGTTGTACATCATCTCTTCCTCAATGCCGCCCTTCTTCTGCATAAGGCTGAAAATAGGAGGAATATCATAGCTGTTCTTCTTGATGACAGCCTTTATTCCATCGGGAAGCATTCTGGGAATATTCTCATAGAAACCGCCGCCTGTAATATGGCTGCAGCCCTTAACCTTAACGCCTGCATTTTTGATAGACTTCATCATCTTCACATATATTCTTGTAGGAGTTAAAAGAGTCTCACCAAGAGTAGCACCAAGCTCATCATAATATGTATCAAGACTCTCTTTGGTCATATCAAAGACCTTACGAACAAGTGAAAAGCCGTTGCTGTGTACTCCGCTTGAAGCAACTCCAATAAGCACATCTCCTGCCTTAATGGAGCTTCCGTCTATCATATCTTTGCGGTCAACCACGCCAACAGCAAATCCTGCAACATCATACTCGTCCTCAGGCATAAGTCCGGGATGCTCAGCTGTCTCTCCACCGATAAGTGCTGCGTCTGACTGCTTACAGCCCTCTGCAACTCCCTTAACGATAGCTGCAATTTTCTCAGGAATATTCTTGCCGCATGCAATGTAATCAAGGAAGAACAAAGGCTCTCCGCCTGCACATGCAACGTCGTTAACGCACATAGCTACAGCATCGATACCGATAGTGTCATGTTTATCAAGAAGGAATGCAAGCTTAATCTTGGTTCCTACTCCGTCTGTTCCTGACAAAAGAACCGGATCTTCCATTTCCTTTATCTTGCTAAGTGAAAATGCTCCGGAGAATCCTCCGAGTCCGCCAAGTACCTCAGGTCTGTTAGTCTCTTTAACATAACCCTTGATAAGTTCTACAGATTTGTAACCGGCTTCAATGTCAACTCCGGCCTTCTTGTAATCCAGTGCCATAATATTTACTCCTCATTCTAAAAAAATATATATTGGTGTCTATTCTGTGACACCGGGTTATCAATAGTTCTTGTAGCCTACTTCCTGAAGTTTCTGATCCTTGGCTACAACCGCATCCTTAAGTGAAGCTGTATAAGCCTTGAGTTTACCCAAAATCTCATCATCGCTTGTTGCCAGGATCTTGGCTGCAAGAATTCCGGCGTTGGCACCACCATTGATAGCAACGGTCGCAACAGGAATTCCTGAAGGCATCTGTACGATACTGTATAAAGAATCACGGCCTCCCAGTGAAGTTGTATGCATGGGTATTCCGATTACGGGCATGGGGAAGATCGCTGCGCACATTCCGGGAAGATGTGCTGCCATTCCTGCTCCCGCGATAATAACCTTAAATCCTTTTTCTTCTGCAGTCTTAGCATACTCAAAAAATTCATCAGGCTCCCTATGCGCTGATATAATGCGCATCTCATAAGAAATACCAAGCTGATCGAGAATATCAGCTGCTTTTGACATAACAGGCATGTCTGAGTCACTACCCATTACAATTCCAACTTTTGCCATGTTTTCCTCCATTTGCATTGCAATATTTAGTCCCTTGTATCATAGCACAATACAATATATTGTGCCAGTCTTTACTCATCTAAAGCTTTGTTTAGTTCCTCCGTACCCGGAAGCACGAAACGTCCTTCCTTCATGATGGTTACTCCGCTTCCGTCCTCTCTTACCGCGGTTATCTCACCGAGTTCGTCGTACGGAATGGTTATATCGGTATGGCAGTTAAAATAAGCCTTATCGGGAACTGTTTTTCTTTCCGCGGAAATCTCATTTTCTTTTGCGATATGTCTTTTTCCGTCGGGATTAAATGTATCGTTATCCTCATCAAATGAGTAGCAGGTGTCACCTACGGCAAAATGCGGTCCGGTCTTCTCTGCAATGAGAATATCCAGCTTGTCGGCAACATCATACTTTCTTGCAAATGTATACGCCGTGGTATTGGTACCAATGGCAAACTCTCCTATGGGAAGAGTTTTGTGATTATACAGAATATTGTCGTTTATGTATTTGCGATTTTCTTCTTCGGATTCAAAATTGGAACAGTTGTAATCAGTTATGCAGCCGTCCTTAAACCTTATCTCAAGATCCTTGAAATAAAGTCCCAAAAGATATACGCCAGTCACATGAAGAGTTCCCTCAGTTCCCTTTAACACAGGTGAAGTAAACACCTCTCCCACGGGAATGTTGACGTCAGCGACGCAGTTTTCAAAGTTGGTCTCGGAGGACTTATCCTTAAGCTCATGGAGCATAACCTTCATATCCGTGCGATTATCTCCCATGCCCTTAACTACCACATACTTGGCTTCATCAAGAGCATCTATGAGCTTTTGCTGAATTGTCTGGTAGAGCTTGTAGTCCAATGTGTTGATCTTGACAACTTCCTCAAAAATCTCTTCGAATCTGTCGCTGATCTCCGAAACAGGGAAAGAAATTATGGTAAAGCTTCTCTCCTTCTGGATAATATATTCGTTCTGCAAAAGTCCCGCCTGGATCTTGTACTCACCCAGCATCTTCTGCTGCTTCTCATCAAGGTGAACCGCTTCCTTTTTGGGCTCAGGTGAAAAAGGCTTTTCTCCGAATGCCTCAAGTATCGCAGGACCTCCGTATAACTTTGCTTCCTTCTTGTATCTCTCTCCGGCAGCCTTTATTGCTTCAAGCTTTCTGTTCATAAGAGCTGAGTCAAAAAAGAGTCCGAAATCATCTTTGTGGTCATAGTCAAACTGCTTATTGGGAATAGCTCCGCAATACGCCGTCCTTCTGGCGCTTCCATCCACATAGAATATACTTGTAAGAGATCTGTATATGCTTGACTTCATTCCGATCTTTTCCAGATTGGAAACGGCCTTTTTGATTATTCTTTCAAATCCAAGAACATATATCACGGAAGCAGTACTCTTTATGGAAATATCTTTTCCCGTAGCTGCAAAGCCGATCCTATAGCCTTCAGTAAAAGTATCCGCAAGCTTGGTGATCTCTTCCTCAGGCAAAGACTGGAGGTGACGGGCTATTGTAAGTTCGTTATCCGTTATGTACTCACCAAATTTGTAAAGATATCTCACATCGGAAAGATCACTTTCCATAATTATCTCTCTGGCAAAATCCTTAACGGGATCAACGATCTGAGCGAATCTGAGCATTCTCTCTTCTTCTGCGTAATCACTGTAGAACCAGTACATGATCTGTCTGACGCTCTCATAAGAAGGAAGTTTACCTTCGGAATCAGCAAAAGAAAATACTCCGTACACCTCAAGAAACAGCTCCATACGGATCACCATATCAAACTTTTGCTGCTCAAAAGCTGACACGATAAGGTATCTCATCTCATAATAAAGAGCTGAAAGAAGCTTACCAAAGTCATCTCCTAGCTTAGCGCAGGCGTATGTCGGATTACCGTAACTCACATCATAGTTCTCGGGAAGAATATCCGCATAAAGATCGTGATTTCTCTTTTGCAGAAGTTCAAGAGAGTCCTTATCTGGTCCATTGGCACTTGCCCAGGAATAAGTCTCTTTTATCATTTCAAGGAAAGATCTGACAGACTGAAAATATAGATCAAATTCTTTATTATCAAGATGCTCTGCAGCCATTTCTGAAATCCTCTCAGCTGCAAGCTCATATCTTTCATTTATTACACCGTCTCCGGATTCAAATTCAAATATAAGTTCATTTTCATTACTCATAAAACTAATTACCTCAAACCTAAGATCAGCAAAAATACAATAAATGCGACGGACAGGAAATTAAGTACTATGCCGATATTGGGAAAAAACTTGAATATATCTTTTTCCATTCTGGACATGATTCCTATAACTAACCCTATACATGAAAATATCGCCGCAACAAAAGCCGCTGCGGCGTATTGTACAAGAGCCTGTCCTCCATTTTGGTATGAAAAGAGCACAGCCAGTGAAAGTGTGATCACTGACAGTGCGCCAAGTACAGCAGACATTATACCCTTCTCGGGATGTCTGTTATCTGTAAACATATATCTTTCCCTAATGGGATCTATTTTTTTGATGTAGGAATTAATTATCTTCCTAAGTCTAAACACTAAATTTTTCATATCAGATTATAATCTTCTTGCGGCTTCCAAGAAGCTTAGCGCCGCTAATTATCAAAAGTACTCCTGCTGCAATCCCCGCTACAATGGAAATAACTCCAAATGCAATATTTAAAGCTCCTGTTGTACCAAGTACTTTATATGTATGCTCATCCATTGTGATACCTCCTCAATAAGAAAAAAATCAATCCTTCTTGGCTCCGTACTCTGCATAGTACTCATCGATAGACTTCTTGATATCCTTGGTAAGGATAACTTCGCCGTCGATAGGTCTGTTGTAGAGATAAGTTACAACATCATCCATTGTTACGATTGAATGTGCGCTGAAGCCGTATCTCTCTTTAATCTCATCAAGAGCGCTCATATCAGAATCCTGGCCCTTCTCCTGTCTGTTGAGAGAAACCATAAGTCCAACTATATCGCAATCAGCCTGTTCTCTGATGATCGGAACTGTCTCTTCAATGGACTTACCTGATGTGGTAACATCCTCGATAATAAGAACTCTGTCTCCATCGCGAAGCTTGGTTCCGAGAAGGATACCCTTATCTCCGTGATCCTTGATCTCTTTTCTGTTGGAACAGTATCTGATCTCTCTTCCGTATAACTCACTTATTGCCATGCTGGTTGCTACTGCAAGGGGAATTCCCTTATATGCAGGTCCGAAAAGGACATCGAATTCAAGACCAAATGTATCATGAATCGCTCTGGCATAGTAATTACCAAGTTTCTTGAGCTGTGAGCCTGTGACATAAGCTCCTGCGTTCATAAAGAAAGGAGATTTACGTCCGCTCTTGAGAGTGAACTCCCCAAACTTAAGGACATTACTGTCCACCATAAATTCAATAAATTCTTCCTTGTATCTTTCCATCTCCCTCAGCTCCTTTTTATCATATTATATGATATACAGATCACTCCATGACCTATGTCATCATAGCAATTATACAAACATAACACGCGGATATTATAGCACCTTGAAACTATATACACAATCAACATAAAACAATTCGCGAGTGAATTTTTTTCACCCGCGAAATTTATTATCTGGAAGAAAGTGCGCCGGCAATATCCTCTTTCATATCAAACACGGCTGCTCTTGCTGCTGCGCCAACATTTCCGTCGTATTTCTTATAATCTTCATTTTTCCATGCTGCTATTATTCCTCTTGAGGAATTAACAATAGCTCCAAGTCCGTCTTTATTAAAGAAGTTGACAAGGTCTTTGCCCTTGCCGCCCTGTGCACCGTATCCGGGAACAAGAATATAAGCATGAGGCATGATGTCTCTTAGAACTTTGCCCATCTCAGGATATGTGGCACCGACAACCGCTCCAACATTGCTGTATGAGCCGTCCATAGACTCAAGTCCCCACTGTTCAACCTGCGCGCCAACAAGCTCATAGAGAGGCTTGCCGTCTATCAGTCTGTCCTGGAACTCTCCGCTTGAAGGATTGGAAGTCTTTACAAGTACGAAGATACCCTTATCCTCCTTGTTGCAGACATTAATAAAAGGCTTAACACCGTCAGAACCAAGATAAGGATTAACTGTTGCGAAGTCCTCATCAAAACCGCTAAATGAGTTGCCTTCAATGGTGATCTGTCCAAGATGTCCCACAGCGTAAGACTCTGAAGTTGATCCAATATCACCTCTCTTGATATCTCCTATAACGATAAGCCCTTTTTCCTTACAATATTCAACTGTCTTTTTGAATGTGATAAGTCCGGGAATACCAAGTTCCTCATACATAGCGATCTGAGGTTTAACCGCAGGTACCACATCATATATATTATCAATGATTTCTTTGTTGAACTGCCAGAATGCCTCTGCTGCCCCTTCCGGATTAGCTCCTTTTTCCTCAAAGCATTTTTTCTTAAGATCATCGGGAATAAATCCGAGCTTGGGATCAAGTCCCACAACAATAGGTGCTCCGGTCTTCTCAATTCTGTCAATAAGCTTAGAAATCATTATATTATACCTTCCTTAGTTTATGGATTTGCCGTCAAAAAACTCATCTATAGAAGCTATAAGTTTTTCTTTTGGCATGGATTTTAATAAATATTTGTCCGGCTTAAATTGTAATACCTTCATGACACTTTCCTTGTCATCTTTTGCCGTCAGGAATATAACAGGAATATTGCTAAGAAGCGTATTATCACGTATCTCTCGCATTACAGCGGGACCGTCAAGTACAGGCATCTCATAGTCAAGAAGTATGAGATCGATCGGATTCTCTGCAAGAAAAGAAAGCGCGATCTTGCCGGAACTTGCCATATAGACATGATACTTAACAGACAGCCAGGTCTTCATCATACGAAGCATGGCTCCGTCATCGTCTACAATAAGGATCTTCTTTTTTAATCTGTCATCCACCTCACTGTAGTCTATAACAGTATCCAGATCTCTTGCAAGAAGTTTAACGTCAAGGGGTCTTAGATACATTTCCTGAATCTTGTTCTTGGGAATATACTCATTAGCCAGATCAAATTCTTCCTGTTTTCCTATAAGATACAGCATAAATCGCTCTCTATCAATAGCCTCATCGAGATATTCAAAAAAGTCCGCATAATTCCTATTAAGATCTCCCATATACAAAATGTATATGCCAGGTCTATCTTCAAGATCCTTTATTTTCTGCACATCCGGTCGTATGCAGATTACTTCGTACCCCTCTTTTTCCAGTCCTTTTTCAATGGCATTTACCATAAAGCTTTTTTCAAGACCAATTAACAAAACACTTTTTTCCATCTTCACATCTCCCATTTATCTGCATCACAACAATTCCATAATTCCGTCTCTGTCTACCGCCGCAAGAAGTCTCTTTGTTTCCTCATATTTTTCTTTATACTCATCGGGAATGTTATACTCACTTAGCATGTTCATAATGTCATCCGCACTGTCAAAATATGATCCCGAAACGAATTCCTTTATTGAACGGAAGGCCCCCTCAAGCTCTTCCTTATCAATCTGCGGTTTGTCTGTAATCTCCTCATCTTCCCCAAAGGAAAGCTTGGAATAAAAGCTTCGATATTCTTCTACAAGTTCCTTATATTTTTCTTTTATCTTTTCTATATCCTTGTTAAGACCGCATTTTTCCATATACTCAGCCATTTCAGAAAGAGAAAAGGCTCCGATGGCTTTAGCTGAACTCTTAAGGCCATGAACATATATAGTAAAGTTCTTGATATCGCCTTTTTGGGCACTCTCTTCTATAAGATCGGCCCTCTCTTTTATGGTGAGTCTGAAGTCTTTCATAACATCCCTTGCAACCGTAGGTGATCCGCAGCGTGCTATGGCAGCGTTTATGTCAACGCACCTTGCCTTAAGAAGTTCTGCCATTGCCTCCTTCTCATTGTCGTCAAGTTCATCTTTTTGTTCTGACTCATAATCGGGGTCTCCGGGCTTTGATACCTTGTACTCAGGAAGGTAACTTAGTATCATTTCCTCAAGTTTTGGCGGATTAACAGGCTTTGAAAGGTAGTTTACAAAACCCTCCTTAAGATACATCTCTCTGGAACCCGAGATGGCATTAGCTGTAAGTGCCACTACCGGCGCGCCTTTACTTAAATTATCCTCCATTTTTTCCATGGTATGAAATGCCTGAATACCGTCAATGTCCGGCATTCTGTGATCAAGAAAAATAAGGTCGTATTTATTTTTTTTGACCAATTCAAATGCTGCCTTGGCGCTTATAGCAGTGTCAACCTTGACCATTGTGTTCTTAAGAAGTCCTTCGATAACCGTAAGGTTGGTCTTAATATCATCAACTACCAGTATTGCTGCTGTTGGAGCGTGGAAGCTTTCCTTGTAGCTAAGCACACTTATGGCGTTGTCCTTATAGGTCTGTGTCAGCTTGCCTATCGGCTCTCTGCTCACCACTGTCTGCTCAAGATTAAAATAAAACTCCGATCCCACGCCGTACTGGCTTTTTACTTCCAGACGCGATCCCATCATAAGAAGAAGGCTGCTTACAATAGTTATTCCAAGTCCTGTTCCTTCTATGGTCCTGTTTCTCTTTTCATCAAGTCTTTCAAAGGCATCCGTGAGTCTCTCAATATCTTCAGCTTTAATTCCTATTCCGGTGTCTTTTATTCTCACCTTGAGAATTATCTTTTCATCAAACTGCTCCTCAGGATATTCCGGAATGTAATCCTCATAGCCAACTTCAAAGGTAACGCTGCCTTTTTCCGTGTACTTTACGGCATTGGTCATGATGTTCATTATGCACTGTTTTATGCGAATCTCATCGCCAAAAAGAATGTGCGGAATATTCTCATCAACATCCAAAATAAACTCAAGTCCCTTATCCTCTGCCCTTAGAAGTGCCATATTGGCAACGTCGTTAATAAGAGATCCAAGCTCATATTCCACGGGGATTATCTCCATTCTTCCCGCTTCTATCTTGGAAAAATCCAGGATATCATTTATAAGAGCCAAAAGAGTCTTTCCTGAATTTTTAATATCCAGGGCATAGCCCAGAACTTCTTTGTCCTTACTCTCTCTTAGGATCATCTCATCAAAACCAAGAACCGCATTTATAGGGGTTCTTATCTCATGAGAAATATTGGATAGAAACCTGGATTTTGCTTCATTGGCAAGCTTTTCTGTCTGTAGCTGATCCTCTATGACCTGTCTCGACTTAACAAGCTCGACGTATTCGATCAGCCTATACAAAGTTAGATCCACTGCGTGATACAGCTCTTCGATCTCATCGTCGGTTTTTATGGAAAGCTTATGGATTTCGCTGACTTTTTTGGCAATATCAATTTCTTCCGAATTGTAGATATCGGAAACTCCCTTAGAAAGATTCCTTATAGGCTCAGCAATCCTTCGCTGGGCAAATCTGTTTACGAATATGGCAAGGGGTATGACTATGATAGAGATAAGCATCGCAAGCTTGACGCTGTACTGGGATTTATTAAACTCTCTTGCAGGCGCCACTGAACTTAGCATTCCGTGTTCTGAGATCAGGGTATTACTGACTATTCCCTCCAGCATTTCTGCATTCTGAGCGCTCACCCATT
The DNA here is from genome assembly GCA_016291375.1 of Butyrivibrio sp. GTDB lineage: Bacteria > Bacillota > Clostridia > Lachnospirales > Lachnospiraceae > Butyrivibrio. The sequence goes on from JAEEXE010000007.1 coordinate 98,448, forward strand.
CTCCGGATGCTTCATCCATGTAGGAGTCCTCTGACACAACACTCATGGTCGGTATCAGGGTATTGGCTGAAAGCTCCGCCGATATTCCAAGTACCAGAGCTTCAAACACAATGATCCCCATCACAACTCTACCGATCCTGGATTTTCCCTCTACGATGTATCTGTCGTCATCATCCAGAATATTGATATCCACGTAGTATTTGCCGCTTCCAAACAAGAGCTTTTTGCTATCGGGAACAAATCTGAAAAAGAAATATACAAAAAGGCATCCTATCAGACACCCCGGCGCTTCGGCAAAAAAGAACTTCCAGAAATTGCCGACATTTATGCTCTGTGCAGGTCTTCCGCCCAAAAGGACCAGGATGGTTCCCCACAAATCTCCAACAAAAAGCTGCAGTATAACTGAAGCAGCAAGGCACTTATACCATTTCTTAAAGAAGCCGTTTATGGTGAGTATATTAACAGTGCAGGCAACAACCAGATATATGAATGTAAGGTATGAGAATCCACTGGACATAAAGCATCTGTATATGAATACTATGAGGACCATTCCCATTGCGGGAACTATGCCGCATATTGCAGATACGATTATGGTGGGAACGTATTTAAAGATATAGAAAAGATATGACAATGCGGCGTTGGAATTATCTAAGTAGTAGACGTTTCGGCTATAGATGATGGTAAAAAGGGATGCGATGAGAACAAGAACAAAATCCACCCGGTTTTTTTTGGATAAATTTGTAAGTAGTCTGCTATTCATGACGATCACCCCACATGATAACCACGAAACTTTAACTATCTACCGCACCACTATTTTACCACAATTAAGTGTGTGCATAAACTATATAAAGTACTTTGACGATGAATATTTCCTGATACTTGCTCCTATTTTATGTAATGGCTGTAGGTTTTTACAAAAAAGATAATTTGAACGCCGGCTTCGCCGTGATTCATGGTGCCAAAAATCAAACAGAGAATCTGTTGGTCCTAAACTCCTATCGAACCCTGCGGGATTCGATAGTCAAACAACGGACCAAAAGCCAGATTCTCTGCTTTATTTTTATCACTCATGAATCTATCGGCTCTTCCAAAATGTTCAAATTATCTTTTTAGTAAAACTTACAGCCATAGCACATAAGTAATTATGAGAAGCAAGTATCAGAAAATATTCTTCCGGCAAAGTTCTTAATAGAGTTTACTATAGCTAACTGATAGGCTGGCGACGGGTTATTATTAATGCGGGGGTAGATGCGGAATTTGAGGGAATACTCTGAAAAACCGATTTTGAGCATTTTGCGCAAGCTGATAATCCATGAGCGTGAAAAATAATAAGCCAAGAATCTGCTTTTGGTCCGTTGTCTGACTGTAGCTTCCGTCAGGAAGCTGCAGGAGTTTAGGACCAATAGATTCTTGGCTTGTTTTTTGAATGCTATGGATTACAGCTGGGGCAAAGCGAAAAATCGGTTTTTCAGAGTACACCCTACAAATCCGCAGTCCCCAATCTCTCATTATTCGTAGTGGAGTGCCCAGTAGTTGTTTTTGTAATTGATGAGGCATGGCGCTGATGCAAAGGCTTCATCGCCGATGTAGCAGCGATCCTTCTCTTTATCGAAGGTATACTTCCTGCCCTCTTTGTCATGCTCATTGATATAAGCAAGAGCCTGCTCAAGGGTTTCATCTCCCTTGCAAAGATGTATATTCATGGATTTCTCCTTTGATCTTATAAAATATTGCTATAAGCTGTTCTGCCGGTATTACAGCCCTCCGGAAGCCTTCTCCATAAACCTCTCTATGAGTTCGGGGCAAGATGGATAGTACAGATGAGGGAATCCCGCAAACAGGTTGTTGGTTGAATGGATACCCTTCCAGTAGCGATTTCTTGTGCCCTTAGATACAATGCAAGCATCACCGTTATCAGAAGTATCGTAGTAATGGAACTCATGTCCGCTTACAGATTCAAAAGGTCTTAAATAGTCATTGTTTCTGGCGGCCGTAATGGTAACATAGCCAAAGTGTTTGAGTTTCTCTGTCATGTGAGATTCACCGGGAATTACACCAACCATTGGAAACTCGTTGTCTTCTTTGTCCTTCATATTTTCCTGAAGGTACATAAAGCCGCCGCACTCTGCAAATATAGGAACTCTTCTAAGAAACGCTCCTCTAATGCTGTTTATCATGTCAGTGTTATCCGACAGCTCTTTTGCATAAAGTTCGGGATAACCTCCGCCTATGATATAGCCCTGCGCCTTGGGAAGCTGCTTATCATGGAGCGGTGAAAAAAATGATATCCTGGCTCCCATATCCCTTAGCATATCCAGGTTGTCTTCATAGTAGAAGCAGAACGCCTCGTCCATAGCTACAGCAATATTGGGGCTTTCCAGAATCCTTTTCTTTTTATATATAGGAGCAAAGCTCTCTTCCACATCGGGAATTGTCTCTGCCTCCGCTGCTATTTCAAGGAATTTCTCAAAGTTCAGATTTTCTTCAAGCTTATTTGCTACGGCATCTATCTTATCTATAAGCTCCGGAACCTCATCAGGAAGCACAAGTCCAAGATGTCTACTTGTAATGTCGGCCTCCTCTATCCTTGGAAGATAACCGATAACCGGAATGTGTACCTCTTCCTCTATAAGTTTAACTATATCGGGTGCAATAGATGGAGAAATGTTGTTGAGTATGATCGCTTTGATCTGATTGTGATCATAGTCCATATATTCGCAAAAGCCCTTGACCATCGCAGCTACGGACCTGCTCATGCCCCTTGCATTGACAACAAGGATAGCCGGAGTTCCCGTAATCCTGCTGATATCGTAGCTTGAGCCCTCGATTGAAGATGCTCCCAAGCCATCATAAAAGCCCATAACGCCTTCAATAATACCTATATTTCTGTCTTTGATACCTCTTTTAAGAGAGCGCATGATCCCGCTCTTGCCTGCAAGGAAAAAGTCCAGATTTCTGGAAGGAATGCCCAGCACTTTTCTGTGGAAAAGAGGATCGATATAATCCGGTCCACATTTAAATGATGCGGGTAAAAGACCTTTTTTGATCAAAATACGAAGAAGCGCACAGGTAATAACCGTCTTACCACTTCCGCTTCCGGGTGCACATATAAGTACTCTTGGAAAAATATGTTCCATCTATCGGTCCGTCCTTTGAAGTAATAAACACACTGTTCCTATAATTATAACCAAAGAGCAGGCGGTGTACAATTACTTTTAAGGTGGTGGACACACTCTACACGGAGAGCTTCCAGTCGCAGGTGGCTGTATTGAAATACAGGCGGACCGTACGGTAAATATCGAGGATGAGAACGCGGCATTCGAAGATCTTGTCTCTGCTGCTGACCGTGACGCCGTCCGGTGTTGTGTAGCAGCCCTTCTTAAGGATCTCGCGGTATCCCTTTATCGTGTAAGCCTCGTAGGCGCCATCCTCATTTACAAGCCTAAAACGTAGCGGAATAACGGTCCCGTCACTCTTGTGTTCACAGATTACATCTACTTTATCAATTATTCTTCCCATGGTTCATATAACACATCCTTACTGCTTAATCGCATACTCCACAGCGGCGTCGGTGCAACCGACTGCCCTGTCGTCTATGTACAGATCGCAACTTATCTTCCTGCTGTTGTTGCCGTACTTCTCTGTAATCTCGGGAAGATTGTCATTGATAGCGTCAAACTCAAGCCCGTTGCTGCTGCAAAAATCAACCGCATCGTCGAGCGCCTCTCCCGCTCTGCACGTCCACAATATGAGCTTATCTCCAAGGTTCTGTCTCTCTTTAAGATATGTGATAAGTGTCCCGTTGGCAGGCCCTACTTCCGGCCACTCTCCAAGACTTAATGTTCCGTCAAAATCAACTGCCAATATCATATCAAAACCCTCTCTTTCACCTGACTTGTACTGATCTGTTATCCGATTGGTTCTCTTATTTGTTTGCAAACATTTGTTCGTTTCTTCATTTTTATTATACGAACATTTGTTTGCTTTTTCAACCGCAAGATATGGGATAAAAAAGGTCTCATCTCCACAAGATTGGGAGATGAGACCCTATGATGTCATACAATTATACTTGTCTCTTTTGATCTCTAAAGATTAAGTCATTTCCAAAAATTCTGATATATACTATTGCATCTCCGATGGCTACATGCTGCCGGCGTTCCCTTACAAAAGCAATGCCATGCTCCCCAAACTCAGTTGTACAGTGGTATGCATAATATACACCGTTTTTTGTAGAGGTACGGATCACGTTGTCACATGTTCCGCGTATCCCTTTAAACCCGCTTCTGTATCTCGCATTCAACAATGCCACTATCTCGCATACAGAATACAGGAATATTACAACGAACATTATCGTCAACAATGCTCCTCTGACATTAAGTCTCGTACTAGTGAAAAGAACATTCCAAAATTTTATCATACACACCGGAACGACTACAGAAAGCAGAGAAAGGCCCACGTACTTGCAAAGGAGCTTTTTACATTCTTTCTCAAATTCAAAGGACACATCTGAAATATCCATATCTTTTCCATCAAGGAGCCTCAACTTTTCAAGTCTACCAGAATAAATCACATTATTACTATTCATACATTCCTCCATAATCAAATAACAAAGTAAGTCAAAAACATTGCAATCCCCACAACGCTCATGATAATTCCCCAGATAAACATGATCTTATATTCGGTGCCATATGTAATGCATCTCTGAACATAAGCCATCTTAGGCTTATCGGGATTGTAATAAACAGAAGCACGACTTCCTATAGGATAAAGCTCGAAGATCGGATCTTTGTGCTTATTCATCAGCTTATGATCGTAATATGTAACCTTCAATACATCAGGAAGATCTTCTCTTGTAGTAAGATTGGACTCTTCAGAGACAGCATGTTTATTGAATGGATCCGGTATTTCTTTGAATTTTATTTCCCTTTTCCAAAGCATATACAACTCAGCACGCCCTCAATACCGTAGAATATTGCCACTACTATCAACTTATTTATCTTTTTTCGTCCGGAGAAAAAATAATAGCTAACTGCCAACGCACTGCCTAAGCACAGAACATTCTGTACACCATACCATGCACCGGTCACTATATCAGGTA
>JAEEXE010000070.1 GCA_016291375.1 Butyrivibrio sp.
GCTCTCTGATCCGAAAGATGATAGAGAATAGGCCAGCTTGCGCGCTCCTCGATTATCTTCTGATACTCGTCTTTTGTATGATTTTTTACAATCTCAAGAAGGTCGTTCTCTATAGCACCGTCGCTATAAAGATCAACCCCGGAATAATGTTTGAAATTAAGCGTCACATTTCCGATCTTAATCTGTTCCTGCATCTGCGTCTCTCACCTTACATGTTGTGTTCATGTCATAATAGCCGACAGTATTCTTGTCGGAAACTACTGTGATATTAAGTGCATCATATAACCTGTGATATACGGTAAAGTCATTCTGTTCAAAGCCAGTAACACCAAAGCTTAGAAGGTATTCGCCGCCCTGAAGAGACATTTTCTGGGTAAAAGAAATTTCTTTTACATCGCCTTTTTTGACGGGCTCAAGGAATGATTTCTCAACCATTGAATTGGTACCTGTGATCTCGATACCCATTATATTCTTGAAAGTAAGAGCAAAGATGGGCGCTGCAACGTCCTCGTTGAACTTTACCTTCATGTGAACTGTAAACTCCGTTCCTTTTACGATCGAATTGGACTGCACACCGTTTGAATCGGTCACGTAATAATCCGTGATCGTTGCAGCTCCGTCGCCGTACTCAAGAGTGTCGGGATTTGCGCCTGCCTGCGTGGCGGGTGCTTCTGAGGCCGGGGCTTTGCCTGAGCCCGGCTGAGATGACTGAGCATTTGAAGCTGCGTTTTTGGCTGCGACATTCTTGGAGTTCTTACCTGAACCCTTAACCTTGGAATCAGCTCTTTCATCTGCCTTCGCTGCGGCATTTCGGATATCTTCGTCATCGAGAAGATTACCCTCGTCACCGCTCGGAAGCGGATACTGTCCTACAAGAACCTGCTTGTAGATATCGATCATCTTCTTCGGTGTTCCCTCTCCAAGGAGCACGCCCTGGTTAAGAAGAACCGCTCTGTCACAGTACTTACTGATACTTGAAAGATCATGTGACACGAAGAGAATTGTCTTTCCCTGCTTCTTAAACTCCTCAAACTTGTGATAGCACTTAGCCTGGAAGAACACGTCTCCTACAGAAAGCGCCTCATCGACAATCAGAATCTCGGGATCGATGTTTATCGCAACAGCAAAAGCAAGTCTTACAAACATACCGCTTGAATAAGTCTTGACCGGCTGATATACGTAATCTCCGATGTCTGCGAATTCAAGGATCGCATCCATTCTTTTTTCTATTTCTTCTTCGGAAAAACCGATCATCATACCGTTTAGGTAGATGTTGTCTATTCCGTTGTATTCCATGTTAAAGCCTGCGCCCAGTTCCAAAAGAGCTGAGATATGGCCGTCTACGTTGACTTCGCCCGATGTCGGTGTAAGGACACCTGTGATGATCTTAAGGATTGTCGACTTACCCGAACCGTTGGTTCCAATAATTCCGACAGTCTCGCCCTTTTTGACCGATAGACTTACATTGTTCAGGGCAAGCTTTTCCTTGAACTTCTTTTTCTTGGCAAGTCCTAGTGAATCCTTGATCCTGTCCATCGGCTTGTCGTAGAGCTTATATGATTTAGTGAGGTTTTTTACCTCGATAGCAATGTCTTTGTTCATGTACAAATCTCCATGCCACGCCACTGTGGGCGCCGCGGCTTATTAAAGCACATCCGCAAAATGCGGCTTAAGACGCTTAAACAAAAGCGTTCCTATGCAGAAAAGAACGACAACACACATCCAGAAATATGTGGATGAATAGAAGTGTTCAAAGAACCATGATTGGCCGTAGATCGAATTCCTGTAGCCATCCACAATATAAGCCATAGGGTTTATCTTGATAAACACCTTAATAAGTTCTTCGCATCTTCTGATACTCTCTATATCCCACCCTTCCTCTGTAAGATATTTTGTGGCACGTGCTATAACATCAGAAAAACTCCACAAAATAGGTGTATACCACTGAAGCAGCTGTATTCCGATGTTTATTATCTGAAGGAGATCTCTGAAGAAAACTACAAGCGCGCAGGTTGCATAGCTGATGGACAACACAAGTATAAACTCACAGCCGATGTAATAAATAAGCTGAATCCAATAAATACTTGGTGGATACCCCATAAACCAGGCCATAACAAGAAGAACGCCTATGAAAAAGAAATGAATAAACATTGCCGCAATTATCTTAATAAGAGGCAATATACTGATCTTAAAAAGAACTTTTTTTACAAGATAATTGTACTCTAAAAGCGCCGTGGTTCCGTTGGTAAGAGCTTCTACAAAGAAAAACCAGGGCACAAGACCTGCAGTTAGAAAAAGGACATAATCAACCTCTACTTCACCTGCCATTGCTGCTCGTGCAGGAAAGAGCTTTGTGAAAACTACCCAGTACAGGATGACCGTAACAACAGGCTGTACCATAGCCCAGACAGCACCCATAACAGAGCCTGCATATCTTTTCTTAAAATCATTTACTGAAAGTCTCCAGATGAGCTTTCTGTTGTGCCAAAGCTCGATGGGAAGAACGGTCAATTTATCATACCAAAACGAGACCAGTACACAGCTCACCGTAAGCAAAAGACATCCGCATATCTTTTTAAGGTGTTCCGAGTGTTGGTCTGCAAGAGGATTGTTGTGCATTACAAGTAACAGCATGAATATAACCGCCATTACATAGAAAACACCCAAGAAGAATTTCTTGGGGGGCTTTCTAAGATTTAATCCCTTATTCAATATTCCTTAATTCCTCCCCACTTAGTGTCCTTGTCGGAAAGATTGAGCTCTACGCCGTCAATAAGAGGCCACTCTACGCCAATATCGGGATCGTTCCAAATAAGACCACCCTCATCATTAGGATGATAAAAATCCGAGCACTTGTAAGCAAACTCGGCATATTCCGATAATACATAAAATCCATGGGCAAATCCCTTGGGAATAAAGAACTGTTTTTTGTTCTCAGCAGAAAGGACTACTCCAAACCACTTTCCGAAAGTCTTGGAATCTCTTCTAAGGTCAACAGCGACATCAAATACTTCTCCGTTGATGCAGCGCACAAGCTTATCCTGAGGGAACTCCTTCTGGAAGTGAAGACCTCTTAAAACGCCCTGCTTGCTAGCCGACTGATTGTCCTGAACAAACTCTACATCTATTCCTGCTTCAACAAAATCATTCTTGTTATAGGTCTCTACAAAATAACCTCTGGCATCTCCGAAAACAGTCGGAGTAATAACCTTAAGTCCTTCTATTTCGCATGTTTCTACTGTTATCTTGCCCATTTTTACATCTCCAAAAATTATTATTTTAATTACCTGCGGAAGCATTTCCCACAGGTGTTCCCTCTACAGGCGGAAGCGTACTTCCTGCCAGGGATGCTTCATAATCATAGTTCACAGGCGGATTGGGGTTCTCCAATTCTCCCACAACAGCTTTTCCAAGACCCTTTTTATCATCGGTGTCCTTGGAATCCTTGTCCTCATCAGAAGCTCCGGAAGAAGCGCTGTTACCTGCATCCGACTCATTTTCCTTGATCACGACTATTGACGGAACTACATCGTTCTCATCAAAAAAACTCTCGTCATAAAGAAAAGCGTCAAGATTATCGCCTATCTGATCACCCTCGATAATCCCGGTGTCGGATACATAAGAAGCTGCAACATCAGCCGTATCAGCCTTATTATCCTTACCGAAGAGCTCACCTATTCTATCCGAATTAGTGGCGTACACTATCACAAGCACCAGAATAAAGGCGCTGATAATAGTGAGTATCGCCATTCTGAAAACTCTTTTGTCCAAAACTCTCTCCTAAACTCCAAAAAACGTCGTTAAGTGCTTAAAAACAAGGAGCTTCCGCTCTACGGAAGACGTTCGCACTAGACTCCAAAATACGTCGTCAAGTGCTCACAGCTCACAGCCCGTTAGCAACTTCAACAAGGTACTTGCCGTAGTCTGTCTTCATAAGGGGCTCAGCAAGTTTAAGGAGCTGCTCCTTATCTATGAATCCGCGCTTATACGCAATCTCTTCGATACATGAAACGTAAAGTCCCTGTCTCTTCTGGAATGCGCACACGAAATCTGCCGCATCAAGAAGAGCATCGTGATTACCTGTATCAAGCCATGCAAAGCCGCGTCCCATTGTCTCAACGTGAAGTGTTCCTCTTCTGAGGTACTCGTTGTTGATACTTGTGATCTCAATCTCACCGCGAGCTGAAGGCTTAACGTTCTTGGCTATCTCAACAACATCGTTGTCATAGAAATAAAGTCCGGGTACCGCGTAGTTACTCTTGGGCTTCTCAGGCTTTTCTTCAATACTGATGGCCTTTCCGTTCTCATCAAACTCAACAACGCCATACTCTCTGGGATCACGAACATAGTAACCAAAGATTGTTGCACCCTTATCTCTTGAAGCAACATCTCTAAGGAGCTTACTAAAGCTCTGTCCGTAGAAGATATTGTCGCCAAGAACAAGTGCAACTGAATCACTTCCTATGAACTTCTCACCGATAATAAACGCATCGGCAAGGCCTCTTGGCTGATCCTGAACTGCATACTCAAAGTGCATGCCAAGCTGCTCGCCGGTTCCAAAAAGATCCTCAAAGATAGGAAGATCTCTGGGTGTTGAGATGATAAGCACATCTCTGATACCTGCAAGCATAAGTGTTGAAAGAGGATAGTAGATCATAGGCTTGTCATAGACAGGCATGATCTGCTTGGAAATCGCTCTTGTAAGGGGGTAAAGCCTAGTTCCTGAGCCACCCGCCAAAATAATACCCTTCATTTGTGTAATCTCCTATTATTCCACGGTTGACGCAATCACTGCGCCACCGCAATTCATACATTATTTGTTTGAATACATTGCATCATAGTACTTCTCGTAGTCACCGCTTGTAACGTGCTCCATCCACTCCTGATTGTCGAAGTACCACTTAATTGTCTTTCTGATGCCTTCCTTGAACATAGTCTCAGGCTCCCAGCCTATCTCGCTCTTGATCTTATCGGGAGCAATGGCATATCTTCTGTCATGACCCTTTCTGTCAGTTACGTACTTAATAAGGTCATAAGAAAGGTGTGCCTTTCTGGGATCGCTGTCATCGAGCTCTTCTCTGAGAACATCAATGATTGTCTTAACGATCTCAATATTCTGCTTCTCGTTATGTCCGCCAACGTTATATGTCTCAAAGAGCTTACCCTGTTCCTGAACCATATCGATTGCCTTGGCGTGATCCTCAACATAGAGCCAGTCACGTACATTCTTACCATCTCCGTATACAGGAAGATCCTTGCCTGCAAGTACATTGTTGATCACAAGGGGAATGAGCTTCTCAGGGAACTGGTAAGGTCCGTAGTTGTTGGAACAGTTAGTAATATTAGCAGGGAACTTATATGTATCCATATATGCCTTAACGAGCATGTCAGATCCTGCCTTACTTGCTGAATAAGGGCTATGAGGATCGTAAGGAGTTGTCTCATAGAAATAAGCATTAGGATCATCATCAAGAGTTCCGTATACTTCATCAGTTGAAACGTGAAGGAACTTCTTGCCTTCCTTGAAGCTTCCGTCAGGGAGTTCCCACGCCTTCTTGGCAGCGTTGAGCATAGTAGCTGTACCAAGAACATTGGTCTGAACAAAGATCTCAGGATTAACGATAGATCTGTCAACGTGGCTCTCTGCAGCAAAGTGAACAACTCTGTCGATATCGTTCTCTGCAAAGATCTTGTCAATAGCCTCTCTGTCAGTGATGTCGGCTCTTACGAATGTATAATTGTCACGATTCTCAACATCACGGAGATTCTCGAGATTGCCCGCGTATGTAAGTACATCCACGTTAATGATACGGATGTCGTTATCATACTTTTTGAACATGTAATGGATGTAGTTGGAACCAATGAATCCGGCTCCTCCTGTCACAAGATAAGTTCTCATTTTATTTACCTTTTTATTTTTCCTTTCAAAAAAGATATATTCTAATACTCATACATGATCACAGAATGCTCCTGATCATAATTGAGTCCATATACTAGCACAGTATACCACAAGTCAGGGTTAAGTAGAAGAGCCCCATTGTGTAACACATATAACGCGGCTGAGGGAATATCATCGATCCCGTAACCACGCAGTTTACACAGACACCAACAAGCGTTATGAACGATAATATCAAAAAAGTTCTTCGTCCATACGACATGGTTGTGCCCGCCCCCGCCATTGTCTTAATAATAAACATGACAAATATTGCAAGGTAAAAGAGATAGATCAGGAATGAAGCTTTCACCAAAAAATCAGGTCTCATATTCGCAGCTGAAATAACAAATGCCTTAAGGATATTCGCCGTAAATACATACTTCACAACTCCGCCTTTTTTGTGAAAGACATCATCAATGTCTTTTTTCAAAAGAGTCTTAAAAAGAACTCCCTCGATCTCATCCTCTTTTAACTGAGCCTTGGTAGTACTAAGATCCGGAAAATTCTCCGCCACGTACTCATCACATTTTACCTGCACCACATCAAAACCTATCACATCATAGGAATCGGCATAGTGAGAAGCCATTGAAGCCCAGTCACTGTTAAAGATTGTGGATTCTTCCTTTTTCTCAAAGCCAGGTGCATAATCTATCGTCAGCTCTTTTTCCTGTAAAGTGCTGTAAATCTCATCATAAAGCCCCGCTATATTCGGGTACTTGGTGGAATCAAGGCTCTCAAAGAGCTGCCTATCCTCTGCCTTCGCAGTGTACAGAACCGTATCAAGCCCGCCCTTGCTATTACCGATATGTTCAGCAAACTCGCCTCTCACACAGAGATTATAAAATCTATCGATACCGCTGACACACACAAACGCCGCAATTATCATAAGCACTGTTATAAAGAGCTTGTGAAGCCCATTCTGCCTTGCCTGAAGAAGATAGATTATAAGCGCTGCGCCGCCCCAGATGACCAGCATTATCAGCATCTGTTTCCTGATGCTTGCTCCCAGGATTGCCAGAATAAATGTGATCCTGAGATTACTCTTACTAAAGTTTCCAAAAAGCTTCCACAGATAAATGATGAACAGCACAAAAAGAGGCATGGCAAGCGATTCTGTCATGATGCACTCAGAATACATAGATCCTCTGTTTGCCATGAATCTGTTAAGGCACGCCACCGCAATCTGTGTTCCCACAGCTGTGTAACCAAGGATAAGCGCTTTTTTCTCAGTCAAGAATCTTGAAGATTCTTCATACACTTCTTTGCCAAGTCTGTAGGTAACATATACCCATAACAGGCTCTGTAACAGGATTACAGGGAAAAGATATGAATCAACGCCGTACATTTTGCCCGAGAGATTAAACAGCTCAAAAATCTTTCTGAACAGCAAAAGAAACAGCGGATAAACCGGTTCTCTTGAAAAATCCATGCTGGTGTAGCTTGGAGAATCCACGCACCATACAGGCCCGTCGATCACGGCAAGTCCCATATAAAAAATAAATGGCAAAACAAAGGCCAATGTTTGAAACTGTCCTATGTTTCGCATGTTTTTCCTACTCATATTTTTCTCCAAAAGTATGCTCTGTCTCTGTATCTCATTTCGAATTTTCGCTTCATTATACCACAAACCGCGCAACTAAGTGCGCGGTCTGTAAATGGTAATATAATTATCTGTACCAGGTGTTCATATCTACGTTTCCTGATATTCCGGAAACCTTACCCTTTGATGTGTACTGCCACATATCATACCTTGTAGCGTTGTAGGTAACATTTGCAGCGTACTGAGCAAGCCAGATCTTGTAATTTGTAAGCTGTGCTGTGTTAATCTTGCTGGTAAACCAGGTCTTGTTGGCGTATACACCCGCCTTGTAACCCGCATTCTGAATAGTTCCGCAGAACGCCTTTATATTAGCAGTACGCTGAGCTGTGCTGATTCCGTCGCCTCGTCCGTTAGAGCCCTCAACATCAAGATATACGGGATATGACAATCCGTATCCCTTGCAAAGGTTGATAACCATTGATGCTTCCTCAACCGCCTCAACTTCGTTGACAG
>JAEEXE010000071.1 GCA_016291375.1 Butyrivibrio sp.
TCATCAAGTTCATGGACAAATTCTACTACGCTTTCGGCGTCTTCCGTTTTTTTCTTAGTATCAGTTGAATATCCACTACTTGTGCCTGCAACAGCAAGAGTAAGCACTACAATCAGAAATTTATGAAGTTTGTTTTTCAAATTTCCGGACATAGTATTCCTCCTTGCAGACATAATCATCATTATGACTAATCATCTACTATAAATAATACTATATTCCGCTAGTTTTTATTCTTAAATATATATAAAAGATTCACCTTCACTCTCTTGAATCTTTTACGGATGTAAGTACTGCTTTAATTGTAGTAAAATAGAATATGTGCATGCGACTTCTGTTATTGGAGGAAAATTTGGTAAAGGGGATGCATTGTTTGAGGCTCTGTCTTCTTCCAATGTTCCTATGTACGTACATACTGTTAATTCAGCTGATTCTATGAAAGAATTCTTTGATCTGGGAATAACAGCCATTTATACAGATGTTGTTGATCCCGCACTCAGATACTGATCAAGCGTTAAAAATATGAAATTAAATAAGGTACAATTATGAAGCACTCAAAAATAATACTTATCTCCATATTTACATTCATATTCACCCTGATTGGCTTTGGAATCATCTGGTGCCTTACAACATGGACGAGACTGAGCATGGACGAGTTGGTATTTGAACTGTCCGCTCCTTTAAGAGGGGTGGGAAAAGACATGCTCACCAAATTCCTTGTGAAGTGCCTGATGCCCACATCTTTACTGGTGGCATTATTACTGTTTTTTAGCCGAAAGGCAGCTAAATCACAGGGCAGAATCCTTGTTTTTTCACTAATCATTTCCATGGCCTTCTTCGCAGTATGTGCCACTATATTCTGGGAAAAACATGACGTTACAGACTATATCAGAAATCTAGGCGATGAATCCACCTTTATAGAAGATAACTATGTTGATGCAGGGACTGTTGACATTACCTTTCCGGAAAAGAAAAGAAATCTCATCTATATTTATCTTGAATCCATGGAACTTACATATGGAGCTATAGAAAATGGTGGAGGATTTAGGACCAGCTGTATTCCTGAACTTGAAGAGCTGGCAAAAGAAGGCGAGTGCTTTGGAAGTTCTGACACCTTGAATGGAGCCCTTGTTCCCTATGGTACAACCTGGACCATGGGAGCAATGTTCGCACAGAGCACCGGTCTGCCTCTTAAGATCAGCGTTGGCGACAACATGATGTCAGATCAGGAAAATTTTTTTCCCGAAATCACATCCATCGGAGAGAGACTTGCCAGGGAAGGTTACAACCAGGAATTGCTGCTTGGCTCTGATGCAAATTTCGGAGGCCGGACTAACTTTTATAAAGCACACGGAAACTATACGATCCATGATTATGTCTATGCCAATGAAAACGGAGTCATCCCTAAGGACTATTATGAATTTTGGGGCTACGAAGACGAAAAACTCTTTGAAATTGCAAAAAAAGACCTGAAAGAACTGAGCAGCAAAGATGAACCTTTTAATCTCACCATGCTCACTGTAGACACCCACTTTTGGGACGGCTATGTGTGTCACCTGTGCAGGAATGAATTTGGAGATAATCAGTATGCAAATGTAATGTGCTGTTCAAGCCGACAGGTTACAGGCTTTGTCCGTTGGATACAGCAGCAGGATTTTTACGAAAATACAACCATAGTTCTGTGTGGTGACCATACTACCATGAACGAGGCTTTCACCAGCGAAAAACCTGAAGGCTATGAAAGAAAAACTTACACCGTGATACTCAACTCTGCAGTAAACAGAGAGAGAAAAGAAGAGAAAATAGAATATTCAACACTGGATATGTTTCCAACAACTATTGCAGCCCTGGGAGCTTCTATTTCCGGGCAGCAGCTTGGCCTTGGCATAAATCTCTTTTCCGGAAAAGAGACATATGTAGAGCTGTATGGGTTAGATTTCATTAACAGGGAGTTTAAGAAAGGATCATCTTTCATGGATTCTCTGGCAGATATTGTGGTAGACGAAGAAACCATGCGCCAACATGGCTGGCTTCCCGACGCAGATACAAATGTGATTTCTTACAACGAGGAAACTGACACTATCAGGGTTAGCGTTGATAATATTATAAATGTCAAAAAGCTAAGTAAAGTGTACGCGATCACCTATGATGAAGCCATGCATAGGATCTCAAAAACGAAAATGGAGCTTATGCCTGATAGGAGCTATGAGTGTGATGTATCCCTGAAAAAGCTTCCCCACAAAATGGGTCAGATCATAATAGAAGCTGTTGGCGATAAGAAGTATACAGTTGGAGAATTATCTGGTTATCTACCGCTTCAGGCACATGATAGCTTGTCCATTTATGCAGATCTGCTGGAATCATATGACAATATAGCAATCATAATGGCCAATAATGGAGATTTTACCAGGACAGCCATTGGATCAGACTTAAATGTTATCCATAGGCTTGGAATGACTGGCAAACTGTACAAGTCTTCAGACTTATGCATGTACTGTGTTATCGACGGACAAAACAGCAATTGTGAAACCTCGGAAGATCTGCTTATCTATGACTGTGTTCTGTCAGAAAACGGACCGCCTGTTCATATCGAAAGTTCGCAGGATCATGCAAGCATAGTCATCGATGGAGTGGATTATGCAAGTGCAGGCAAGGGGCTTAACATAGTTATATATGATTATAGCAAAGAAAACGTAATAGATAGCGCATGCTTTGAGTTGCAATATAAGGATCTAAATCATCCAAGGGCCAACCTTGACATAAAGCTTGATGGAGATAATGCCACTATTACCGCCTCTCAGCTGAACTTAGATGAGGTGGATTCCATGGAAAAGGCAAGCCTTCGGGGCGTTATTTGGGATGGAACTCACTATAAGCATCCTATAGACTTCAAATTTAACAAAGATTCTGATTCAGTTTATATAGCCGACCTCGATCTAAAAGGTTATGATCCTACAGATATTTATTTGGAAGTATTCCTGTATGATGACGAGATCAAAGAAGAATACAGGGTTATAGACTGGAACGGGAACGTGAATCTGCTAAAAGGAGCATTTGCAGAAGAGCTTTCATACCTGTTTGACAACCTGCAGGATCGTGTACTTATCCTCAGTACAGTTGATTCTTCGCCAGAGTTGTTTGAACCAGCAGTACAAGACATACTGAAAGAGCATGGGGTTAACAGCTTCCTTGAGCCTTACGAGGACTCAAGCTCATTTCTTGTGATCGACTCAAGCAGCATCAATGAAGGCTCAGACTACGATGATCTGCAATATGATTGTAGTTATAATGAAAATGTTGTCTCCCTATACTGTAGCTGCTGGGATAATAAATATTATTCATCCATCATGATCAACAACCATGAAGTATGTAGAAATGATCACGGTATTAATGGAGTAGTTTATAATTACGTGACTGACATGGTTGAGGATGTATTTACATATGATGCCAATGCTTTTACGGATGGCGATTTTTTGATGGAAAGATAACTCTCACCAAAAAATAAAGAAAGAGGCTGTAAACTCAGATAAACTCTAAGTTTACAGCCTTTTATAATAGAACACAAAAAAGAGAAGCATCTCTGCGTCTCTCAAACACTGATGGAAAGGAGGCTGGCGATCTCACATTTTATTTTGAACCCACTTCTGAACCTAGTTGCGGATATACATCAAAGGTGCATAAACCATTTTATTCTTTATAGTTTCTATGTGTAAATACCGGTGTCACAGTACCTGTAACCTTGTCGCGTTTTTCAACCTTAAGAACTGAATACTGTGTCTGTCCAACTGTGTAGTCATTCATTCTTGCCTCAGAAGAAAAGATAGACATTTCACTGATAAATATTATTCCTGCCAAATTATCACTTTTCTTATATAGCATAAGATTTTCAAATCTCTCATGATTGTTTATCAGATAATCTGCATTAATGCTTGTCCAAGGGCACTTCTTTTTACTAAAGGCAAAAAAGCTGTACTCTTGGTTATCCAGCTTTTCTATTATGTCCGCAAGCTGTCCGAAAAGCTCTACCCTTAACTCCATTTCATCTGTATAATACCTTGATTTTTCAAAGTCAGCATTTTCATAAGTTCCTGCGATGATTTCATCATATAAAGATTCTGTTTGAGCTCCATGTACGTTTAAGAATTCAAGATCCTTCAGATAATGCAATCCCATTGTGTGAAACCAATCAACCTTATCAAAAACCAGGCAAAGCACGCTAGCCTTTCCTTTTCTGCCAATTTTTATAAGATATTCCGTGTTTAGCAGTTTGTCATATGAGCTTAAAGATTCTAGCACTCCCATTGTATCTCCAAAAAAATAAAGACCTTGTATTTGGCTACAAGGTCTTTTAGATAATTTTCTTTCGGATAATCCTATCTGGTTTGTGGTTATTTATCGAACCCACCTAGAACTCCATCAAAGAAAGCGTTCCAGAACCCTCTTTGATTTCAACGTTCAAACGAACCTCAAGTGTCCGCTGTTAAGATTATAGTATTGTAATCAAAACCTTAAGTCAAGAATATAAAGTGATAATTCATAGAAAATTCATTGCATATTTTTATGCTCCCAATTCATAATCCTGAATCCTCTCTTTCCACTTTTTATACTTCTTGTACTGAATATCATTCAATTCCCCAAAATTTACTCCAGGGTCACATTCGCCCACTATTTGCTTTTCACCAACTAGTTTATAACCTAGCGCCTCAAAAAAGTTCTTTATGTAGTCATACCAGACAGAAGGTTCCGCAAATTTACCAGCTATCGACTCTAATCTATTATCCTCATTAAAAAACCATGGATTTGGAAAGCTTTCATCCATTTTTTCATATGGATTGATCCTATTTGAAAACTTTATGTACTCCTTGATCAATGTCTCATCTGGCGCAGGAATTAACTCTAATTCACCTGCCCCAATCATCCAATATCCCATTTTTATTCCTCCTTGTTAAATGAATAATATAGGCTATAATATAACCATCGGTTATTGTATAATACATAACCAATGGTTACTTGTCAATAGTGAAATGAGGTACATATGAAATTCAATGCTGAAAGAATGATCAAAATTCGTGAACAATTAGGTATGAACAAAGCTGAAGCAGCAAGAAAACTCAACATGTCCGCAATGGGTTACGGGCGTTATGAAAATGGGCAAAGGGAGCCATCATTCCAAACAGTGTGTTTCATAGCATCAACGTTTAACACTACTTCTGACTATCTTTATGGCTTAACAGATGATCCATCTCCCAGTGCAATAACAATTTCTTCATCTGAAGACCCAGAACTCTTTTCATTTGTAAACTCTCTACAGAAGGATAAATCCTTAGAAAAAAGGTTATTAGAATACTTTAATAAACTGACTCAGCAAGATAAATGAACATAAAAAAGAGAAGCATCACTGCTTCTCTCTTACTGCCGGCTACCGGGATCGAATTTTTAGTAGTCTCGCAAAGCCGCAGAGAAAGGGGCTTCGCCGGCCTTACCTCTCTCTCTTATAACAATGATAAAAAGTGCTATCCATATCTACAGTAACAGAGCCATCTTTAAGCAACACAGTTTCAAAGTATTTTTCTATAGCATCCCTGTTGTCCTCAAGATATTTCCCGCCCTCGGGGTATTTCATTTGCACTCTGTCAAAAAGAGCATCTGTGCTATCGAATACTAATGGCCCCGGAAGGGCTATCTTTTCTACTCTATCGAAGTTCTCCGATAAAAGCGCTTCAAACTCTGCGTCTGCCTGCCTTCTTTCTTGTCTCTTTTTAAGGGCAAAAGAAATATCAAGCCCCGCTTCAGATAAACAATTTTCCCAGAAATCGTATTCCTTCACTGCTTCCCCATAATGATTAACAGAAAACATACCGCCTGGTGCCAGCACTTGCGCCACATTTTGGATAAAGTAAGCATCATCATGCAAATAAGATAATAGATAATGTGCAATAATCTTATAATACTTCTTCTCTCTTATCTTTTCCCACGTCTCATCTTTTTCAAGATTACTGAAAAAAATCTGAATATCAGATCCTTCCGGAAGCGTCTCTCGATTATCCTCCAGATAATTGTAAAGATCATCAGCCCAATTTCCGTGAATGTCTACACCTAATACATTGAATCCCTTGGGAATACGATCCCAGTTCTTTCTCCACAAAAGACCGTAGCTGCAACCAAGGTCAAGAACAGTATCATTTTCTTCAAATGATAAAGAATTAAAAATCTTTTCATACCATTCAATTCCGTCTGCCGCATGATCCGCAGCATACCATCTGCGCTCATCCGCCCCCTGACTCATTTCCATCTTCCTTATAATATCTGCAATATCGTCCCAGTCAGGATTTTCATCAAACCTTGCAAGCGCTGATTCTATGCACTTTGCAGCCTTTTGAAGTTCATATATTTTCTGATTCATCATTTCAAGCTGATTCTCGAGGATTTCTCTTATAGAACTCTGTTCATCATTCTCAAGACTGCTCTTAATCTCTTCAAGACTAAATCCAATATGTTTAAGAGCAATAATCTTTTCAAGAATTATCAGTGAGTTTTTATCATAGAGTTTGTAATTGCCCTCAGAAAGCCCAACAGGCTTAAGCAACCCTTTTTCATCATATATACGAAGTGCCTTTGTTGATACTCCTGCCTGCTTTGCAATTTCTCCCGATGTCATTTTTTCCTTCATACTGATGCCCTCCTTTTTAGGTAAATGCATTTTTAGAAACTAAGTAATACAGCTGATTCGTACGTACTTCATCCTGTGATTACTTAATGGTAAGGGCTGCCCCAAGGGCAAGGTCAATACTTTTTTATAATCTTCCAAGCACTCAGAAGCTTTTCCATACTCCAGGCAGCATTGGCGGGACTGGTAGATGGAAGACATATTGCTGGTCTTTTGATTACAGGCTCCGTATACTTTTCATAATACTTAAGTGCCGTTTTACCATTGACATATATCGCCTCGATATCCGCGGTATTTAAGATAACGCTTAGATCGTTCGGTACTACATTAGTGATGCTGGAGTCCGATGATCCTTCAATATCGCAGGATTGTATCACATCCCATACTGCAATCCTGTTCCTTATCAAAAGAGCTTTCTTCTCCTCAATTGTCCCCGGCTCTTCCTCTTCGAACACTCCGGAAACCACCTTCCAAAATCTATTCTGCTTATGCCCATAGAAAAAACCTTCTTCTCTTGATTTAACAGAGGGAAAGCTCCCTAGAATAAGTATTATTGAATTCTTATCATATATTGGTTCAATTGGATGTATAACCATAATCATGTCTCCCCTTCCCCAATCCAACATATATGCACACTCTTTTATAGTACAAGATGGCAACAAAAAAGAGAACCGCAAACTTATGCGATTCTCTAATGTTTACTGCCGGCGACCGGGATCGAACCGGTACGGGTATTACTACCCACGGGATTTTAAGTCCCGGGCGTCTGCCAGTTCCGCCACGCCGGCATTTTATCATAAATATAAATGATAAAAAATACGCGATATGCAATTCACATATCGCGAATGGGGCCTACAGGGCTCGAACCTGTGACCCTCTGCTTGTAAGGCAGATGCTCTCCCAGCTGAGCTAAGACCCCTTATAAATACTGGGTAATAAAACAAAAATGGAGCTTCAGGGACTTGAACCCGGGACCGACCGGTTATGAGCCGGTTGCTCTAACCAACTGAGCTAAAGCTCCTGAAAAGTGACTCCGACGAGAATCGAACTCGTGTTACCGCCGTGAAAGGGCGATGTCTTGACCGCTTGACCACGGAGCCATACAAGACCGCAGTAACAGTCTTCACTTTTAAGCTCCCCCTGTCGGACTCGAACCAACGACACTTCGGTTAACAGCCGAATGCTCTACCGACTGAGCTAAGGAGGAATAAATATATATACAAAAATCCATGCACCGCATGGATCTTCCTTGTACCTTCAAAACCGAACACTGAAATCTCTTAGATCCGTTCCTATCTCTTTGTT
>JAEEXE010000031.1 GCA_016291375.1 Butyrivibrio sp.
TTCGTAGCCTGTTATGTCGTTGAAGCCGTTGATGTCTCGGTCCTGGCGGTCGAAGATGTCCTGCCATTCTTCGGAGGCTTCGCCGCAGAAGGCGATGTTCTTGCAGCCTCTTGTGAATATGAGATCTGCCATGTTCCTAATGAAGGTGGTCTCTGCCATGTCGTCTGTGATGATGATGACGGTGTGACCTGACAGGTCGCCATAGTTTCTGTTTGATGAGAAGGCTCTTTTGCCAAGGATCTCATATGTAACATTATATCGTAAATAGTGGTCGGTATATAGTAGTTGAGTCATAGGGTACCTCCTTTCGGTTAATACCATTAGACCACAGATGCTGTACTATAAATCGCCCACACTATATTTTGTAGCGAACGCAAAAAAGAGCCCCCAGGTGTTGTGCCAAGAGCTCTTTTACGACATTTATTATGTCATCTATTATGACAATTTGCTAATCCTATTTTATGCCCGTTTCCGGCGATAATACATTACTCTAATCCGGGTTTGCAAAAGTCTCCTATCTCTCCAAGCATTTTTCCAATGCTGTGATATTTTCCGGAGTAAATAACGGGATCAAGAACTGTCAGATCAACATCGAATATATCTTTGGGCGAAAGTCTTTCATCGATCTGGATGTTGCAGATACGGCAAAAGAAGGTAGTGGAATCACCGGTTTCAACGCTTCTTACAACTTTACATTCATATACCCATCTGCTCTCATCAAGGGTGGGTACGTCGATGACTTCTCCGCGGCTGACTCCATAGGGGATATCATTCTTTTTTCCATCCTTGGCATGCTTTGAACCGAAATAGTCCATAAGGGGAAGCATATCCCTACTAACGAGGTTTGCGCTAAGCACGCCGGTTCTGATCACATTAAGCTTTGTTCTTTTGGTTCCGAACATGCTTATGACGAGGTAATATCCGTCATCTTCTCCTTGCGTGGCGCTAACCCAGGTGATCGGAGCAAAGTTATGTGTCCCATCTTCATTGTTTGTGCCAATAATGAAAGAAGGCTGAACACACATCGAATATATTGGATCAACTGATTTTCTCTTGTGTTTTTGCATGGTTCTTTATTCCCCTTTCTCGCTATAATTCTATATTTTTGTAGCGAAAAAGCCAATCTGTTACGTGAAAAAATCTTTTTCTGGACACAAAAAAACAGGGAACGATATTTGTTCAATTCCCTGATACTAATGTTGTCACTATAAAATAGAAGATGTATGCATAAATTAAGGGCACTGCCATACTGACGGCTACCGTAGCAGATAGCTTATGTCATTAAACTTTAACACATCAGTATGGGCTTACATGCCCATCAATTTCTACCCATTGTCACTGGCATGACTGGGCGGTTAAAATACTGCTCATAAATGGTGGCTAACTGTCTACCGGTAGCACCTTTTCCAATTAATATACTAGCATTACCTCTCTATAGCGTCAAACATATATTCATTCTTGGACGGATCACCATCGCTTCTGTTTGTGAAGAAAGGTCTTTTGCCATAATAAATTTTTCTATTTGGATCCAATATTTAATTGACTATCGAATATGTGTTCGATATAATTATTTTCGGTGCTACCAGTATTAACGGTAGGCGGTTAGTCCTTTTCCAGAGGACTGTGACCTCTGTTTATCATAGAAATCTCTTGCGAGAAATCTTTGTTGGAGGTACTTGCTTATGCTCACCATCAGTGACCTTATCGCAGTGCTTGCGCTGTGTGCGACTTTTTTTAGTCTTGGTTACATGTTTGGACGGCATGATTCCAAGACACAAAAATAACCGCCCATTGTCCGGCAAGACTGAGCGGTTATTCTAATAACTAAACATTCTTGGGGCTAACCGTCTACCGGTAGCACCTTTTTCAATTAATATACTATCATTACCTCTCTATATCGTCAAACATATATTTTTGACAGATCGCCATCGCTTCTGTTTGTGAAGAAAGGTCTTTTGCCGTAATATTTTTTCTATTTAGATCCAATATTTAATTGACTATCGAATATGTGTTCGATATAATTGTTTTCGGTGCTACCAGTAATAACGGTAGGCGGTTAGTCCTTTCCCAGAGGACTGTGACCTCTGTTTATCATAGAAATCTCTTACGAGAAATCTTTGTTGGAGGTACTTGCTTATGCTCACCATCAGTGACCTTATCGCAGTGCTTGCACTGTGTGCGACTTTTTTTAGTCTTGGTTACATGTTTGGAAAGCATGATTCCAAGACACAAAAATAACCGCCACAGCCGGGTAAGTTGAGCGGTTATTCTAACCATTTAACATTCTTTGGGCTAACCGTCTACCGGTAGCACCTTTAACTAATATAATGCTATCATCAAAACTCGTAATCGTCAATTCAATAATTAAGGTATGCGTGAAAATTCGAGATAGTTGGTTTGCTATCTATCCAATAAATCCTTTAAGTGATGTAATGACAACGTGTTGACATTAACCGAACTATTGCATATTATATAATCAATAGGAGGTAAAGAAAATGGCTACTACAAATTTAAATATTCGTACAGATAAAGAAATAAAAGATAAGGCAGAACTTATCTTTTCTGAACTTGGTCTAAATATGACTACTGCTATAAATGTTTTTCTCAGGACAACCATACGTGAGAATGGTATACCTTTTGATCTTAAGCTAGATATTCCAAATGCAACAACTGCCGCTGCTATAAAAGAAGGCAAAAAAATTGCATCTGATAAGAAAGTCAAGGGATATAAGGATATGAAGGAACTCAGAAAGGCTCTTGACGTATGAAATATGAAGTAAAGTTTACTACTCAATTCAAAAAAGATCTTAAGCTTGCGAAGAAGCAGAAAAAGAATCTGGATATTCTCTTTGATGTCATTGATAAATTGGCCAATGGAAAAAAATTGGATTCCAAATATCGTGATCACGATCTTTCAGGTGATTACGCCGGAACCCGAGAATGTCATATTGAGCCCGATTGGCTTCTTGTATATGAGATAAGAGATGATGTTTTGGTTCTTATGCTATATAGACTTGGATCTCATTCTGAACTATTTAAGAAATGATTACTGATATGATCTCCTAAAAGGAGATCATATCTAGTATTAAATATATAATATTTTTCTTATTCACCAACATACTTAACTGTGCTGACGACCTGCTTATATATTTCTTCGCCGCCCTGAGCTTCTGTCATATGTCCGAGGGTAAAGAATCTTGAGGTTGTGTCTTTATCCAGGTAGATGGTGAAGTACCAGTCGGAGTCATCATCGATCTTGACTGTCTTGGTGACAAGGGTGTCATTTGGAACGTCAATGACAGTTACTCCTTTGGAGTTTAGGGTAAGTCCTTTTTTGTAGCTGCGCACCAGCTGCGATAGGCACCAGTCCACGTATTGTCCGGAGTTATCCTGAATCTTTTTCTTATCAGCTTCTGAAATGATTGTGTTATCGATTTGCTCTTTGGGAGCGATCAGCACGATGTTGGCATCTTTATCGCCAAATGCCACGAACTCAGGATCGCTTTCGTCCATTATGTAGTCTCCGGGGTACTCAAAAGAAAAGCCGATGCACTGGGCTTCACGGCTCTCTGGTTGCTGCACTCCTGCCCCCATTATCATCAGGGTGCTTGTGATTGTTATGATTGCTATTATACTTTTTTTCATTGTCTTTAGTCCTTTTATAAGGGTTTTGACGATATTATAGCACATTTTAGGACTAAATATAATTAATCGGTAACGCGACAAGGTTGTCTCTAAGATATGTCTTTTTATCAATCAGGCACAGTACCGCTCCCAGCCCTCTCTTTTTATCAGGGATCTTGTCAAGCACTATGTTTGTTCCTCCCATTGATGCCTTGGGGTTTCCTGTCATCTTGATCTCAATGGGGTATAACATACCGTTTTCTTCAATGATCAGGTCTATCTCATTGTCTTTTGAAGCGTTTTTGTCCTTGCCTCTATAGTAAAAAACACTGAATCTGTAATCCATTCCTTCGTTGGAAAAAGATTTAAGAACTTCGGATACAACGTATGTCTCAAACATGTTTCCTGCGACTGCGCTGTTTTTAAGTGCATCGACGGTCAGCCACCTGGTTAGATAGCATGCAAGGCCTGTGTCTTTGAAGTATATCTTTGGAGTTTTGATTGCCCTTGATAAAGCACCGGACGCATAGGGCTGCAAGAGGAACACTATTCCGGTTCTTTCCAAAATGGAAATCCAGTTCTTGATAGTTGGTTCCGATACTCCCACATCACTTGCAATATTGGCATAGTTAAGCAGTTCCCCGGTCCTTGCTGCAACTGCTGTGAGGAACTTTAGGAATGTGATGCTGTCCGCCGTTATGAGTTCATTGATATCTCTTTCAAGATATGTGTCAACGTAAGATGAATAATAGTCCTGCCAATCCCGCTCTGTATCGTAAAGCTCAGGATATGAGCCTCTGTGAATCATTTCCCAGATATTGTCGTAACTTACAAGCTCTTTTTCCCTTGCCTTGAGGTATTCATCTGTGGGGACAAAGTGTTTATTGAATTTCACAGAGTGAATCTCTCTAAGAGACAAGCCGGAAAGTTCCAGTATTGATACTCTCCCCGCCAGAGATTCGCTCATTCCCTTCATAAGTTCCAGTTTCTGTGATCCGGAAAAGATGAATTGACCACGCTCATCAGATTCATCAACAAGTATCTTAATGTCCTCAAGGATTGCATTCTCTTTTTGGACTTCGTCAATGAAAAGTGGACGGGGATTGTTCATAAAGAATAGCTTGGGCTCGTCCTTGGCCTGCAAGCGTGTCATTTTATCGTCAAAAGAGACTCTGTTGTAATCTTCAAATTGGTGCTTTATAAGGGTGGATTTTCCAACTTGTCTTGCTCCTGTCAAAAGCAGACATTTGCTGGATGTCACTCTTTTCTTGAGTATATCTGTAATTGAACGTTCTATATATGACATGGCCGCTCCTTTCTCGACTAATCTAAAGTCTAATTTTATTTTAGTCGAGATTTTTTACAATGTCAATGTGACTAATCCAAAGTCTGATTTTAGATTAGTCGGAATATAGGGTGATAAAAATACGACTAATCTAAAGTCCCATTTTAGATTAGTCGCCATTCATTACAATATGATCTTTATTCTTGTGCCGAGTTCTGTTCTTGATAGTATCTCAAAGTATCCGCCGTGGCGGTCTACGATCCACTTGGCGATGGAGAGACCAAGGCCGGTGCCGTTATAAGTTCTTGCTTTGTCAGCGCGGTAGAAGCGTTCAAACATGTGCTCTACGTCTGCTTGTGTCATGCCGATACCGGTGTCTTGTACCATGAGATATGGGTGGTTGTCGTCGCCTCGCCCAACGCCAAGGATGATCTCATCTCCCGGGTTGGTGTATTTGGCTGCGTTGTCGACGAGGACTCTTACTGCCTGTTTAAGGAGTGTCCTGTCGGCATCTATGATTATCTCCTCTTCGCTTTTTCTAAAGCGATAGGGATGTGTTTCGTCTATCATGAAGGATTCTTCGTAGATTTCCTGCATTAGTTCGCCCAGTTTCACCGGCTCTTTTGCCAGGACTGTCTTACCGCTGTCGCCTCTTGCAAGGAAGAGGAGCTGTTCCACGAGGCGGTTCATGTGGTCAGCTTCGTTGGAGATTGCGGCTATCGATTCGTCCAGGACTTTTTCGTCGGTGCTGCCCCAGCGCTCTAGCATCTGTGCATAGCCTTGTATGACGGCGATGGGTGTGCGCAGTTCGTGGGAAGCGTCGTTGACAAAGCGTGCCTGCTGGCGATATGAGTCTTTTAACCTCTCGATGAGGCGGTTTACGGATTGCTCAACGCCAAGGAGTTCTTTGTCGTGGAGGTAGACGTACTGGTTTTCATCGGGAACGACGTGTTCGATGGCGTCCTCTATGAGTCTGTACTTATCTTCTGAGAAGGCGAGTTTATTGAGTTCGTCAGCTTTTTCTGCCAAGTCGCTGATGGGGCGAAGGGTTTTGTGAGCCTTGCCTGATACGACAGGTAGGGAAAAGAGAACTCCCAGTAGCTGTAGCATGTAGAGGGCGAGCACCAGTGCGCCGATGCGTGATGCGACGCCAAAAAAGCCGACGCTCATAAGTAATTCGCCGCCTAGTGATGTGACTTTATATGTAAGGCCGGTAATGAGGCCGTTTTGGAGTATCAGGTCTCTGTGTCTGTGGAAGGAGAAGCTTCCTATGACTTCTATTTCTTTCATGTATGCCCAGAACATGTTAAGGAGGACGAAGATCAGGATGTCCGTCTTGAAGTAGAGTTTCATCTTGGTCTTTGTGATGAGCCATACGATGCGGTGGGCGATGGATTTCATTTTTTTGGATGGGCGATTGTTATTGTTGTTCTGATTTGATGACATAGCCTACTCCCCTTACGGTGGTGATCATGTTTACATCGTAGACGTCGTCGATCTTGGAGCGGAGGTATCTGATGTACACGTCGATCATGTTGGTCTCGCCCACGTAGTCGTATCCGCATACCTGCTCAAGGAGTGTGTCTCTTGAAAGGACGATGTCTTTGTTTTTGAGTAGCATTTCAAGCATCATGAATTCGCGATTGGTCAGGGTTATGTTGTGACCATCGTAGGTGACTTCTCTTTTCTTTTCATCAAGTCTTAGTTTCTGCCAGGTGTAGATGCCTTCCGGGGTATCGCCGATTTGTGTGGCAGTGCCTTTGGCGGCAGCGCTGTTGCCATGGAGTTTGAGAGCCACTCTGATCCTTGCAAGGAGTTCTTCGATGGCGAAGGGTTTGGTGATGTAGTCCACCGCTCCGCCATCGAGTCCCGATACTTTGTCCATTACTGCATCTCGCGCAGTGAGAAGGATCGTGGGGGTTGGCTTTTCCTGCATGAGGCGTCTTAGGACTTCAAGTCCGTTGAGGCCGGGAAGCATGATGTCGAGTAGGATCAGGTCGTAGTCTCCTTCTACCGCCATCTTGAGGCCTTCCCTTCCGTCGAAGGCTTTGCTCACTTCGTATCCTTCGTGTTGCAATTCCAGTTCGACGAATCTTGCCAGTTTTTCTTCATCTTCTACTATCAGTAAATGCGCTGCCATGCACTGCTCCTTATTCCTCGTGGAATGTTTCTTTTACCTGTTCTGCTGTCTCTTTTGCTTTATCTACTACGTCGTTGGCTACCTTGAGGTTGTCTTTTCCATAGAACTTGTAGTTCCAGTCAAAGAAGAGTGAAATCACAATGAGTAAAAGAACTGCCCACCAGCCAAATATGATTGCTGCGATCGCAAGCCAAAGGGGTACGTTGATGACGTGCTCGCCTTTGCGGGAGATCTCTACGTAGTTGTTTGTAAGGAAGGCGATGGCTTTCTTAAGGAATTCTTTTATCTTGGTTCCTGCTTTGTTGCCGTCGCTCTCTGTGTCCTTGATAGGTACGATGTCGTATGATGCGTCGTACTGTGTTGAGTGGATCTGCTGCTCGGGTGCTCTGACCTTGCCCTGTTTCTCAAGTATGATCATTGCATCAAGGAGGTCGCCGTTGGCTTCACTAAGTGCTGCCTTTGCTTCTTCATAGCTTACGTCTGCTCTTGCTCTTAATTTTTCAATCTTATCAAATTCATCCATTTTTGTGTTCCCTTTCTCCTCGTTAGGATTAAGTGTTTGTGTTTACATTGTCAAATATAAGGGTGGTAAATTAAATAATCCTTGGAGGAAGATTAAAAATAGATTAATTTATTTATAATCCTGCGATACTTCGAGGAATGTCCTGCTGCCGTCTATGTAGTCCTGGTATATGTCCCATGGACTTCCGCCGCCAAGCCAGCATGATGAGCAATTCTCACAACCGCCTCCGCAGTCAAGAGAATTCTTGATTATCTGCTCGCGCTCTTCTTTTGTGGTGTCCTTAATGAGAATTGATTTCATAGAGTGCACCTCCTAATTCCTTTTTAGCAGATGAAATAAACATAATTGTCTTTTCTTGGAGCTGCGTCTCTTGCGGGCTCTGCTGCGTATCCGAGGGCGCAGTGGCCGATTCCTTCGTACTCGCCTTCAACACCGAGTTTCTTAAGGATGTCTTTTCCAAAGTCAGACTCAAATTCTTCCTTGGCTCTGTGGATCCAGATGCTGCCTACGCCTAGGCTCTCTGCGGCGTTCATGAGGTTGCCCATAACAAGTGAGCCATCGTAAATGTAGGTGGGAACTGCCTTGTTAGCAAGGACAACGAGGATTACGGGAGCGCCGTAGAAGGGGTCGAAGCCTTCCTGCCAGCCGCCAATCTTCCTGTTCTCTTCAGCAATCTCATCGCGAAGTTTCTTGTCTGTGATAGCGATGATGATGGGGCTCTGCTTGCCCATACCTGTTGCGGCGTAGGTTCCGGCCTTAAGAATTGCCTTGAGCTCATCTTCTTTTATCATATCGGATTTAAAATTGCGGCAGCTTCTTCTTGATTCAAGTACCTTTAATGTCTCATTCATGACTTTTCTCCTCTTGGCTACTAATAGTTTTCTATCTAATTCTTTTTCTTCTAATTCATTTCTGTTTTTTCTAATCTTCTTCTATTTTAACATGACGAATCAGATTTCCGATGCGCTTCTAACAAGCTTAGCGTCAACAGCTTCTGCTCCCTTTAATTGTTTCTTACGTGCTTTTTCCGCCATGCGAATTCTTTTATATATTCCATACTGTCGCTCTTCTTCATTTACAAAGTCAATGGTCAGGCCCTTAGCTTCCAATATCCTGTCAATTGCTTGAGCCGGATCCATTGTATGATATGGTAAAAAAAGTCCTCTAAGTTCCTTTGGTTTTACTGTCTTATACACCTGAGCCGATGTCCTGCCATAAGTATATGCATAGTAGCGATAGATGTAGCCAATCCAGTACATTTCATTGGGGGTATATTTAACTGAGCCGTAGTTTGAAGCGCCGTATTCCTCATCGATTCTCTCCACTATATCTTTGCCCTGGATATTGGTCTGCAAAATATCGGCGCTATCAAGCTCTTTTGCTATGCTACTGTTCATGAACCTTCTGATAAAAATTTCCGAACTGGCACCCTGCATGGAAAGAGAAAGTTCAAAAGCCGTTGCCTGCAACTCGCAAAGAAGAAGCCCGTCTTTGTCTATTTTCTTTATCATATTCCAAGTTCCCTCCATTTATGCTCACTTCAATATCTCATCAATGTAGCGTCCCTTACCTCTATACTGCCTGCGCGCAAGCTTGACCTTGTTCTCGCCAAGCCTCGTCTCTTCGCCGCGGATTTCCTTGTAATAATCCTTCTCGTTCATCGGAATGTAACATCTCTCTATCAGTTTGAGTTTCGAGATAGCTTTTTTACCTGTAAACACGTACTGATTTCCAAGGTTAGTAGCAGCTAGGCAGTGTTTGCACTGTTCGTCGGTTATCTCTCCTGCAATAAATGAATTAATGATCTGGAACATCCTATTGTCTGCTATTGGCGCAATTATGTAATCGCAATCTCTTGATTTCTCCACTATTTTCCTAATCATGGGATGATCGGAATACTCCTCAAGCGCCCCTCTATAATAAGCTATAGTGAGCATCCACTCGCGATTCACTGCATATTTCTTACATTTAAGCCCGGCATCATTAAAGTCAATAAAATACACTGATGATTTATCAAATCCTGAGACAAAAGAAATCGCTTGATCATAGGTTTCACCTGTATAGAAGCCCTGTCCGAAATCATTATTGGCTCTGCTCTTATCCGCCCTTATCGGTCCATCAATCTCTCCCTTGGCTCCATGGAAAAGCAGCTTGTGCCCTTGCTTCAGACTCTCAAGCCATAACATCTCTTTTAATCTGCCAAGTTTGATGTTGCGTTCAAATGCATAGCTGTATATGCTCTCTATAAGTTTATCTGATGGCGCCGTCTTTCCAAGCTCACTTCTGGATAGAGTTACCTGCTGAACTCCAATTGCATTTGCAAATTGATCCTGCGTCATCTCTAATATTTCTCGTATTGCCAATATATCCGCCGAAAAATTGTAGTTCATAATAATTCTCCTTTTATAACTTGTTTATATCACATTACTTAAACAAGTTCAACAACTTCCTTATATCACATTACTTAAACAAGTTTGGGGGTTTGAAAAAAGCTACTTCGTCCATGACAAAGTAGCTCTCTTATTTGAAAGATCAGACGGCTTTTATCCGATCACAGCTGCGGGTACTTTGCGATTCCATGCTGCAGATAGTTCATAATGCGAAGTTCATCAACGGCGTCTGTGAGCGCGTTATGGAGTTCTGAGTAATCGTCCTCGCCAAACATGCAAAGGATGTCTTCCACTTTGTATCCGCTCTTAAGGCGGCCTGTTCCGCAGCACTGCGCATTTGCCGGGATGGCTGGGTTGTGCTGTTTGTAGGCTGCAAGCTTAAGTATGTCGTGCCATTTGTAATTGCACAGTTCCGGAAGGCAGCGGGAATCGAAGGCTGCGTTATAGGCAAAGAGCTGTGTTATTCCATGCGCGTTCAGGTAATCCTTGATCGCTGCGATTGCAGATCTCTTTTTTAACAACTCCGGATTCTGCCCTTTTACACGAAGCGCGTATGAGTACATTCCGCCTACTCTCGCGGCTTCTTCAAAGATAATGTATTTGTGATCTATTGCTTCAAACTGCCCGTCCTCGGCGATGACTATGCCTATGGACATTACTTCGTTGTGCCAGTTGGTCTCTGTATCTATTACGGCGAATTTCTCTGCCATGTTCTCTCCTTGTTTCTATGGTTCTTTTGGGGTTTATGTCTTTAGTATATGTCAAAAGAATTCTTGGCTTGGATTGTACTTCTCCAAAGTAACATATTTTTGTCATGTGCGCACGATATAATTCAAAGCTTGTGATGGGTCAACTGCAAATCTCTCATAAGTTGACCGCAATTCAAGAAAAGCAATATTTCTCTTTACTTACGAGGCGCATCAGTATAATAATTATTTAGATAAAAGGAGGAGTACCTAATATGAATAAAAGAAAATTGTTGGCAATTACCGGTGTTCTGGTAATGATTCTATCAGGATGTGCGAATACATCCGATGTTCCTGCATCGGCAGAGGCGACAACTAACGCAAGTTCTGCGGCGGCAGCGACAGCGGCCACAGCGTCGGAGGCGGCAACTGAAGCAAGTTCTGCTTCTGTGAAGGGCAATTCTTCTGCAGCTAGCGACAGTTCTGATGCTGCAAGCAAGGTTTTAGACGAAGCCATTGCCGGTAAGATTCCCGTGCATGTCAAAGAAGAAAGTGGCAAAGAGAGCACTTATTATATCCCTGATCTTCCCCATGATAAGACTGATGCGCTTAGCTATTACGAAGCCGGCGAGAGAATCGATCTTGATAATGACGGCGAAAAAGAGCTTGTTATAGAAGGTCCTTACGGCGGTATATATGTAGATGCCAGAGGCCAGGAAGTATATGAACTTGCGCGAGGTGACGGAACAGCTTTGCAGCTGTATCATGCAGATTATAACGGCAAAACTTATATCTGCCATGTAGATAACTCTCATGGCGGAAGAGAAATTTTCAAGATGGATCAATTCAACGGTAAGGGCGATATCGTAGAGTCCACAGAGCTTGTTGCGGAATTCTGGGATACCGGATATTTTGATGAGAGCGCTGATTGCCATTTCGGAAAAGAGAAAATCTCCACTGATAGATATCTGGAACTAAGAAAAGAAATATTTGATTACTAAAAATATAGAAGAAAAAGTGAGGCGATTGGCCTCACTTCACGTTCTTTATCTTCTCGATGAGTTCGTAGTGGCTGCCGGCGTAGGATTTGTAGATTCCTTCCATGGCTTCTTGCCATTCGGTTCTGTCATCGAGTTTTATTATTGTCACTTTTTCTTTTGACAATTTCTGATAAGCTTCGGCCTCAGCGCTTTCGATGGCGGCCTTGTTGTAGTTCTTGGCGCGGTCGGCGGCGGTCCGGAGGATCTGTCTGTCTTCTTCTGAGAGGTGTTTCCAGGTGAGTTCGCTTATGAGAATGACGCTGGGCGAGTGAGTGTGGGCATCCATTGTATAATAAGGTGCCACTTTGTAGAATTTGTTGGAATAATAGCTGCAGACGGGGTTCTCGGCGCCGTCAACCGCACCGGATTGAAGCGCTGAGTACACGTCTGCGTAGTCCATGACCACGGGTTCTGCCCCGGTTGCGCGAAGGACATCGCACAGAAGGTCATCTTGCATGCTTCTTATTTTGAGTCCCTGTAAGTCTTTAATGCTCTTGACAGGTCTTTTTACTGTCATGATATTCCTTGCGCCTTCATCAAGAAAGCACAGTCCCACCATGTGTGAGCCTGATTCCTGCATGTTTGCAAGGATCTCATCACCGATCTCGCCGTCGCATACTTTCCAGAAATGCTCTGTATTCCTGAACAGATACGGCATTGCCATGACGCCGACTTCCATATCGCCTATGCTCTCAAGGGCGATGGCGTTTCCCCTGTACATATCCAGGGCGCCGATCTGAAGTTGTTCGTAGTACTGAGCGTCGTTGCCAAGCTTTCCGGCGTCGTACACTTCTATCTCAATTCGGCCGTTACTCAGCTCTTTTACCTGATCTGCAAAGTACTTGCCGGTCATGGTGATGATATGGTCAGAGGGGTTAACTTCGGCATAGCGCAGGATTATCTCGGGCTCTGCGGTGCTCTCCTGCTCCAGAGAAAAAGGTGTGCATGCGGACAAAAGAGTGATGGTCACTCCCATAAGTACAGCGCATCCAACTTTACTCTTACGATACTTCATACTTAACCCCCGGGTTTTACTTTATCTGTATAGCAGGTTTGGCAGGAACATTGTTACCTGCGGTATAAACGCTACTATCATTATAACAGCCAGTATGGCTATATAAAACGGTATTGCTTCCTTCGCCGTTTCTTGCGGTTTGCACTCCATGATCTCCGACGTGGTGTACAGCGCGATTCCAACGGGAGGTGTCATAATTCCGCCGGTTACGACTGTCATCATAAGTACGCCGAAGTGAACGGGATCAACGCCAACGTTCATCACAACGGGAAGGAGAATAGGAGTCATCAAAAGAGCTACTACCGTAGTTTCCACAAACATTCCCGCAAAGGCAAGGAGGATTATTATAAGCAGCAACATGATGTACTTGTTTGCAGTTACTCCAACAAGGAGCTGCGCAAGTTTCTTGGGCACGTTCTCGTATGTGATGCCGTAGCCAAAGATGTTGGAGATCATAACGATGAGCATGATGACACCGATGTCTCTAACGCTACCCTTGAGGCACTTGATGAGTCTTTTGCCATTTAATTCTTTATAGACAAAAAAGCCGATGAAGAGCGCATATACTGCTGCAAAAGCTCCGGATTCCGCGGGGGTCATGATGCCCATTCTGATTCCAACGATGAGGATAACAGGGAACATGAGGGCCCACAGGCTTTCAACGAAGGCTTTTCCGATCTCTTTGGCAGAGGGCTTGGTTTCTCTTGCGGGCTTGTAGCCTCTTTTCTTGGCGGATAGGTGAACCGATGTCATAAGCGCGGCGCACATGATTATGCCGGGGATGAGGCCTGCCACGAAGAGTTTTCCGATGGAAACATCGCCAACGGAGCCGTAGATTATAAGTCCCATGCTGGGCGGGATCGTTGCAACGATAAGTGAGGAAACGCCGTTTATCGCTGCGCTCCAGCCTTTGGAGTATCCGGATTTAACCATGTCGGGGCCAAGGATTCTGCACTCCATGGCTGCGTCAGCGTTTGCGGAGCCTGACACGCCGCCCATGAGAGTTGAAAGGACGCAGCTAACTTGTCCCAGGTGTCCCGGAAGATGTCCAACCAGCGTATTTGAAAGTTTTATAAGTCTCTTGGTGATGCCCGTTTCGTTCATGAGGTTACCCGCAAAGATAAACAGCGGGATTGCCAGCATGTTCAGCGACTGGGTCGATGCCACAACCTTCTGAACTGCGATGCTGTAGGGCACACTCGGGTTGATGATAAAAAACATTACTCCGGCGATACCGATGGAAAACGCCACGGGCATGCCGATTATAAGCAAAACAAGAAAGGTAATAATTACTATCAGCATATCTCACTACCTCCTTGAATTCCGTATGTACCATCTTTGGACTTTATCATTTTTACAAGATTGATAAGTGATGTGATGGTCAAAAGAACGCTCCCTGCGGGAACGCTTGCACTTGCCCAGGAGTAGCTAAGATTCATGTTGGAAAATTTCCTGCTGACAGAATCGATACAAAGCGGTACTCCAAAATATATAAATGAGATCAAAAGAGCCATCGCAGCGAGCTGACATGCGATCCTGATCACCTTCTGCACCTTCACCGGAAATTTGGTAAGAAGCATATCCACATTCACCATGCTCTTTTCCCTGATGGCAAGGTCTGCTCCAAAGAAGCATGCCCAGGTAAAAAGAAGCAGTGATGTGTCGCCGGCCCAGTTAAGGGGCAGTCCCGCTTTACGAAGGACTGCCGACAAAAACATGAGGCCAACTATTCCGGCAAGCAGGATGCAAGCTATGATCTCTTCACATTTTACAAAATAGTGATAGAACTTATTCATAAGCTTCCTCCTTACAGCGTTACTCCTTGCCGATCTTCTTGTAGAGCTCTGCTCTAAGCTCTGTAAATCCAAGTTCCTCGTAAGCTTTTTCGGAAGCTTTTCTGAATGCTTCGATATCTATTTCTTCAGGGGGAATGATTGTCATTCCGGCTTCTGCCATTTTAGCTTCGTTAGCTGCTGCATTTTCTGCTACAACTTTGGATGCGTCGGTTGCAGCTTTAGCACATTCCTCGATGATGATGTTCTGGTACTCCTCAGGGATTGTCTCCCAGTATTTCTCGCCTACGATGATTCCGTTCATGAGAAGGATGTGTCCTGTCTGATCCATGTAGTCAAGTACTTCGTAAAGTGCAGCGGGATATGAAGCTGATGTCTGGCCCTCTGCGCCGTCGATTGTCTTGGTCTGAACTGCGTTGTATACGTCTGCCCAACCTACTGTGGAAACGGGAGTTGCGCCAAGTGACTCGATTGACTTACTCCAAACGTCTGCACCGGGTGTACGAATGAGAACGCCCTTTAAGTCTTCAGGTGAGTGAATGGGCTTATTTGTAAGGAAGTGTCTGAAGCCGTCGCACCATCCAAAGTTAAGGATCTTGATTCCGTGCTGTGTCTCAAGCTCATCTGTCCAGCCCTTAAATGTATCTGTCTCCATGAACTTCTGCATCTCTTCATAGCTGTCTGCAAAATATGCTGCGTTCAGGATTCCCATCTCTTTTACGTAGTTACCCATTCTTCCGCAGTCTGTAAGAACCGCTACGTTTGCTCCCTGGAGAGCCTGCTCGATAACGTCCTCGTCGCTTCCAAGAGCTGCTGAAGGATATACTTCTATGGTTACGTGTCCGTCTGTCTTTTCTTTTACTGCTTCTGCCCATGCGTTGAATCCGTCAACGAAAGGTGATCCTTCGCTGAGCTGTGTGGACATCTTGATGGTGTAGTCGCCACCTGCTGCAGGCTTACTGTCTGCTGTAGCATCAGTGCTCTGCGCAGTGTCAGTGCCTGTAGTTGTTCCGGCACCTGCTGCGCCTTGACCGCAAGCTGTCACAAGAAGTGTGAGTGCCATCGCCATAGCCCCAAAGATTTTCTTTTTCATCATAAATACCTCCATCTAACTTTATTAACGATTTCACCGTCATTATATGGAGTATGAGGGCGCTCATAAAGGTAATATAAAATGAAAAAGAGTAAAATTTGGTTCGGTCATTCACCAAGTTGTCCGCTGCCCATGATCACCATTGAACAGTATTCTTTTGGGGTTATTCCTTCGTTCTTTTTAAAGCACTTGCCAAAGTAGTTGGAGTCTGAAAATCCAACGTCGTAGGCGATCTCCTGAATGCTCTTGTCACCTTTTCTCATCAGCTCTTTTGCCTTCTCAAGTCTTACAAAAGTAAGGTACTCGGAGAAGCCTTTTTTCTCTATGTTCTTGAAGCTCTTACTAAGGTGTCCGGGGCTGATGTCTATGGCATCCGCCACGATCTGAAGGCTTATCTGCTCGGTGTAGTGGTCGCGGATGTAGTCCTTGGCTCTTCGCACGACAAGGACGTTGTGGTTGATCTGAACGTCCACTGATCGCTCCATCAGTTCGTCAACAATCTCGGCTGTTACTTTATCTATGTCGCAGTCTTTGTCTTCCAAAAGCCCCGCCAGGTGGTCAATGTCTTCGTTGGTCACTCTGATCCCGAGCTTCCTGTTAAGGCCGCGGAGTATCACCATCAGGTGCTGAAGATATATGTCATGCAGGGCCTTGGAGTCATGGCCGGATGCAGGATTCTTGTCTGCGTCCTTGGAGGCGTATTCTGCCGCAAGGTTGTTTTTTAGCTCTGACAGGCGAAGGAGCGCCTGTTCTCTATT
This sequence comes from Butyrivibrio sp., assembly GCA_016291375.1. Taxonomy (GTDB): domain Bacteria; phylum Bacillota; class Clostridia; order Lachnospirales; family Lachnospiraceae; genus Butyrivibrio. The sequence continues at coordinate 16,348 of JAEEXE010000031.1, forward strand.
CCTGCTGGCGATGGCAAAGCTTGCCTTGTCGAGGTTTGCTACAACTGCTTTGACATCTTCGATAGCCTTCTTTAGGCCGCTCTGCACCGGGTTCTCGGCGTATCTCGAAATAAAGCCCGCCGCCTCTTCAAAGCCTTTGGCGGTATCTGTCCCCGGATATATTCCGCTGACGCCGCAGTAAACCGTGTTGTTTCCGGATTCCTTCATGTAGTTTCTTGTTTTGTTAATGCACTGGTTAAGCTCGATGAAAGCATCCTCATCCTCAGAAAAAACGTACACTACCATGAGGTCAAAGAGTCTGCTTACAAGAGCGTGTGTGCCGGTTATGTGAAAGAGTCCTTTTACAATATCGCAGCCTTTTTCGCCGATTCTTTTTATCCCGTCGTAGTAAAAAACAACGCACTTATAGCTGGTAGCTGCGATTCCCCAAAGAGACAGCTCTTTTCCGATATCAGATTCATCCAGCTTTCCAAGAGCCAGCTTCCAGACCACGTCTCTGTCGATGTCGCCGGTTACAACGTCAAGTATCTTGTCGGCGCGGGATTTCTTGTGAAAGCCGCCGATGTCAGCGATGAGTTTGTCCAGTGTCTGAGTAAGTTCCTTGTCGAGGTAGGGTTTAACCAGGAAGTCTTTTACCCCGAGTTTCATGGCTTTCTTGGCGTAGGCAAAGTCGTCGTAGGCTGATACAATAACGACCTGAACGTCGGGAAGCGCCTCTATCAGCTGGCTTGTAGCTTCGAGGCCATCAAGACGCGGCATCCTTATGTCAAAAAGGCAGATGTCCGGCTGTAGCTCTTTTGCCTTATCAAGTGCTTCCGCGCCGTCCGCCGCTGCGTACGCTACTTCCAGGATTCCGTCGTATTTCTCTGAGATGGTCTTTTTCAGATAGTCTCTTTCATATTCTTCATCATCAGCAATAATCACTTTTAACATTACTATTCAACCTCTTTGTACAGGTAAAGTGTGATGGTGGTGCCTTCCGAACCGGTGTCGATGTTCATGCAGTCTTCTCTGTGGTAAAAAAGGCATAGGCGTTCATATACGTTGCTAAGGCCGATCCGCTCAGTCTGTTCATGGCTCATGATCTTGTCCACGTACTCCTTGGGCATTCCGCAGCCGTTGTCTTTAACTTCCACTTTGATCATGTCGGCTTTTTCTTCAACAAGGACGCTGACTAGTCCGTCGGCTGTGGTGTCCTTGAGCCCGTGCCTGATGGCGTTTTCTACCAGGGGCTGTATTATGAGGGGCGGAATCTTGATGTTGTCGTCCATGTATGATTTTCTAACGTCAAGTCTTATGCTGATCCTGCCCTTGCAATGTATCTTTTGGATGAAAAGATATTTCTCGAGAAGGTCAAGTTCGTCGTCGAGTGTGATGAATTCGTTGCCCAGTTCTATGGATCTTCTGAGGATCTGGGAGGTTGCTTTTACAAGTCTTATTGCAGTGTCGCCCTCGCCGATCTGTATGTTTCTGATGATGAGGCTTAGGGTGTTAAAAAGAAAATGCGGGTTCATCTGCATCTGTAGCTCGTGCATTCTCGCCTCGGCTATGTGACGTTTTTGTTTTTCGTTTTCAAGTCTTGTGCTCATAAAGTCGCGGTAGATGGTGGTGTTGAGCATAAATGCGATAAGTGTGATGACCACAAGGCAGATATTACCGACGATGAGCACAGTCTTGATCCTTGCAGAGTACATGGAGAATCTGTCGCTGACATAGTCGATGTAGTAAGTTGTAAGGAGGTTTAGATTTCTTTCTATCTGGAAGTTGAGATCGTCGATCTCACTGATGCTGACCTGGCCGTAGTTAATGAACTGTTGCATGAGGTCCTGTCTGTGTTCCAGCATCTGGTATACGATCCTGTACATCATGATGCAGTTTCTGTCAGACTTCATGCTGGGTTCAACGTTTGCAAGTTCTGTGAATATCCTTGCGTTGGTGTCCTGAAATTCAGTAAGGTCGTCTTCGTTGTGTGATCGTGAATATGTGAGAAACGCCGCTTTGGACGCATTATAAGAATCTACAAAGGTGTTGATCGCTTTGTAGTCGCTTAGGTAATCGCTGTAGCGGTTTATGAATCTTGCAGTCAACAGGATGTTGAAGCCCACAAGGAATAAAAGACTCAGCGAGAAAAATATGTAGCTTAAGTTGATCCTGTTTTTTGGTCTTGATATATGCATATCTTTAATATAGCAGAAAACAGAAAATTGGATATCATTTTTTAGTGAAGATAAATAGAAAGGGATGTGGTCAACTCTTGAGGGGGCTGCGGGTGACTCATTACATGCTTTTCTTGAATTGAGGTCAACCCATGAGCAGGCTGCGGGTGACCTATTACAAGCTTTTCTTAGATTGAGGTCAACTCATGAGAGATTTGCAGTTGACTCATTACATGCTTTTCTTGAATTGAAGTCAACCATGTGCCTCCAAGCAGTTGACTCACCTGCAACAAATAACTATTGCAGTCATTTCATCTCAAGCTTTTGATTGACCCAAATTAAAAATCGAGAAAAGGGAGTCAACCAAAGTCATTGAATCTCCTCTTTTCTCGAATAAATTTTTTTCACAAGCCTGTCTACAAATCCTCGGCCCGATATAATTCTTTTCACCGGCGAGAGCATATAACCGCAGCTCCGCTGCAATCTCTTCGCCCCGGAATTATTCCTCTGTAAGCGCCACCTTCAATTCAGCGCTCTTTTTTCTTCCAAGGACATGGTCTATCAGCATAAAGATAAATCCCAGCACTATGAAGAATATCAGAAGTATAATAACCCACTTGATCACTCCCTGCACGCCGACTCTCTCGGGGTTGAGGAAGAAATATGGATAAATGAGCGGGTTGGTTCCTGTATGATTCATTATGCTGCTGTCGAAGTGCATCAGCGCTGCATGCGCGAATACATAACCGACGTACGCAAGCGGGAATAAGGATGACAGTAGCGGCATCTTCCAATTCATCTTGCCATGCTCATAGAAAACAAGCCAGTCAAGTGTGTACATGATAGGCAGAACTACGTGGAGAAGAACACATTCAACTTTATAGTTAAGTGCCGGATCTCTTCCCGCATCACCTGCAAGCAAGATGTTGAAAACCAAGAATGTCAGGACAATTCCCAGAAGGCTTATAACGCGAAGCCCGGGCGAAACTGTCACATAGCCATCTTTCTTTTTCCTGATCGTCTGAATAAGCTCGGCAAACATTATGACAACGCACAGATAATTACTGATGTTGGTAAAAAAGATATAGAAGTCCCCTTCAAATGTCATGTTAAAAAAGCCTACGCTGCCGACAACCGCTATCAGTGCCAGTGCGCAATAAAAAGATTGAAATACGATCTGCGCATCTCTACTTTTAGAAATTGTTTTCATTATTAAATTACCTCTTTCCTTTTTTTCATTCCTTTTGTTTTTGTTTACTATCCCCTATTTGTTTACTATCCCCTAAGAATAACTTATTTTATATCAACTTTGTAATTTGAGCAAATCAGGCTCGGGCCGGCGGGGGTATTTTATGGTGATTACCACCCAAAGCCCTTGTTCTGTATTGTTTGGGCGGTAATTCTTCATAGCAAGTTCTTTTCGCCCCGGCAAGCGCTCTTTTTAAACCTCATAATCCAGGCAGCTTCTGATCTTGGTGTAGGGTCTTACCTTGGAATCGGCAACTGCTACGTGCTCAGGGTGCACGGCGTATCCCTTCAGAGCGTCTTCGTTTTCAAAAGTAGAATCAAGCATCAGATCTGCATTTGAAGATGAAAGGCCATTGATGTTAACCTTGATATCTACAATTCCGGGGACTTTGCCCTTAAGTCCCTCAAGGCCTTCCTTGATTCCCTGCTTTACAGCCACCTTCTCTTCCTCAGAAAGCTCATCTTTTAATGTCCATAATATTACATGTTTTACCATAATCTATGTTCTCCTCCTTTTTCATGTATTGATATTATAACTCTTTTCGATCACTGATTTACCTAGCCATTTCTTTTTATACCAATAATACATGACGATGAGGCCTCGGATACATTCATCCGTGGCTGTACCTATGAAGATACCGGCGACGCCCAGTCCCAGCGCGACTCCCACAGTATATCCGGTGGTAAGTCCAAGTCCCCAGTTGCAGACAAGGCCCGCGATGAACGGGAATATGTATGCTCCTGCTGCCTTGAGACTGCTAACAAATGTCATATTAAGGCACCTGCCTATCTCCACAAAAATATCCACTATCATTATTGCCTGCGCAAGGTTGATGATATTTGGATTGTCCGTAAAAATGTGCAACGTGTATCTGCAAAGGATCGCGTTGACGCTAGACAGAGCAATTGTTATTGGCATCGAAGTTCTAAGGGTCTTGAAGACTCTTTTGTATGCCTCATCCGTCTTGCCGGCTCCCACAAGGTGACCTGTGATTATCTGTGTTGACATGGCCGCAGCGTTTGAGAATATCATGGCAAAAGAAATAATGGTGTTGCAATACGCTCTCGCATTAACCGCGTCATTTCCCATTGCATTTACAAAAGAAAGAAGCGTTGTCTGATAAAGGTTGTAGGTAAGATTCTCTCCTGCAGAAGGAAGTCCGATCTTTATCATTCGTGAAAGGAGCTTTCCGGGGAATGGGTTCAGATAGCGAAGTGACAGCTTTCCTGTCCCTGTCACATAGAAAAAGACAATGAGAGCAACCACCGCGATAAATCTTGCCACAACTGTTGATATGGCAACACCGGCAACTCCCATGTTCATGAATTTAAGAGGTCCGTACAAGAAGCAATAGTTGCCGACTATATTAATAATATTGATTCCAAAGGTAACCCACATACCGATCTTGGTGTATCCGTTACACCTAAGTATCTGAAGCATAACGTTGGAAACCGCCATCAAAAAGCCGCCGCCACCAACAATATAAATATATGTCATTGAGAATGCACGCATCTGAGGTGATACGTGCAAGAAGTTCATAATAAACGGATTCGCCGCGCAAAAGGCCGCGCTCAGCGCGATTCCAAATACAAGATTCACAACGATCGCAAGTGTATATATCATGTTCATGCTTTCATACATCTTGGCACCAAGATATTGAGCCACAACTACGCTTGTAGCTGTGGCTATAATATTAAAAAGTATGATCATCATGAACATAATGGTATTTGCATTTCCCACCGCTCCCACTGCATATTCGTCGTAGTGACTTAGCATTACAGTATCAACATTGTGAAGCATGGTATTGAGAAGGAGCTCCAGAAACATTGGCCCTGCCAATACAAGTAGCGGTGTTTTTTCATCTATGATCGTAGTTTTATTTCTTTTCATCTATCAGATAGATCCTTATCCTGTGCGTTTTTCACCCTGACCTTTTGTCATACATTTCATAATAACCTCACATTAAAATCAATTACTTCTCATATTGCGACAATTGATAGTGCAAATTTTGCGATTTTTACATTGCCTGATAATTGCTCTTTGTATAAATCTCATTCTTTCTTTACTGCAGCCCCTCTATCCAGGATCTGATCTCATCCTCTGTCGCGTCACTTCCAAAGCGGTTTCCGTCAAGCCATGTTCCACTTCCGGCGTTATCTGCAAGATTCTGCCCGCTTTTGCCTATTGCGCTGCTGCCGGATGTGCAGAAGGGAATCACAGTAATCCCGTCAAAGTTGTAGCTCTCAACGAAGGTATCCATTATGCGAGGTTCCTGCCCCCACCAGATTGGATAACCTATATAGATGGTTGTATATCCATCAAGTGAAATTGGTTCACTGCCGATCTCAGGTCTGACATCGGGATCATTCTGTTCCTTGGTGCATCGGCTATCTGAATTGTTCCAGTCACGATCAGCATCTGTGTACTCCTGTGCTGCTTTGATCTCGTAAGTATCTGCACCTGTTATACTTGCAATAGTTTCTGCAACTCCTTTAGTGGTTCCGGTTGCGGAGAAATATACGACAAGGACGCTACTGTCTTCATTCGTACTCTCTGTCTCTTTTGACGAATTAACTTCCGCAACATCATTAATTTCCGCAGCATCATTAACTGCCTGAACATCATTATTTCCACACGCTGTAATTCCAATAGCCAATAAAACCGCCGCAAGTACCGTCAACATCTTTTGTACCCTCCTATTTATGATTTATGATAAATTGCCGTAGTCTCCATCTGATACAGCTTCCAGCCATTCATTGCTCGTCTCTTCGCCTTCTACCTCGATTGCCAGATGCGAGAACCATGAATCCGGTGCTGCTCCATGCCAGTGCTTTACTTCTGCGGGAATGTTTATTACTTTGCCGGGCGTCATCTCAACTGCTTCTTTACCCCATTCCTGATAATATCCTCTTCCACCGATGCAGATAAGCATCTGACCACCGCCTTTTTTGGCATGATGGATATGCCAGTTATTGCGGCATCCGGGCTCAAAGGTTACATTAAACACCGGTACCTGCTCGGTAGATATGGGTGCAAGATAGCTCTGTCCCACAAAGAACTCTCCATAAGGATTTTCTTCTCCAATTGGGAAAAAGATGGTATTCTGATACTTTTCTTTTTCTGATGTCGCAGGTTCTTTTTCATTCCATACTTCTTTTGCCTGACGAAAAACCGCCCAGCCCTTAGGCCATCCTACATACATTGTAGCATGGGTTATAATCGCAGCAATCTCTTCTCTGGTAACTCCGTGAGCCTTCGCATTCTGAAGATGATATGTCAGGGAAGAATCTGTGATTCCTGAAGCCATAAGCGAAACCACTGTAATAATACATTTGGTCTTAACGTCAATCGCTGCTTCATTCCATACTTCGCCAAAGAGCACATCATCATTCAAGTGCGCAAACATCGGTGCAAATTCTCCAAGCTGTTCTCTTCCTGCTGTCTGTACGATTTTTTCTGCCATCTTATTTCATCTCCTTTTCACAAAAACAGATTACACTAAGTTCCTTTCACACTTTATAAAAGCTTCAGCAGACAGTTATTGGTTATCTCAAAAACGGACTGATATACGTAGTCCACATTTGCCTGTTTCATGGCATCCTGCTGCTTGTCTGTTACTGAAGTGTATGGATATATGCCAAACATGAATGGGAAAAAGACATATATGATGTCCCGGATCTCTTTTTCCGACTTCTTAGGACAGAACTTGGTAAGTATCTTGCCCACGTTCTTCAAAGACCGGCCATACGCCACCTTAAAGGATATGAGAAGTTCATGCCTGCTGTTTGCTTCCATGTCGTAATTATTCATGGCAAGGAGCTTTAAGAGCTGTTTTCTGTTCGCGATGGATGTTGCGAGCTTCTCAGCAACCTGTTTCTTGGTAAGCTTTTCATTGTCATGAAGGATAGATTCTAATTCCTCATTCCATCTCATATACTCACGTTCAAACAGTGCAAGGAATATCTCCTCTTTTGTCTGGAAGTAGTTATATATGGTGGGTCTTGAAAAAGAGGTTTCATTCCCGATCTCTTTAAGTGTTATGTCCTTAAAGCTCATGGTTTGATACAGTTTCTCGCAGGCGTTTATGATTTCTTCTTTTCTTGCTGCGGTTCTTTCAGGGGATCCTTTTGGCATATCTGAACTCCATATTTTTATTCTGACATCGTGTCAATTTTATTGTATAGCCATTCTGACACCGTGTCAAGATATGGTTTAAAAAGTTTGTTCTCTATCTGATTCTCTCGCAAAATATCTCATGCAACATCTTTCTCATGCCATTAATAAAGAGCGGTAGGAAATATTCAATAATTTCCCACCGCTCATAACATCTCCTTAATTCATCAAGAGATCAAAATTTAAGTATTGTTTCAATTACTCTCTTTGCACATGGAAGCAGGTCACTTCGTTTTAGTGCTCCGAGCTCCATGGCCTCTTTAACGCGTTCAGGAAATCCTGTAGCCATCTTAAGATCATTGCCTGCAAGAATCTCTCTGTACTGTTCAGAACGGCACCACCAATCAGTCATGACAAGGCCATCAAAATTCCACTCTTCCTTAAGTATTCCTGTCAGTAGTTCTTTGTTCTCTGATGCTCTTACCCCATTAATAGCATTATAGGAGGACATAATGGTATAAGGCTTTGCTTCTTTCACAATGATTTCAAAAGCTTTCAGATAGATTTCTCTTAACGCACGCTCTGAAACTCGTGAATCTGAATGCTTTCTGTTCGTCTCTTTGTTGTTACACGCAAAATGCTTTACACATGCCCCAACTTCATTTTCCTGAATACCACTAACAAGCTCTCCTGCCATTTTTCCTGTTAGATACGGATCCTCTGAAAAGTATTCAAAATTCCTACCACACATGGGATTTCTGTGAATATTAACAGCAGGTGTAAGCCATACGCAAAGATTATTTTCCTTAAGCTCTTCGCCGCCGGCAAATCCAACTTCTCTGGCAATTTCTCTGTTCCACGTGCATGCTATTACACTTGCGCAAGGAAATGCCGTAGTTACAATGCCTGTTTCTTTGTCGATTCTTATTCCTGCAGGTCCATCAGCAGTTTGAGCATTTGGTATGCCATACTCAGGCATATTACCAAATCCATATACGTTCCCAACACCTGTATTTGGCTGACCTCCCAATAGAAAAATCAGCTCATCATCACTTAACTGAGCAAGGAATTGATCAACAGTTATTTTACCTTTGGCAACATCTATTAACGGCGACGCTCCTTCTTTGAGGTTATTCATCAAGAGATGCCTATCTACGTGGCGAACCTCAGGAGCGATGGCTTCTTCTGTTCCGGGTGACATTCGTTTTATAAAACTTTCATTTATATCCCTATGCGCTCCACGTGGCATTTCCTCATATGAACTGTCACATAAAAGTCTCTTTGACAATTCAACAGGCACAAGCTTATGAGTTAGCCTGCATAGCACTTCGTCGCTCTCAAGTTCAAAGCAGAAATCAATTTTTAAGGCATTGCGAACGTCCGATCCAAGATAAAATTCATATCGTCCAGCCTCAAGAACATATGCAGCTTCACAAATACGCCCAAAATCATCAAAAGAAGCCAGCAAATACTTTTTCACATGAAGTGGAATCACAACGCTCTCATTTGGAAAAAGTTCTTTTGTTTTTGCAAAATCTGCAAGAACTTTTGAAGCTTTTCCAAGTTTCCCTCTAGGCGCTGAAGCATAAATTGCAACGACATCTTTCCCTTTTCTATTACCTGTATTAGTTACTCTGATATCAATGTAAAATCCCTCGTCACTCTCCTGAGTTCTTACTACTTCTTCTTTAAAGGAAGTGTAGGAAAGCCCATAACCAAAAGGATATACCACCTTACTGGCCGCATCGGAAATAGTCTCGAAATATCTGTAACCTACATATATATCTTCGGTATACTCTACATAGTCAAAGGAGTCGTGAAAACTTTCCGTTGATGGATAGTCTGTAATCCTGCCTGCGTAAGTGTCAGCCAATTTTCCGGAAGGGTTTTCCAGTCCAAGAAGTATCTCGGCCGCAGCAACTCCGCCTTCCATACCGGCCTGTCCCATTAAAAGAGCAGCTGAAATCTTATCATTATCTCTTATCCACCTGCAGTCGATAACACCACCTGTGTTAAGAACTACAATCACATTTTTAAAGCTATCTGTGACCGTCTTTATCATTTCTTCTTCTGCAAAAGAAAGGTAAAAATCTCCCTTTGGAAAAACTTTACCTGACAGTTTGGGTAAACTTGGTTTAGGTGGCCAGGGATCAAATTCGTTATTACATTCTATGTCGCAACGATCCCACCCCTCAGCGGAATACCGATTTAGCACAACTATCGCAACATCCGAGAATTTAGTGGCGCTTTCCAAAAGGTCAGAAGGCACAGTAATCTCTTTAGTCAAACCAGGTACATATCCTTTTTCATATTGCTCTTTAAGTTCCATTTTATAGAAATCTATAAGTGGCTCAAATACTTTGACTCCCTTAAGTTTCAATCCATCGTAGAGCGATCTGACATATTTACAGGACACATCTCCCGAACCTCCCCCGCCCTTTATATACTCAGCAGAGGCTTTTCCAAAAAGAACTATTTTTGTATTGATATCCAACGGGAGCACATAATTGGTGTTTTTCAGTAAAACCATACCTTCTACAGCTGTTCTTCTTGAAATATCTATATGTTCCGGACTGGATGTTGTCCTTTTGCCTTCATAAAGTGGAAGCGCTGGCTGATAAAGAAGTCTGGCCCATTTCTGCATATATTTCCTCTTTTCTCGTTTTAAATATATAGGTCAATCTAAATCTTTTCCGTTGCTTTCAATACATTTTTTGTACCAGAAAAAAGAATCTTTCTTTATTCTTGCCAGGTCTTTAAGGTCTTTTTCATCCCTGTTAATATAAATAAATCCATATCTCTTTGTAATACCCTGATGTGTGGAGATAAGATCAAAAGCTGACCATGGCGAATATCCAAAAAGTTTGACACCGTCAGTTATTGCTTCTCTGCATGCTGTAATATGCTTTCTGAGATAATCTATACGATATTCATCGTTTACTTTTCCGTCAGGTGTAAGTTCATCTTTCACACCGCATCCATTCTCGGTAATAAGTAGCGGAAGTTTGTACCTTTCCCAGAGTTGACGTAAGGTAAGTCTTAGTCCCACAGGATCAATTCCCATATTATATGAAGTTTTCTCCTGAAGAGGATTACTAACGCTAACAGCCATGCCTGGCTCTGTCTGCATTCCTATCATAAATTCTTCAGGATTAGCTCCTTCACGTCGCCCTGCCGCCTTTATTTTTTCTCCTTCTTCAAGTGATACATATCTTACTGTATCTGCCCCATAATAATTAAAAGCTATAAAGTCCGGATGAGCTGCCTTCATTATCTTTAGATCTTCATCCGTAATTTCAGGCATACATCCTCTCTGGCGGAAATACTCACTCAAAGCTTCCGGGTATTCACCAAACACAATTGTATCAACATACAATCTATTTCTGAACTGGTCATAATCCGCCGCTGCAAGATTATCAAGAGGTGCAGATGAAGCAGGATATACACATGAGATATTGGGCGCAGGAGCTATTTTGGCATTACAAATCTCATGGCATCTGATAGTTGCCTTTGCCATCGCTACTATCATATGGTGATTAGCCTGATAACGCTCTTTATCGTTCTTGCAGTCTCCCATGTTGTACATTGTCATCATGTTCTGTTCGTTTATTGTAAGGAAGTATTTGACCTTGTTGCCATATTCGTTGAAGCATACTTCGCAGTAACGAACAAAATCATCTATACATTGTCTGCTTACCCAACCGCCATATTTATCCTGCAATATCTGAGGAAGATCAAAATGATAAAGTGTGATAACAGGCTCAATACCATATTTTAAACACTCATCTATAACCTCGTGATAATGCGATACGCCTTTGGGATTAATTGCACCGTCACCATCAGGAATGATACGTGTCCAGGCAATTGAAAAACGGAATTCTTTAAAGCCCATTTCAGCCATGAGGGCAATATCTTCTTTAAATCGATGATAATGATCCACACAAACTTTCCAATCGCTATTACCCGGTTCTATTGGCTTACAATCCTGTACAGAGGGACTCTTCCCATCCTCATCCCAGGCTCCCTCACATTGATATGCTGAAGAACTGCCGCCCCATAAAAAATCCTTTGGAAACGGACATAGTGTTTTATATTCCATACTTTTCTCCTGACTTTATAATAAATTTAGCCTTTTACAGCGCCTATCATTACACCACTGACAAAATACTTTTGAACAAACGGATAAAGAACCATCATCGGTATGATTGAAATCATAATCGTCGCGTACTTGATCAAAGGACGGTATATCATTACATCCTGCCCATCCGCATCTGCAACAATTGAATTCTCTGTTGCCTGAAGTACTATTTCCCGAAGAGTTAGCTGCAAAGGATAAAGATCTCTTGACTTTTGCAGATACAGTGCAGCATTAAACCAGGCATTCCAATGTTGAACTGCATAGAATAATATTATTACCGCGATGATGGATTTACTTACCGGAAGAATGATACTTGTTAGAATTTTAAATTCACTGGCTCCATCAATGCTTGCTGCATCCAGCATTTCACGAGGAATCTCTGAAAAAGAGGTTCTCATAATAATGATGTTATAAGCAGAAAGCGCTCCGGGGATAATAAGTGCCCATCTTGTATCCATCATTCCTAACTTATTTACAACCATGAAAGTGGGAACCAGTCCCCCGTTAAAAATCATCGTAAACACTACAAATAATGCAAAAGCTTTTCCAAACATTAAGCCCTTCGTGCTCATGACATATGCTGCAAGAATGTTCAATATAAGCCCAAAAGTTGTCGCTGCCACGACATAGATAATGGTATTACCATAGGCTCTAAGTATTGTTGAATTTTGCAGTATCAATCTATAACCACCAAGTGTAACCTTTCCTACAGGTTTGATATATAAGCCACTTGTTGCTGCTACCTTTAAGGGATCACTTATAGAGCCCATCGCCACATGCCATACCGGAAGAAAAAAGATCATACACAGCAATATTAAAAATATGGTATTGAATACTGCAAATATTTTTTCACCTGTTGATCGTCTATACATAGTTTCACACCACCTCACCATATACTCGTTTCATTAACCTTGCGGCTAATAAAGTTTGCTGTAAAAAGAACTATCATATTAGCAAGCGAATTAAATAGATTTACAGCTGTCGAATAGCTGTAGTCCGCATCCAAAATTCCTACCCGGTATACATAGCTGGAAATAACATCAGCTGTTTCGTATGTTGAAGGCCCATACATCAAGATTATTTTCTCGTATCCGACCCCCATTATCTGCCCAAGCCTCAATATCAAAAGAACAATTATTGTCGAAGCAATTCCGGGCAGTGTTACATGAAGAGTCTGCTTCCAACGGTTTGCACCATCAATTCTTGCAGCTTCATATAGTGTGGGATCAACAGCCGCCAAAGCTGAAATAAAAATAATTGAGTTATAACCCAAATGCTGCCATAAATTGGAGCCTATATACAGGCTTCTGAACCATTTTGCAGAAGATATGACCGCACCACCGCTCCAGCCAAATAATGATGCTATATTAGTGATAAGTCCATTTGCCTTACCAAAGTCAAACAAAATTGATACGACAACGACTACGGAAATAAAGTAAGGCAGATATGAAATAGTCTGCACTACCTTCTTGAATTTCCCATTTCGTACTTCATTAAGACAAAGTGCAAATATGATTGGAAGCGGAAATGAAAACAGAAGCCCGTAAAAGCTTATCAAAAGTGTATTTTTGAGGAGCCTCCAAAAGTATGGCGAAGTAAAAAATCTCTGAAAATGAGATAAGCCTACAAATTGGCTCCCCAATATTCCCTTTTTAACCTGATATTTTTCAAACGCCATGGCGATGCCAAACATCGGTGCATAATTAAAGATGAAGAAATATAAAACTACCGGCAACGCCAACAGATACATCTGCCAGTGATTTTTTATCTCGATTTTAAGTCGTTGTCCAAAGCTTTTCTTTTTAGTTACTGTTTTAATTGAACTCATAGTTTTCACCTTTCATCTCATGGCGTTTTTCAATCAAGATTATCTGTTGTTATATCGATCAAGGCTTGCCTGCTTAAGGGCAATACACTTTTCAATACCCATTTCTTTAAGTGTTTCTCTATAAGCGTCATATTCATCGAGTGATCTCTCGCCATTGATAAACTTTACTTCGTTTTCCTGTATATATGCTTCTATATCTGTGAAATACTGAGTATATTCCTCATTCTCTTCGGATGTCATTGTAACTGTTACCGGAATGTAATTAGTCGGTGCATACTTGGACCAAACAGCATATGACTCGGCTCTATCAGCCGGCATCTGTTCAATCTGAGCAGCCTCACATCTTATAGGTGGATTCTTTGCCCAATACTTTGCAGCTACTGTAGCAGAATCCAGTCCATCCGGATTGTTATATCTGAAATCATAATTACCAATACGATGACCATCATCAGCTTCATTCCAAACTGTATCCTTCTCGCTGTCAATGCCGTAGTTTGCATTAAGGTATACATCCTTGGCATAGAAACTATCTATCCAGCGGATTGCTTCTTCAAGATGCTCACTATTTGAATTTACAGTAAGACAAACTGCCTGTAAGTCGCGGTAATTGTTATTAACCTCTCTCCATGCAGGATCAGGATCGCTTGCGCTCTTCTTAGGCTGAGGAGCTGCAACTGCATAGAAATCTTTATTTACAGCACCTCTTGAAATATATGCATCTGTCATACGAGTTCCCCAGTCAACCAATGCACCTACCTTGTCGTTGAGAATCATATCGTTATCGGCTGCTACTCCTGTTGACTTTCTGGTTGCAAAATCCGGATCGAGAAGTCCTTTTTTATACCAGTCATTAAGAAGTGTAAGATAATCCTTGTATGCATCTTCCATAGGACCAAACTTAACGGTACCATCTACCTGATAAAATCTTGGAGCAACTCCGTAACCTGCCATAAATTCGCCATAGTCAATTCCGTATTTCGAAGTGTAGAAAGGAGCTTCTATTCCAAGCTGATCCTTAAATGCTGTAAGAACAGTTTCCCATTCATCATAGGTCGTAGGAACATCCATATTAACCTTATCCAAGAAATCCTTACGAATTGAAAGTCCCTGATCTGCGTAGCCGCCTTCCATATTATCCCAGAAGCTCCAGAATCCATACATCTTTCCGGAGTCAGTGAATACGTCCTGTTTTGCAGTATCAATGCTATTTAACCAACTCACATAGTTCGGAGCCCAATCCAGATGCTCGCTGATGTCAGCAATATAGCCATCGTCTATAGCTGCATCCATGCCATCACGATACATATGGTACTGCGGTTGGGTATACATGATATCCGGCAGTTCTCCTGAAATAAACAGATTATTGAATGCCTGGCTCTCTTCGCCCGCTGCCGGAACTATAAATTCTATGTGAATATTTGTTTTTTCTTCAAGCCACTGGAAAAATTCACTATCATTGTAATCAGACAGTGTTCCGATAGAATTAGCATATGGATACCAATAAGTTAAAGTAATTTTTTCATCACTAATCGGATAACTCTGCTGATTAGTTTCTCCCTTGTAAACATCAGATTTTGGGATACTTGTTGTACCAGACGCATCTTCTTCCGCGCTCGATGTGCCGCTTTCGGAATTTGCAGTTTTATCATCTGCCGCGGTATTCGCTCCTGTGCTGCCACATCCGACTATGCCTGATACCATGATGGTCACAGCAAGAAGTGTTGATAACATTTTTCTTTTCATTGTTCTTCCTCCCATTAAGATTATTTAACGTTGCAGCAATTGATGTCGAAAACTTTTTAGTAAGGTAATTATAAGTCAACATGCACAAATAAACAATATATTCTCATTCATATTTGTACACTTTGTACATTTTGCAACTTTATATACTCTTTTGCGAGGATCTTACGTCTTTTTTCCGTATGAATTGAACAAAAAGCAGGCATAATTAACGAAACTATTTTCGCTAACTATGCCTGCTTTATCTTTATATATATTTATTACTTATTTCTTGCAGAAATATCTGAAATTGTATGTCCCTCAGATAGTTTTGCAGGGATAACTACCTGTTCTACAATTGTAGTTCTTGGATTTTCAATAAGATCTACAAGTTTTTCAGCAGCAACACGCCCTATGGTATTGATATCTTGCACAATAGTTGTAAGTCCCGGATCCAGGTACTGCAAAGCACGCATGCCATCATAACCTGCAACAGACATATCCTCAGGAACCCTAATATCTCTTGCTCTTAATGCATTAAGTCCACCCATTGCAGCAAAATCATCTGAAAACAATATGCAAGTAGGAGGATTGCGAAGTCCAAGTAGAGACTCTGTCGCCATATATGTAGCATCAACATCACGATACGGTACCTCCATGACATACTCTTCCGGTATGCTTATGCAATGTCGTTCTGCAGCACGAAAAAATCCGGCAAGGCGGCCGCTGGTAACAGCAGAAGGAGTGCCGTGAATATATGCTATTTTACTATGTCCTTTGGAAATAACGTACTCCATTAGTTCGTTCATTCCTCCGACATTATCAGACATTACGCAAATTCTATTATCAAAAACATGATCTATGGTCACAAGAGGTATATTACTTTGAATCAACTCTCTTACACCTTGGCTATCAAAGTCAATTGATGCCAGCACTACCCCATCAAATCGACGCTGCCGGCAATGTTCCAAATATGTCATAGGATTAGCTTGTTTGGTACTACAGTTAATAAATGTTATATCGTACCCGCGGTCTTCTAATGTGCGTTTTAAGCTGTCTAATACTCCCGCATGATAATCATGCAACAGCCCACTGTGAGATTCATCAACAAACAAAACACCTATGCTATTTGTCCTGATTGCATTGAGTGTTCTTGAAGAAAAACAGTACCCCAACTCTTTTGCTGCCTTTATAACCTGGCTTTTCGTTTCATCGCTTATATCATTTTTATTATTGATTGCTTTACTTACTGTAGCGATAGATACCCCACATTTAAGAGATATATCCTTCAAAGAAGCCATTTGAGTCCCCCTCTTAAAAGACTTAAATATTTTCGTAGAATAACTATATCCCATATTTTATTGCAAAGTCAAATCCTTCATGCTGGCTTTCATCATGTTTTGTCCTGGCAACAATCAGCGCAAGAAGAACCATTAACAACAGAGACGTACTCTTAATATCACGCCTTTTCAAAGGTCGGTCTCCAGCCTGCAAACTGGACAAGCTGCTCATCTGTCCTGTGATAATATCTCTCATTTTTATCAAGCTCCGCTATCTTAGCCAACTCTTCGTCCGTCAGCTTA
>JAEEXE010000072.1 GCA_016291375.1 Butyrivibrio sp.
TTTGCGCAAGGTGCGGCGGATTCGGGTCTTCTTACATGGTACGGGATGGCGGACGAAGAAGAGATAGAGATGATCCTTTCATGCGGAGGAACACTTATTGAAGTGATAAAACCCTACGCAGACAGGGATATCATTTATAGAAAGATCGAGCATGCAAAAGAAAAAGGTGTGCTCGCGGTCGGTATTGATATCGATCACGCTTTTTCTCCGGACGGCGGTCCCGACGAAGTGAGCGGATATACCATGGCGCCGCTGACTACTGCTGAGCTTACGGATATATGTGGCAGCACGGATCTTCCCGTTATAGTAAAGGGTGTACTTAGTCTCTATGATACGGAGGAAGTCCTGAAAGCAGGGGCAAGGGGAATTGTTATATCACATCACAACAACAGGATAGAATTTGCTGTTCCGCCTCTTAAAATTCTTCCTGAGATTGCAAAAGAGATTGATAATACCATTCCAATTTTTGTAGACTGCGAGATCAGATCCGGAATGGACGCATTTAAAGCTATTGCACTTGGTGCCGATGCTGTATGCATCGGAAGACCGCTCATGACAGCCATAAAGGAAAATGGTGCACAAGGCGTATGCGATTATCTAAAAAAAGCAGAAGATGATTTCAAGAAAACAATGGCATTTACAGGGTGTAAGTCCATCGCCGATATTAAGAACTACAAGCTGATAACTAAGATTTAAGAACAAAGAGCCTTGGAGTGCGCCAAGGCTCTTTGATATGTTAAAGCAAAAGATTGCAGCTAAGGTTTTGGAAGAATATAGTAAATAAACATATCTTTAAATCTAGAGTGAGAGGACTGCTGTCAGTAAATTAATACAGCCGTGAAGTAACCAGCTTGGTATGATCGAGCCTTCGCATTTTTTCTCGTTTAGCCATCCTTGATACCAGCCAAACAGTCCGGGGATCAGCGTTAACAGTAAAAATGCTAAAGCATTATTAGTGGCAAGTCCAAAGGGAATTCCATGCATCAGACCAAAGAGAAGCGCCTGCACACAATTACCGGTCATAAATCCAAAACGGCTTTGAATTCTTTTTAATAAAAATCCCCTAAACAGTATTTCTTCAGACAAAGCCGTGCGCAAAAAAGCGTAGAAGAAAACTGATGGAAGTGCTAAGATGCCCTGCCCGGCAAATTGTGAACCGGCAGTTGTAACACCTTCCGGCAGGAATTTTATGCACCGGCTCACAACAATGAAATAAACCAAGGTTACTACAATGGATAACAGAGCCATCTTTAAAGAACTATCGCATAGCGGTTTCTTTAGACCGATCCATTTGAAAAATGATTCTTTTTTATGTGCTGTTACATACCAGAAGATCAGTGGTATCAGCGAAAACAGCAGTACCTGTATCAAAGCCCCAACAAGCTCATTTAACATAGAACACCTCTTTAATTTTTATCGTAGTATATTGCATTACTCCTGCGATCCGTTGGGGTCATATTTAAGGATGTCCCCGGGTTCGCACTCAAGTGCTTCACATATGTTTGCAAGAGTTCCAAATCTTATTGCGTTTACCTTATTGTTTTTTATCTTGGACAGATTTACGTTGGAAATGCCGACTTTATTTGCAAGATCATTTAATGAGATATTTCTTTTAGCCATCATTACATTCATTTCAAGTACAATTTTTCCCATAAACTTATCCTCCTTATAACAAGCCTTCTACGTCTTTCTCAAGTGATGCGCCATATGCAAAGAACTGAGAAAGGCAGAGTGCGATGAAGCCAAAGAGGAAATCACTAAGCTGGAAGCCTACAAAGGCATTTGCCTTAAATAAAAGACCTATTGTAGGGATGATAAGGTTAGCGATGGGCATTGCAAGTGCAAAGTATCCAACGTTCTTGATACGCTTAACGTTCTCTTCTGAGAAGGGTGACTTCTTACCTGTTGAAAAGACCTTAGCTATGTTGCTAAAGATAAGTGCATTGAGAATCAGATCCACAGTGAGAAGTATCATATAGAATACAAAAGATGAGATACTGACTTGCCCGTCTTTAAAAATAAAAGCAGAGTGATATTCCATGGATAATCTTCCGGATTCAAGTTCTTTGGTAAGGTACTCTGAGATTACATTTCCGTATATTCCTACAAGAACTGTTCCTATTGCTGTGAGTGCTGCGCCTCCACATGAGATGCCTGCGATTATCTTTGAAAGTACTACTGTGATTGTATTAAGCTTTGTTGTCTTCATTTCTTTATCTCCTTTGATGTAAAATGTTATTGTGATTTGTAAATGGTTTTAATAAATGTTTTTCGTAATATTTGTTGCGCGCTGCATTAAATATTTAATGTTTATCGATAAATATTTTATACCACACATATATTTTTGATGTCAACACTTTTTTCAAAAAAATTTTTTATATAAATAAGCGCACATTTTACGGACCTTGATCGTCTATCATTACGAAGGGAGAAAAAGGGGTTATCCATGGATATCGAAAAGTATTACGACAAGATTTACCGCTACTGCTACTACAAAGTAAACAGCAAAACCCTGGCGGAAGACCTCACCCAGGAAACTTTCCTTCGTTATATTGGCAGTTTACAGGAGGCAAAAGAGCCGGAGAGATATCTTTATACCATTGCAAGGAATCTCTGTATTGATGAGTATAAGAAGAGAAAAGAGACAGAGCTTCCGGATGAAGATATAGACGACGGTTCGGACTTCGAGAACAAGACGCTTGAGAAGCTAAGACTTGAAGAGGCGATGAAAAGACTGAGCGATGACGAGAGTGAGATCGTGCAGCTGCGCCTTTTGAATGAGGAGCCTTATTCCGAGATCTGCAAGATCATGGGGATATCGAGGTTTGCAGCACACAGGAAGCTTGAAACTGCCAAGAAGAAACTAAAAAGTTATTTAGAGAAAGGGGAAATTGTATGAGAGATAAAGAACTTAAAAAGCTGCTCCTAGACAATGTTACGCCCCCGGACTATCAAAAGAAGGATGCTTTTATAAGACAGCACAGATCAAAAGAAATACCGCATGTGAGTGCATCAAGGCTACTCTTGCAGCAGGCGGGATTCATAAGGAAAAGAGTGTGGATCGCTTCGCTCCTTGTGTTGGCATTTATAGCTTTAGATATCATGCTTAAGATGAGAGATATGTTAAATGCGGGATACACTGCAGATGAACGAGCGTTAAGCGTACTTACTACTGTTTCTTTTTTCATGCCGTTTATCTCTGCTCTTGGCATGATCGAAACCTTTAAGGCACAGCTTTATGGAGTCTATGAGCTTGAGCAGGTCACGGTCATTTCCGGTAAAAGAGCTCTTTTTGCAAGATTGGCAGCTGTGGGAATAATTAATATCCCGCCCATGATATTTATAACAGTATTGATGCGACTGACTGTAGGCATTGAAATATTAAGAGGTGCGCTGATCATTCTGATACCGTATCTTTTGACCATGATCCTTTGCATGGAGATTGAGCGATTTGAATGGGCCAGAAGAAGTGCGTTTTCATTTTTGATACCGGCTTTGTTGGTCACAATACTGACCTACAGCGAAGTAGGCGGTGTGTATTATATGGAACTGGGTGTGAAAGCTCTTTTGATCATATTTGTAGCACTTGTTGCGGTACAGGCTTTTGAATTAAAGAAATTTAGCAATATGGAGGATTATGCATGGAACTAAAAGTAGATAGGCTGACTAAGCAGTTCAAGAACAAGATCGCTGTGGACAGACTTGATTTCAAATTGGAAAAAGGCGTAACGGGGCTTCTTGGTGAGAACGGCGCAGGAAAGACCACGCTTATGAGGATGATATGTGGTATCTTAGCGCCCACAAGCGGAGAGGTGCGCTACGACAACGCTTCTGTTAACTCCGAAGAATACAGGAATATCCTTGGATATCTTCCGCAGGAATTCGGTTATTATCCTGAGTTCACCGGAAGAGAGTTCCTTATGTATTTCTGCGCTCTAAAAGGCCTTGATAAGGCCTCAGCCAAGGCAAGAACAGAGGAACTCCTTGAGATCGTGGGACTCAAAGAAGATGCAAAAAAGAAGATCGGAAAGTACTCCGGCGGAATGAAAAGACGTCTCGGCATTGCCCAGGCTCTTATCAACAGACCTGAGCTTCTTGTATTGGATGAGCCAACAGTGGGGCTTGATCCCAAAGAGAGAGTGCGTTTTAGGAAGCTTATTGAGGAACTTGGAAAGACCACAGTTGTGCTTCTTTCCACCCACATTGTTTCAGATGTGGAGGATATCGCCGACAGGATTCTCATTATGAGGTCGGGACAGATCATCTGGCAGGGAGACGGTAAAGGTATGGATGGCAAACTCGAAGATTTTTATCTTGAGAAGATAGAGGAGTAGGAGAAGGATATGAAAAATAAATGTTTTGGGACCTTGTATCTTTTTGAATTAAAGAAAATACTAAAATCCAAAGTTGCAGTGATCACGTTTTTTATCCTGCTCATAGTGGGCTTTATCAATGTCGAAAGCGAGATGGGGGATAATGCGGATATATATGCTCAGAATGAACTGGGTAAGATAGAAGGCAGAACAATAGATGATGCTCTTATAAAGGAAATGGTGGATAATCCGGAAGATGAAAATGAATCGCCGCATACATACAGAAATCTGAACCGGTGGGTTGCTTGGATCTGGGGAACTGTTATTCCCGAAGATCTGACCGTTTACAAACTTTCACAGGTCAGAGATTCAGTGATAGAGCAATATATGCTTGATGAAAAGCTTTCTGAAGGAGAGCTTCAATACTGGAAAGAAAAAAGCGACGTTGATTTTCCCGGGGTGTGGCACGATAACATGGATGCCCAAGGATATATTCATGCAACGAGCAATTTGTTTTTATTCGCCATTCTTTTTCTGCTCCCAATGGGCGTTGCGGTTGTATTTGCCATGGAGTATCAGCATAAAACCGATCCTTTGATAAGGGCAAGTAAGTTCGGCGATAAGAGAACTTATTATGCCAAGATGCTCGCAGGAATAACATACGCAGTAGTTAGCATGTCACTTGTGATCGGTATCGCATTGACTTATATGGCTATCAGATACGGAACAGATTGTCTTGGTATATCGGCACTATTGGTGGATTCCTTTTTACTTATCGATATGACAGCAAAAGAACTGCTTATAAGGATGGTTATGATCATGATCGCATCCTGCGTTATGTTATCGACAATGACTATGTTTTTATCTCAGACATTTAAAAATGCATTTGCTGTACTGGGCGCGATGTTTGGTTTTTGGTTTTTGTGTGCTCTTCTTAATGCAGTAGTTAAGTTCCGGCCCTTATCGCAGTTTATAAGCTCGTTGCCCTACATGGTGGTCGCTACCGATATTGGAAAAGAATACCGTTTGGTCAATATCTTTGGAAGATATTTTACAATATTTGAGTATGCACCTGTCATGTACATTTTATTGGGGATATTGTTTTTAACGCTTGGAAGAATTATATATGGAAGGCAAGAGAGATAAATTATGAGAAACAACTATTTTGGAACGTTGTATCTTTTTGAGTTAAAAAAAATACTTAAGAATAAAGTCGCCATGATCACCTTTTTGATAATGTTGATAGCAGCTATTATTTTTGGCGAGGGCGAAATCTCAGGAAATGCTAATGCTGAAGAAAGGGAGCAGTTTAAGACGATCGAAAGAAGAGTGATCGATGACAGTCTCCTTGAAGAGGTAAAAGAAAATATAAACGAATACGGAGAGTGGGATAAGGTCGATCCAACCTATGAGAACATTGTTTCCTGGGC
The DNA here is from genome assembly GCA_016291375.1 of Butyrivibrio sp. GTDB lineage: Bacteria > Bacillota > Clostridia > Lachnospirales > Lachnospiraceae > Butyrivibrio. The sequence goes on from JAEEXE010000072.1 coordinate 5,744, forward strand.
TCGAAGTAAAGGGGATATTCATAATCTTACTGTGGATGCTCTGGAAAAAGACAGAAATGACAGTATTCAGGAAGCAAAAGAAATGAGTCTTTTATCTCCCGGGGAATATGAATACTGGGAGAAAAGGCAGGATAATATAGACTATCCGGGAACATGGTACGACCCGCTCTATTCATTCGGAATAACTTTGGGACTTTGCGATTTAAGGATCGTTATACTTCTTTTCCTGATCCCCATGGGACTAGCGGCTGTATTTGCTGCCGAGCATCAAAACAAAACCGATTCTATTATAAGAGCTAGTAAGAACGGCGATAAGAGGACGTATTACGCCAAAGTACTTGCGGGTATGAGCTTTGCAATCGTTGGAACGGCGGTGATAGTAGCTTCATTTTTGGGCTATTTCTTTATCAGATGGGGCACATACTATCTTGATCTTCCCATAAATTATAATTACGCATATACATCCGTCAGTCTTACGTTAAAAGAGCATTTGTGGATGCTGACCAAACTTATTATGACGGGAAGTGTTCTGATAGCTGCATTTACACTCTTTTTGTCACAGACATTAAAAAATGCATTGGCGGTAATGGGAGTATCCCTTGGAGTGTGGTTTGTTAATGTGATCCTTGCATCAACGCTTCCGTTTAAAATGAGAGCAGCACAACAATTTATTCAATGGCTCCCACATACGCTGATTGATGATAGAATAGTATACGAATACAGATTGGTGAAGCTGTTTGGAAGATATTTTACAGCTTGGGATTTTGCACCGTTTATGTATATCCTATTTGCCATCATCTTTATAGCGGCGGGAAGATTCATTTATGACAGACAAGAGAGATAGATCAGGGTCACTTAAATATAATCAGATAGAAGAAGAGCTTAAGGCACTTATCCTTGAGGAGAAGATAAAGCCCGGGGAAAAGATGCCTTCCGAGAATGTACTTTCCAAGCAGTATGGCGTAAGTCGTCAGACTGTCAGGAAGGCTATTTCGGATCTTGTAAATGAGGGCTTTGTCTATGCGGTTCAGGGCAGCGGAACGTACTGCTCAGACGCATCGAGGTTTAAGAAGGATTCCAAGGACATCGCGGTTGTGATGACCTATCTTTCGGATTATATTTTTCCAAAGGTAATAAGCGGGATCGACTCGGTACTTTCGGAGAACGGCTACAGCATAGTGCTTAAGAACACCAACAACTCCAGGACCCGCGAGATCAAGTGTCTTGAGGAGCTTATTGAGAAGAACATTGACGGGATAATAATAGAGCCCAGCAAGAGCAATGTCTTTTGCAAGCACAAGGATCTGTACGACAGGCTCGATAAGTACGGCATTCCCTATATTTTTATCCAAGGTTCATATTCGGTAATGGAGGATAAGCCCCACGTTATCATGGATGACGAAAAGGGTGCATATCTTTTGACGGGATATCTTATAAGCCAAGGGCACAAGAATATCATCGGCGTTTTCAAGAGCGATGATACGCAGGGGCAGAACAGGCACAAGGGTTACGCCAAGGCGCTTGCCAAGGCCGGACTTACCTACGACCCCGAGAATGTCATCTGGTTCTATACCGAGGACCGCGCGGTTCATCCCTACACGAATCTTCAGAAGATGATAAAGAGTGGAAAAAAGGTTGATGCGATCGTCGCGTACAACGACCAGATAGCGTTTCATCTGATAAAGGCGATCCGTGAGCTGGGTCTAAAGGTCCCGCAGGATATTTCAATAACGGGATACGATAATTCACAGCCTGCCGCCAACACAGACATAACGCTAACCACGATCGTTCATCCGCAGCAGGAGCTTGGCAAGATCGCCGCTCAGATGCTGCTTAAGATGATCCGAGGTGAAGAAGTGGAAAAAAGAATTGTCGTCGAGCCCGAGCTTGTGAT
>JAEEXE010000073.1 GCA_016291375.1 Butyrivibrio sp.
TCCTTACAAATGATCTGGGACTTGTGCCTGCTAAGCAGTTCATTACTGATGATACTCCCAAGGAGTACAGAGAGGCTATAACAGAGGAGTTCAAAAAGCTCAACTACGGTCTTGAAGCAGAAGTTGTGTTTGAAACAGACGGATACAAGATTCATGAAGAGATTAAGAATCATGATTATCATGGATATCCTCTTGTACTTGGCGGCTACTATGACAGAGAGGTTACAGAGGACCTTAAAGGTAACTTCCTCAATATATCATGGCCTGTTAAGGATAAGATCGTGCTCAATGATGCTATTGTCGGCTACGAGGGCGGAATCCGCCTTATCGAGGACATCTACACTGTAGCTTCACAGAGATTCAACTAATAAGAGGAATTATTATGTCATATTTGATAGCTGTTGCTTCATCAGATGGCAATAATGTAGATATTGGATTTGGTGCAGCAAAGGGTTTTCGTATATACGAAGTGGACGGAACCGATTATAAGGAAAAAGAGTATAGAGAGTTTACGGAAGACGAAAGCAGTATAGAAATTTCGCAGGATGCAATTCAGAACGGAAGCTGTCCGAGTACAAGTAGCTGTGGTAGTGCGCAGGCCGGATGCGGTGATGGGGCACAAGGCGGCTGCGGAGGAAACTCCGGTGGCGGTTGTGGAGGCCCTTCAAATGGCTGCGGCGGAAGCGGCGGCGCGCAGAGAAAGGTTGATCTTATATCTGATTGCAGAAGTCTTGTTTGCAGAAAGATTGGTTTCCAGGCCCAGAAGCAGCTTGAGAAGAAAGCTATCGCAGGCTTTGATGTTGATTGCAGCGTTGATGAAGCGCTGGTAAAGATAGCGACTTATTTTAACAAACTTGATAATCATATCAGTCTTAGAAGAACATGATATATTAATAACGCGATATCATAATGAGGCATGTGTGTAAGAGATGATTTCCTTATACATATGCCTTATTATATTAAGAAAGAGAAAAAAGTTCAAAAAAGTCTTGACCCTCACGTTCCGTCATAGGGTAGGATGGCTATATCAAGAGACAGGAGGAAGACATAATGAGAACAGTCAAAGAAGTATCAGAGCTTACAGGTATCTCGGTGCGCACACTTCATTATTATGATGAGATAGGTCTTTTCAAACCTACAGAAGTAACTGAAGCGGGATACAGGCTTTATGACGATAAGGCAATTGATAGGCTCGGACAGATTCTTGTATTTAAAGAACTTGATCTTCCGCTTGCAGATATCAAGCGCATTATGGATAATCCCGATCTTGACAGTAACAGTATCCTGGAGAAACAGCGCAAGATGCTGTGTAGGAAGAAGCAGCGGATTGAGCGCATTATCGACGGAATTGACAGAATGATGAAAGGGGAAAAGACTATGGACTTTACTGTATTTAGTGAAAAAGAAATGGAAGATATGGTTGACGATATGTTCAACGGAATGACCGATAAGCAGAAACAGTTCTTTATTGATCAGTACGGAAGTGTTGAGGAGTGGAAAAAGCAGATGATTGCCTCTGCTTCAGATGAGAGAGTTCAGAAGAACTGGGCTAAGGTTGTGGAATGGTATGGCGGCAAGGATGCATTTAAGGAAGAAGCAAAAAAAGAGCCTTTAGACTCAGAAATATATGCTGCATATCAGAACAGAGTGGATGAAATCTACAAGAAACTTGCAGATAAGCAGGGCACAGATGTTAATTCATTTGAGGTAAAAAGCCTTATGGGAGAATATGATTTTGTTGCAAAGCAGCTTTATCAGATGGATGATGTCAGGCTTATGATGCTTGATATTGCCAAAGAGTATTGTGAGAACGAAACATTATCTCAGGCACTTGATGGCAAGTACGGAAGCGGAGTCACTAAGTATATCGGCGAAGCAATAAAAGCATTCTATGCATAAAAGCATAGATAATAATATAATTATAACTATTGTTTATAGCCTCCCTAAAGATTGGCGTAATTGTGCTAAGAGGGAGGCTATTGTATATTAAGTTCAACAAAAGCGAATATATAAAAGCAAACTCATTTGTTTACTGACCGGATGACCGGAGGTTAGTGATTCGTCACCATTAGGCGGATCAGTAACCTCCGGTCATTTTGTTTAATTAAAAAGGCATAAAAACGTAGGGAGGAGTTATAAATGACTTTACTACAAATCCAATACGCAGTTGCAGTTGCAGAGTTTAAATCTATAAATTCGGCAGCGAAATCTATTTTTATATCACAATCAAATATGTCTACAGCAATAAGGGATCTGGAAGATGAGCTTGGAGTAACTCTTTTTGAAAGAACCAACAGAGGTATAACTTTAACCGATGACGGTAAGGAGTTTATTTCTTATGCAAGAAATATTTTAGTTCAGTATCATCTTATGGAGTCTCGTTTTACGACAACTAATAACAGTAAATATCATTTTAGCGTTGTGATGCATCATTCCACTTATACTGCCAAGCTTTTTGCTGAGCTTGTAAAGGAATATGGTATGGCTGATTATGATTATTCTATTTTTGAGACCACAACGGAGAATGTCATTAAGGAAGTAAAGGAAGGAAAGAGTGAACTTGGAATTCTTTATATCAGTTCTTTTAGCGAGCTGGTATATGAAAAGAAATTTGCAGAAGCGGGACTAGCTTTTCATTTATTGGAGGAATGTCCTGTCTATGCCTATATAAACAAAAATCATCCTCTGGCAGAAAGAGATGTTGTATCAATGGAGGAACTTGAAAATTTCCCCTGTCTGTTTTTTGAACAAGGGGATAACAGTCTGTATTTCTATGAAGAGATAGTGTCGGCTTATCAGCACAAAAACGTCATCAAAACAAGTGACAGGGCGACAACAATAGATCTTCTCAATACGTTGGATGCATATTCCATAGGGATTGGTATGACTTCCAACAGCCTTATGCAAGATTCCATTAAAGCAGTCAAAATCAAATCAAGTGAAAAGATAAAGGCGGGGTACGTCAGCAGAAATAACGAAAACTTAAGTCCTCTTGGTGAACACTATATCAGAAAGATAAGAGACTATCTTGATTCTGATGCTGTTGTTAAATAAACCCTTATGGAAAAAATCGATAACCAGATATTGAAAAGGTGAAGTAACACCGCATTTTGGGGCCATGCTATAATCCACATAACGTAGAAGAAATCCTCATCACTGGCATGAAAACTATGGTAGGAGAAAGCAGGGGAGGAGTACCAAAATGAGAAAATCGAATAATAGAATTGAAAAAAATAATTACATTTTTTGGAGGATACAATGTCAACAATTATAGAACAACCAAGGTACGGCTGTGCCATATCTTCGCAGCAGACTGTACTTGCAATTCCCGGGGCTCATCCAATTCTTCATTCAGGGCCCGGTTGCTCTGAGAGAGTTTCATATTTTAATCTGACAGCAGGAGGAACAAAGGGCCCCGGATATACGGGAGGACCGCATGTTTCCTGTACCAATTCAACCCAGAGAGAAATCGTATTTGGAGGAATTCCAAAGCTTAAGGATACAATCTCCGGCGCACTGAAAGTTATAGATGCAGATCTCTTCGTTGTCCTTACAGGGTGTACATCGGAGATTGTGGGAGATGATACCGTATCAGCCGCAAATGATTTTGCACAGCAGGGATATCCTGTAGTTGGAGTTGAGACAGGTGGATTTAAGGGAAATGTCTTTTACGGATACAGAGAAGTTGTAAAAGCCATAATCAATCAGTATGTTGGGGATGCAACTCCCAAAGTACGAAAGGGGCTTGTAAATGTCTTTTCTGTTGTACCATATCAGAACCCCTTTTGGCAGGAGGATCTTATAGAAGTAAAAAGACTTCTCACAAGCCTTGGGCTTGAAGTTAATATCCTTTTCGGTGTCGGTTCAAGAGGAGCCTCGGAGTGGAAAGACATTCCAAATGCAGAGTTTAATCTGTTGCTATCACCCTGGGTGGGAAAAGAGGTTGTGGAGCTCCTTAAGCAGAAGTACGGAACACCTTATTTTGAATTCCCTTACCTCCCGGTTGGAGCGGAGAGCACAGGCAAATTACTTAGAAAGGTTGGTGAATTTACCGGCGTTTCCAAGTTTGTAGTAGAAAAGGTCATAGCCGAGAACGAAGAAGTTTACTACTCATATTTTAACGACCTTGAGAATTTCATAGTTACCTTTAACAACGAATTTGCCTGGGAATATTTTGCCGTTGCGGACAGCAATTATGCGCTTGGAGTGAGCAGTTTTTTGACAAACGAGCTTGGGCTTATACCAAAGGGGATATATATAACGGATGACGCCAAGAAGGCATATCAGGAAAAGATACTTGAATACTTCAAAGAAGAAAGCGATCAATTTGAGAATGTTATCATTTTTGAAAACGACGGAGGCAAGGTTCAGCAAGATTTACGGAGCAGACAGGGAGAGGACAGAGAATTGATACTTGGAAGTTCCTGGGAGAAATTCCTTGCAAGAGAAACGGGCAAGTACTACACATCACTAAGTCTTCCGCTTACGCAGGACTTTACGCTTAATACTTCGTATGTAGGATATCGCGGAGGAATCAATTTACTTAAAGAGATAACAAGGGACATTTTCAGATGACATTTATATAAAAGTAAGGAGTGAATATGGCTACATTTAAAGATACAGTTGAAGTTGAGATTCGTGAGAGAAGGCTTGGATCAGTCCTTAATTATCACGGAAACTTGAGTGAATTGATAAATAAATCCAAAAAGCGCTCTATCTGTGCAAGCTGTTCCAATTATGAACAGTGTGGAAACTGCGGACAGGAGAATGCAGGTACTCTGACAACATGGGTAAAAGACAGCGTGGTTATCAATCATTCTCCCATAGGATGCGGACTTGACGGAATCATGTACGCTGCATCCGTAAGAGACAATGCCATTGGTCAGGATAGAAGAGTGCAGAGGCTAAGTACAAACATACAGGAAAAAGATACGATATACGGTGCTTCACGTAAATTGGAAGCGACCATAGATGAAGCGGTCCGACGATTTAATCCAAAGGTAATATTTGTTCTTTCATCTTGTGTAACAGGAATAATCGGTGACGATCTTGAGAGTGTAGCTGATGAAAAAGGAGCTGAGTATGGAATTCCTGTTATACCCATATACTGCGAGGGGTTTAAATCCAAGATGTGGTCATCGGGATTTGACGCAGCTTATCATGGAATATTAAGAAGGATTGTGAAAGCCCCCAAGAAGAAACAGGAGGATCTCGTAAATGTGTTTAATTTCTGCGGTGTTGATAGACTCGCAGATCTTCTTGCCAAAGTAGGACTTCGTACAAATTACGCTACAACCTTCGCCACACTCGAAGGACTTACGGAATTGTCGGAAGCAGCTTGCAGCGTGCAGTTCTGTGATACATTATCTTCCTATATAACAACGGCTCTTGAAGAGAAATATGGTGTTGTAAAGATCAAGAACGCACCTCCCTTTGGACTAAAATGGACTGATGACTGGCTTAGAGAGATTGGAGAAGTGACAGGAAAACAGGAGGAGGTTGAGTGCGTTATTAAAGAGGAGCATGAAAGAATACTTCCTGAGATAGAAAAGTACAGAGAGATACTTAAGGGTAAAAAGGCATATATAATGACCGGAGATACGTTTGCATTTCAGCTTGCGAATGTGGCTAGAGACCTTGGAATGGAGGTTGTCGGAATAGCAACGCTTCATCATGATCAGGTACCTGACGGAGACGGAGGACGCGGTGCGCTGGAAAAGTATAAGGAAGATCACGGCGATTTTGGCAAGGTGAATGTTTGTCCTAAGCAGCCCTATCAGGCTTTAAAACTTATGAAAGAGGCAGATCCCGATCTTCTTATCTGCAGGCACGCCGGTGTTGAGAACGTGGCGCTTCGTATGGGAATTCCGATCGTTCCGGAAGGAGATAAGAATTTCTCCATTGCATACGACGGAATACTTAAGCTTGCAAAGAGAACTGTACGGGCGCTTAAGACGCAGCTCATAGTTAAGAATATCTCGGCCCATTCCAAACTTCCATATACAAAATGGTGGCTTGAAGACAGAGAAGACGATCCTTATTATTTTGAATCCAAGGAAGCGTAAATGGCTTATTAATGCCATTTTCAATACATAAATATTTCTTATAGCCTCCCTAAAGATTAGCGTAATTGTGCTAATAGGGAGGCTATTGTATATTAAGTTCAACAAAAGCGAATACATAAAGCAAACTCATTTGTTTACTGACCGGACAACCGGAGGTTAGTGGTTCGTCACCATTAGGCGGACCAGTAATCTCCGGTTTTCCAATATATTTAAGGAAGAAAAGAGGAGACGATTATGAAAAAAAGAACAATTAAAAATATTCTGTTATCGGGAGTGCTGGTAAGTGCAATGATGGCATCTGCAGTAGGATGCGGAAAGGCATCACAGGGAGCTGATACTGAAGTAAAGGCAGCAGAAGATAATATAGAAGGCGAAGCACAGAGTGAGGAAAACGGTGAAGTGCAGAAGATAGTTATAGGATCGGGAACCAATTACAATCCTTACTGCTATATAGATGAAAACGGAGATGCTGTTGGTTATGAGTATGACGTACTAAAGGAAATCGACGAGCTGCTTCCTCAGTATGAATTTGAGTATCAGTCAATGGCATTCGATCAGCTGGTTCTTTCACTTGAATCTGGAAAGATTGATCTTGCAGCACATCAGTATGAGTACACACCCGAGAGGGAAGAGAAATATCTTTTCTCAGGAGAGTCTTATACGTCATATATCACTTACCTTGCAGTTCTTATAGATGATAACGCTACAAGCCTTGAAGACCTTGCGGGTGAAAAGATCAGAACCGGTGGTTCAACAAGTGCCACAACTCAGATCCTTACAAAGTGGAACGAGGAACATCCGGGTCAGGAAGTTGTTCTTGTAACTTCTGAGAGTAGCTCAGATGAAGAGGCAGCTGCCGCACTTAAGTCAGGAGCAGCAAGAGCATCCGTACTTAAGAAGAGCGATGTTATCAAGATGAATACTAACTTCAGCGATGACGGAAAAGAATGGCTTAAGTCTGTAGGCGAACCCATCAACAATTCAAAGACTTATTATCTGTATCGTAAGGATGAGACAGAACTTAGAGATGCGGTAGACGGAGCTCTTAAGACACTTAAGGAAAACGGAAAGCTTTCTGAGCTTGCAATTAAGTGGGTTGGATATGACGTTACAGAAGAGGAATAAATAGATATGGGAAATTATTTTAGTCTTGAAAGATTTATACATGTCTTTCCTAAAGTGATTTCAAGTTTACCTGTTAATCTTCACATTGTTTTTTGGTCAATGCTTCTTGGCACTATACTGGCTGTATTTGTAGCAGTGCTTAGATTACAAAGAGTACCTGTGATAAGCGGTTTACTGGGATTGTATATATCCTTTATGAGGGGAACGCCGCTCCTGGTGCAGATGATGATCGCGTTTTACGGAATCCCAATAGTACTCGGCACAGTATTTTTAAATCTTTTCGGGATCAA
>JAEEXE010000032.1 GCA_016291375.1 Butyrivibrio sp.
ATGCTCCAACACCAATTACCACATATGCACTGTTCTGTGATGGGGATTATGTAACTAATGAGCAAATGAATGATAAGAAGTTTTTAAAACTGGTCAATGCAAATCTTTAATATTATCATGACTTAGGGAGTTCAGTTTTACATGAACTTCCTTTTTATTGCATCTATATGAATTCAGATTTAATATGAGAAGGTGATGAAAAGTAGAGGACAAGATGATGAACAAAAATGAAATAGTATTGTTTGAATCTAAAGATAAGAAAGTGGCATTATCGGTTCCAATGGATGGTAATACAGTTTGGCTAAATCAAGCGCAGATGACAGAATTGTTTAAACTTGGAGGTAACAATGATCTTACTAGTTATAGATGTACAAAAAGGAATTACAGACAACAGGCTCTACGCCTATGATGCTTTTATTGATAACATGACCCAAATTATCGATACAGCCAGAAAGAACGATGTTGAAATAATCTACGTTCAGCATGATGATGGCCCTGGCTCAGGTTTTACAGAGGGTGACAGAGATTATGAGATTGCTGATCAGGTTGCGCCGGCGCAGAATGAGAAGATTTATACCAAGACCATAAACAGCTGTTTTGGTAATCCTGAACTTACGAAGTATCTGGAGCAGACCGGGGAAAAAGAGCTTATGATAACAGGTCTTCAGACTAATTTCTGCATAGATGCCTCTGTGAAATCTGCTTTTGAAAGAGGATACAAAGTAATAATACCGGATGGAACAAACTCTACTTTTGACAATGATTATATGGACGCGAAGACCACTTACAGATACTACAATGAGATGATGTGGCCAAGAAGGTTTGCGCAGTGTGTATCTATTGAAAAGGCAATAGATATGCTGGCCGGAAAATGATATTATAGCATAGTGTGAGAAAACCTTTTCCGAGGAAGGGCCTGTGGGGATGGCTCAATATCACAATAAAATGAGATGAATGGGAGAATGAAAAAAATGTTTGGGGTTGTTTTGATTTATTTTGTATGCGTTATCTTTAGGATTGTTGAGTACTTTGTTTTGCACACTGACAGAACCATTGTAGGTGAAGCAATCATACATAAGCTTCTGGGAATACTGGTCATGATCATTGCAGCCAAACGTCTTGGGTACTCGGCAGAAGAAATAGGCTTTACCAAAGGAAAGAGCTTTTGGAATATATTAAAGGGACTTGCTTTCGGTATATGCGTATTTATTCTGGCATATGCTACAGAGATAATAATATTGGTATCACAGGGAAGATTTGATTCACTAAAAGTCTTTGTAAGCGCGTATGCAATTGATAAGAACATAGGAAACAGAACGGAATTCATCTTTTTCCTTATATGCATTATCGGAAATATAGTAAATGTAGTAATGGAAGAGGGGCTGTTCAGAGGACTGTTTATGAAAATGCTTAGTAATAAACAGACACTCATAAAGGCAGCATGTGTATCTTCTTTGCTCTTTGGATTGTGGCATGTTGTCAGCCCTATCAGAAATTATATTGAGGGAACATCAAGCATGGGAGGAATGATCATGAACTGCCTGATGCTCTTTATCACAAGTACTCTGGTCGGCTTTAAATTTGTGATGCTGACTTCCGGTACGGGCAATTTGTATATGGCGATGGGCGACCACTTTGTCAACAACACCATTGTGAATCTGCTTCACGTTATGTCAAGTACCGGTGGGGATGAGATGATGGTCGTAAGAGTATCGGTGGCACAGACAGTTTCTTTCATTGCAGTTCTCATTTGGTATATTATAAAGAGAAAAAAACGGGCGATCTGACATATAAGTTTTAAGACGCTTTATCCGTTTCAATTTGAGGAGGTTAGAATGAGAGCGCTTTTTATTGGCGGAACCGGAACTATAAGTATGGGGATAGTTAAGAGGCTTTCTCAGGACCCTTTGTGTGAAGTATACGTACTTAACAGGGGGAATAGAAAGAGCGAGCTTCCGGCCTCAGTAAAGCAGATAACCGCTGACATAAATGATGAGGCGGATGTATTAAGTAAGCTGCAGGGGCTTAGATTTGATGTTGTGAGCGATTTTATCGCCTTTGATGTCGATGCTGTGGAGCGAGATTACAGGCTCTTTTCCGGAAAGACCGGGCAGTATATTTTCATCAGTTCAGCTTCAGCTTACAATAAGCCTGCTGCCTCACACGTCATTACTGAAGGTACTACTCTCGCAAACCCCTACTGGGAATATTCAAGGAAAAAGATAGAGTGTGAGGAGTTTCTTTTGGAGAAATACCGCAAAGAAGGCTTCCCTGTAACAATAATAAGACCAAGCCATACCTATGATGAGAGAAATATCCCTCTTGGGGTACATGGAAATAAGGGCTTCTACCAGGTAATAAAGCGTATGCAGGAAGGAAAACCTGTTATTATTCAAGGCGACGGATCGTCTCTGTGGGCTGTTACCTTTAATAGCGATTTTGCAGTAGGCTTTACAGGTCTTATGGGAAATAGACATACGATCGGTGAGGCGTTCCAGATAACGGGTGATGAGATCCTTTCCTGGGACCAGATATATGAGACAATAGCTGATGCACTGGGAGTTGAATTAAAGCCCTATCATGTTTCTTCGGATTTCTTAAGTGCGGTTGGAGAAAAATACGGCTATGACTTTAAAGGAAGTCTATTGGGAGACAAAGCAGTGTCTGTTGTTTTTGATAATTCCAAACTCAAAAGACTGGTACCGCAGATGACTACGAATGTTCCCTTTCACAAAGGCGTTCGCATAGCACTTGATCATGTCCTGTCTCATTCCGATGAGTACGAGGAAGATCCGGAATTTGATGCATTCTGTGATAATGTGATAGAGGCACTTGAAAATGCAAAAAAGGCATTGATGTAAATAAAAAGAACTGACACTATCAAACACCATGATAGCATCAGTTCTTTTCCTATATTAGCTAAGGTTATTTAATCAATCTTCGTTAAAGGCCATGAAGATTACCTTAGTACTGTCTGCGCCGAGTCCGTTTAGTTCATCGGTAGCTTCCAGCCTGATGGCGTTGTTCTCAGCAGAAACGCCGACGAGCTTAAATGTCTTATTGGCTTCACCAGCACGAATTTTCTGATTAGAAGCATTGCTTCTTATGGTGTTACCTTGGCTGTTCTTGCCAAGCTCCTCGTAGTAAGCCTCGGCTTCGTTGGCTGCGATGAAGATGTTGTTTTCTATCACATTGGAAGCATCATGTGCGTTCTGAATAGTAAGACAATTATTGTCGGTATTTAATACAGTATTATTGTATATCTTACATTCCTTTGCATCGCCGTTTTCATTGGGATCACAACCACCGATGATGATACCTGCGACCTTATTGTTTTCTACAAGAGTATTGTTATGCACATTTATACCTGTTGTAGTTGTTCCATGATGTTCAGTTGCGACTTCTATACCGATATCACTTCTTGATACATAGTTATTATAGATATCGATGTCTTTTCCACCGTCAACGTAGATTCCATCAGCACATGCATCGCCAAAATATGTCATATTCTTAGCTGATGAAATATCTACTACAGTATTATCATGAATCTTACCATCGTGTGCTCTGTCTGACTCAAGCTTAAGACTCTCCCCGTCATCACCGCAGCGCTCAAAACCGATAGCGTCTATTCCGATATTGTCGCAGTTATGAACATAGTTGCCTGAGATATCAAAATTTCCTACATTACCGTTTACCACAAGTGCCTCGCTGTTACCGAGAGTGAGGTTATAAAGCTCACAATTCTTGATAGAAACATTATCTACGGGATCATCAGGCTCTGCGTATACGAGAATGCCGTGAGCATTGTAAAACTCTGATTCCTCGTTATACACAACACCCATATCATGAATCTTGCACTCAGATACAGAAAGACCGTCTGAAGCAGGATCTGCGTAGATACCCATAGGCTTAACGGTAAGTGAAGGCTCGTTGTTCTTAAGACCTGTGATCTCAAGACCTGTGATAGAAACATCGGGAGCGCTTACCTTGATCATTGCATAAGACTCAGCGGTGGGTGTAATACCTGTGCCGTCCAGAACTGCGCCGGGCTCGCCCACAAGCTTTATGCCATCTTTTGTTATGGATATCTGCTCATTATAGGTACCTGCGGGGATCTTAATAGTATCTCCGCTATTTGCTTTACTCAAAGCATCTGCGATGCTGTCTGCGTCCTGCCCTACGATGTAGGTCCCTGCAGGTTCTTCGGCAAAAGCGTTGACAGCAAGCATAGGGGATGTGGCGATTAAGGTTGAACTTAATACGCCGGTTAACAATTGAACTCTTTCCTTTTTCATTGCCATACCTCTCTGACTTGTCTAAAAATCTACAGTTGCAATAATTTTATATATACAACCTAACATACAGAAGTGCACAAAAAGTGACAAAAAAGTAAAAATGGTATAAACAAATTGAATTTGATATTCTATAATTACTTACAACAAGTGTGAAAAAAGGATGGATGGGGACATGAATTACAGACTGGTTGCTATTATTCTACTGCTTGTCTTTTACGGTATATATTTTACAAAGATGCTTATCCAGAGGAAAAAAGGCATCGTTACTGACCAGATAGCAAAGGGGAAAAAGAAAGACAGCGGCTATTATACAGAACTACTTATGAAGATTGCGACTTACCTTGCACCTGTCGCGGAGATCATATCTATCATAGCGGGCAGTTCACAGCTTTCATTTATGAACAGAATCCTGGGAGTTTATTTTGCTGTGGTTGGAGACATCGTATTCTTCATAGCGGTTTATACCATGAAGGACAGCTGGAGAGCGGGAGTTGCAGAAGATGACACGGGCAAAAGAGATCTCGTTACCGAAGGAATCTATAACTATTCAAGAAACCCTGCTTTTCTTGGCTTTGATCTGGTGTACATAGGAATACTGTTAATGTTCTTTAACCCGATACTTCTTGTGGTGACTGCATTTGCTATTATAATGCTGCACCTTCAGATTCTCAGAGAAGAAAAATTCCTTGAAAGCTCTTTTGGCGACGAATATAAAAAATATAAGCAAAGAACCAGCAGATATGCGGGCATGGGGAAACTGACCTATGTTAAAATCGTTATGTACTTGTATTTCCTTATCTTTGTCTGGTCGGTACTGTACTTTTTTACCTGCATTGCCTACGGCGGAGGACTGTTTCTGTCTTGGGTGTGGCTGTGGCTTATTATTGCAGCATATTCTTTTATCAGAGTTCGCATGCTTATCGGACGTATAACAGGCAGCAGGAAATATAAGATTCCCGGCGTGATAACATGGATTTTCAGGATTGCAGTAACGGCATTTCTTGTATATTTTATTATAGTAGAGGCAAGGATAGTGGGATGCATGACGGCTGTTCCCGACAAAGACCTTGATTACATAGTGGTGCTTGGAGCCGGAATGAACGGAACCCGTCCAAGTAACCCTTACAGGGTCAGGATAGAAAGAGCCGGCGAGTACCTTTTGGAGAACGAGAGAACCAAGGTGGTGACATCAGGCGGACAGGGCGAATTCGAGGTGATAAGCGAATCGGAATGCGCCAGAAGAGAGCTGGTCGAGAAATATGGAATTGACGACGGCAGGATAATAATGGAAGATAAGTCCACTGATACTGGAGAAAACCTTGCATTTAGCCTTGAGAAGATAGGTGATCCCAAGGCGAGGGTTGGCATTGTGACCAACAGCTTCCACGAGTGCAGAGCACTGGCTATAGCAAGAAAGGCAGGCTTTGAGGATGTGCAGCCGGTTCCCGCAACGACTCTTTTGCCGGTGGGGATTCACTACGTGGTCAGAGAATTCTTTGGAATGACAGAGTTCTATCTCAAAAATTTGTGATAAAAGTATTGGAAGAGTGAGGCAATAAAGACATGAATCAAGGCGACATTAATTCTCACATAAAACTAATGCTTCTGGAAGATGACGAAGCCATAGCCATGGGACTTAAATATTCCCTGGAAAAGGAAGGATATGCCGTAGACCATGCGCATACGGTCAAGGAGGCTCTTGATCTTTATGACAGCGGTGACTTCGATCTGTGTATTCTGGATGTCAATCTCCCCGACGGCAACGGCTACGAAGTCTGCAAGCATATCAAGGATAAGGATGATACACCTATACTTTTCCTTACGGCCTATGACGATGAAGTCAACGTTATCATGGGACTTGAGCTTGGGGCGGACGATTATATATGTAAGCCCTTCAGGGTAAAAGAGCTCATGGCAAGGATAAAGACCGTTCTTAGAAGAAGCGGAAAGGCAAGTTCCATAGACGGTGCAAAGGCTGATCACATCGAGCTTAAGGATGTGCGTGTTTATCCAAATGAAGCCAAGGTTACCAAGCTTACGGAAGGCGCCGAAAAAGACCTTGAACTTACAGCAGTTGAATACAGACTCCTTCTCACCTTTATAAATAACAGAGGCAATGTCCTTACAAGAAGCAGACTCCTTGAAGATCTGTGGGATGTGAGCGGAGATTTTGTAAACGACAACACTTTGACAGTATATATCAAAAGACTTCGAGACAAGATAGAAAGTGACCCGGCCAATCCGCAGATAATACGAACAGTTCGGGGAATGGGATACATTTTGGATAAGGCTTGATGTTTGGGGGAGTTTAATATGTCTGATTCTAAGTTAAAAAAGACAGTGGCATTAGAGATTGCCATTATGATAGTTTTCATCGTAATCTCTTTTGCCCTATGCGGAATAAAGGGCGGGATTTCAGGTATGTGCCTGGGAATCCTGCTTTTTGCTGTACATTTATACAGATATATATCAAGGAAAAAAGAGATTGAGAAGCTTAATGCCTATCTTGACAGGATACTTGCAGGGGGCACGGAGCTTGAGATAATGGATCAGGGCGAGGGTGAATACTATATCCTTAAGTCCAACATCTATAAGGCTACGAATGCGCTTATTTCCCAGAGGGAGAAGCTTAAAAGTGACAAGATCTTTTTGGCTGATGCTATAACCGATATAAGCCATCAGTTCAAAACGCCGCTTACATCGTTATTTGTTATGAACGATCTTCTGGCAGAGGAGGAAGATGAGGACAAGAAAAAAGAGTTTCTTAATACTCAGAAGAAACAGCTGGAAAAGGTAAACTGGCTTATACAGAATCTTTTAAAGCTATCCAAGCTGGACGCCGGGCTTCTTGAGTTCAAAAAAGATAAGATATCCGATGAAGAACTGGTAAAAGAGATGCTCAGTCCCTTTGGCGCCTGGATGGAACTTAAGAATATCACCTGCGATACGATGCTCAGCGGTATTACATTTGCCTGCGACAGACACTGGTCTCTTGAGGCGCTTCAAAACATAGTAAAGAACTGTATTGAGCACCTTCCTGAAGGCGGCGCTCTGTCTATAAGCGACAACGAAACCAATCTTTTTTACGAGATGATCATAGAGGACAACGGCCCCGGAATAGACAAAGATGACCTTCCGCATATCTTTGAGAGATTTTATAGGGGGAAGAATGCCGGAACTGACAGCGTGGGGATCGGTCTTGCTCTGGCAAAGACAATACTGGAAAAGCAAAACGGAGAAATTGCTGTGACAAGCACTCCGGGTAAGGGTACAAAGTTCGACATAAAGTTCTATAAGACTATTATTTAAGCCTCCGGATCTAAGTGACAGAATTGTAATAATACAGTCACGGGATTGTAAGAGGGATATATTAACCTATTCTCATAACAAGTTAAAGAGATAGGAGGACATGTAGTGAAAATACTTGAAATAAAGAACCTTAATAAGGTATACGGAGTCGGTGACACCAAAGTTGTTGCACTTGACCATGTTAATTTTGATATTGAGCAGGGGGAGTTTGTTGCGATAGTTGGACCTTCAGGTTCCGGAAAGTCAACTCTTATGCATATTCTTGGAGGAGTAGACAGAGCAACATCCGGAGAAGTCAGGATTGCAGGCACCAATATCAGTAAACTTAACGAAACCGATCTTGCCATATTCAGAAGAAGGAACATAGGACTTATCTATCAGTTTTACAACCTGATCCCAATCCTGAACGTAGAGGAGAACATGACACTCCCTATTCTTCTTGATAACAGAAAGCCTGACAAAGCTCTTTTAAAAGAGCTTATCCAAAAGCTTGGTCTTGGCAAGAGACTTAAGCATCTGCCAAATCAGTTATCCGGTGGACAGCAGCAGAGAGTTTCCATAGGAAGAGCGCTTATAAATCACCCGGCACTTCTCCTTGCAGATGAGCCTACAGGAAATCTTGATTCTGCCAATACCAAGGAGATCATGGAGCTTCTTCGTAAGTTTAACAGAGAAAACAACCAGACGGTTATTATAATTACTCATGATGAGAGAATAGCTCTTTCTGCTGACAGAGTGATAACCATCGAAGATGGCAGGATCACCCGTGATGAGAGAAAAAGCGGCGTATCAAGCAGGAGAAACCGCGAGGACGAAGATTATCTTGACGAAGGCTATGACGTGGAGGTGATCTGATGACTAACATTATCTCCAAACTTACATTAAGACATCTTTCTGAAAACAAAAAAAGAACAGTGGTAACAGTACTCGGCGTCGCTGCATCAACAGCACTTATTACATCCATGATTTTGGGAATTACTTCTTTTTTTGCATTTCTGGGAAATTTGTCAGGAACCATAGCCGGCAGATGGCAGCTTGTAAGTGAAAATATGACTGCACAGCAGGTTCAGGTCTTGCAGGATGACAAAAGAGTTAAGAGTGTTGGTATCATAGAGTCCAAACCGGAAGAAAGCGGAATTATGGTTGATAGTGACAAATCACTTCGCTATAGGGTTTCCAATACTCTCCAGGGTAACGAAGAGTGGTTTGATATTATGGTCACCTCTGATTACGATGGCGTTCTTCCCAAAAACTCCGACGAGATAGCTGTTGAGGAGAGCTTCCTTAAGGACAACGGTCTTGATCTTCACGTTGGAGACACTCTGGAATATGACCAGGGATACAGATATACCAAGGATCTTGATGGCAACATAACTTATCTCGCAGGTTCATGGAGCGCCAAAGAAGGATTTGAAGTATCTTCACACAATGCCCTTAAGATCACAGCAATCCTCCATGGAAACAGGCCTACAGGAAATTTTAAGATATTAAGAGGAATGAATCCGGGAGACTATCCTGAGAAGATGTATGGATACGTTGTGGTAAAGAAATTTGACTACAAGACTGCAACCAGATTAAGGGAGATTATGAAGGACTATGGTCTTTCAGACTGCAGATTTAACACAGAGTATCTTGTAAGTGCATTTGCTTTTCAGGGCGCGGGAAGCGGAATTGAAGGTATGTTTAGAGTTATGCTCATTGCCTTAATTGTTGTGGTCCTTGCTTCGGTAGTGCTAATATACAATGCATTTGGAATGTCTCTTACTGAGAGAGTGCGCTATCTTGGAATGCTTGCAAGTGTTGGAGCCACCAGGAGACAAAAGAGAGCATCAGTCTTTTTTGAAGCTTTTATCCTTGGACTTATCGGAATACCTCTCGGAATTGTGATAGGAGCCATAGGATGTAGCACCACACTTCGTGTTCTTGGAAAGATGATCCTTGAAGCGGATATGATTACGGGAGCCGAGGGCATCAGGGGAACAATGAGCCTTAGTGCGCCTATTCCTGCACTTCTTGCGATAGTTCTTTTGTCCGGATTAACGATATTACTTGCTGCCATAGTGCCTGCACTTAAGGCATCCAAGATTATGCCTATTGAGGCTCTTAAAGAGAGCAATAACATTAAACTAAAGGCCAATAAGCTCAGAGGAGGGCGCCTTACAAGAAAACTCTTTGGGTACGAAGGAGAACTTGCAGTTAAGAACATAAAGAGAAACGGACGAAAAGGAAAGGTGATTATCCTGTCCATAGCAATATCCGTTATCATGTTCCTTACAATCGACTACTTTACTACATCGTTCAAAAAAGCCTACGCTTATGAGATTGAGTATCCCTTCCAGCTTATTGCAACATGCTCACTTAGTGAGAGGGATAAGTTAA
The DNA here is from genome assembly GCA_016291375.1 of Butyrivibrio sp. GTDB lineage: Bacteria > Bacillota > Clostridia > Lachnospirales > Lachnospiraceae > Butyrivibrio. The sequence goes on from JAEEXE010000032.1 coordinate 9,984, forward strand.
AAGAGGATCTTGACGGCATGGAGGGAATAGATGCCGTATATGCAGGGGATCTTATAGAGTTTAGTTATAAAGAGGACAAGAATGATCCCGCTTGGGAGATGCCAAATACAGATATCAGAAATCCTGAATTTTTGGAAAAAGGCTATGAGGATGTTTTTGATCAAAGCGATAAGATCTATCTTGCACTTCTTGATGACGACGAGTTTAAGAGGCTTCTTTCTGAGAACGGTATCAGTGAAAAAGATTATTTTAGCGGAGAGCTTCGCGGAGTTATCCTTGATAATTTCTATCATGAAGAGACCGATAAAAAAGTCTTCAAGGATTCTATATTGGGACAAAAGCTCTTTTACGATGATCCCGAAGGGACCCCTCCCGATATAGAGATAGCAGGCTTTGTAAAGTATAAAAAGGGTGATTATATATTTAATCTCACACCTAAAGCATCAGTGGCTGTGTATGTTCCGGAGTCAGTATACTTTGAGAAGATGTCAGATAAGGTGGGCGAAGAGAATCTAACCTGTGATTTTGGGATAGTATGCCAAAATGCCGGTGAAGTCCGTGACAAGGTCTTTGAAATGCTTGAAGCAGAAGGCTATACCAACTATGGCTGCGCAGATTTGACTGAAACAATCGCAACCATGAATACAGTCATGGTCGTCTTTAAGACTGCAATTTATGGCTTTACAGTGCTTCTTAGCTTGATAGTTGTAGCAAATATCATTAACACCATCTCTACGGGGATTATGCTAAGAAGAAAAGAGTTTGCTATGTTAAGATCTGTAGGAATGTCCCAGAGCGGCTTTAAGAAGATGATGATACTGGAGACTATGCTCTACGGCGCAAGAGCACTTACCATCGGTATTCCCGGTGCTGTAATACTTAGCTATCTCATATATAGCAGCATGCAAAAGAAGGCATTTGCCTTTAGTATAAATATAGTTACCTATCTGATGGTGATACTGATAGTATTTGGAATCGTGGGACTTAGCATGCTTCTAAGTTCAGCTAAGATAAAGAATGACAATATCATAGAGACGCTTAAAGACGATATGGTCTGATCACAATATTTGTATTTATTATTTAAAATGTAATGAAGAATAAAATTGGCGATTTACAACGTGCTACTTGCGTGTGGATTGCCAATTTTTTTGCACGAGATGAGCAAGAAGAATTTTTATCACATAGCCGCTGCATTGACAAGAGGGGTGCACTAATGATACTATCTTAAATTGCAAACGAGTTGCATTTTACCAGCAAAGCTTTTTATATAAATGTTTTTGCTGTATATATACGTGGAGGAATATCATGTTTGGATCAAGCAAGAAACCCGTTACCATAATAACCGGATATCTGGGCTCGGGTAAGACTACGGTTCTGAATGAACTTCTTAAAAATACAGATTCCGAGGGGATCGCACTTATAGTTAACGATATGGGGAGCGTTAATATAGATGCTTCGCTTATTTCCAAAAACAACGTTGCAACAGCAGATACCAAGATGGTGGAGCTCACAAACGGCTGTATTTGCTGCACTCTTCAGGATGCCTTTATGAATCAGGTTGAGGAGCTTTCAAAGAATAAGAAAGTTAAAAGAATCATCGTGGAGGCTTCAGGTATCAGCAATCCCGCATCCATAGCAGATGGCTTTCTTATGTATGTGGATACTCACAAAAAGCTTCCTTTTTATCTTGATTCAATTATTACCGTAGTGGATGCGGACAGGATATGCACGGAATTCCTGGATGGGCTTAAGGAAAAGTCTGCGGAAAGGCAACAGGAGATCATGGAGGAGGATCCTGATATCATCAATCTTGTTATGAACCAGATTGAATTTTGCAATGTTATCTTGTTAAATAAATGCGATTTGCTTCCTGCAGATAAGCTTGGGGAGGTTCGAAAAGTTATAAGGCAGTTCCAAAGGAAAGCCAGGATAATTGAGTGCATTGAGGGAAAAGTATCCCCCGGCGATATATTTTCAGGTGATAAGTTTGATTACAACGAAGTTATGAATTCATCTGCAATGCAGGCTGCTCTTGCAAGAGAAAAGGCAATGGATGAGGCTTGTGTCGACGAATACGGCATTTCTTCTTTTGTCTATGAGGAAGTAAGGCCTTTTGACAGGGAGAAGTTTGCTGATTTGGTTGAGAATGCCTACCCGGAGAATATCATAAGGGCCAAGGGGTACATCTGGTTTTCTGACGATGATGTTCATGTTCAGCTCTTTGAGCAAGCGGGAAGAAACGCTTCCATAAATGAAGTTTCCAACTGGGTTGCCTCTTTTAACGAAGAGGATAAGCAGGAAGTTCTGCGAAATTACCCGGATGTTATGGATGAGTGGGATGAAATCTACGGAGACAGGCTCAATCAGATAGTGTTTATCGGGAAAGATATTGATAAGGCGCGTATCACTTCAATGCTTGATGCCTGCATAGACAATACGCTGTTCTCGGCGACACAGCCGGGGCCTGAAGATAAGGAGAAAAAGAAAATTGGGTAATATCTTTTTTGTAAACGGATTTTTGGAGGCGGGAAAGACCTCTTTTATCCAGGACCTCATAGACGAGACGTACTTTAAGATTAAGGGGCTTACTCTAATTGTTGCCTGTGAAGAGGGTGATGAGGAATACGATGATTATCTTCTTGAAAAGTCAGGTTGCATTGTCAGATATATCGAGGAAGAGGAGGATTTCCTATCTAAGATAAAGGAGTATGAGGAGGCTTTAAAGCCGGAGCGCATCATTGTTGAGTTTAACGGTATGTGGAACAGGAAAGATTTAGTAATGCCATGGGATCCTGAGGATATAACGGAGATTGCAATTATAGACGCAAGGACCTTTGAGCTTTATGCCGCCAATATGAAATCTCTTTTGTCAGAGCAGGTGAGAAACGCTTACATGGCTGTTCTCAAGAGATGCGACGGCTTTGAGGAAAAGCTCCCGTACTTTAGGCGCAATCTGAAGGCAGTAAATACGGGGCTTAACATCGTCTTTAAGGATAATGACGGTGAAGATATAAATATCCGCTTTGAGGACGACCTTCCCTATGACCTTAGTGCTGATGTGGTCGACGTGGATCATGATGCCTTTTCTGTCTTTTATCTTGATAGTCTTGAGAATCTTGACAGGTATCTTGGTAAGACAATTAGGTTCACGGCCAAGGTAATCAAGCCAAAGGGGAAGACCAGAGAAAGCTTTCTTGCAGGGCGATATGCCATGACCTGCTGCGAGAATGATCTGTCGCTGTTTGGAATCATCTGCGACTATGATGATACTGATAATCTGAAAGCAGACACCTGGGTAAGCGTCACAGGGGTTGTGGACAAAGAGTTCATGGATAAGTACAATGTTGAGTTTCCTATTTGCAAGGTAAAAGAGCTTTCTCCTGCTGATAAGCCGGCCCGTGAGATAATAAGTGTGATGTAATGAAGAAGTCTATAATATATTAGTCTCGAGATTGCAGTGGAGATGGGGATTTTCCTTTTAATTAAAGGTGAAAGAGGGTATAATTAGACGGCAAGGTTTTCTGGACATCTTCATTTTTAAGAACAGAGAGATATTTATTACTTATGGCTTAGCTCGAAAAACCTTGCAAAGTGAAACCACAGTAAGGAGTATTACAACATGAAATCACCGGCAGAAATTGCTTCAAAGTATGTACAGGTAGGAAAAGGCAAGGCAGAAGCTAAGGCTTCCCAGACTTTTCTTTTGGCTATAATGGCGGGAGCCTTCATTGCACTAGGAGGGCTTGGCAGCCAGATTGCATCTTGCTTTGCAGACAACGCTTCCGCAGCAAGAGTTATCAGTTCCGTGGTTTTCCCCATAGGCCTTTTTATGGTGCTTGTCGGAGGAGCGGAGCTCTTTACAGGTAACTGTCTTATCACTATTCCTGTTCTTACAGGAGACACAACTCCTTCAAAGATGCTAAGAAACTGGGTTATCGTATATTTTGGAAATATGGTGGGCGGCTTTATTATTGCTGCTCTTGCGGCTTTTAGCCATATCTATTCATTTGGTGACGGACAGCTTGCAACTTCAGTGGTTGCGACAGCTGTGACTAAGTCAAACATCACTTTTGCTGATGGCCTTCTTAGAGGAATTCTGTGTAACGTGCTTGTATGCATGGCAGTATGGTGTTCTTTTGCGGCAGATGAGCTTGCTGGCAAGGTATTTGCACTCTGGCTCCCTGTTATGCTCTTTATCATTTGCGGTTTTGAGCACTGCGTTGCCAATATGTACTTTATTCCTGCGGGATACCTTGCAGCGCTTGTTCACGGACTTCCAACAGATGGCCTATCATTGTTTGGTTTCTTTGTGACCAATCTTATTCCGGTAACCATTGGAAATATTTGTGGCGGCGGAATTTGCGTTGGCGCTGTTTACTACGGTGCATATCTTAGAAAAAAGTGAGCTTAGTCATATAGACGATGCCGTCAGCTGCCTAAATTATTACGGAACAAAAAATGAGAAGTCCTATGTCTGTCTATAGATAGCCATGGGACTTTTTTTATGTCATTATTATAGATGTTTATGTAACTATGAATCGGAAATCCGTGTTATACCGATTTCCATACAAATAAGATTCAAGAGAAAAAAGGCGGGTTTTAGATTCAATAATAAAAGGAGGATCTTATGCAGAATTTTACTTTCTACTCACCTACTTACTTTGTATTTGGAAAAGATACTGAGAATCAGGCAGGAGAGTACGTTAAGAAGTTTGGTGGCACTAAAGTGCTTATTCATTACGGCGGTGGAAGTGTTGTTAAATCCGGGCTTCTTGATAGGGTTAAGGCTTCACTTGATAAAGAGGGTATCTCATATGTGCTTCTTGGAGGTGTTAAACCCAATCCCAGGAGCGGACTTGTTTATGAAGGAATCGAGCTCTGCAAAAAAGAGAACATTGATTTTATCCTTGCTGTAGGCGGCGGAAGTACCATCGATTCTTCCAAGGCAATTGCGGCAGGAACTGTTTATGACGGTGATTTCTGGGATTTCTATATGGGTAAAAGAATTGAAGAAGCTCTTCCTGTTGGAACAATCCTGACCATCGCGGCAGCAGGTAGTGAAGGAAGCCCTGATTCTGTTATCACTAAGGAAGAGGGTATGTTCAAGAGAGGCGCAAGTGGAGATGCAATAAGACCTAAGTTTAGTATTCTCAATCCCGCACTCACTCAGACACTTCCGGCATATCAGTCAGCGGCAGGTATTACAGATATTATGGCTCATCTTTATGAGAGATACCTCACAAATACTGCTGAGGTTGAGGTTACCGACAGACTTATTGAGGCACTTCTTCTTACAATGAAGCACGAGGGTCCTAGAGTAATAGAGAATCCCAATAACTACGAGGCAAGAGCCAATATCATGTGGGCAGGAATGATGGCACATAACAATTCATGCGGTGTCGGCAGAACTCAGGACTGGAACAGCCACAATATTGAACATGAGCTTTCAGCACTTTATGACTGTGCACACGGCGCAGGACTTGCAGTTACAATGCCTGCAGTATTTACGTACGTAATGAAGCATGATGTTATGAGATTTGCTCAGATAGCTACGAGAGTCTGGGGATGCCAGATGGATTTCGCCAATCCCGAAGTTACAGCAAGAGAAGGAATCGAAGCTCTCAGAAACTTCCTCATCTCAATCGGAATGCCCAAGAACTTTGAGGAACTTGGCGCTAAGAAGGAAGATATTCCTAAGCTTGTAGATGTTCTTTGTAACGGCGACGGAAGAACAGGATCTATTTCAGGTTTCGTTACTTTGAACGAAGACGATTGTACTAAGATCTATGAACTTATGCTTTAATTATCTATATATACATAGCCTACGATTACGAGGCGATGGAGTTATAGACTAAGAATCATTGATACATAATATTAACGCATTATAAAACCGCTTGCGATCAGTTTCGCAAGCGGTTTTTCAGCCTTGGAAATCATTTCCTTGACATCCCAATACATATTTTTTTACTGAATATCTAATTCAGGTGGCTCATCCAAATGTTCTGATACATATTTTCCGTCTTTCTTACGCTGCTTAACACATTCGGTGAGTAGATATTCAATCTGTCCGTTTACTGAACGGAAGTCATCCTCAGCCCAGGCAGCGATGGCATTGTATAACTTCTCGTTTAGTCTGAGTGGGACTTGCTTTTTCTCTGCCATCAGTACAGGCTTCCTGAGTTAACTATGGGCTGTGCATCATGATTGCCGCACAGTACAACGAGGAGATTGGATACCATTGCCGCCTTACGTTCCTCGTCAAGATCAACCAGTTGCTTCTCATTGAGACGATCAAGAGCCATCTCAACCATTCCCACAGCACCGTCTACAATAAGTTTTCTTGCATCTACGATAGCTGCAGCCTGTTGTCTTTGAAGCATTGCTGCTGCAATTTCAGGAGCATATGCAAGATATGTGATACGGGCATCTACAATTTCAAGTCCTGCATTTTCAACCTTAGACTGAATCTCTTCTTTTATACGGGAAGCAACAACCTCTGTTGAACCGCGAAGGCTTCCGTCGTCAGCCTGACCATCACCTGTTGTATCAACGTTGTCTGTTATATCGTAAGGGTAGAGCTTAACTACATTTCTTACAGCAGTATCACACTGAAGAGAAAGGTATTCTTTGAAGTTGTCTACTGTGAACACAGCCTTTGCTGTATCTGAAACCTTCCACATAACCGCAACTGCAATCTCTACAGGATTACCAAGGACGTCGTTGACCTTCTGACGTGAATTGCTAAGAGTCATAACCTTGAGTGAAATCTTCTTGCTTGGAAGTGAGCCGTTAATATTCATATTCAAGTTCGTTACCTGAATGTTTTTCTTGGAACCATCAGCTATATCGCCGCTCTGTTCAAGCTTAGTATCCGCAGCGGGATTAAAAGCAGTACAGAAGGGATTTACAAAGAAGAAGCCATCACCTTTGAGTGTTCCTATATATTTACCAAAAAGAGTAAGTACAAGTGCCTCACCGGGCTTAAGAATCTTAAGTCCAAGGAAAAAGATCCATCCTAAGCAGATGTACAAGCAGCAGATGATAAAAAGAACTATACCTGAAAACATCAGTCTTTCAAATGCTGCATCCGCGGATGCAATCAGTCCTATTATTGCAGCTACATACAAAAGAGAGAAAAGACATAACATAAACGCACCGTTCTTGTGTCCTGTAAGCTCTTTTTCTTTAATATTGTCAATCATCACATTACCTCCTCATGTTTTCACGGATATAATTTCCGTAAAAAATACATTGAAATATATTTGATATCATTATGATATCACTTTAAATTTCGTTGTCAATACATTTTTTACAACACAAAACGCCCTGCACATTTCTGTGCAGGGCGCCTTGCTTTGTAATTCTTTTTTATGAGATGAGATATGATATGCAAATTAATGCATATGAGGGCATAAGTTAAGAAAACGCTGATTTAATCAGTATTTCTTTAGTCTACGTACTTCTTAAGTGTAGCTCTTACAGCGCCTGTGCCTGCGATGAGCTCCTTGAAGTATCCAAGAACCTTCTCAGAAAGTCCTGCCTCTTCAAGGTCAACACCAAAGATAGTAGCGTCCTTGAGAATAGGAAGAAGCTTAGCCTTAAGAGCGTCTGCATCAACAGAAGCACCAAGCTCGATATCCTTTACAAAGCTCTGAGCTTTCTCAAGAAGCGGATCGGGGCTGGGCTCAAATGCCTTGCCGTTGTCATCAACACCCATTACATAGCGAAGCCATCCGGCATGTACAAGAGGGATGCACTTAAGATCAGCTACGTTGAGCTTGTCTGATGCCATGTAAGCCTTGATTGTCTCACCAAATCTGATTGCAAGCTTCTGTGATGTATCTGTTGCAATTCTCTGAGGTGTGTCAGGCATAAACTTATTGGGGATTCTGACATTAACTACTGTATCAATAAATTCCTGAGGACGGATAACACCGGGATCTGTAACAACGGGAAGACCCTCTACATATCCGATAGTCTTAACGAGTTTAACAAGCTCCTCGTCCTTCATTTCCTCTGAAATCTTGTCATAGCCAAGGAGGCATCCGTATACAGCAAGTGCTGTGTGAAGAGGATTAAGGCATGTGCAAACCTTCATGCGCTCAACCTTATCAACTGTCTCCTTATCTGTGAAGATAACACCAACCTTCTCAAGAGCAGGTCTTCCGTTGGGGAACTTATCCTCGATTACAAGGTACTCACTCTCCTCAGCGTTTACGAAAGGAGCAACCCATGTCTTCTTGGATGTAACTACAGGCTCAAGTTCCTCTACGCCGTCGTTCTTAAGAATCTCGTTAACTGAATCGTCGGGTCTGGGTGTAATCTTGTCGATCATTGACCAAGGGAAGCTAACCTTATTTTCATCCTCAATGTAAGCAACGAACTTCTCGTCAGCCTTTCCGTTCTTAGTCCATTCTTTAGCAAAAGCGATAACTGCATCGAAGAGCTTGTCTCCGTTGTGTGAGCAGTTGTCTGTACTTACCATAGCGATCTTCTTTTCACCTGCAAGGAATCTCTCATAGAGAAGAGCAGCAACCTTACCGATGTAGCTCTGTGGCTTGGAAGGTCCGTTTACAAAATCGTCCTTAACTGCAGCAAGGAGCTCGCCTGCGGGATTAACAAGTGAATATCCCTTCTCAGTAATAGTGAAAGTAGCAAGCTGAAGAGAATCGCATCTGAAGATCTCTTTTAATCTGTTAAACTCTGCATCATCGTTAGAATCAAGAATACAAGACTCTGCGATGCTGGCAATAACTGACTTCTCTACTGAACCGTCAGCCTTAAGAGTAACAAGGAGAGAAAGATTGTCGTGAGGTCTGTACATCTTCTCGATGATCTCATAATCGAATCCTTCTACAACTGTAAGTCCCTTGTCGTTCATACCGCCATCAAGCATTCTCTGTGCGAGATTAGCCTGAAAAGCTCTGAAGATGTTACCTGCTCCGAAGTGTACCCACTCAGGTGCTTCAACAGTCTTCTTGATCATATCCTCACTGTTGAAAGTAGGGATGTAATAACCCTTTTCCTTCCAGGAGTTATCTGTTGCTACGCTGTTAGCATTTAATTTCATGATTAAACCTTTCCGCTTTATCTTGAACTATAAAGCTATATCAAATTCCTCTCTGGTGTGACTTCTCGATTGCTTCCCAAAGTCCGTTGATATATGTTGCACCAAGTGCTCTGTCATAGAGACCGTAACCGGGCATTGCAACTTCGCCCCAGATCATTCTTCCGTGGTCAGGACGGATAGGTCCGTCAAAGCCTGTCTCATAGAGAGCCTTAACGATCTCGTACATATCGAATGTTCCGTCAGATGAAAGGTGAGCTGACTCCTCGAAGTTAGTGGGAGAGATGAACTTGAGGTTACGTACGTGTGCGAAGTGAATTCTGCCCTCAAGTGCTCTGATCATATGAGGAAGATCGTTCTCAAGGCTTGTTCCGTAAGAACCTGAGCAGAATGTAACACCGTTGTGTACGTCATCTACAGCCTTCATGAGCTTAAGGATGTTCTTCTCGTTGTTGATGATTCTGGGAAGTCCGAATACAGACCAAGCAGGATCATCGGGATGGATAGCCATCTTGATATCGTATTTATTACATACGGGCATGATTGCCTTAAGGAAGTAAACAATATTTTCAAAGAGCTTGTCCTCATCGATTCCGCTGTAAAGCTCGAAGAGCTCCTTGATATGAGCCATTCTCTCGGGCTCCCAACCGGGCATTACTGATCCGTTTGTATCGCCTGAAAGTGTCTCAAACATCTTCTCGGGGTTGATTGCATCAATAGCTTCCTGAGTGTAAGCAAGAACAGTTGAACCGTCCTCTCTCTTTCTTGCAAGCTCTGTTCTTGTCCAGTCAAAAACAGGCATGAAGTTGTAGCATACCATGTGAATGTCTTCTTTACCAAGGTTCTCAAGAGTCTTGATATAGTTGTCGATATGCTCATCTCTATCTGCAGTAGCAGCCTTGATAGCGTCTGATACGTTTACAGACTCAATACCTGATATCTTGAGTCCACCGTCAGCAACCTCTTTCTTGAGGGCCTTGATCTCGTCCTGAGTCCAGAGCTCGCCGGCCTGCTTGTTGTAAAGAGTTGTGATAACGCCCTTTACACCGGGAACCTGTCTGATCTGCCAAAGTTTAACGGTATCGTAGTCAGTACCATACCAACGAAGTGTCATTTCCATATGAGAATGTCTCCCTTCCTATATACATCTTCAAAATATATTTATAATTATCTTTTATATACAATAAATTTTTTTTGGAAAAAAAAGAATGGAATATTTTGTTTCATACCTTGCAAAAATTGCAATCGGTGTTATTATACAAATATGAAGAATAAACTCAGATCATCATTTAATACAAGACAATACATGGTTTCATCTGACTTTGAGGTCTTTTACTACTCAGACAGAGACTTCAAGACTTTGAAACCCCATGCGCATGATTATTATGAGTGCTACCTTTTCATAGAGGGCGATGTCACAATGGAGATATTCAGTCCCGAGGGTAAGCCTCTCAGGTACAAGATGTCTCCGGGTGACCTTATGCTGGTTCCACCCGGGATCTCTCATCATGCCCTTATGAACAATCCCGAGGAGAACTATAGACGATTCCTTTTCTGGATCAGCAAGGACTGTTGTAATTCTCTTTTGCAGGAGTCGGTGGACTATATGTTCCTTATCCAGAAGGCAGAGGCTTTTCACAAGTACATTTATCATCTTGCTCCGGCTCAGTTCCACATGGTTGAGTCCAAGTTCCTGCGCCTTCTTGAAGAGATCGCCAGCGAGAGATACGGAAGCACCGCTTTCAGACATCTGTGCCTCTGCGACCTTATCCTTACCATCAACAGGATCGTATACGATGAGGAGAATATCAGTAGCGGCGGCGATGAGCTGACTCTTTTCCAAAACATAATTGCTTATGTTGAGAGCAATCTTGAGGATGCCCTTACACTTGATGATATCGCCGGCAAATTCTTTATAAGCAAGTACTATGTAGCGCATCTTTTCAAGGATACGCTTGGAGTTTCCCTTCATCAGTACATAATAAAAAAGCGCCTTGCGGAGTGCAGAAACGCAATAACCGGTGGCGCCAGCATAACAGGTACTTATGAGAAATTCGGCTTTAGGGATTACTCTAGCTTTTTTAAGGCGTTCAAAAAAGAGTATGGAATGTCCCCCAAGGAGTATCAGGGCCTGTATTCCAACAGTATCCTTCATGTGCAGAAGTAAGCTCAGCCTGCTTTATCAATGATGGAGCGGAAGCTCTTGGAGAAGTTGCAGTACAACATCATGCTCACCATTCCGAAGATAAATGAGATTGGGAAAGCCACCATGACGTATTTTCCATCCCAGAATCTGGAGATCAGATAAGCAGCCGGGATCCTTACAGCCCACAACATCAGGAGATTTACTATGGTGGTGTATTTTACAAGTCCAACTCCGTTAACGATGTTGCATAGACAGTTGAATATGGCAAAAAACCACTGAGAGAGCATCAGGACCACAACAAATCTTGCGGCATACATAAGCACAAGATGATTGTCCGTAAAGATTCCAAGCACGGGGTAACGCAGTGCTACAAAGACAATTCCCATAGCCAGAGTGATGAGTCCTGAGAAAATAGGTAGTTTTTTGTATCCGGTTCTTAGTCTTGAGTATTCCTCAGCACCATAGTTCTGTCCGGCAAAAGTAGAAGCTGAAGCAGCCATGGAGGCAATAGTTATATTGGAAAGTCCCGCTATTCTGCCGCCGATTGCAAGACCTGCGATAAACTCAGTTCCCTGCTTGTTTACAAGAACCTGCATCGCCATATGCCCAAGTGAATAAAGAGAATTATTAAGTCCGATGGGAAGACCGATCTTCAAGATATTTCCCATGTCGGAGCCGTTATAATATCCCGGAAGGAAGGTAAACTCCAGCTCCGGGAATTTTCTTTTTACATAGATCATACTGACTGCCCAGGAGAGCAAAAGAGCTATCATGGTAGCCAAAGAAGCACCCATTACACCCATTTTAAAATATGCTACAAACAGAACATCAAGGGTGATATTGGTAACCGCCGATACAACCAGAAACCACAAAGAAGCGACACTGTCACCAAGACCTCTTAGGATACCGGCGTTCATGTTATAACCGATGTTTCCTATAGTTCCAAGGAGAATGATCCTGGTGTACAGGAGGGCTTCCTTGCTCACATCAGAAGGAACCTGCATAAGTCCCAGAATAAGAGGCGCTGCAAACCATCCAAGTATCGTCACGGGGATTCCGCACAGATATACAAAGGAAGTGGCGGTCTTACTGATAGATACGACCTTCTCATGATTTCCTGCACCTGCGTTCTGAGCAATGAGGATGGAAACTCCGCTGCCTATTCCAAGGAAGATGCATAAAAGAACTTCCACAGGTTGAGAGCTTGTCCCGACAGCAGCCAGTGCTGTTTCCGTGCAGTTCTTACTTACAACCAGAGTATCTACTGTAGTGTAGGTCTGCTGCAGAACATTTCCGATTATGATCGGGATAGCAAAAAGAAGCACATTCTTCAATATGCTTCCCTTGGTCATATCTATTTTCTTGGAGTTGTTATTTCTATGAATCGTATTCATATCGGTCGCCTGTTGTCAAAAGAATCCATTGGTGAGATGATACTATGAAAAGTACCACATTACTGTCTAATTTGATGATACTGCAATAATATACTTTCAACAACGTCCAAAATTGTACAAAAGACAGAAAAAAACAACTATTCGCAACATCGGTTGTGAAGGAAAAGGTATAAGATGATTCAGGATATAACACCCCACAAACTGCGAAATGAATACGATCCGGGCAAAGGACCTGTACCGGGCAGTAAGATATTTGTTTTCAGAGAGAACAAAGAAGGCCGCGGTGATAGAGAAGTACTGGTAAAATTGGATAAAGAAAAAATGACTTTGGATTATCCTAAGTTTTCGGATATTTCTTTAACTGAAACTTATAAGAAACTAACGGATGCTGAGCTTGTATATCTGTTTTCTGTTGATGATGACAACTTTTTCCTGGTTGATCCGGTAAAAGAAGATGTTTCAAGTAAAGATGAATCTATAGAAGAAGCATTGGGCCGGGAACTGGCCGATCAATACAGCTTTGTCTCTTTTAGAGAGCTTCGAAGTGCTTATTATAGTCCCAAGGAGTATATCTATGCCGCTTTTACAGCTTATCAGTTGGCGGAATGGTATCAGGTTACGAGGTTTTGCGGAAAGTGCGGCGCTGCCAATGTGAACGATTCCAAGGAAAGAGCCAGAACCTGCCCTCGATGTGGTAATAAGATATATCCAAGGATCAATCCTGCCGTGATAATAGGTATTACTGACAAGGAAACTGACAGCATTATCCTTACCAAATATCGTGTGGGCTACGGCCATAATGCTCTTGTTGCGGGCTTTACTGAGATTGGAGAAACCCTGGAAGAAACCGTGGCAAGAGAAGTTATGGAGGAAGTGGGGCTTACGGTCAGCAATATAAGATACTATAAGTCCCAGCCCTGGGGCATTGCCAGCGACATTCTTGTGGGATTCTACTGTGATGTCACAGGAGATAAGGAGATACGCATGGATGAGGGCGAGCTTAAGTATGCAGAGTGGGTAAAAAGAGAAGACATAGTCCTTCAGCCTCTTGAATACAGCCTCACCAATGAGATGATGAAGCTCTTTAAAGAAAAGGGCTATGACGGAACAATATAAAAAAAATCAGATCTTAGTTCATAGAAAAGAGGCAGTGAAAAATGATTATCTCATTTTTCACTGCCCTTTTGTTTTTTATAGTAACTTCACCTATTTCTCTATTATTTATTTAGAAAGCTTACTCTTTCTGTAGATGATATCGTTTCTTGCGGGACCGTTACTAACCATAGTGATAGGATAGCCGATCTGTTCCTCGATGAATTCGATATAGTTTCTGCAGTTCTCAGGGAGATCTTCGTAGTTCTTGATTCCTCTTATCTCGCACTTCCAACCGGGAAGAGTCTTGAATACGGGCTTAGCCTTATCAAGAAGGTGAGTTACAGGGAACTCTGTTGTAACTTCGCCGTCTATATCATATCCCACACATACGGGAATCTCATCAAGATAACCAAGTACATCAAGTACTGTGAAAGCAACATCTGTTGTACCCTGAAGTCTGCAACCGTACTTACTTGCTACGCAGTCATACCAGCCCACACGTCTGGGTCTTCCTGTTGTTGCACCGTACTCGCCGCCGTCACCGCCGCGTCTTCTAAGTTCTTCAGCTTCATCTCCAAAGAGCTCTGAAACAAATGCACCTGCTCCAACCGCTGATGAATAAGCCTTAGATACAGTAACGATCTGCTTGATCTCATAAGGGGGGATACCTGCGCCGATCGCACCGTAAGCTGCAAGGGGAGAAGAAGAAGTAACCATGGGATAAATACCGTGGTCGGGATCCTTCATTGTTCCGAGCTGACCTTCAAGAAGGATTGTCTTACCTTCCTTAATAGCCTTGTCCAGATAGAGTGATACATTGCCTACATAAGGCTTAACCTGCTCTCTCCACTCAACAATCTGCTTAAAGAGCGCTTCCTGATCCAAAGGCTCTGCGTGATAGAGATTAACAAGGAGCACATCTTTGATCTGTGCGATACGTGCGATCTTTTCCTTGATAACATCATCATCCTGGAAGAACTCATTTATCTGCCATCCGATTTTAGAAAACTTATCTGAATAAAAAGGAGCGATTCCTGACTTGGTTGAACCAAAGCTCTTTCCTGCAAGTCTTGCTTCCTCAAGTGAATCGAACTGTACATGGTAAGGCATCATTACCTGAACTCTGTCAGAGATCATGATCTGAGGAGTTGGAACCCCTTTGGAAGTAATCTCGTTAAGCTCATTCATGAACTTGGTGATATCAAATGCTACACCATTACCGATGATGTTCATGATATGTGAGTGGAAAACACCTGAAGGCATTGTGTGAAGTGCGAACTTACCGTAATCGTTAACGATTGTGTGTCCTGCGTTTGCTCCGCCCTGGAAACGGATAACGACATCGGCCTGGTCTGCGAGAGTATCGGTGATCTTACCCTTACCTTCGTCGCCCCAGTTGGCACCTACTACTGCTTTAACCATTATAAAAATCCTCCTTAAAAATAACTCTTTTAAGCTACATGACATATCATATACGAAAAGATTATATAAGTAAAATCAATATTTTTTATGAATGATATAAATTTTACTTATTTCTCGAAATTTTATAAAAATTTATACATTTTTTTGATACTTGATGATTAAAAAAGCATAGAATATTAGTGTATATTCCTGTTTTTGTGCCAGATTATTCAGAGCGGATATTTAATAAATTTGAGTCTATGTTATAGGAGGTTAGCATGGGTAAAGAAGCCGGAGCTAAGAGTGTGTTTGAAAAGGACACATTCAAAAAACTCTCTGTCGCTGATAAGTTCAAGATGGTATTTAACAAACTCAGATTGAATCTTGTTGTAATCTTTGTGGTGATCATAATTATAGATGCCATTTCGATACTTAATCTGCACATGATCTACAACGTGTATTATGAGCAGAATACTCAGCAGGGCGAGATCCGTATCACCATTCAGGCTCTTGCAAAATATTATCTATGGGCACTTAATGCATATGATGAGGCTGACAGGGCAGAACAGATGCAGGGGGCAAAAGAGAAGATTCAAGAGCTGAACGAAGGTCTTGATGCGCTTGGTAAAGTTTATAACGGCGACCTTACATCAGTTTATCAGCATATTGCAGATATAGACAGTTCTGCATCCACCCTTGATACTATGTTTTCCTCCGGGGCATCTCATGAGGAGATGTACGACTACTATGTGGCTAACGTAAATGAGGCGATCAAGATAGTGGTAAAGGATTTTAAAGCAATAGGTATCTATGCTAAGTCAGAGGCACAGAAGGCATATTCAATGGCTCTTTTGCTGGTACTCATACTTACTGTTGTCTCATTCGCAGTGGTTATTTATGCTATCCTCTTTTCCAATAAATCCCGCAGAGCGCTTACAGGAAGCGTCCTTGGACCAATTGAAGCACTTTCCAAAGCTGCGGATGATATGGCAAGCGGTAAGATTGAGATCAAGGTTCCAAGTGAATCGGATGACGAGCTTGGCAAACTGGCCAAGGATATCACCTATTCCACAGATGTTATAGAAGAGATTGTAAAAGATATTACGGAGACCCTGGGACGTATGTCTACAGGAGACTTTACCTGTGGCTCACAAAAAGAAGAGCTCTACATCGGAGATTATGTGGCTATAAAGAAGGCTCTTGGAAATATTGCAGAAACACTAAGCAGCACGCTCCTTGAAGTTAAGAATTCTTCAAGCCAGGTATCACAAGGAGCTTCCAATATGTCAAGGGGAGCAAGCGACCTTGCAGAGGGCTCTACCGATCAGGCAGCTGCGGTTGAAGAGCTTACAGCTTCTGTTAATTCTGTAACTGAACAGACAAGACAGCTTGCAAATGTTGCGGAAAAGAGCAAATCCATGGCGGCAGAAGTAAGGGACAATGCAGAAAGAAGCGCAGCCAAGATGCACCTTGTTACCGATGCTATGACCAGGATCACAGAAGCTTCAACTGAGATTGAGCAGGTTACAAATTCTATTGAAGCAATTGCCAAACAGACATCACTTCTTGCTCTTAACGCTTCAATTGAGGCTGCAAGAGCAGGTGAGACCGGAAAAGGATTTGCGGTAGTTGCAGAGCAGATAGGACAGCTTGCGGATCAGTCCAGTGAAGCAGCTAAGAATACGCATCAGCTTATCGCTGATACCATGGATGAGATCAACAACGGAAATGCGGTTGTTGCGGAGACCACGGAGGCTCTCGATGCCATGCAGCATAGCGTAGAAGATATAACAGAGATGATAGCACAGACCGGAGATCTTGCAGAGCAGCAGTCTTTCAGTATGGATGAGATTGATAAGGGAATCGAGATGATATCAAATGTTGTGCAGAACAACTCGGCTACAGCTCAGGAATCAAGCGCGGTTTCCCAGGAGCTTTCAGAACAGTCCGAGAGCCTTAACAGATTGATATCCCAGTTTACTATAGGAAGTGAGTTCTGATGGTAAAATAGCAATTTTTGTGTGATTGCTTTTAAAATATGCCTACATTATAATGGTGTAGATATCGTTTTTATCGATGTCTGCACCATTTTTGTCTGATTTGGGGATTTTTTCGTGATCCCTATTACTTCGTGAAAGGATTCATGCATGATTCACATTAAATCTTTAGATGAAGGATTAGATCTTTTTAAGGTACTTGGTTCTGATATCAGGATCGAGATCATAAAAGTCCTCTTAAAAGAGGGCAGTCTTAATATGAATGATCTTGCCAGACACCTGAATATTACTAACGGTGCTCTTACAAGTCATATCAAGAAACTCGAGGAGTGCGGCATTGTCAGTGTTTCTTCGGAGGCACTTGGGCACGGCAATCAGAAGATTTGCTCCGCAACAATTGATAAGATCCTCGTAGATGTTCAGCCTGTCAAAAAAGCTGAGGACGTATATACAACAGACATCAAGGTTGGACATTATCTGGACAGCCTTGTATATCCGACATGCGGCTTGTGCTCTTCAGAGAAGGCAATCGGGGAAGTTGACGATCCCAGAAGCTTTACCCATCCCGACAGATTCAATGCCGATGTGCTTTGGTTTACCAAGGGATTTGTTGAGTATCAGATACCCAATTTCATCCCGGGAAATCAGAGGATAGATGAGCTCTGCGTTACTGCAGAACTTAGTTCGGAAGCTCCGGGCTTTAATAACGTGTGGCCTTCCGATATCTATTTTTACATAAATAATGTGTTTGTGGGCATATGGACATCTCCCGGTGACTTTGGAGATGTAAAGGGAGTGTTCACTCCTGATTGGTGGTTCCCTCTGTGGAATCAATACGGCCTTCTTAAGATGCTGGTTATCAACCATGACGGTACTTTTATTGACGGCCTTAAGATATCTGATGTATCTACAGATCAGCTGGGACTTACATCCAAGAGTAACATCAAGCTCAAGATGGAAGTTCCCGATGATGCCAAGCATGTGGGAGGACTTACGATCTTTGGTAAAGGCTTTGGCAATTACAATCAGGACATCAGTGTCAAAATTAAATACAGTGGAATGAATTAAGGAGACAATTAATTGGAACAAAATAATAAAACACCTTTGTACAAGCGACTTCTTGCAATAGCAGGGATTGTGATACTTCTTGGCTTGTACGTAAATCTTTTTATAAAGGCAATTACCGGTTCACCGGATACTTTCCGGACATTTATCAACTGCGCGGCGGCCACAGTGGCGGTTCCCATCGCTATATGGGTACTTATCTGGGCTACGGGTGTACTCCTTGGAAGACATACGATTGCTTCACTTGATCCTCTTTCTTCCAACAAGAAGCATGACAAATACGGAAATGTTATTCCGGATGGCAAGATAGATACTGTTGTTTTTGATATTGGAAACGTTCTTGCTGACTTCTCCTGGAGAGAGTTCCTTAAGGATAAAGGATATTCAGACGAAGAAGTAGAGCGCATCGGAAAAGCATCTGTTTTGTCCGATGACTGGAATCAGATTGATCTTGGAATTCTTCCTATAGAAGAGATAATCGCAAGATTTGTGGAGAACGATCCCGAGATAAAAGAGGATCTTGAGAAAGTATATTCAGACTTTAAGAAGATCGTTACCAAAAGAGAGAATGCAATTCCCTGGATAAGGGCACTTAAGAAAGCGGGCTATAAGGTGCTGTACCTTTCTAACTTCTCATCTCAGGTACTTGAAGATAACCCGGAAGCTATGGATTTTCTCGATGAGACAGACGGCGGAATATTGAGCTACAGAGATAAGGTAACCAAGCCCGATCACGAGATCTACAATCTCCTTTCCAAACGCTATGATCTTAATCCTGAGAACACAGTGTTTATCGACGATACTGTAGCTAATATAGCTGCAGCAAAAGAGCTTGGCTGGAACGGTATCGTATTCCTAAGCTACGACCAGGTAAAAGAGGATCTGGAAAAACTTGGGGTGAAGTATTGAATAAAGTAAAGTGCCACGTTCTTAAAGTGGCACTTTTTTATGATATAGGAAATTTCTCCGAAATTCCTATATCATAAAAAGCGCTCCGCTATGGCTGCGCACTCGCGCGATAGGAATATGTTGCCTTCAGCAACCGCGCTCGGCGCAAGAATGTCGCAAGCGACATTCTTTCTTGTTGCCTTCAGGCTTTTATCAGCTCCACAAGTTTTCGTGCGGCAATTGACAGCGGTCTTGTTTCGTTTGTGATAACGCAGATCTTTCTCTTGGGGATCATCTTATTAAAGCGAAGCTCGAACAAAACTCCGCTGTCAAGGTACTCTTTTGCAAAGTCCTTGACTACACAGCCAACGCCTAAGTTTCGAAGTGCGAATTGCACGATCATGTCGCTGGTGGCGAGCTCAAATTCAGGGCGGAGCTCAGCTCCGTTCTCATTTAAAAGAGAAGTGATGTAATCTCTGGTACTGGTCTTTCCTTCGAGCATTATCAGTGGGACGTTGGACAGATCTGAGAAATCCAGCGTCTTATTTTTATATTGAATAAATTTACGGCCGGCTACAAAGGTGTCTTCAATCTCGGATACGGGAAAGAAACTGTAGCCGTCTTTTTCGTTAAACGGTGTTGATATTACGCCGAAATCAATCTTGTCATCTTCAAGATAAGAAAGTGTTTCGGGGGTGGGACCGTTGGTTACGGTCACCTTTATTCCGGGATACAATTCGTGGAATTTCTCAAGATAAGGAAGCAGAAAGAAGCGCAGAGTCATGTCGCTGGCTCCGATTCTTACTTCACCTACATCCAGGTGCAACATCTGTCCAAGACGCTGTTCTCCAAGTTCAATTTGCTCATAACCTTTTTCTACATATCTATATAGAAGCTTTCCTTCACTTGTGAGCTTCATACCTCTTGAAGTTCTCTGAAAAAGAGTACATCCTAGGGCTTTTTCCAGCTGATGGATTGACTGAGTCACAGCGGGCTGGGAAATAGACAGCTCTTTTGCCGCGAGAGTTATACTTGAAAGCTTTCCTACATAATAAAAGGTTTTATAATATTCGAGGTTATTAGTCATAGATTGCTCCGTGAAGGATTTACTTTAAACGTGGTATACGGATTGCATAAATGTATTTTGACACAGATATCATTATTAATCAAAATGGATATTGCACTTAATAGGACTGCTTGCTATAATGTTTTCGGAACTCTGACAGGAGTTTTTTAGTATGCCACAAATTCAGTTAGAATCGGCCGAAAGCCAGAACAGGAGCGGAATTTCATGAGCATGGAAAATGACAACAATGTCAATGAGAACAGTGTTGAGGATATCATTTTAAGATATCGTCCCGAGCTTGAGAAGATTACACCTTACCTTAATTGGCTTAAAGAGAACGTTAAGATGGAGGTCGCTCAGACTTATTCCAACAGCGATCTTAAGTCTATACCGTTCCCGGTATACGATTCCAATCTTTTAGGCTTTGTTAAGGCGGCTCAGACCACCAATCTTCTTGATCGCAATTATGTCTATGTTTACAGCGAGAATCACTTAAGGAATTACAAGGACGAGCTTTTATTTATTCAGGAAGCCGGTATAACAGACATGGACGCTCTTGCGGGGATTCTTTCCAGTTATGTATTAAGAGGTATGGTTAAGGGCTCTGTATGGTCAGAAGGCGTGGCGACCGGAGTTCTGTATCAGGTAGTTAAGAAGATGGACGAACTGATTAAGTTCTGGGGACAGGATAACAGATCCAGGACATAACGGCACAAGTAGCAGAGGATAACGGACTAATGGGAGAGAAATCCACCATCAAGAGAAAGTACATCCTTGATAAAGCCAGAGAAGTATTCGCTGAGAAAGGCTTCAAGAATGTCACAATGAAGGATATAGTAGATGCCTGCGATATAAGTCGTGGGGGTCTTTATCTCTATTTTTCCGGAACGGCAGAATTATTCCTTGCAGTACTTGCCGATGACGTTGCTGCTGATGATGAAGAGGCTGTTACAGCAGCTCTTTCCGGCAATGCATCTGCAGGTGATATGTTAGCTCTTTTTCTAAAAGAACAGAAAAAAGAGATCCTTAGGAAAAAGAACAATCTCATTGTCGCTACTTATGAATACTTTTCCGTTAATAAAGTATCGGCCAAGGACAATCCTCTTAAGAACCAATTTGATACAGCTGTACGAATAGTTGAGAAACTTATCGAAAATGGTGTTGAAAGTGGCGAATTCTATTGCGAGAACCCTCTTGGATGTGCTCGTAATCTTATGTACGTTGTGGAAGGTCTCAAGATCACTTCCAAGACGGTAGGTATTAATGAAGAAGCCATTGATAAAGAGCTTATGTATGTAT
>JAEEXE010000074.1 GCA_016291375.1 Butyrivibrio sp.
TCTTGAGCTCATCCTTACTTGGGAAAGCATAGAGATAAATTCTTGAGAGCTGGTCTCTCTTTTCATCACCTCTCCAGTATGCTCCGGATACAGCCTTGATCTGATAAGCTGCATTCATAAGCTCCTGGGAGTTACCTACGTGAGGTCCGCGGCAAAGATCTACATAATCATCGCCTGTATAATATACTGTCAAAGTTTCATCTTCGGGAAGATCCTGAATAAGCTCTGTCTTGAACTTCTGATCCTTGAACATTTCAAGTGCCTCGGCTCTTGAAACTTCTTTACGTGTGAAATCTTCTCTTCTCTTGATGATCTCACGCATCTTATCTTCGATGGTCTTGAAATCATCCTGTGTTACTGCCTTGGGAAGTACAAAATCGTAATAGCAACCGTCGTCGATCTGAGGTCCTATAGCGTACTGTACTTCTTTTCCGTAAAGCTCGATAACAGCCTTAGCGAGAATGTGTGCCAGTGAATGGCGATAGACTTCCAAATACTCTTCTTTGTTCATAACGCTCCTTCTGCTATACCAACCGGGTACAGCCTGTTATTTTATAATGATGTTCCGCTAATTAAGCGTTCTTACCGCAGCACTTCTTATACTTCTTGCCGCTTCCGCAAGGGCAGGGATCGTTGGGATATACTCTCTGCTCTTTAACGATAGTATGAGAAGCCTTCTCTTCTTTATAAAGAGCCTTTCTCTTGTCCTCGTCAAAGATAGCTTCCCACTCAGGAAGATTGTAAAGCCAGTCTGCGCCGGCATTTACCATGTTCTTATAAAGAAGTTCCTTGTCAAAGCCAAGGTTAACCTCTGTATCCTCTTCCATATCATCTATAGGGTTCTGAGTCTTGAGGGAATCGTTGATACCATCAAGGAATCCTGTCATTGTCATGATATCGATGCCAAACTTATCAGCAAGCTCTTTAACTGTTCCCTTTACAACGTCATCGGGATTCTTGAGAAGCTCTGCGTAGATATCACGCTCTTTCTGAAAATACTCTGTCCACAATTTCTGAAGGCTACCCTTATCTGTAGTCTCAGAATAAGCCATATCGCGCCATTTTTTTAATAATGCCATGTTCATTACTCCTATTATAATAATAAAATCTCTTCTTCAGGGCATACTACGCCCTTAGTCATGATATACGTAAATTACATTCTAATACAATATGATATAGGTGTCAAAATTCGAATCAAATACAAGTGTACTTATTCTTCATAAATAAAATCCTATGACTTTTGCAAATTATATTGCATAAATCATAGGACTTTTATGTTCTAAGCTTTTATGAACTTTAGATATTTAAAGCTTTTTAATTCTCTCAAGAGCTTCTACACTGTTCTCGTAGCTACCAAAAGCTGTAAGTCTGAAGTAATGCTCTCCGCTGGGTCCAAAGCCTGATCCGGGAGTTCCCACAACGCCTGCGTTGTGAAGAAGATGATCAAAAAATTCCCAGCTTGTCATGTTATCGGGAGTGCGAAGCCATACGTAAGGTGAGTTAACGCCGCCTGATACATCGTAGCCTGCCTCCTTAAGTCCGTTAAGGATATATGTGGCATTCTTCATGTACTTAGCCACCATCTCTTTTATCTGAGCCTTACCGGCATCTGAATAGCAAGCTTCGCCTGCTCTCTGAACGATGTAAGGAGCACCGTTGTACTTTGTTCCGTGTCTTCTTGCCCAGAGGCTGTGCATCTGAACCTTCTTGCCCTCGAAATCAACAACAAGATCATGAGGAATAATGGTTGCACCAAGACGAAGTCCTGTAAATCCTGCGTTCTTGGAAAATGACCTAAGCTCAATGGCGCAGGTCTTGGCTCCCTTACACTCATATATAGAATGAGGAATGTTGTCCTCAGAAATATATGCTTCATAAGCTGCATCAAAGATAATAACAGCGCCGACTTTATTGGCATAGTCAACCCAAACCTGAAGCTGATCCTTGGTAATTGCGCCGCCCGTAGGGTTGTTGGGGAAGCACAGATAAATAAGATCAGGTGTCTCTGCAGGAAGCTCAGGTGCAAAACCATTCTCTGCCGTGCAAGGCATGTAGATGACATTGCTCCAGATGCCTGTGCTTTCATTATAATCCCCTGTTCTGCCTGCCATTACGTTTGAATCAACATAGACAGGATATACGGGATCGCAAACGGCAATCTTGGCGTCCTTGGAAAAAATCTCCTGAATATTGCCGGAGTCGCTCTTAGCTCCGTCTGAAATAAAAATCTCATCATCTGCAATATCGCAGCCTCTGCTTCTGAAATCATTCTCAGCCATGGCGTGGCGAAGGAAGTCATATCCAAGATCGGGAGCATATCCTCTGAAGGTCTCAGCAACCGCCTGCTCATCAACAGCCTTGTGAAGTGCCTCTATAACTGCGGGGCAAAGGGGCTGGGTAACATCTCCGATACCGAGTCTGATTATCTTTTTATCCGGATTCTCTGCCTGAAACGCGTTAACCTTCTTGGCAATTGTGCTAAACAGGTAGCTTCCGGGAAGTTTTAAGTAGTCACTGTTAGGTCTAAACATTGTCTTTCCTCACTTTCATGCAATTTAAAAAAATTCTACTACAATTTTGTATAATTGTATACAGGATGAATGTATTTTTATTCATTAATTACTTCATCAGGAAATAAAAGCACTTTTTCATAATAAAAAATGAACAAAAACCTGTGGTTTTCGCTTATAATACAGTTAATCCATTAATTTTAATTGAGAGGTAGTAGTATGAAATTCACCAAGATGCAAGGATGCGGCAACGATTATGTCTATGTCGATGGCTCCAAGGAGAAAATCTCCAAAGACAGAAAGCCTTCCATAGTCAAATTCATATCCGATCGCCACTTTGGCGTGGGATCCGACGGAGTTATATTTATTAATCCCGTGGATGATGAAGAGATAGATTTTGAGATGGAGATGTACAACGCTGACGGTACGCGCTCAGAGATGTGCGGAAACGGAATCAGATGCGTAGCCAAGTACGTCTACGACTACCATCTTACAGATAAACAAGAACTTACTATAGTAAGTGCAGGTAAAAAGAAATATATCGATCTTACGATAGGTGAAGACGGATTGGTAGAATCAGTCAAGGTAGATATGGGTGCTCCCATTCTGGATGCAGCGAGCGTACCCGTAACCGTAGACGATGCCGTTCTTGCAAAGAGCAAGAACTACGATACACTTTCTGAAGCCTACGGAAGACTTGCAGTTAATGTACCTGTTACTATTGCGGGAAAGAAATGGGAAGTAACCTGTGTATCCATGGGTAATCCTCACTGCGTGGTATTCCTTCCCGAAGATGAGGAACTTGCAGAGTTTGATATAAATACCATCGGACCTTTGTTTGAGAATCACCCTATGTTCCCTAACCGCACCAACACTGAGTTTGTATCAATAGATGACAAGAACAATGTTCGTATGCGTGTATGGGAAAGAGGTACAGGTGAGACTCTTGCCTGCGGAACAGGGTGCTGCGCCACAACCGTTGCATGTATATTGAATCTTCTCACAGATACCAATGTTAACGTACATGTCCTTGGCGGCGTCATCAAATGTTCCTGGGACAGAAAGCCTGAATCTCCTGTGATCATGGAAGGTCCTGCCACAACAGTATTTGAGGGCGAGATCAACACCGACAATATCATCGGATGATCACTTTGCTTTGAATCCCTCTTCTATAGTGGAACCTATGAGCTCAGTTCTTTTTATCATGTCAAGGTAGCAGGAATTGGGACAATAATAATAGCTATTTACTTCTTCATGGGCGGAGTTATAAACCTTAACTCCGTCCATTTCTATTTCATCTGTATCTGCATCCTCAAAAGGAATCGGAACTGCATAGTAGCTATCTTTCACATGAGCAGCAAAGTGCTTAACATCAACCTTCACATAATGAAGAGTCCAGTTTCCAAATATGATAAGCGTTGCTATCACCATTATTGTTCTAAGAGCATCTTTTCCTCTGATCATATCCTCAGCAAGATCCATACATGCGCACAGCGGAAGGAGCATCAGAAACGCAAGTCCGTATCTGATAAAAGGCGCCGTAAAGAACCACATAGCTATGTTGATAAATACAGTGATATAAAAGATTGCCACGTCGGCGCGAATTTTTTTTCTAAAGGCTCTGATAATGAAATGAAGAGCTGCCGCCACTGATCCAACTACCTGAAAGAGAATAAGCAGCTTTTCATAAAATGTCTTTTCTCCCCACCAGATGGGTCCCCAGATGTCAACGCCGTCTCCAAGTCTGTTAACGTCGTAGAGGCACCTGCCCCAGACCTTGATCTGCGCTGAATCGTGCCACATATACTCTGCAGGAATCTTCCATATCACATTGAAAAAATCAATTGCTTCCACAGGGTAAAAGAGCCATCCCGAGATGATCACGTTCCTGATAAGATATGGAAGGAATGATAAAAAGCCTACGGCTATAAATGCAAAGATCTGCTTTGTCTTTTTCTCTTTTAACAAAAGAATAAATGGAATAATCGCAAGCACAACCAGCCCCGCTGCGGACAGCTTCATGCTGACGGTAAATATGGAAAGAACTGCAAGGAAGCCGTAGACCGGAATGTCTTGTTCTTTATCTTTGGAATCTGTTGCCTGTATGATCCAGGCGCACATAATGTACAGCACCATGTACATGGTTCCGTAGTCCGTTGCAGGGGACTGAAGTCCCGTAAGGATAGTGATCCCATATATGATAATGGTAAGCCTTGCCATGTCAGCAACGTGGCTTATCCGAGAAGTCCATTTCATGAGCCCGCACGCAGCATAGCAGGTAAAAAGAGTCATGATAAAGCCCGTCATCGTATGAAGCGCAAAGGGCAAAATAAAGCTCATGGTAAAAAGAGCGCAGAGCGCAAGATATGAGCTGTTGTATGCAAAGTGAAGCTGGAAATTGCCAAGACCTTTCAGAACACCATACTCTTCAAGTATTCTGATCGCCTGAGCGTGATAGATGCCTGTATCCGTGTGATACTCACCTCTTGATGTGAAATACGCGGATATAAGCGCAGTGATAAGGCACACGAGACCCTCTTTTGAATGTATTTTTTTCCTGATGGATATTGTAAGCTTACTAAGTTGTCTGCGATACTTGTATGCTCCGAGGGACAAGATCATGAGCATGAAAATATGGCAGAGCGCGCCAACCTTATAGAAAATACTGAAATACTCAGCGTACACAGTAAGAACCGCAAGCCCTGCGGTAATGACGCCTGTGATACCTATGGTCTGTGCTTCCGGAATGGGGATAAACCTGGACAAAGCTTCCCTTACCATTACTCCCGCTAAAAGACAGATCATAAAAATGTA
This sequence comes from Butyrivibrio sp., assembly GCA_016291375.1. Classification (GTDB taxonomy): domain Bacteria; phylum Bacillota; class Clostridia; order Lachnospirales; family Lachnospiraceae; genus Butyrivibrio. The sequence goes on from JAEEXE010000074.1 coordinate 5,325, forward strand.
TATATAGCTGAGTAAAACAATGATCATATATTTCCCCCGTTAAATCTGCTGCTCATACAGCCTTCTGCAAATGTCTGTGTCAAGGATTATTTATTTCCCGCACTATCACATGATGAGAAACGTTTACTTCCCGCACTCTCCCGCGACGATATATATTCTCTCGCTCTCTTCAGTGGGCTCCTTGTGAGTATCCGCATCGATAGCTGTAATAAACTTAAGTCCCGACTTCTCAACAAAAGACTTCATCTCTTCGAGTGTATAACCTCTCTGGTAGTGAGTCTCCACGGAGCGCTTAAACACATCGTCCTCGCCGCATCTAGCAAATATCGTAAGATCATATTCATTGATATGTTCTTCGTCGTGATAGTAGTTGTCCCAGATAAAACTGCAATCCTCGCGGTTCTCCGCTATCGTCACATCTCCGATAACATCTCTGTATTTATGGAGTGTGTTGAAATCAAATATGAAAACTCCTTTTGGAAAAAGAAAATTATTCACAAGCTTAAATGTCTCAATAACATCCTCATCCTCAAGAAGATAGTTAACGCTGTCGCATACGCTTAGGATTGTGCCCGCCGTGCAGTACAGATCAAGTTCTCTCATGTCCTGTTCAAGGTACATGATATTAAGTCCCTGCTCCATGCTCTTCTTCCTTGCGATATCAAGCATGTCAGGTGACATATCTATACCGATTATATCATAGCCGCGCTTTGCCATATTTAAGGTAAAAGAGCCGGTTCCGCAGCCAAGCTCAGCAATGAGATTGCGCTCCTGCTCAAGCGCCGCCTCGGAGTTCTCCTCTGCATCCGCACCCACGGTCCGGGTATTACCCTCGCAGACCTCGTGACCACCATGCTCCGCATCGGCACTGCCGGAAAGCACCGGCTTGGTCACACCGTACTTTTCCATTAGCTCCACGACAAAATCACCCCATACTTCGTATGGGGTTTCATCCATGAAGGTGTCGTATACAGTTGCAAAATCTGTGTATGCGTCCATGTTTAATCCTTTGTCGCAGCAAAATGATCAGAACAAGCTGCCTATAAGCATTACTATCTTAGTTCCAAGTCCCATAATAATACCAGCAAGTATTACACCGCAAACAACTGCTTTAACGCTCTTTTTAAAATCCATATCGAGGATTGAAGCGGCAAGTGTACCTGTCCATGCTCCTGTTCCCGGAATCGGGATACCTACAAACAAGAAAAGCGCCCAATACAAGCTGTTTCCGGCTTTTTCTTTTAATTTTTCTCCGCCCTTATGTCCCTTTTCAAGACAGAAAGTAAAGAAACCACCGATCACCGGCTTATCTTTTCCCCACTCAAGAACTTTTCTTGCAAAGAAGAAAATAAAAGGCATTGGAAGCATATTTCCGATAATTGCAATAATGTAGCTTGGAAGTACCGGAAGTCCGTTAGCTATTGCGTAAGGAACAGCTCCTCTAAGCTCTACTAAAGGCACCATAGAAATCAAAAAAACAATTAAATACTTTAACATAAAAACTCTTACTCCTAAATTTATTATATAAAATAATCCGGAAGGTCTCGCAGATTATCCTAAAAACTCTTTTTACAATCACAAGATTATGCCAGGAACTCTTTAAGCTTTGCAATAAGAATATCCATCTCCTCATCGGTACCGATGGAGATTCTGAGGTGATCACTGATCCTGGGCGCATCCCAGCGTCTAACAATTATGTTGTTTGCCCTGAGGTAATCAAAGATCTCTTTTCCCGACTTCTCTTTGTGCTTTGCAAAGACAAAGTTGGTCTTGGAATCAGCAAACTCAAATCCAAGCTCTATAAGCTCTTTCTTAACTCGCTCTCTTGTGTTAATGATCA
>JAEEXE010000033.1 GCA_016291375.1 Butyrivibrio sp.
ATAGCGACGGTGCTATAGAGAACGACCTTCTTGAGATTGTAAAAAATCATACAAAAGACGAGTATCAGAAGATAATCGAGGAGCGCGCAAGCTGGCCTATTCTCTATCATCTTTCGGATCAGAGAGCAAACATCGTAGAGTGGATTCCGATGAGCAAGGACGCCAAGGTTCTTGAAGTCGGATCGGGCTGCGGTGCCATCACGGGCATGCTCTCAAGCAAGGCGGGACAGGTCGTATCCTGCGATCTTTCAAGAAGAAGATCCGAGATCAATGCGACAAGGAACAAGGACTGCGACAACGTTACAATTCATGTCGGCAATTTCCGCGACATAGAGCCCGACCTTGATAAGGATTTTGATTTTATCTTTTTGATCGGTGTGTTTGAGTACGGACAGGGCTACATCGGTACCGAGAATCCTTACGAGAAGTTTCTTTTGATGCTTAAAAGACATCTCAAAAAAGACGGACGAATCGTAATCGCTATCGAGAATCGCCTCGGACTTAAGTATTTTGCGGGATGTACAGAGGATCACCTCGGAACATACTTTTCCGGAATCGAAGGCTATACTGCGGACAGCGTAGCCAAGACCTTCACAAGAGGCGGACTTATAAACATATTCAAAAGATGCGGGATAAACGATTATCATTTCTATTATCCTTATCCCGATTACAAGCTTATGACGCTTCTTCACTCGGATTCGTATCTTCCGAAGTTCGGAGAGCTTCAGGACAACGTAAGGAATTTCGACAGAGACAGGCTTGTTCTCTTTAACGAGAAACATGCCTATGAGGATCTTGTTAAAGATGGCTTGTATCCTGAGTTTGCCAATTCTTTTGAAGTAATATTGGGGCCTGGCTTTGATACGATCTACAGTAAGTACAGTAACGACAGAGTTGATGAATTCAAGATCCGTACTGATATTGCTATTGGCAGAAACGGCAGGAAGGTAATCAAGAAGTTTCCTCTTACAGAGGCTGCCAGAGAGCATGTATACAGCATCAGAGATGCTTACGCGGGACTGAAAGAAAAATACCACGGCGGAGATCTTGAGATCAATGACTGTCAGATAGATGAGAATGAAGGCTGTGCCGTATTTTCTTTTGTCAACGGAGTACCTCTTGCTTCCGTTCTTGATGAGTGTATTGATAAGGACGATATGGAGGGCTTTAATGCTCTTATCGCCGAGTACGTTAAGAGGATCAGGCACAAGGAGGATTATCCTGTATCCGACTACGACCTTATTTTCAGCAATATTATGGTTAACGGTCCTATCTGGACTATAATAGATTATGAGTGGACTTACGGTAAGTGTATTCCTGTCAAAGAGCAGGTGTGGAGAGCACTTTACTGCTACAGACTTGAGGATAGAAAGAGAGAGAAGTTCGATCCAAAGCCTATTTACAAAAAGCTTGGTCTTTCTGAGAAAGAGATGAAGGTGCTTCTTGAAGAGGAGTACGCTTTCCAGAAGTATGTGACAGGCAATCGCAAGTCCATGGTTGAGATATGGAAAGATATAGGCAGGAAGGTTATCGTGCCAAAAGAGCTTGCGATGAACCCTGATGCTGCAAGGTCAGCGGACTGCATTCAGATTTATATGGATGAGGGCGAGGGCTATTCAGAGGATGATTCCATCTTCCCTGAGGAACAGTATGATGAGAAGAATACTGTCACGCTGAATATCACAGTACCTTCAACATGTAAGATGCTTCGCGTGGATCCGGCTTTTGCGCCCTGTCTTGTGACTATAGTTGATGCTACATGGAATGATGAATCCATAGAGGATGGAACTGCGGATATTTCGGTTAATCCGGGCAACGGAGAGTGGCTTAGTGATGACTCTTTTGTATTTAATTCCGATGACCCCAATATCGAGTTTGATCTTACAAGCAACAGACTTTCCGTAAAAGAAAAGAATCATTTGATGTTAAAGCTTCTTACAACGGTTGTTCCAAAGAACGCTGCGGATGCAGTTGCAGCTTCAGTTAAGACGGCAGAAGAGGGAAGCGCTAAGAAACCCGGTATCATAAGTAAGATTGGAAACAAGCTTAAGAGAAAGCGCAAGGAACGCCGCGCAGACGACTTTGAAGATATAGAAGACTATTACGACGAGGAGTAATCCTGACAGATGCTCAAAGATTTAGTTAAGGCAACTCTTATTAGGAAGAGGACAACTAAATACAATAAGGTTCTTAATGCCAAATCGGCGGCTTATGACAAATGGCAAAAGGAAGTGGAAAAACAGCCTGTAATTGCCGCTGAAGCTCCGGTATCCTACGAGGAGGGAGAAAACGGAGAACTTATACCGCACAAGCTTCCTGCACCAAAGGTTAAGATTGTACCTTATTCCAAAGTCTGGGAGATGACGGATGCCAAGAATGATGAGAATGTGGTCTATCTTTTTGTAAGTCCCAAGGGAAAGCTTACAAAGAGGGCTTCCGAAGTGGTTAAACAGTATTTTGTAGCTCATCCCGAGCATAATGTTGTATACGGAGATGAGGATGAGCAGGGAGGCGGAGGTAAGTACATTCATCCGTATTTTAAGCCTGACTGGTCACCGGATTCTTATCTCAACGGTTTTTATATCGGAAGCTTTTTTGCCTGCAGAGCAACAGCTCTTCATGCTGCTACGCCTGAGTATGACAATGCTGTGAAGATGCTTGGAGGAACTGCCAATAAGAAAAATTCACCGGAACAGGTGGGGCTTGAGGCATCTCTTTTGTCTGCAGATGTCTTGTTCTGCATGCTTGCCATCAGCGAAAGAGCTTTTGCAAAAAGAACAGGAACAGAGCTCCCCATAGGACATATCAAGGAGATTCTCTATCACAGAAATGCGGGACAGGATGTTTTCTACGGAAGACCTTTCCACAATTCAAAGCATATGCTGCTTAAGCCTACGACTGTGAGCATAATCATACCTTCCAAGGATCATCCTGAGGTTTTCAGACAGTGTCTTAATTCGATAATTGAGACCACCAAGGATGCAGGAATCACCTACGATATTGTTGTTATAGACAACGGAAGCAGCGCAGCCAACAGAGTTAAATACGGTGTATATGCTTCAAGAGCAGAACGCAAGAATGGTCTTACCAAGATCAATTACATATACAAGACTCAGGAATTTAATTTCTCCGCTATGTGCAATCAGGGCGTTAGAAATTCCAACGGCGAGTATCTTCTTTTCCTTAATGACGACATAGAAGCCTGCAAGGAAGGGTGGCTGACCGAGATGGTATCTCAGGCACAGCTTCGCCATGTGGGTGCAGTGGGCGCCAAGCTCATCTACCCGGATACAGACCTTATTCAGCATGCCGGTATCGCTAATGTAAGGCGTGGTCCTGTGCACAAGCTTCAGAAGATGCATGATGGCAAGAGCCATTATTTTGGCTACAACAGAGGCATTCACAACATGATAGGCGTTACAGCCGCCAGCCTTCTTATCAGCAGGAAGAAGTTCCACGATGTGGGAGGTTTCCCTGAGGAACTTAAGGTTGCCTTTAATGATGTGGATTTTTGCTACAGTATTTTTGAAAAAGGCTATTACAACGTATGTTGTAATCATATTTATCTCTACCATCACGAGTCTCTTACAAGGGGACTTGATAATCTTGACCCCAAGAAGATGGAGAGACTTGCGGTTGAGGGTGATACCCTTATGAGGAGACATGCGTATCTTTATAACGTTGATCCTTTCTACAGTCCGCATCTTACAGAGGATGAGACTATATCGGCTATCATCCCCAGAGAAGACTACACTCCTGTTGAGGATATTCCTTACGGAGTGGTATCTGTTCACGACAAAGGTATCAAGGGCGCGAGAGAAGATCAGTGCCTGAGAGTTGGCTGTGAGTATAACGGAACCATGGATAACTGGCTCTACGGAGTTAACGCAACTGGGAACGAAGAAGGCTATTACCTCAAGGGTTACAGCTTTGTCATTGGCTCGGACAATGCCCTTTATGAGAAGAAATTGCTTCTTCGCCTGGTAGAAAGATATGAAGACGGCGCAGGCCCTGTTGATTCCAAGGTCTACAGCTATCCCATCTATGTATGGTACAGACCTGACATCAGAGTAAGACTCCAGGATCAGGTAAATGTTGATCTTACGGGTTACAAACTTAAGATTAGGAAGGGTGACCTTACACCGGGCTTTTATCAGATAGGTATGCTTGCTGTTGATAAGAGCGGCAGGAACAAGCTTATTAACTGGGTTCCCAATATTTTGCATATTAAGAGCTAAAATAGATTATAAGAGTTAAAAGAGATTATGTCAGAGCAAAAAGATTTTGATTTTAAAGCTGCATACGAGCGTGAAAAATTAAAGAGTGCGGATCTTGCAGAGAGGATCGCTGAGCTTGAAGATAAGAATTCAGAGCTTGAGTTCAAGCTAAACAGGATCAAGAATAATCCTATCTGGAAGGCAAGTACGCCTATGCGTAACGCTATGCACTGGGTTATCAGACAGCGGGATCGCATCAGGAATCAGGGCTCGCTTAGAGGAGTTATCGCCAAGATCAAGTACAAACAGATTGAGAAGAAGGCAATGACTCACTACGGAACAGAGAGCTTTCCAAGTGAGGAGACAAGAAAAGAGCAGGAGAATGCGGTTTTTGCATATATGCCACTAATCTCTATTCTGGTGCCTCTTTACAATACTCCCGAGAAGTTCTTAAGGGATATGATTGAATCGGTGCTTAATCAGACCTATGGCAATTGGCAGCTGTGTCTTGCAGACGGTTCCGATGAGGCACATATTGAGGAAGTTTCAAGCATTGTCTATGAATATATGAAGGATGAAAAGGCCATAGACAAGACAACAGGTGATTGCAAGATCTCATACATGAAGCTTGAGAAAAATGAGGGAATTGCAGGTAACACCAATCATTGTCTTGAACTTGCCAAGGGAGAATACATAGGCCTTTTTGATCACGATGACATACTTCATCCGGAGGTGCTCTATTGGTACGTTAAAGCTATCAATGAAGAAAATGCGGATTATATCTACTGTGATGAGACAACCTTCAAGGGTGATGACATCAACAAGATGATAACCATGCATTTTAAGCCTGACTATGCCATTGACAACCTTCGTGCCAATAATTATATCTGTCATTTCAGTGTGTTTAAGAGAACTCTTCTCGAGGGAACAGAGCTCTTTAGAACTAAGTTTGACGGAAGCCAGGACCACGATATGATCCTGCGTCTTACTGATAGTGCTCAGCATATCGTGCATATTCCCAAGCTTTTGTATTACTGGAGATCTCACGCGGCTTCGGTTGCTTCGGATATTAGCGCAAAGCCCTATGCCATTGAGGCTGCAAAGGGCGCTGTGGCAGATCACTTAAAGCGCCACGGCTACGATCATTTCAAGATCACAAGCACAAGAGCATTTGAGACTATATTTAAGATCACATACGAAGTAAAAGGTACTCCCAAGATCAGTATCGTGATTCCTACCTGTGAGCACGCCGAGGATCTTAGGAGATGCATAGACTCAATATATGAGAAGTCTGTTTATGACAACTACGAGATCATTGTTGTGGAGAACGGCAGCACTTCTTCGGAGACACTTGGATATTACGAGGAGCTTAGAAACGGCTCGTTAAAAGATATTGTTAAAGTGGTGGACTTCTATGAAGATCCTGCCAACAAGCCTTTAGATGGTGAAAAGAGATCTTTTAACTATTCAAAGGTAGTAAACTACGGCGTTTCAAAGGCTACAGGGGACTATATCATCCTTCTTAATAATGACACACAGGTAATTACCGTTAACTGGATGGAAGAGCTTCTTATGTACGCTCAGAGAAGCGATGTGGGAGCAGTTGGAGGAAAACTCTACTTCCCTGACAGGAAAATCCAGCACGCCGGCGTTGTTCTTGGACTTGGAGCTCACAGAACAGCAGGACATTCTCACTATGGACAGGCGGGAATGAATCTGGGATACATGGGAAGACTGTGCTATGCTCAGGACGTAAGCGCTGTTACGGGCGCCTGCCTCATGGTTTCAAGAGCTAAGTACGACGAAGTCGGCGGCTTCGATGAGTCTTTTGCCGTAAGTCTTAATGACGTTGACTTTTGCCTGAAGCTCAGAGAAAAAGGATATCTCAACGTATTTACGCCGTTTGCTGAGCTCTTCCACTATGAGTCGCTTTCAAGAGGTCTCGATCTTGAGGGAGAGAACGCTAAACGCTACGATGCAGAGTCCGATCACTTTAAAGAGAAATGGAAAAAAGTTCTCGAGAAGGGAGATCCGTATTATAATCCGAATTTCTCGCTCGACAGAAGCGATTACAGCTTGAATGTTGAAGGTTATTCGAGTTTGAGAGTGCAGTGAGTGTTTCGCTTTGCAAGGTACTTTCGGGCTTAGAATTATGGTATAATGCATACGATTGAATAGAGAGGAGTGTTTATTATGAGCACAGCAACAGAACAGCTTAACTATTGGCTTAATGATTCTTACTTTGATGAAGCGACCAAAGAGGAACTCATTGCTATTCGTAACAACGAGGCTGAGGTTGAAGACAGATTTTACAGAGAGCTTGAGTTTGGTACCGGCGGACTTCGAGGTGTTATCGGAGCAGGAACCAACAGAATGAATAAATACACAGTAAGAAAGGCTACTCAGGGCCTTGCCAATTACATCAAGAAAAACGGTGGCCCCGATGCTTGCAAGAAGGGCGTAGCTATTTCTTTTGACTGCAGAAAGTTTTCTCCCGAGTTTGCGGATGAGACAGCGCTTTGCCTTGCAGCTAACGGTATCAAGGCTTATGTCAGCGATATTCTTCGTCCCACTCCCGAGCTTTCTTTTGCATTAAGAGAGTTTGGATGTATTGCGGGAGTTATGGTAACAGCATCACACAATCCACCTGAGTACAACGGTTATAAGGTTTATTGGGAGGATGGCGCGCAGATCACACCTCCTCATGACACAGGTATTATTTCTGAAGTGCTTGCTATTACCGATTATCACGACGTTAAGACAATGTCCAAAGAGGATGCCATCGCTCAGGGACTCTATGTATCTTTTGGAACTGAGATTGATGACAAATACATGGTTGAGCTCAAGAAGCAGATCATTCATCAGGATGTTATTGATGAGATGGCTGATAAGTTCACCATTGTATACACTCCTTTCCACGGAACAGGTAACCTTCCTGTAAGACGTGTTCTTAAGGAGCTTGGATTTAAGAACGTGTTTGTGGTTCCTGAGCAGGAAGCTCCGGACCCTGATTTTACTACTCTTGAGTATCCCAATCCCGAAGATCCCAAGGCATTTAAGCTTGCTCTTGAGCTTGCTAAGGAAAAGGATGCGGATATCGTACTTGCAACAGATCCCGATGCAGACCGCCTTGGAATCTATGCAAAAGACCTTAAGACAGGCGAGTATGTAGGATTTACAGGAAATATGTCCGGTATGCTCATTGGTGAGTATATCTTGAGAGAGCGTCAGGCTACAGGCACAATGCCTGCTAACCCTGCTTTCGTAACTACTATAGTTACAACAAATATGGCTAAGAGAGTTGCCGATAAATACGGTCTTTATTATAAAGAGGTTCTCACAGGCTTTAAGTATATCGGTGAGCAGATCAAGATCTACGAAGAGAACAATCAGTCTCACAACTATGTATTTGGTCTTGAGGAATCCTATGGATGTCTTGCCGGAACTCATGCAAGAGATAAGGATGCTATCGTTGCGGTTATGTGCCTCTGCGAGCTTGCTGCTTTCTACAAGAAGCAGGGTAAGAGCGTATGGGATGCAATGATAGATATGTATGAAGAATACGGCTACTACAAAGAGGGTCAGTACTCCATTACCATGAAGGGTAAAGAGGGCGCAGGTCAGATCGCAGCTCTTATGGAGAGACTTAGAAGCAATCCTCCTAAGGAGTTTGGCTCATTCAAGGTTGAAGAGTTTAGAGATTACAAGACAGGTAAGACTCTTAACATGGCTACAGGAGCTGAGGGTACAACTGGTCTTCCTGAGTCCAACGTACTTTATTTTGCTCTTGATAACGACGCATGGTGCTGTGCTAGACCTTCCGGAACAGAGCCCAAGATCAAGTTCTATATGGGCGTTAAGGGTAAAGACCTTTCCGACGCTGCTAAGCTTGAGGATGAGCTTACACAGGCAGTAAAAGATGCAATAAAATAAAAAGGATCAATTAAAATTATGGGCGTAAAAAATGCAGTCTCAAAAACAATAGCATATGCTAAGCGCAATGGTATAAAGGCTGCATTTTACGCTGCACTTGAGCGCATCAGGATAAACTCTTTTGATAAGTATTCATATCGCGAGTTATCCGAGGATATATTAAAAGAGCAGAGACAAGAATACAGACTTTTGGCAGAAACAGGGGACGCTGTGCGTTTTAGCATAGTTGTGCCTCTTTTTAATACTCCGGAAGTTTTTCTTAAGCAGATGATAGATTCTGTGGTAAAGCAGTCATACGGCAACTGGGAACTGGTTCTTGCAGATGCCTCCGAGGATTCTTTGGATATAGCTGTGAAAGCTGCCGGAGAAGATCCCAGGATCAAGTACTATCATCTGGATAAGAATGAAGGAATATCTGTTAATACAAACAGAGGCCTTGAGAAAGCAACAGGAGATTATATAGGCCTTTTGGACCACGACGATATCCTAACTCCCGACGCACTCTATGAGGTGTCCAGGGTAATCAGGAAGAGTATGCAAAAGAACCGTCTTTCAAGGTTCATTGATTGTCCGATAAGGCTTATTTATTCTGATGAAGACAAATTCGAAGACGAAAAGGGAGTGCGAAAGTTCTTTGAGCTTCATGAAAAGCCCTCCTTTAATATGGATCTTCTTTTATCTAATAATTATATCTGTCACTTTGCGGTCATGAGGGCAGATATTATAAAGAGGCTCAAGATAAGAAAAGACTTTGATGGGGCGCAGGATTTTGATCTGTTCCTTAGAGCATGTGCTGAGACCGCCCTTTCAATGGATATGGCTTCCGGGCACATCGCACATATAGATAAGGTTCTTTATCACTGGAGATGCCACAGGGCGTCTACGGCAGCTAACCCCGCAAGCAAGACCTATGCCTATGAGGCAGGTAAAAGAGCTATCGAGAGCGTTCTTAAGAGTTATAATATTAAGGGTGAAGTGGCAGAGCTTCCGCATGTGGGCTTTTACAGAGTTAATTACGATTCCGGTATCCTAAAAGAACGAGATGATGTAGGATGTGTTGGTGGCAAGCTTATAAACAAGAAAAACAAGATTGCCGGTGGAATCTACAAGAAGGATAAAACTGCTGTGTTTATGGGAATGCCTGTTTTCTACAGCGGAGGACTTCAGCACAGAGCTGTCCTTATCCAGGACTGCTACGCTGTTGATATCAGATCAATTGCTATAAAAAGTGATTATAATGACATTTACAGAGAAATTGTAGGCATAGACTATGTGGATACCTTTAATGATCCTAAGGCTGATATAGCGGCTCTTTTTGCGGGAATGAGCGGAGAAGAAATCGTGGATAAGAGCATAAGGTTCTGCGAAGAAATCAAAAAGCGCGGAAAGCGCGTTGTGTGGGATCCGCAGACTGTGCGGCGCATATAAAGAAATTGAGGACAGACTATGAGTAAAGTCAGCGTGGTTATTCCGTGCTACAATAGCATAAAGTTCATTGGACCGTGCCTTAAGAGCCTTGCTAAGCAGACTTTTAGGGATTTTGACGTGATCGTTGTTAATAACGGTTCCACTGATGGAAGCGCGGATTATATAAGACGAGAGCATCCGGGAGTTAAACTGATTGACCTTTCGGAGAATACGGGCTTTTCCGGCGCTGTTAATACGGGCATCAAGGCTTCCGATTCAGAGTATGTATTTCTTTTAAATGACGATACAGCCTGCGATGAACGCGCTATAGAGGTGCTGGTAAATACCATGGAGCGGCGCAAAAAGGCTTTTTCCGTGCAAGCCAAGATGCTTCAGATGAAAAATCCCGAACTGATTGATGATAGCGGTGATTATTACTGTGCGCTTGGATGGGCTTTTTCACCAGGAAGGGACAGAAAAGCGAGTTCATTTAATAAGAGAGCTCTTTTGACAAGTGCATGTGCAGGTGCGGCTTTGTACAGAAGGAAGCTCTTTGATGAGGATAAAGTCGGTTTATTTGATGAGGTGCATTTTTGCTACCTTGAGGATGTGGATATCGGTTACAGAGCGCGGCTTATGGGATATGAGAATATCTGCGAGCCGGGGGCCGTGGTTTATCATGAGGGAAGTGGCAGCAGCGGCTCAAGATATAATTCTTTTAAGGTTGAACTTACTGCCGCTAATAATCTATACTTAGTATATAAGAATATGCCGTTTTGGCAGGTAGTTATCAACTTGCCTTTTATTATTGCAGGCATTTTGGTAAAGCATGCATTTTATACGAAGAGGGGACTTGGAAGAAACCATCTTAAGGGACTTAGGAAGGGAATTTCCAAGATTATAAAGAATACAGATAAAAAAGTTAAGTTTGGGAAAAAAGAACTGCGTAACAGCGTGAGACTTCAGCTTGAACTGTGGATCAACATCGCAAGGCGGTTTGGAGCAACTGGTTTATGATAAAAGACAATCAAGTTCATCTTAATAGAGCTCATGTGATAGTAGACGGTCTTCTGGTGGCGTCTACTTATGTGGCATCCTATTTTATAAAGTTTGAATTATTGTGGGGCGACAGGGATCCGGGCGCGCATTTGTCAATGGCAACCTATTTTAGGGCGCTCTATTTTCTGGTACCCGGTTATCTTTTTCTGTACTACATGGTGCAGCTATACACATCCAGAAGGTCACTAAGGCTTTGGGATGAATTCGTAGATATCGGTCAGGCCAATGTTATTGGAATGATCGCATTCTGGGTAATACTGTTCTTTATCAAGGAGGTCAACTTCTCGCGAAGTATGATGGCTATTTTCTTCGCGCTCAACACTACTGCGACTGCGTTTGCTCATCTTGCACTTCGCAAGTTTCTAAGATTTATCAGAAAACAGGGATATAATGTCAAACACATCCTTCTTGTGGGTTATTCAAGGGCCGCAGAAGGCTATATTTCAAGAATTCTTGATAATCCTCAGTGGGGCTATGTTATAGCCGGCGTCCTTGATAATTTTGTTCCTCTTGGAACAAGTTATCACGGTATCAAGGTTATAGGTGAGATCGAGCAGCTTGCGGATTATCTGGAAAAACATGACTATGATGAGATTACCATCACTCTTCCTCTTAATGATTATGATAGATTGGAAGAGCTTGTGGCTCAGTGTGAGAAATCCGGAGTTCATACCAAGTTTATCCCGGATTATTCTTCTCTTTTCCCCAGCAATCCTTTTACAGAGGATGTTCAGGGGCTTCCCGTTATCAATATCAGATACGTGCCTCTTACCAATTCCATGAATGAACTCGCAAAGAGAGTCGTGGATATAATTGGTTCCATAGTGGCGATAATTATCTTTGCGATCCCCATGGTAGTAGCAGCCATTGCGATCAGAATGACAAGTAAAGGGCCTGTTATCTTCAAGCAGGAGAGAGTCGGGCTTGGTGGTAAGACCTTCCAGATGTATAAGTTCAGAACTATGGAGGTTCAGTCGGAAAAAGAGGAAAAGAAGGGATGGACTACCAAGGGTGATCCCAGAGTTACTAAGGTTGGAAGAGTGCTTAGAGGTACCAATCTTGATGAGCTTCCTCAGCTTTTCAATATCTTGTTTGGTCAGATGTCTTTGGTTGGACCAAGACCTGAGAGACCTCAGTTTGTAGAGAAGTTCAAGGAACAGATTCCAAGATATATGGTAAAACATCAGGTTCGTCCGGGACTTACCGGCTGGGCTCAGATCAACGGATATCGTGGTGATACTTCTATACGTAAAAGAATTGATTATGATATTTACTACATAGAGAATTGGTCTATGGCTTTTGATATAAAGATAATTATCGGAACATTTTTGCACGGAAATAAAAATGCCTATTAACCCGCTTTTCATGCGCACTTCGGGAATTTTGGAGCTATAAAATACGGGCAAAAAATTTCAAGACTTGTAATATTTTGTGTTTTGTGGCAAAATGTATTGGACGTGCGCAGGCTTTTTTGCGCAAAATATTAGGAAAGCTGGAAATAGGAGAGAATATTATGTCAAATCGAGACGACGAATTTTACGGCAGAGACGGCAGAAGACCTTCTCGAAGAGATGACAGATATAAAGACGATAGACCCGTAAGAAGATCGGGCGATTCCGCAAGGAGATCATCAAGCAGGTATGATGATTATGATGACAGACCTGCCAGAAGGAGATCATACGACGATCGTGGTGATTATGGTTCATCTCGTTCAAGAAGTGGTTCAAGATCAGGAGCATCAAGAGGCGGTTCAAGGAAAAAGAAGAGCAATAAGGCTCTTATCCTGCTTATTGCAGAGATTGCAGTAGCTGCACTTCTTCTTGTTGTTTTCTACAATGTATTTATCAAGGCTGGAGCGACCAAGGTTGGTAAGGTTAACCTTGATGAAGAAGCTATTAATAAGTCTATCAGTGAGACAGTTGCTGCCAATACACAGATGAAGGGGTATACCAATATTGCCCTCTTTGGTGTTGACTCACGTGAAGGAAAGCTTGATAAGGGATCAAACAGATCTGATACTATTATGATAGCATCTATCAATAATGAGACAGGTGATATCAAGCTTTGCTCAGTTTATCGTGATACATACCTTAACCTCAGCAATGACAGATATACCAAGTGTAACGCCGCATATGCAGAGGGTGGCCCTATGCAGGCTATCTCAATGCTTAACATGAACCTTGATATGGATATTAGTGATTTCATTACTATCGGATTCAGAGGACTTACCGATGTGGTTGATGCTCTTGGCGGAGTCGAAATTGATGTAACTGAGGATGAGATAACTTGGATCAATGGCTATGGAGAAACAATGGGTCAGGAGCTCAAGCTTGATTATAAGCCTGTAGAGTCAGCCGGAAGACAGACACTTAACGGCCTTCAGGCAACAGCTTACTGCCGTGTCAGATACACAAAGGGCGATGACTTCAGACGTGCCGAGAGACAGAGAACAGTTCTTATGGCTTGTATCGAGAAGGCTAAGGGAATGGATTATTCCACGATTGAGAAGGTTGCAAATAAGGCATTCGGAGAGACATATACATCATTTGATCTTAAGGAAATTCTTGATCTTCTCAAGAATGCACCTAAGTACAATGTTGTTGATAACAACGGATTCCCTGAGGAGAGCATGCGTGGCACAGGTACCATCGGTAAGAAGGGTAGCTGCGTAGTTCCCAAGGATCTTGCAAGCAATGTTAAATGGCTTCACCAGTTCTTGTTTGATGATTCTTCTTATGAAGTATCACCTGATGTTCAGAAGTACAGTGATAAGATCAAATCAGATACAAGTGCGTACGTGAACTGAGAATAATTAAATTCTTGATTATTGAGGGGCGGGTTCGCAATGAACTGTCGCCCCTATTTTTTTCTTCGAGGATAAGATGCAAACAGTAGACGTTATAATACCTACATACAAGCCGGATATATCTCTTTTTACCCTGATAGAGGATCTTGAGAAGCAGTCACATGCTCCCGAGCACATTATCATTGTGAATACGGAAGAGAGATATTGGAATCAGCTAAAAGAGAAATCCGGCGTTGATATTACTGCTAAATTTGACAATATAATACTTAGGCATGTGTCCAAAGAAGAGTTTGATCACGGAGAGACCAGAAATCTGGGAGTATCTCTTTCAAATGCGGAGTTCTTTTTGATGATGACTCAGGATGCTTTCCCAAGGGACAAGGCACTCATAGCGGCTCTCGTCAGATCTTTTGACAGTGACAGCGCAGCTGCTTACGCCAGACAGTATCCCAAATCGGATTGTAACCTTGCAGAGAGATATTCAAGGAAATTCAATTATCCAAATGAGCCTATGAAGAAGACTCAGAAGGACATAGATAAGCTTGGCATCAAAACATATTTTTGTTCAAATGTATGTGCAATGTACAGAAGAGATGTCTATGACAAGATAGGCGGATTTACCCATAAGACTATTTTTAATGAAGATATGGTGTATGCGGGAACAGCCTGCCAGAAGGGATATGCTATTATGTATGTTCCGGATGCGGGAGTTATTCATTCTCATAACTATACTTGCATGCAGCAGTTTCACAGGAACTTTGATCTTGGGGTTTCACAGACGGATCATCCGGAGATTTTCGGAGCTGTTAAGTCAGAGACTGAGGGCAAAAAAATGGTCATTCAGACCATTGATCATTTCAATCATTTAGGCAAGTGGTATCTTGTACCTCATTACGTTGTGATGTGCGGCTTTAGATGGTTGGGATACAAGCTGGGAAGAAATTATAAGCTGCTTCCCAAGAAACTGGCGATTAAATTTTCAATGAATAAAGAGTACTGGAAATAAGTGCTCCGGAGAAAAAGATGGAATTGGATCTTGCAGGAAGCAATATTAAGATTTCTGATGATATAAGTTCTTGGGAAGAAGTAAATCTTCTGTATAATTCTGCCCTTAAGCAGATCAGGACCAAGATTGAGATCCTCAATGAGGAGTTTCAGGAAGTTCACAGATATAACCCTATTGAGCACGTTAAGTCCAGACTTAAGGTGCCGGAGAGCATTGTCAAAAAGCTCAAAAGAAACGGATATGAATCCACAATTGCCAACATGGTTCGCTATGTCAATGATATTGCGGGTATTCGTATCATATGTTCATTTACATCAGATATATACAGAATTGCTGAGATGATCAGCAATCAGAAGGATATTCAGGTGCTTACCATAAAGGATTATATTATGAATCCCAAGGCAAGCGGATACAGAAGCTATCATATGATAGTCTCCATTCCTGTATATCTTTCAGACAGGATAGTCAACGTCAAAGTTGAGATACAGATCAGAACCGTAGCGATGGATTTCTGGGCTTCACTGGAGCACAAGATTCAGTACAAGTTCGAATCCAAGGCACCTATGCATATCAAATCAGAATTGTATGAGTGCGCAAGGATGGTGGCAGATCTGGATGCGCGTATGTTATCTCTTAATGAGGAGATTCAGTCTATATCAGAGGGTGACAAAGAAGAGTAAAAAAGCCCTATAAATGAGGAGTGGGTAGACACGTCTCCGCGCCTACCCTATTATGAAAAAATCTATCTTTTGTTATTAGGTTTGCCGTTTGTTCATCGGCTGTAGTATTAATATACAGGGCAAATATGAACAAAGTATGAACTCGCCATGAACAAAAGGTAAAAGTGCATAATGAAGTTGTTTTTTTGAATATCATCTTGTCCAAGTTGCACAATAAATGTTAAGCTATATTGTACGTTAATGATGGGAGATGAGACGCGTGTTTGGAGGAAAGATTATGGACAGCATAATGGACAGAATCGCAGAGAAGATTAGTGCTCAGGACCTTATCAGAGCTAATTCACAGGCTGAGACTGCAGAAGCTGCACGCATTAAGCAGGAAGCAGAACAGTACAGACGTCAGCTGGAAGAGATCAGGAATAATGATAAGGAATACAGGCAGCAACTTGATGAGTACATGAAACAGAGCAAGGATTATTCAGGGGACTTTGATGCTATCGCTGACAAGCTGGCACAGAATGATCAAAAGATTCATGATATCGGAGTTCAGACATACCGTAATGTCCAGGCTGTCGTTGAGAAATCCGGCGACAAGACCATGGAGGAACTTAAGGAAATTGAGAGAAGAATAGAGACAGTTACTGCTATTTCCGATAACAAGAATGGTGGTCTTATGCCTATTGTTATAATTACTCTCATTGTGTCACTGGCTGATCTTGTTATTAACGTATTGAGATTGCTTGGAATTATTTAACTAAAGTTAGGAAGTTTTTTTACCGTTATGAGGTTTGGAAATACAGTTTTTCACAAAAAGATAAAGATATGGTTTTTGCATTCTGCGATCCTTGTTATCGTGCTGTGGATATTGTTTATGCCCAGTATGGTTACGTATCGCAAAGGGGGCAATAATTATTACACAGTTAAACTTAATGATGTGGTTGTAGGACATGCAGGCTCCAAGATGGATGCCTACGCTGCCTACAGAAGAGCCAGAAGGGTATTTGCAGTAGGATTTGATGAGCTTACTTTGTCCGATACGGATCTTAGCATTGAGGGACAGAATATCACATGGGGAGCAGTAGATTCTCCGGAAGCAATGTCTAACCAGATGGTGGATATTCTTAGAAATAACAGAAAGACTACCCTTAACAGGGCATATTCTATAAAGATCAACGAATTTGCAGTAAATCTTTCAAGTGTCGAAGAGGTTATGCAGCTTCTTAATACTGCCATAGGTAAGTATGATAAAGAGCAGCAATTTGATGTCAAACTCATCTTGGATCCCACCAGAGAGGTTAATGTGTTGACGCCGCAGGTGCTCAGCAAGGAAGAGGTTCAAAAAGAGGAACTTGATGCCGAGAATCAGAAGCCGGAAGCAGGTTTTTCGGCTATGCTTACTGAGGTATTCAATAGCGCTGCGCCTCTTGCTTATGATAAGGATTTCTCTGATTATAAGTTGGGACTTGTTGATATTGATTTTGGCAATAAAGTAGAGATCGTAGAGAGTTATCTTCCTGATGAAGAGATTACCGATATAAATACAGCTATTGATGAAGTTACCAAGGATAAAGAAACTCCGCAGATATATGAAGTTCAAAAGGGTGATGTGCTTGGTTCCATCGCACCAAAGTTTAATCTTACAGTAGAAGAACTGGTCAAGATGAACGAAACGCTTGAGAGTGAGAACACGACTATCAGAGATGGTGACGAACTCAAGGTTATGGTTCCCGAGCCTGAACTCTCAATTAATTACACTATTGAGGAGTACTATGAGGAAGACTACGAGGCTGAGGTTCAGTACGTAGATAATGATTCCTGGTACACCACTGAGAGCAAGGTATTACAGGAACCCTCAGCAGGTCATCGTAAGGTTGTGGCTAAGAGAAGCTACACCAACAACGACGTGACCGGTACAGAAATAGAAAAAGAAGAGATTACATACAGGGCAGTTCCTAAGATAGTTGAAAGAGGAACTATAGTGCCGCCTACATATGTCAAGCCTATTTCCGGCGGACGTATGACTTCCGGATTTGGTAAGAGAAACAGACCTACCAAGGGAGCAAGCTCTTTCCACAAGGGAGTCGACTGGGCAACACCTGTCGGAACAGCAGTTATGGCATCTTCATCAGGTACGGTTACAAGAGCCGGATGGGGAAGCGGATACGGATACTGCGTATATATCAGACACCCTGACGGAAAAGAGACCAGATACGGCCATCTGTCCAAGGTACTCGTTAAGGTAGGACAGAGTGTCGATCAGGGACAAAAGATAGCTCTTTCCGGTAATACCGGTGTATCGACCGGACCTCATCTTCACTTTGAGATCCTGGTCGGCGGATCACAGGTAAATCCGCTTAATCTTCTTAATTAAAGGTATTTGATCGGTATGGGCGGTCTTATGGCTGTTCATACCGACTTTTTTGACACCTGCATGGTAATGTGCTATTAATATAATTTGGTTGAGTATGTTTTTTAATATTATTTTGTAATATTTTTTCATACTATACTTTAACCAAGCAGAGAGGCTGCATATGGATAAGTATGTGATAAAGGGCGGTAATTCCCTTGTCGGAGAAGTTGAGATTGGCGGTGCCAAGAACGCGGCGCTTCCTATTCTTGCCGCTTCAATGATGACGGACGAGACCGTTTTTATAGACAATATGCCTGACGAAGCTGATACTAATGTCATGCTTCAGGCCATAAAGAGCGCCGGAGTTATGGTTGAGAGAACCGGTTTACATTCGGTCAAGATCAATGCTTCGCAGATAAATGGCGTCATTATAGAGAATGACTACATCAAGCAGATAAGAGCATCTTATTATTTTCTGGGTGCACTTCTTGGTAAATACAATCATGCGGGAGTTGTTCCTCCCGGAGGCTGTAGCATAGGACTTCGTCCTATGGACCAGCACATCAAGGGATTCAAGGCTCTTGGTGCAGATGTCAACATTGAGCACGGTATCATCGAGGCTCACGCTGATAAGCTTGTTGGAAGTCATATTTACCTCGATGTTGTCAGCGTAGGTGCGACCATCAATGTTATGATGGCAGCTTGTCTGGCTGAGGGTAAGACAATTCTCGAGAACGCTGCCAAGGAACCCCACGTTGTTGATGTGGCCAACTTCCTTAACAGTATGGGTGCAGATATCAAGGGCGCAGGTACTGATGTTATCAGGATCAAGGGAGTTGAGAAACTCCACGGTACAGAATATATGATCATCCCCGATCAGATTGAGGCCGGCACATTTATGCTTGCCGCTGCAGCAACCAAGGGTGATATTACTGTAAAGAACGTTATTCCTAAGCACTTGGAGTCAATCAGTGCCAAGCTTGTTGAGATGGGATGCCAGATTCATGAATCAGATGATGCGGTTAGGGTAGTGGCTACCAAGAGACTTAACAATACTCATGTTAAGACACTTCCTTATCCGGGATTCCCTACAGATATGCAACCACAGATTGCAGTAGCACTGGGGCTTGCCAGCGGTATCAGTATTGTTACCGAGAGTATTTTTGAGAACAGATTCAAGTACGTTGATGAGCTTACCCGCATGGGTGCCAGCATCAAGGTTGAGGGTAGCACAGCTATCATAGAAGGCGTAGATAAGTACACCGGAGCTGCTATTTCAGCTCCTGACTTAAGAGCAGGCGCAGCGCTTGTTATTGCGGCACTTACTGCAGAGGGAATATCTACCGTTGAGAATATCCACTATATCGAAAGAGGCTATGAGGATTTTGATAAGAAGCTTCGCGAGCTTGGAGCTCAGATTGAGAAGGTGGACAGCGATTACGATACACAGAAGTTCAAACTTAAGAATGCATAAATATATGGCTGTTACACAGTATGTGTAACAGCCATTTTTATATCATAGGAAGATGTTTCGAAGTTCTGCTTAGGCGAAAAGAGTCGCAAGAAACTCGCTGTTCAGATCAGATAATCTCTTTTATGTATACTCCGGGACACTTGGCAAGATCGATGTAGTCTTCGCCGACTTTAACAGTTGGCTTTGATAACTTCATTTTGTTTATGAAAATTATCTCACCGATTTCTCCGGTGTTGAGCTTTACGGAATTAAGCATGTAGGTATTTACTATATTCTGTAAGAAGGCCAGGATCATCTCCGGGTCATATTTCTGGAAACCTTCATCCTCAAACATTGAAATGGCAATGAAAGGACACAGGGGACCGCGGTAGTATCTTGCACTTGTCATGGCATCGTATACGTCTGCTATGGCAACGAGCTTGGCATATTTATCAATCTGAGGTCCGGTAAGGTGATAGGGATAACCGGAACCGTCGCATCTTTCGTGGTGCATGAGGCAAGCGTTTTTTACATGAGCGCTTATATCAAGATCTTTTATGCTTTGATATCCCTGAAGTGGATGAGTCTTGATGATAGTATATTCATCATGAGTCAATTTATCGGGCTTGGTTATTATTGATTCAGGAATCAGTATCTTACCGATATCGTGGAAAAGACCAGCCTGAGTAGCAATCTCTATTTCTGAATCATTCCATTTGAGCCACTGAGCAAGTATGTTGGAGATAAGAGCCACATTTATGCTATGTGTAAAGGTGGCATCATCATAGTTTCGTAAGTTATGGAGCATATCAAAAACAGATGAAGCAGTACGCTCTTTTTCAAGCAAATTATAAATGGGAGCGACCATGTCATCTATGTTGAGATCTTCGTTATTGTCCAGTATACCTTTTATGGTGTGCTCAAATTTGTTTGCGCACTCCTCAAAGTCCTGTTTAAATTCAATAAATTCAGGGGAATGTTTAACACGCTCAGAATAAGTAAGCCCCAGGTTTGGAGAAGAGTCTTCAGATGATTCTTTTGCGTGGTCATCTTCAACAAGGACGTCGATAACGGAATGAAATGCAAGTCGGGCGATTTCTTTCTCGTCAAGAATAGTTCCTTTTTCCAAAAGTGTAGTGGTGGAGTCGAAAGTATGTACATCTTGTGCCAGTACCATACCGGGTACCAATTGCCTGGTAAGAATCCGTTTCATATATTCCTCATAAGGGCATTCTTCTACAAAATAGTGATAAATAAATTATAATTTTGCACATATTGTTTGTCAAACACCACATTCACCGCCGCGACAGCAGCCTTTGGGGGACCGCCGCCATGGCACCGACCGCCTCAGACCACCGCCACCGCCATTCGGACGGGCCGTCCCACAGACCGCAGTTAGGTTTTATTTCGTGTGACTGAGCTTGAAGATTCATGAGCGCTAAATATTTGCTCTTTGATTCTGCCTACAGCTCACTGTTTGACGGCCTTGTGCTTTTTGCACCACAAAAACAATATCCGTTTTATTTTCTTTACTGTCTACAAACACTCTTTTTTACCTGATGTTCCGGCAGTTTTCTTTTATTGCGCATGCTCGTCCTAAACTCGCAGTTCGGTAGCAAACAACTATCTGATAAATTGAATTTTTTTGCTCCGAACTGCTCAAACAACGGACACCGCATGCGCATGAAAACTGCCTGTGGAACATCGTAAAAAAGGCATTTGCAGCCAATGCAAAGAAAATAAAAAGCGGATATGGTTTTTGCGTTATGCAAAAGACGCAAGGGCGGAGTTTTGAGCTGTAGAATCAAAGTGCAAATATTTAATGCCATGAATCTAAGCAAAGGAGGTCGAAATAAAACCTAACTGCGGTCTGTGGGACGGCCCGTCCGAATGGCGGTGGCGGTGGTCTGAGGCGGTCGGTGCCATGGCGGCGGTCCCCCAAAGGCTGCTGTCGCGGCGGTGAATGTGGTGTGAAAATAAAGATTGACAGGTGCAAGGAATGGGAATAACATAACTCTAGTAAAAATATAATTCTTCGGGGCAGGGTGAGATTCCCAACCGGCGGTAAAGTCCGCGACCCGCTTTGGCGGCTGATTTGGTGAGATTCCAAAACCGACAGTACAGTCTGGATGAGAGAAGAATGCAATCAGTTTTGCTATGCTCGTGTTGCCCCCAAGTCTGTCAGGCTGGGGGCTTTTTCTTTTTCCTTCCCCGAACAAAGGAGAATGTATGAAACTTATAACTAACATCATGACCAACTTTACGCGTTTTGGTGCTCTTATGGTCATTATCATTGTGACTTTCGCCGTTGCTTATCTTTTCGAGTTGATTGCCAGGAAAAAACAGGGCGATAATAGCAAAGTGCTCGATACAAGGAATCTTTCCATCATCGGCGTTTTTTCAGCAATAGCTTTCGGACTTATGCTTATTGAATTTCCACTTCCTTTTGCACCGAGCTTTTATGAGTTTGATTTTAGTGACATTGCGGCACTTATAGGCGGATTTGCGGCGGGACCACTTGCTGCTGTTATGATCGAATTTGTGAAAGTTCTTTTGAACTTAATCTTTCAGGGAACATCTACAGCCTTTGTCGGTGAGATTGCTAACTTTGTGGTTGGTGCGGCTTTTGTACTTCCCGCTACCATCATCTATAGATTTAAAAAGACACGTATGATGGCATTTGTAGGTTGCCTTTGCGGTGCGATCTGTATTACTATCACAGGATCTTTGCTTAATGCTTATTTCCTTCTTCCTGCTTTTGCGGCTATGTGGGGAAGCGGTATTGATTCATTTATTGAGATGGGAACAAAGATCAATCCTTCCATCAGCAACCTTCTTACATTTTGTCTGTACGCGGTTGCACCTTTCAACCTTTTAAAGGGTGTTGTGGATAGTCTGGTTACATTCTTGGTATACAAAAAAATCAGCCCAATACTT
This sequence comes from Butyrivibrio sp., assembly GCA_016291375.1. Classification (GTDB taxonomy): domain Bacteria; phylum Bacillota; class Clostridia; order Lachnospirales; family Lachnospiraceae; genus Butyrivibrio. Next base: position 21,849 of record JAEEXE010000033.1, read on the forward strand.
AAAGAAGGGATTTTTAAACCAACAGCAGAAGTCAGTAAATAATTGATGATAAATACTCTCTATAGAATGAGAGTTTTGGCTTATTACTTAAAGGAGTGCTTTTGTCCTATTGGATGAAGCACTCCTTTGAGTTTCTCAAGGGGCGCGAATTATGATATAGTAAAAATGGTGTATTATGAATGATGAGAGGTTGATATGGAGATAGTTACTAGGCACGAGACCTTCAGTGCGCAGGAAACCTTTGAAATAGGTAAGAGAATCGGAGAGAGCGCTACTCCCGGTATGGTTTACACTCTTATAGGAGATCTGGGTGTTGGCAAGACAGTGCTCACACAGGGAGTTGCTGCGGGACTTGGTATTAAAGGACCTGTCAGCAGTCCGACTTTTACCATATTGCAGGTTTATGATGAGGGCAGGATTCCGTTTTATCATTTTGATGTCTACAGGATAGGCGATGTCAGCGAGATGGATGAGATCGGCTACGAGGACTATTTCTATGGAGACGGAGTGTGCTTTATAGAATGGGCTAATCTCATCGAAGAGATTCTTCCGGAGCATTATACTGAGATAGTGATAGAGAAGAATCTTGAGAAGGGCTTTGACTACAGACTGATCACCATGACTTCCAGATAAAAGGAAACAATAAATGTAATATGAAGATACTAGCAATAGACACATCGGGACTTGTTGGATCTGTCGCAATTTCAGACGGCGACATGCTTCTTTCTCAGTTCTCGATACAATATAAAACTACACATTCAGAGATTTTGATGCCTATGCTGGATGACATCAGTAAGAAGGTCCATTTGGATCTGTCTACAATTGATGCTATTGCAGTAGCCATGGGACCCGGCTCTTTTACAGGACTTCGTATCGGAAGTGCCACTGCCAAGGGACTTGCCCTTGCACTTAATAAGCCGATTATTCCCATACCTACTGTAGACGGCATAGCCTACAATCTCTACGGAGTTGAAAAGATAATATGTCCCATGATGGATGCCAGAAGAGGCCAGGTGTATACCGGGCTTTATACTTTTGTGCCTTGCAAAGGTGAAGGCGAGAGTCGTGAACAGACCTTTGACATGCAGGTTATAAATGAGCAGATGGCTACATCCATTGAGGATATTGCTGAGAAGATTAATGAGTTAGGTAAACCGGTTGTGCTCCTGGGAGACGGAGTTCCGGTATACAGAGATAAACTTGATAAGCTTATTAAGGTACCGTATTCACTTGCTCTTTTCCATCAGAACAGGCAGAGCGCTGCTGCGCTTGCGGCACTTGCCGTAAAATATGCTGAGGATGGCAGGATGATAAACGGAGATGATTTTGCGCCTGAATACTTGCGGCTTTCTCAGGCTGAGAGAGAAGCTAGTGAGAAAGGTACTGATAAAGCACCATCAGATAAGAAGATTAAAGACCCCAAGAATCCGGGCATTATAAGAGTTAGTGAGATGACGGCTGAGGATGTTTCTGATGCTGCGGCGCTTGAGAGCATCTGCCTTGGCAAAGAGGCATGGTCGGAGAAGCAGATACTTGAAGCACTTTCCCTTGATGACACTATATATCTTGTTGCTAAAAAGGCAGGAAGAATTGTGGGATTGTGCGGAGTCCGCAATGTCTCCGGAGATGGTGAAGTTACCAATGTTTCCGTTTCAGGAGATTGTAGAAGAGAGGGCGTTGGTTACAAGATGCTTAAGCAGCTTCTTGAGCGTGGAAGAGGTATTGGTATAGATAATTATACGCTGGAAGTCAGAGCGGGTAATGAGGCAGCTATAAGACTTTATGAGAAACTTGGATTTGTGAGTGAAGGCGTTAGACCCGGATTTTACGATGAGCCAAAAGAAGATGCAGTTATTTATTGGAAAAGGAACTAATTTATGATAGATGTTTGTTTGCTTGGAACCGGCGGAATGATGCCGCTTCCAAACCGTTTACTTACTTCACTTTTTGTTAAGTACAACGGACGAGGAATTTTGATCGATTGCGGAGAGGCAACACAGATTGCTATGAAGAAAAAGGGCATTAGCTCTAAGCCCATAGATGTTATCTGTTTTACGCATTACCATGCGGACCATATAAGCGGTTTGCCGGGGCTTCTTCTTACAATGGGTAATGCAGAGAGGACCGAACCTCTTTTGATGGTAGGACCCAAGGGGCTTGAGAGAGTTGTTAATTCTCTTAGAGTTATTGCACCGGAGCTTCCTTTTGAGATCAGGTTCAAAGAGCTTTCGGGAGACGAAGTGTCTTTTGACTTGGAAGGGAACCCTGAGTTTACTATCAAAGCTTTTAAGGTTAATCACAACGTTATCTGCTACGGCTATACCATGAGCCTTAAGAGGCAGGGCAAGTTCAACGTTGACGCAGCCAATGCGGCGGGAATTGATAGAAAGTATTGGAATGCGCTTCAAAAGGGGGAGACCATAACCCTTGAAGATGGCGTTGTTTATACTCCGGATATGGTTCTTGGAAGTGAGAGGAAGGGCATTAAGCTCACCTATACAACAGACACAAGACCTACAGACAGCATAGTGAAAAATGCCAAGGATTCAGATCTTTTTATCTGCGAGGGAATGTACGGCGAGCAGGACAAACTTGCCAAGGCAAAAGAGCATAAACACATGACATTTGCAGAAGCTGCTAAGCTTGCCAGGAGTGCTCAGGTAAAAGAGATGTGGCTTACACATTACAGTCCGTCCCTTGTTAATCCAAAGGATTTTTTACCTGAGACCAAAAAGATATTTGAAAAGACTGTGGCGGCTAAGGATGGCCGCAGCTTGACACTTAGGTTTGAAGACTGATCATACAAAAGAGCGATTGGCGGAATATAACACAGCTGCGTAAAAAGACGCAGACAGACTAGGGGGGATTTACAGATGAACAGTAAGAAATCAGCTATTATCAAGTCAGTAGTATTGGTGTTTTTTGCAGCACTTATCGTTCTTGGGCTGTATCTGCTTCTGACAAGGAATAAGGAAAAAGAGCCTAAGTATGACGAAAGTTATGCTCTTTCTTCCGTGGATGAGATAACCACTACCAATCTTGATAAGAATTATCCGGCAAATCCCAAGAAGGTCGTTGAGCTCTACGCCAAGACAATGCAGATCCTTTATAAGGAGAATTATTCAGCAGATCAGGAACTTAAGATGATCTCAGTGTTGTCAGGGCTTATGGATGATGAGCTTTTGGCTAATCAGGGGAACTTCACTCAGTCTATGAGAAATGAGGTTCAAGAGAGAAAAAAAGACGACTATTCTATTTCGAATTATGTGGTGCTCACAAAGGATGTGCAGGAGACAACGGTGAATGGCAGAAAGATGTGTCATGTTGATCTTATGTATTCCTTAAGAAAAGGCACCTCCGGAACTTCTATACTAAAATATCGTTATGTCATGAGGCAGGATAGTGAAGGAAGATGGAAGATTATGGGATGGGATCTCGCACCTGCTGAGGAAGGCGATAATTAACAGGAGATTTATATGACAGAATATCATGCTGACGACTACGGACTTTTTCCCGAGCAAAGTCGTCATATAATAGATTGTTACCACGGTGGAGCGCTTAATGGCATCAGTATCATGCCAAACAGTCCGCATTTGGCTGCTTGCATGGATGAGATAAAAGACATTAAGGATAAGCTCTTTGTTACGGTGCACCTTAATTTTGTTGAAGGGAAGCCGCTTATAGGCAGTAAGGCAGCAAGGCTCACAAACGAAGCGGGGAATTTTGACATAGGCTTTTTAAAGGTCCTTGTGATCAGTTATATTCCGGTGTTAAGGCTCTTTTACCAAAAAGAACTTGAGGCTGAGATCAGGCAGCAACTTGCGGTTTGTGAGAAATACATGAATAACAAGGAATTTAGGATTGACGGGCATGTTCACTACCATATGATACCGGTGGTGTTTGATGCTCTTATGAATGTGCTTCGTAGTGAGAATTATAAGGTTTCTTACATTCGATTCCCCAGAGAGGAGATCGGAGTTTATATCAAAGCCTTCGGCAAGGTAAAAGACATTAAACCTATAAATGTGGTTAAGTCGATCATCTTGAATGTTCTTTCTGCGCGAAATGCAAAGAAATACGACGAAGAACTCAGGCGGATGGGCGTAAAGAGCAAGTTCTTTATGGGAGTTATGCTCTCGGGGCACATGTTCTATGAAAATGTCATGACTTGTCTTCCTTATGCCGGAGATGTTCTGACAGACAGGGGTGAGAGCGAGATGGAGCTTTTGTTCCACCCGGGAGATGTGACGGTTCCTGAGGATATTGAGTGCCTTACAAGCAAGGATGACTATGAATTCCTTACTTCCGATAACAGGAAAAAAGAGGCTGAGGCGTTAAAGAAGCTTGGTAGTAACCTCAAGCGATGAAAAGGAAAAATAATGGAAATAAATAAAAGCGTTGAGGATGACGGCGTCATCTTCATGTCGATAAAAGATAAAAATGAGGAGAGCTCCGGAAGCGGCAGTGAGGACGTTACAATACTTGCCATAGAGAGCTCCTGTGATGAGACTGCGGCGGCGGTTGTGCGAAACGGAAGGGAAGTGCTGTCTAATATCATATCTTCTCAGATCGCGCTTCACACAGTGTACGGCGGCGTGGTTCCTGAGATTGCGTCCAGAAAGCATGTTGAGAAGATGAATGGCTGCATTAAAGCAGCTCTTTCTGAGGCAAATCTGTCACTGAATGATATAGATGCTGTTGCGGTAACCTATGGCCCCGGGCTTGTAGGTGCGCTTTTGGTTGGCGTTTCCGAAGCTAAGGCTATTGCTTTTGCAACAGGAAAGCCTCTTATAGGTGTTCATCATATTGAAGGCCATATAAGTGCCAATTTTATAGAAAACAAGGAGTTAAAGCCGCCTTTTATGTGCCTTGTGGTATCCGGCGGACACTCTCATTTGGTTGTTGTAAAAGATTACGGTGAATACGAGATTGTAGGTCAGACCAGAGACGATGCGGCAGGTGAAGCCTTTGATAAAGTAGCAAGAGCCATAGGACTGGGCTATCCCGGCGGCCCCAAGATTGATGCGGCTGCAAAGAAAGGAAATCCCGAAGCTTTTTCTTTTCCACAGGCTAAGATAGCTGATGCGGAATATGATTTTTCTTTTAGCGGATTAAAATCAGCTGTGCTTAATTATATCAATCAGGCCAAAATGCAGGGACAGGAGCTTGATCCAAATGACGTGGCGGCTTCTTTCCAGAAAGCTGTAGTTGATGTCCTTGTCGGTCATGCGATCAGAGCCTGCAAGGAATACAAGATAAACTCTCTTGCCATCGCCGGGGGAGTTGCGTCCAATTCCGCTCTCAGAGAACTTATGGAAAAAGAGTGTGCTAAGGAAGGCATAAGCTTCTATAAGCCGTCACCTGTTCTTTGCACAGATAATGCAGCGATGATAGGTGCTGCGGCATATTATGAATATCAGAAGGGAAAGCGTTTTGGACTTGATCTTAACGCTGTTCCAAACCTTCCGCTTGGTGATAGGGAGAGACGCTATCACGGAAGGAGATAAGCGCTTTTTGCGAGCTTTTATGTTGTTATCAATAGGGAAAAGATGAGGAGGCAATATGAAGACTGTTGCCATAGTTCTTGCAGCCGGAAGCGGCAGCAGGATGAAATCGGATGTAAAGAAGCAGTATATGGAGATAGGTGGTAAACCGCTTATTTATTATTCATTAAAGGCTTTCGAAGAGAGCATTATTGATGATATCGTTCTTGTGGTATCAAGAGGCGATGTGGATTATGTAAAAAAGGATATAGTGGATAAGTACGGCTTTGACAAGGTGAAAACAGTGGTTGAAGGCGGATTGTACAGATATCACAGCGTAAGGCTCGGACTTGAGGCGGCGGACAGTGATTGTGATTATGCTTTTATTCATGACGGCGCCAGACCTTTTGTGAACAGGGATATCATAATGAGAGCTCTTTCTGCTGTAAAAGAGTACGGCGCGTGCGTAGTGGGGATGCCTGCTAAGGATACCATCAAGATAGCTGATGATAAGGGATTTGCGCAGTCTACACCTAACAGGGACAAGGTGTGGATGGTTCAGACGCCGCAGGTTTTTTCGTACAAAACCATTCTTGAGTTATATAGGCGCCTTGATAGAGAAGAGGAAGAGCTTATGGCAAGGGGCATCAACATAACAGATGATGCCATGGTTGCTGAATACTATTCGGATCAGAAGATAAAGCTCGTAGAGGGCTCATACAACAATATTAAGATCACAACCCCTGAGGATATCGCGGTTGCGGAAGAGATATTAAAGAACAAGGAGTAAGGTAATGGAGAAGTTGGTGGAGAAACATCAGAAGCTGTTTCAGCTTCTTCTTATAGTAGGAATAATATGCGTGCTTGCACCGATCATAATGGCGTGCAATTACACATACCTGTGTGAGGATGACTTTAGCTTTGAAGGAGGGGCGCAGGACCTTGTAAGGGATTACGGCTCGTCACTTGTGGGAGCCGCAGTCAGAACAGGTGAATACTACAATACAAATCAGGGAACATTTCTTTTCACTTATATAATAAGCTTCCTGCGTGCATATTCTCGCTGGGGACTTCCCGGTTTTCATTTTGTTATGACTCTGAATGCCGGATTGTTCATGTTCTTTTTGTACAAGCTTATAAAAGCCATTGTGTCGGATAAAGTTGCTGCATATGGAGTGTTTTTTGCCGCTGTGACTATGATATTTGCTATGACCAACACTTATAGTGATGTGGAACTGTTCTTTTGGTACACGGGCGGTATGAACTTCGTGCTTGAATATTGGCTTACCTTTGCGTCAGCTTTTTGCCTGATACTTTTTATTCGCGCAGAAAAAGGCTTTAAGAAGTGGCTTTTCTTGGTGCTTAGCAGCTTATGCGGATTTTTGGCAAGCGGAGGCGCTCTGAATCAGACCATGTTCAACTGCGTGGTACTGTTTGCAACGCTGCTTTTTTCTATAAATATCAAGGAAAAAAAGAACCTTCCGGCACTAATACCCTTTGCATTTGCCGCTATAGGTGCCATCATAAACGGTGTTGCACCGGGGAATTTTGTGAGATCCGATGAGGGCTTGAAAGAAGGGCATACTACTTTCGCTGATGGCTTAAGAGATACTTTCATGTGTTGTCTATCTGAGGATAAGCTTCTTTTTACAAGCAGAGCTTTTATCGTGATGCTTGGGCTTGTGTTTATATTATGTGTCATAAGAAAAGTTAAGATCAAAAAAGACGGAATGAGCCATATCTGGCTTCTTATCAGTTTGCTTGGAACGGCAGTTGCCAGATTTGCTGTGCTGTTCCCTATCTGCTATGGATATCACGAGGGAGAAATGGTGAATATGCGTACAACGAGTGCGTATGAAATTGCCGCAAAGCTTATGTATATTCTCTTCGTGGCCTGTCTGGCGCAGTGGGTGACAGAGCACTATGAGAAAATTGCGGGATATGTTTCTTATGCGATTCTGGCTGTTTGCGTTCTCGTGGCGGTTTTGGGATATTCCGGATTGAAAACGGAGCTTAAGGACGGCCTTAGTTACAGGGCATACTGGGATATCAGAAGCGGTGATATGAAAAAAGCATATGATTCGAGGGAATATGTGCTTTCAAGCATGGCACTAGCTCCCGAAGGCTCGGATCTTGTGATCAACGTGCCTCTTCGCGGCGCATCATCAATGTACGGTATGGGGCTTGTGGATGATCCGAATGATTTTAGGAATATTTCTGCTGCAGGTTTATTCAGACTTAATTCTGTATCTGTTAACTATACGGATTGACGTTTTAATAATGCGGAAAAAGCGGCTTGCCATCTGGCTTTTATGTTTTGCGGATTCCAGCAGCACAGTGGGTTTGAGACGTTTTTGATTTTTGAAGTCCGAAAAAGCAGATGACAATTATTTTTTCGCTCGAAAAAAAACTTCAAAAAAGTTTGAAAACATGCTTGACATGCCACCTACACTTTGTTAATATAATTCTTGCGCTGCGCGAGATGCGACAGCAACTTGCACAGAGCGTTATCTCATCTGAGGTAAGATAAGTTAACTCGGAGCGATATCGAAGCGGTCATAACGAGGCGGTCTTGAAAACCGTTTGGCGGCAACGCCACAAGGGTTCGAATCCCTTTCGCTCCGCTTTAATTATGAACACGCTGTTAATAACATACTATTGTTGTAATCAACTATTTTGCAGAAGTACTCAAGTGGTTGAAGAGACACCCCTGGAAAGGGTGCAGGTCGTTAATAGCGGCGCGAGGGTTCAAATCCCTCCTTCTGCGTTGCCTTACGCAATCAGTAAGGATCATAATTAACAAGTACCTTGACAAATAAACAGTAATGCAA
>JAEEXE010000034.1 GCA_016291375.1 Butyrivibrio sp.
TTCTTAATCTTATTTTCTATCCAAATCTTGTAGTATGGACCACTTCTCAGGTTGTATATGCGACTGCAGGTGGAATTCTTTTTGCATGTGTTTACTATATTACAGACAATTTTTGGCTGGTTGTGTTCTTACACGGACTCTATGATTTTTTTGCAAGTATTTGGTCATGCTTTGTAAGTCAGGCAGAAGGAATTGGTATTCCTGCAGTAGACTCAACAATAATGCAAGGAATAAAAGATGCAATTCCCGACTGCATCTTCGGATTGATTGCATTCATCGTATTGTTAGTAGTTCTCAATAAAAGAGAAAGGAAAATCGAAGAATAAGAGGTAATGAAGCTTTGACAAAAAACCTTTTTAGAATTATACTGCACTAACAGAACTAGTACACATAGATTTAATAGGGGAATAATATGAGGAAAGAGTTATTATCAGCAACCTTGTTATTGAGCATTTGTTTTGGAATAACAGGGTGTGGAGCTACTGCTCCGGTTGCAGTGAGTGCAAGCTCGGCAGAAACGACAGAAGCAGAAATTGATTCCAAAGAAGAGGACGAAGCAGACTATGATGAATCACAGTATGATGATAGTGTTGTTAGGTCCAAAGTCGACGAGGTGATAAAAAACAGTAAATCAATTGCAGAAGAGATTGAGAGTGTAGAGAAAATTGCAAATGATCTGACGGAATATCATAATGTTGATTTAAAACAACAGGAGATGAATGACTTAAGTGTATATGAGCCGTACGTCTGGGAAGTTGAAATGGATAATCTTTTGGAAAGAGTGATCGAAGAAGCAGATACGTCACAAAAGGAAAGCATTCAAACTATGCAGGATGAATGGAAAGCAGATTATGACCGCTGCTTCAATACAATTGAGTACGATGACGGTTCTTGGGCAGGAATGCAAAACAGCATTTTACATGCGAGATTTTTTAAGAATAGATGCTATATGCTGGCGAAGACTCTTTCTGATATAAGAGGCGAAAAATATGAATTACCCCAAAGGTATTACATGGATAACAGTTATATAAGTGATGATGGTGTGCTTGATATATCTGAAGGAATGGAAAACGGATCTATAAGTATAACAGTAGTAAATGGAGAGGTTAAATCAGAGCTTCTAGCTTATGATCCGCTTATAGATGACAATACTATAGTTTTTGAGACCACATTTACTCATAATGATGAGAAGTTCAATACCAATGATGGAGATAAACCAATCGCAGGAAAAATAACCTATGGTTGGGATGGCGCCACACTGACCATAACCGAGTCAGGAGATAAGAATTTGCCTGTAGGAACAACAATTAACTTCCCGACTGCACTGTAAGCAGGGGCGAGTTTTTTTTGCAAACAATATATATTGGTTGTTATTAAGGAGGAAAGAGAAATGAATAGAAACAGAAGATTTTTGGCGGTTATTTTAGGAATGAGCCTATGTCTGGCTGCATTGACTGCATGTGCAGGAAGTAGTAATTCTGATAGTCAGAATGAAGACGTTCAGGAGAGTAATCAAGATGTTTCAGCCGCTGATTCCAATGAGGCTGAAGAGTATTTAGAGGAGTCTGATGAAGATATTGATACTGATGCCGGTGCATTAAATTTTGATATGAAAGAGCTAAAAGAAGGTGATGAAGCTCCAGATTTTACGGCCAAACTTGTTGACGGAACCGAGTTCAAAATGTCGGAACACAAAGAGGACGTTGTGCTCCTTAATTTCTTTGCAACATGGTGCGGTCCGTGCATGAATGAGATGCCTGCTTTTCAGATGCTCAAGGATGACAATTATTCCAATCTTGCGATATTGTGTGTAAACTGTATGGAAGATAAGGAAACTGTAGATGAGCTTGTTAAGGATGAAGGATTTACTTTCCCTATTGCTTACGATGAGGATGGCGAGATAGAAGCGCATTATCCTACAGATGGTATACCTTATACACTTGTGATAAAAAAAGGCGTGATCGAGAAGATATACGTCGGAGCAATGGATGCTGAAACACAGTACAAGGAGTACAAAGAAGCTATTGATGCTTGCATGAACTGATAACCAATGGGGGCACATGAAAGTGAGAGAGCATTTTAAAAAGTTTTCAAGACGCTATGTGCAGCTAATATCCGCAGTTTTATATAACTGCAATGTAAAGGGTTTTGCAAACGGCAAAATCTGGAAGGGAAACAGCAAAGGAATATGTGCTCCCGGACTTAATTGCTATTCATGCCCGGGGGCAGTTATATCCTGCCCTTTGGGAAGTTTGCAGTCAGCGCTTGTTTCCTCTAAGTACAAATTTCCATATTATATCCTGGGGACACTTTTACTGATGGGATTATTTCTGGGGCGCTTTATTTGCGGCTTTCTGTGTCCTTTTGGCTTGATTCAGGAACTTCTACATAAAATACCCACACCAAAACTTGAAAAGAGTAAGCTTACACGAGGGCTTACTCTTATAAAATATGTTCTGCTTGTCATATTTGCGGTTATGATACCGATATTTATCGGTGCGCCCGGATTTTGTAAGTATATCTGCCCTGCAGGAACGCTTGAGGCGGGGATACCGCTTACGATAATGCAGGAGAAGCTGCGGCCGCTTATCGGAGCATTATTTGGCTGGAAAGTTGCGATGCTCATTATGATCTTAGCAATCTGTATATTTGCTTATCGCGGCTTTTGCAGGTTCTTGTGCCCGCTTGGAGCCATCTATTCTTTTTTTCAACCTGTTTCATTCTTTGGAGTTCAGGTTGATGAGGCAAAGTGCATTCACTGCGACGCCTGCGTCAGAAATTGTAAGATGGATGTGAAAAAAGTCTGTGACAGAGAATGCATACAGTGCGGAGAGTGCATACAGCATTGCCCTGTAGATGCGATAAATATTGGCATCAAAAAAACAGATAATAAAAAGAAAACAGTGTGGTCACTGGTGCTTATAGCAGCGCTGATCCTTATCGCCATTGGAATAAACAACAGAGGATTTCACGATGTTATGAGCAAAGCCATACGCCTATGCTATGAATGTATGGGAATAGGATGACTATCTAGTGTAACTGTTAGGTTTACCAAAACTCCCCGTCGCCGGCGAGCCTTAACTACAGTTTTTTGCTGCATTGTATCTAAATTATATTGGCGCTAGGGTTGGATATATGCTGCGCGAAGTTGTCTGAGCAGATGAACCTTAGAATTTGTAACTATTCATGCAGCTTCGTTATACCCTCTTGTTTTTCTAAAGGTCATATCACTTTCCTTTTGCATGCTCTCGAAAAAACTTGCAGGGCGCTCATGTTTTTTTACAGGTCATGGTCATACGGTGCATAGCACCTACAATAAATAAAAACACGAATCCTCAAGCTCTAATCCAGCTTGGGAGTTCGTGTTTTTATTTATTGTATTAGTCCGCTTTGCGGACAATGACCATGACCATTAAACTTTCTTGTCGCCCTGCTTCAGACAGTTTTCTTCGCATGCAGGAAAGTGATCTTTGACCTTAAGAAAAACAGACAAGGGTTATAAAATCATCTGCATGAATAGTTAAAAAATTCTTTGGTTCATCTGCGAGTTTATGAAGCGCAGCATATGTTTATCCAACCCTAGCGCCAATATAATGTTTTTAGATGCAGCAGCAAAAAACTGTAGTTAAGGCTCGCCGGTGGCGGGGAGTTTTGGTAAACCTAACAGCTACTGATTTACAGTTCCTTGACCTTGACAATCTTGGTACAGACACGCTCAGCAAGAGCTAGGTTGTGGGTTATGATAACCATGCCCATGTTTCGTTCTTTGGCGGTATCAAGAAGTATGTTCCAAATCTGAGACTGAGTGATCACATCAAGCATGGTTGAGATTTCATCGCAGATGAGGAATTTGGTTTCCGGAGACAGAGAGCGGGCGATGCAAAAGCGCTGTAGTTCGCCGCCTGAAAGCTCTGAAGGCCACCTCTTTAGCCAAGCCTTTTCTATTCCCATCTTTTCAAGAAAAGAATCATCAGGCTCCCAACACTCATTAAGGGTCTTGACCATCTTCCACCTTGGATTAACGGAGAGTTCAGGATGCTGGTAGATCATCTGGACAGGGCAGTAACCCTTCATGGGAAGAGGAGCTCCATCCAGTTTAACTTCGCCAGAAGTTGGCTTTTCATATCCTGCAAGGATCTTGGCAAGAGTGCTCTTACCATAACCGGAAGGACCAACGATCCCAATCCTTTCCCCTTCTGAAACTTTGAAGGAAACATCTTCAAGAATAAGAGGTGATTTTTCTGTATATCTGAAACTTATGTTATTGGCTTCAAGAAGCATGTACGCACCTCACCTTTCCCGATCTTATTTCTCTTTCCGGCTGATCTGCATCGCAGGCGCTGTCCTTGTAAGGACATCTGTCTGAGAAAAGACATCCCTTAGGCAGATTACCTGCATAGGGCTGAGTTCCCGGAATGGGCTTAAAATCGTTCTGAGGAAGAGCATCGATAAATGCCTTGCTGTAAGGGTGTCTCAGAGCATCTTTTCCCGCAAGGAAATCTGCCGTGGGAGCAACCTCTACGATGGTTCCCGCATAGAATACAGCAACTCTGTCCGCAACGTTGAGCGCAAGGTCGATGTCATGTGTGATAAGAAGCACAGCAGCTCCGCTGTCTGCAAAAGACCTAAGGTGGTCCAAAGTTTCCTTGGCCATCTCAAGGTCGAGACCGGGAGTGGGCTCATCCGCAATGATAAGATCGGGATTACCCATAACGGCGCCTGTTATCAGGACACGTCTAGCCATTCCGCCTGAGAGCTGGAAGGGATACTTGCCTGCAGCGCTCTCATCAAGACGGTATTTTTCAAATAATTCTTTTCTTCGCTCATCGGTTCCAAATACGCCTTTTACCTGCTTTCCCACCTTCATAAGTGGATCGAGGTAATCGACAGACTGAGGGATAAAAGCAATCTCTTTTCCGAAAAGATCCTTCTGCCTCTCCTTGGTGATAGGCTCACCCTTATATGTGATAGAACCTTTAGTTACAGCGTTCTTGGGAAGGAGACCCAGAACCGCGCTAGCCAGGATACTCTTTCCCGATCCGCTGGAACCCACAACCGCAACGATCTCACCTGCATTTACATCAAGTGAAAGAGAGTGTATAACTTCAAGATTTTCTTTTTTAAAGCTGCCGCTCTTGTACATACTGAATGCGACAACAAGATCTTCGATCTTTAAGATGTTTTCGTTCACGGCGCCTCCTTACTCGTTTCCGCTTCCGGGATTCCAGAGTTTCTTAAGTGTCTCGCCTATGATGTCAAACAGGATGACAACGATAAGGAGCATGATTCCGGGGAATACCGCAAGCCACCATTTTCCTGTAGTGATGTAGTTCATTGATTCGGAAAGGATAACTCCGATGGCCGGAACCTCTTTTGACAGACCAAAACCAAGGAAGGTGATGGAAGCTTCGTGCATGATCGCATGCGGGAAGAGAAGCACCAGACCGATCAGGTAGGCAGGTATTACGTGAGGAAGCATGTGTGTTACCGCGATGGTAAACGGACTCTTGCCCATCCTCGCCGAAGCTTTGACGTACTGTGAAGAACGAAGTTGCAGCACCTCCTGTCTTACGATTCGCGTAAGTGAAGGCCAGTGTGTAAGCGCAACGGAAAGAGTAACGCCGAAGGCTCCTTTACCGACCATGCATGAGATCAGGATCAAAAGAACCAGATGAGGAAGTCCCATGCATAGGTCAACCGCCAGCTTTATCACTTTGTCTGTAAAGCCGCCCAGTACCGCTGAGGCGATACCGAAGATGAGGGCCACAACCGAACTGAAGATAGAAGCAGCAAGTCCAACTACAAGGCTGTTTGATAAGCCTTTGATGCAGCGCTTAAACATATCTCTTCCCATGGCATCCGTCCCAAAGAGATGTTCTTTGCAGGGACCTATAAGTTTGTCGGCGTAGTTGACGCCGTACTCTGAGGAATCCATAAGTATTCCCACGATTGAAATTACTATAAGATATGCAAGAGCAAGGCATATAAATATTGTTATTATTATCTTTCTGTTTAATGTCTTCTTTATCATTTTGCTTCGCTCTCCCTTATTCTGGGATCGCATACCCCATATAAAATGTTTGCTATCAGGTTACCTGAAAATACGAAAATTGCGCTTATAAGTGCTATGCCAAGGAGCAGCGGCGCATCTCCGTTAAGGGCTGCAGCTGTAGTAGCCGTGCCGATTCCGGGGTATGCAAATACGTTTTCCGCAAGAGCCATACCACCGAACAATTCGCTAAATGATGAGAACTGAAGCGTAATAGCAGGCAGGATAACATTGCGAAGAACGTGTCTTACAACAAGCTGCCTGCGGTTCTCACCACGGGCTTTGGCATAGAGGATGAAATCACTGTTTATGATCTCCACAACGCGCTGTCTTGTGTAGAGTACAATCTCGCTGATGTTGGCTATAGTCAGAGTTATAACGGGCAAGATCAGATGATAGAGCCTGTCCCAGATAGTTACCTGACTTGCAAGTTTTCCCATGGGAACAGCCATTCCAATTGGGAAAAGACCAAGCTGCACTGCAAATATAACCAGGAACATGAGTCCCAACCAGAAGGTGGGAGCGGATTTGACGGTCAGGCAAAAGAGCTTGATGCCCCGGTCAAATATTCCGCCCTGTCTTATTCCGCAGATGATCCCCACGATAAAACCAAGGATTCCCGAAAGAGCCCAGGCAAGCATCATAAGAACTACGGAATAAGCAAATCTTGTTTTTATAACTTCCGCAACGGGCTTCTTGTATGTTATGGAAGTTCCCATATCTCCGTGAATTATATTTTTAAGCCAGGTAGCAAAACGCTCCGGGAGCGGATCGTTAAGTCCCCAGTATTCTGCGATTTCTTCTTTTGCTTCCTGAGAGAGCGTTGACTCTGTTCCTACGTATGAAACGAGCGGATCAATAGGTGATTTCACGATAAGCACAAATGCAAGGAAACTCACCAGGAAAAGAAGTATGATCATTCGCAGCGTTTCGGATAATACATTCTTTCTTTTAATCATGGTGTCCTCGTTTTAGTTAAGTACCCAATCCTTGAGGTTACAGATAATAGGTGTTCCGTGACCGTGAGGATGAGGAATCTGAGTGTCTTCTTTGATGTCAAGGTTGTTGTTAATAAAGTATGAGTGCTCAATGTTTACAAGATAGAGATAAGGATATTCCGCGTCGCAGATAGCCTGTGCTTCCTTCCATGCACTGTAGGCTTCATCAAGTGAAGAAGCTTTGAAAGCCTTCTCTATTGCAGCGTCGCACTCAGGACTTGTAAAGCCGGAAACATTGGCATACTTTTCTTCAAGGAACATATCTGATGAGAATAACTTATACAGAACAGTAGGGCTGTACTGACCCCATCCCCATACGATAGGAGTTGTGTTCTGCTCTTCAACTGCAGCGTCCCATGAATCATTTCTTACCTTGATTTCAATTCCGAGATCCTTTGCATTTTCTGCAAGAGCGGTAGCAAGCTTATATCTGTCTTCGTCGTTGCCGGGAGCTATTATCTCAAATTCACACTTAAGTCCGTCTTTTTCTCTGATACCGTCGTTATCTGTATCAACCCAGCCGGCGTTCTCAAGAAGCTCTTTGGCTTCGCCTACTCTGTTGTCTTCGTAGTCATCAGTTGATGCCCAAGGGAGATTGTCGGTGAAGTTGACAGCGGGACGACCCTCGCCGTTAAATGCGTTATCAATGATCTGCTGCCTGTTGATTCCAATCGCAAGTGCGTTTCTGACTGCCTTGTCGCAAGTAACCGCGTTGCCGACCTTGTGCTCTTCACCCTTGCTGTCCTTCATTGTGCCGGGTTCTAATGTAGGAAGGCTGACATTTCTTACGTCCATGGTCTCGAGTTTGTGGGCTGACATGCCTTCAATCTTTTCGTCTATATAAGTCGAGCTGACCATTACAACATCGAGCTGACCGGAAACGGCGTTGGAATATGCCGTATCCTGATCCATCTTGATAAGGTTGACCTGTTCAATATCGGGGGCAGCATCTCTGTAATTATCGTTTACAACAAGAATGATCTGCTGATTCGCATCGTACTGAGCAACCTTGTAAGCACCTGTTCCGATAGGAGCTGTATCAAATAGCGTGCTATCATAGGAATCGCTGGGAACGATCTGGAGCATAGCGGTTATATCGATGAAAGGAGAATAGCATTCGCTTAACTTGAACACTACTTTGTAGTCGCCGTCTGCAGTTACAGACTCTAAGTTTGTAAGATCGACTTTGGAATTGTTGGCCTGATTTTTTTTGACTTCTTCATATGTAAATACAACGTCTTCTGCCGTGAAGTCGCTTCCGTCGCTGAATTTAACATCATCTCTGAGATTGAAAGTGTATGTAAGAGCATCCTCTGAGATTTCCCAGTCGGTTGCAAGACATGGTACATAATTGGAATTTGTATCAACCTGGATAAGTGGTTCGTTTACGAAAGGATAGCCTGCGCTCATGAATCCTTTGACCGGATCCATCGCATTGTCAAAAACAGAAGTTCCTATATAGATGTTTATACTTTCGTTGTCATCTGTACTTTTAACTTCAATGCCGGCATTTGTATTAGAATTATCTGTGCCCGCAGTACCTGTATCTGTTGCTTTTCCGCAAGAAACGGACAGTAACATGATTGCTGTAATAAATAATGCTGAAATTTTCTTTTTCATTTTTTCCTCCGCGTTTTTTTGACATGTCTTTTGCATTATATGTGAGATGGATAGATGTTTTAAGCCCCCTAGGGGGTTAATTCCTGTAAATTTGTGTTATTATGGTACGTATAGTTTAGGTATTTTGACCGGAGGATTACAGACAGCATGAATAAAGTTTTTATTGTTGAGGACGATGACGTAATAGCAAAAATGATAGAAAAGCATCTCTCTTCCTGGCAGATGGAAGCAAGGATCGTGGAGGATTTTCATAATGTTGCACAGGAGGCGCTTGATTACCATCCCGATATCATTTTGATGGATTTAAAACTTCCTGCCTGCAATGGCTTTTTCTGGTGTAATGAGATCAGAAAGACCTCCAATGTTCCTATCGTGTTTTTGTCATCGGCAGATGATAACATGAATATAGTAATGGCAATGAACATGGGAGCGGATGATTTCATGTCCAAGCCTTTTGATCTGCAGGTTCTTACAGCCAAGATACAGGCTATCCTTAGAAGAAGCTCCGGACATGTGGAGGTTTCTCATATTCTTAAATGCGGCGAAGTGCAGCTCAATCTCGACGACACTACAGCAACGGTCTTAGGAGAGAAGTTGGAACTTACCAAGAATGAATTCCTGATTCTTAAAACTCTTATGGAGGCTCCCGGAAAGGTTATTTCAAGAGAGATTATTATGGAAAGACTCTGGGGCGATGAGGAATTTGTAGATGACAATACACTTACCGTTAACGTGACCAGGATAAGGAAAAAGATAGAGAATCTGGGACTTTCAAACTTTATTGTTACCAAGAGAGGAATGGGATACATAGTTGGGGAAGAGGGAACTAATAAATAATAGCAAGAATTTTCTTCTTGGAAATATAATCATAACCGTTGTGCTTATCATAGTTGGCGACCTATATGATATTTCAAAAGAGTACCTTGTGTATCTGACTCTTTTTATGATGATCAATTGTGCGTGTATTCTTATCGCCAATTATGTGCAGATCAGAAAAGCCAAAGTGGAAGTTCCGGAAGTGAAGGAGTCAGAGCCTGTATTTGATGCAGAGCTTTGGGAGAAACAGAGGGAAAAAGAGGATTTTTATGTGCTGTGGGTTCATCAGATCAAGACACCTATAGCTGCTCTTAACCTTCTTTTGCAGGATCCTGACAGAAATGAAGCGCTGTGCAGACAGGAACTATTCAAGATAGAAAACTACGTGGAAATGAGCCTTAATTATCTTAGGTTTGATTCCATATCCAATGACCTTGGACTTAAGAACTACAACCTTGAGAGTATGGTAAAACAGGTGGTTAAGAAGTACTCTTCGGTGTTTATATACAACCACATCGCTGTTAATATGGAGAGCCTTGACTGCAATATCTTAACGGATGAGAAGTGGTTTTGCTTCGTGCTCGAGCAGCTTCTTTCCAACGCTCTTAAATATACCAAGAAGGGCTCTGTTACTTTCCGCGCTGAGAATAGTGGCAATGAAGTAAAGCTCAAGATAATAGATACCGGAATAGGAATCAGAAGTGATGATATACCAAGGCTTTTCCAGAAGGGCTTTACGGGATACAACGGAAGACTTGATAAGAAGGCGAGCGGTCTTGGACTTTATCTTTGCAAGAGCATATGCGATAAGCTTGGACACGGCATAAGCATTAACTCCAAAGAGGGCGAGGGCACGGAAGTCTGCATCACAATGAGAAAAGAAAAAGTGCATACATCTGACCTTACAAAAATGTAAGACTACAAGAAAGAAATGTAAGCCAATGAAAGGGTTTTACATTTCTTTTTTTGATATTATGATGACACAGGCGATAGAAAGCACAATAATTTTTTTGTTTATATAAGGAGAGACCGCTATGTCTTTATTGGAAGTAAATCATGTTAAAAAAATCTATTCAGGCAGGATCGGATCGGAACCTGTTACAGCACTTAGGGATGTGCATTTTAGTGTTGAGGACGGGGAATTCGTAGCAATAATGGGAGAGTCCGGAAGCGGTAAGACGACTCTTTTGAACATACTTGCAAGTCTTGATGTTCCCACAGCCGGCAAGGCCTACATAGAAGGAAAAGATTTTTCCAAGTTAAAAGACAATGAGAGAGCAATCTTCAGAAGAGAAAACCTTGGATTCATCTTCCAGGATTTCAACCTTCTCGATAATTTTACAATAGAAGATAATATTAAGCTTCCGCTTGTGCTTGCGGGGGAAAATCACAAGATAATGGATCCCAAGGTGCAGAAAATTGCAGAGACTCTTGGTATTGAATCGCTTTTAAAAAAGTATCCTTACGAGGTGTCAGGCGGCCAGAAGCAGAGAACAGCTGTTGCCAGAGCGCTTATAACAGGTCCCAAGATCCTTCTTGCAGATGAGCCTACAGGAGCGCTTGATTCAAAGGCTGCCACCAATCTCATGAGACTTCTTAGAAATATCAACAAGAGCGGACAGACAATACTTATGGTTACTCACAGTAATGTTGCCGCAAGTTACGCTAAGAGGGTTATGTTCATCAAAGACGGAGAGGTATTCCATCAGCTTTACAGAGGCGAAAAGAGCCGTAGTGAAATGCTTGATGATATCTGCGATGCAGTAACTGTGCTTATGAGAGGGGGAGATGATAGTGAATCCTAAGTTTCTCATTAAGATGGTCCTTACAGGAATGAAGAAAAATATCAGAACTTTAATTCCTTTTTTGGCGTCCAGTTCACTGATGATAATGGTTTTTTATATTATGGATTCCATTATAAGAGGCGGAATTCGCGGAGATGACGGGAAACTCCTTTTTTACGGAGCTGATTTCATCGCGCTGTTTTTGTCTATAGGAAAAGGAATTGTGCTTCTGTTTTCAGTTGTATTTATCATGTATGCCAACAAGTTCCTTATGCTCAGCAGAAAAAAAGAAATGGGACTTTACGGAATACTTGGTATGAGCAAGAAAAACATTGCTGTGATTCTTTTTACGGAGACTGTTATCAATGCTCTCATAGCAATAGGTACTGCGCTTTTAGTGGGCACTTTTTTGAATAAGCTCATGCTTTTGTTTATGTATAAGCTGGTGGAGCAGCCGCCCACGAATGGAATGCTCTTTTCATTTAACTCACTTTTGTTTACCAATATATTCTACGGAATCATTTTTTTGATCTGTTTTATCTATAACATTATTACAATCAATTTCGGTAAGCCGACAGATCTTTTGAAAAGCGAGAGTCTTGGTGAAAAAGAGCCTAAGATAAAATATCTTTCTTTGATAGTCGGAACTATTAGTCTTGTGATCGGTTATGTTCAGGCGCTTAGCGCAGGCAACGTATTCACAGCTATAAGCGTACTTTTTAGCAGCATATTATTTGTTTCGATTGGAACTTATTTTCTTTTCATTGCGGGAAGTATTTTTATCCTAAAAGTTCTTAAGAACAATAAGAAGTTCTACTACAGTACCAGGAATTTTATCAGTGTTTCCAATCTTATGTTTAGAATGAAACACAATGCTGTGGGACTAGCCTCAATCTGCATTCTGTCAACGGCGGTTATCATACTTATCACATGTTCTGCATCACTTATGCTTCTTGGCAATTACAACATCAACAAGATGTGCCCTTATGATGTGGATATTACGTTAAATATCGATGATAACTACAATAAGGATGAGTGTTTGAGGATAGTCGATGAGTCCTGCAAGGAGCTTGGATTAGATAGCAAAGAGCTTTATTACGAGCAGGTAAGACGTAAGATGCTGGTTCCTTCAGAAAACGGTTATGAGGATATAAGAGAGAGAGGAACTACGGATTTTCTTAAAGCGCTGGATACCTATGTTTTTACGGCAGAGGAATATAAATGTCTGACAGGAGAAGATGTAGAGCTTGATACAGATCAGATACTTATATTGGGAGGCAGTGCTGAAGAATATGCTAAGGGCAAAGTCATTATTTTGGGAAATGAATATGACATAAAGGGAAGTCTTGATAAGAAAAAGATAGAGCATATTTATCAAGCAGAGATGGCTCTTTTTCCAAAGCTTGTACTTGTAGTATCAGAAGAAGCAGGAAAAAGATTTGACCAGGAAGATATGGGAACACATTTTGCTACAGTCGCTTTTGACCTGGAAAAAGGCTTTTCAAAGGATAATGTGAATGCACTTGAATGGGCTGTTGAGGCTAAGGGACTTGGAGATGTTTCATTTAGAAACAAGGCTGAGTTTAGAGCCGGTTTTATAGCAATCTACGGAGCAATCCTATTTGTTGGAGTTTTCCTTTCGGGGGTATTTCTTATTGCGACAGTAATGATCATTTATTACAAGCAGATGTCCGAAGGCTTTGAGGACAGAAGAAGATTTACTATATTGCGAAATGTTGGACTTACGGAAACGGAAGCTAAGAAGACCATTAAAAGCCAGGTGATGATCATGTTCTTTCTTCCTGTTGGAGCGTCCATCATACATGCAATTGTTGCAAGCAGTCTGATTAGGCAGTTCCTTAGCAGCATCCTTGTAGTGGACACCCTGACATTTGGGCTGAGTATTGCAGTTTCATGTATTGTATTTTTCCTGGTATATACATTTGTTTATCTCATGACGTCCAAGCAGTATTACGAGACGGTTTATGGTAGAAGTGAAGCGGCGTGAGTAAGTTTTCCCTCACCAAGTTTTCCCCCTGAACGAGCGCCGCTTTACTTATAGATTAAACGACATAGGCTTTTGGCTATTGTCGTTTGGAGCTTATATGGAACGTCCTCTCAGTATATCGAGAAGCTTGTCTGCAATGATGTCCGCTACGGACAATTTGTACAGGAATCTGCTGTCCCTGGGTGATAAGCTTACATGTTCCGAGGAAAGAGAATTACCAAAGGCTATGGCGAAATATACTTCGCCGGGGATACTGTCAGAGTTCTCCGGATCGATGTTTCCCATAGTGCCGGTGACACCTATGCCAATATTTGCGGCATAGGTGTTTTTGCATGTAAGAGCCATTTCTTTTGCGGTTTCTTCTGAATAGACACCGTGCTCTTTAATGACTTTTGCAGGGACACCTTGCATTATTTTTGCTTCATTGGAATAGGTAACAAAGGCACCTCTAAGAATCTGTGAGGAGCCCTCTGTATCTGTAAGAAGGCTGCTGATAAGGCCTGCGGTGCAGCTCTCCATGGTGGTTATGGTGAGATTTTTTTCTATAAGAGTCTTTGTTATCTCGTTGTATTTTTGATGTACGGATTGTTCAGTCATGATTTTCCTCTTTTTTAAGTTTTTAACTTATTGAGCTTTTATATTTATTTGTTATAGTAATACTTGGTATTTATTTCAATCATACCATTTTTTATTTATTGGAGGTTTTTATTTATGCAAAAATGGGCCAGACTTCTCTACCAGCCTTCTTTGCCGCTTTATGGCGAGAAAAGAGTGACAAGCAGCAAGGAGCATATTGAGATTTCAAAGAAAGCTGCGGATGAGGCGATAGTTCTTTTGAAGAATAACGGGGTTTTACCTCTTTCTAAGGAAAAGCCCCTTGTACTTCTCGGAAAGGCAGCGGTTGACTACGTAAAAGGTGGTGGCGGCTCAGGAGACGTATATTGTGAGTATATTCATTCTTTATATGACGGCCTCAAAATCCGCGAGGTCAAGGTTTATGAGCCTTTGATGGAGTATTACAAGGAAGGGCTTACAGAGCAGTTCAAGACAGGGCGCGTTCCCGGAATGACTCAGGAGATCCCGATTCCTGCAGATATGCTCGCAGAAGCTAAGTCTTTTTCCGATACGGCAATTGTTGTACTTAATAGATTTTCCGGCGAAGGCTGGGATCGTAGCGATAAGGAAGGCGACTATGAGGACTTCAATCCTTGGCCTGCCGGCGTCAGCATGCCCAAGATCTCGGGCGAGATTTTCCCTGATGGAGACTTTTATCTGACTCCCGAAGAAAAAGAAATGATAAAGACCGCGACAGACAACTTCAAAAATGTTGTCGCTGTTCTTAATGTGGGCGGAGTTATCGATTGCAGATGGATCGAAGAGGATTCCAAGATCGGTGCTGCCGTATACATGGGTCAGGGCGGTATGGAAGGAGGACTTTCCGCAGCGGACGTGCTTCTTGGAAACGTATGCCCTTCGGGAAGACTTGCCGATACTTTCGCAGGTAAGCTCGAGGACTATCCTTCAACCGAGAACTACCATGAGTCTATAGATTATGTTGATTATACTGAGGATATCTACGTCGGATATCGTTATTTCTCAACTATCCCCGGCGCAGACGCTAAGGTCATTTATCCTTTCGGCTATGGCCTTTCTTACACCGATTTTGAGGTAAAAGAGCTTTCGGCTGCAAAGAAGGACGAAGAGTTCATCTTCACGGTCAAAGTTACAAATACAGGTAAAGTTTCGGGCAAAGAGGTTGTTCAGCTCTATGCATGTGCACCTTCCGGAAAGCTCGGTAAAGCCGCAAGGAGCTTAGTTTCTTTTGACAAGACAAAAGAGCTTACGCCCGGCGAATCACAGATCCTTACTCTTGTGACGGATGAGTATGCGGTATCTTCATTCGATGATCTCGGAAAAGTTGCCGATGCTTCCTATGTTCTTGAGAAGGGCGAGTACAGCTTCTATATTGGAAAGAACGTTAGAGACGCCGTAAAGTCTGAGTTTACATGGAGTCTTGGCGAGGACAAGGTTGTACAAAAGCTTTCTCACAAGGTTGTACCTACGGAGCTCAAAAAGCGTATGCTTCAGGATGGCACTTATGAAGAACTTCCTCTTGGAGAGCACAAGGATAAGGATGAATGTATCTTTGATAAGATGGAGCCTGGTACCGAGGAGGCGCTTGCTCCCACTGTAAGAGAGATTAAGAGACACTATTATGTACAGCCCTGGAGAGAGGGGATCAAGAAATTTAGCGATGTTGCTGAAGGTAAGATTACTATTGATGAGTTTATGGAGCAGCTTTCTGTCGATGAGCTTATTCATCTTGTAGGCGGTCAGCCCAATACCGGCGTATCAAATGTATTTGGATTTGGTAATCTGTATGAGTATGGCGTTCCCAATGCGGCAACTGCCGACGGCCCTGCTGGTGTGCGTATCATGCCTGAGACAGGAGTTAGGACAACAGCTTTTCCTTGCTCAACTTCAATCGCCTGCACATGGAACAGAGAGATCGCAGAGGCAGTTGGATTTGCAGGTGGTGAGGAGTTAAAGGAGAATAACCTAAGCGTATGGCTTACTCCCGCGATCAATATACACAGAAGTCCTATGTGCGGACGTAACTTCGAGTACTATTCAGAAGATCCTTACCTTACAGGTAAGATGGCAGCAGCCATGGTTCGCGGTATTCAGAGAAATCACGTTGGTGCAAGCGTTAAGCACTTTGCCTGCAACAACAAGGAGACCAACAGAAAGCACAGCGACTCAAGAGTTTCCGAGAGAGCTCTTCGTGAGATTTATTTAAAGGCATTTGAGATGATCGTAAATGAGGAGGAGCCCTATACAATCATGTCTTCCTATAATGTAGTTAACGGCCTTAGAGCTTCAGAGAATAAGGACCTTATCACAGGCATCCTTAGAGATGAGTGGGACTACACCGGGATCGTAACATCAGACTGGTGGACAAGAGGCGAGCACTACAAGGAGATCAACGCAGGTAACGACCTTAAGATGGCAACAGGCTTCCCTGAAAGAGTTAAAAAAGCTGTTGAGATGGGCGCCGTTGATATGGATATGTTAAAACTCTGTGCGAAGAGGATACTTAGTACTATCTTGAAGTTTGACTGATTTTGTTTGGGAGCAGACTATTGTCATTAAGATTGACTGATTCTTGCATAAGTGATAGATTACTGTCTGTGCATTAATGAGAATTGTTATCATTTACAGATTGGAATCACTTATGAGAAGCGAAATTTTTATCGGTATATTAATCCCTTTTCTTGGAACGGCGCTTGGCGCCGCAATGGTCTTCTTTTTAAAAGATGACATTTCAGAAAGACTTAAAAAGATACTTACGGGCTTTGCAGCAGGTGT
Source organism: Butyrivibrio sp. (assembly GCA_016291375.1). GTDB lineage: Bacteria > Bacillota > Clostridia > Lachnospirales > Lachnospiraceae > Butyrivibrio. The sequence goes on from JAEEXE010000034.1 coordinate 16,645, forward strand.
CATGGTTGCAGCTTCGTTTTGGAGCTTATTGCAGCCTTCGATCGAAGCTAGCGCTGAATACGGCAAGTTTGCATACATGCCTGCAGCTATCGGATTTCTGATAGGAATCGGTTTTGTCCTCTTCCTTGATATCGTTACTCCGCATATGCACATGGATAACGTATCCGAGGGCCCGACAGGCAGTAAGCTCAAGAGAACCACAAAGCTCATCCTTGCGGTTACACTTCACAACATCCCCGAGGGAATGGCTGTAGGTGTCATCTACGCCGGATGGCTTTCCGGACACGTGGCTGTCAGCAGAACCGCAGCCCTCGTCCTCGCAATCGGTATCGCGATCCAGAACTTCCCTGAGGGCGCGATCGTATCAATGCCCCTCAAAGCAGAGGGCATGAACAAAGGAAAGACCTTCCTCTACGGAGCCTTCTCCGGAATCGTAGAGCCGATCGCCTCGATCATCACGATCTTCGCGGCAGCCATCGTAGTTCAGGTCCTTCCTTATATGCTTGCTTTCGCAGCCGGCGCCATGATGTACGTTGTAGTCGAGGAGCTCATCCCCGAAATGTCTGTCGGCAAGCACACCAACACCGGCACCGTCGCCTTCGCCATGGGCTTTGTCCTTATGATGATCTTAGACGTGGCGTTGGGGTGAAAAGAGATATCGAACAATAAAGAGCGTCTATAACTTTCCAGTTATAGATGCTTTTTTATTATACGATATTTCGACAAAAGAACCTTAAATGTAATAAAATATTGGTATAAGCATTACGAAAAGGGAGATCAGATATTGAAGACAAGGTCTTTGTTGACAATTACATTATGCATGATGATTGCTGCTTGTGCTGTTAAACCTACAGAACAAGCAGTTGCTGATTCTGCGGATAATTCTTCTTTAGCGACTACTGCAAATACTGATAATGTGGGTGGTGACGATGACAAGAACTCCGGACTCACAGATTCTTCATCAGGTGAAGCATCTGGAGCTAATCAGGAAGAGTCTCTATACGAAAGCTTTCTCAATAACAAGGCAAAGGTCAATATAAGCGATATCAATAACTTCGGATACTATTTTAATTTTGAGAATAACGTTGGCAATGAATATACTCTGGAGGAGATAGTTAATCTCATTATTGCGAGTTATGTAGGTGATCCTAGCAATGGAGTAAGGATAAGCCTTGAAAGTATTGAATATGCATACATAGATTGTGGCAACGATGGCAATGAAGAACTGTTGCTAAAAATATATACACCGTCTGTGGATGGTTGGACAGAATACATTATTATCAGAGAAGTAAACGGATCACTGGAAACAATCTATTCTGATGTTGCATGGGCCAGAAGTTCCATCTATATAAACGAATATGGCTATGTGTACGGTGATGCCTCAGGAGGAGCCTCAAGTCACTTTTTTTATAAGGCTTTTATTGATGCATCCGGTGCTTACCATTATATATATTCAGATTTTGCAAATGGATTTGGTATAGGAACAGAATATATTGATGGGCATCCTGAGAGTGAACCTTCAGAGATTGATGGTGATTATGTTTTGTTGAGCTTTGATTTTGATAATACGCCTGAAGATGAGAACTATAATGCTTATTCTTACGCTAAAATAAAAGAAAATGCATATGACTGGGATGAAGGATTCAAAGGATATTTTTACTGCGAATTAGTTGATGACGATTCGGTTTATGAGGATGATCATCCGCTACGGCAGTATGTTAAGCAGTATTTTTATGATGGATATATATCCAAGGTATATTCACTTAAGGAAATAGATAAGATGATTGCCGACAGGGAACAGCAAGAAGGCCTTACGGATGTAGTAAAGAATGGAAAAGCGCCTAATTGGGAATCTTTAAGTTATGATTTCGTGCCTGTGATTGCATCCTATAATGATGATAATATCTTAGGAATAAAAGAATTCTTTCCATTAGGATTTATGCTGTGCAAAGATGATAAAAACAATATTTCACATCTGGTATTAGAGGCTAATGGTGAATTTTCAGCAAGATACAGTGTTTTCAATTTTTCAGAATCTGACTCTGAGCCGAACACATCCTATAAAAATGAAGGTATTGGCGAGTTTAAGCTGATTAGAAAGGAAAATGATCATACATTCAAGCTTGAACTTAAATACTTTTCGTTGGTGTATTTACCTGATACAACGTCTTCTTCTGAGGCCGGAGTCGGATCTAAGACTATAACATATTATACGGAGATTCCGGGACTCGACGATTCCGGAAAGGAATATCTTATATACTGCCCGGGAACAACCAAGTCAGAACTAGGCGAGAGTATAATGGGAGCATTGTCTGAGTATTCAAAAGAAAACAAATTTGACGACGGAGTGCTTAACACGTACTTGTTGTATGAAATTGATGGAAAACATAATGTTTGGATATATAATGGATACTAATTAAAGTTAGTTCTCCGACACCGTCACTGTCGGCTTCGGCTTCATGGTGATATTGGATGTATCGTTTGGATGGAGAGACTTTAGAGAAATTTCACTGAAAAAATGTATAATTATTAGTTTTGAAGCCTGAAAAGCATGTACATTTAATAAAAATTAAATGTACATGCATATTTTTTGTAAGTTAACGTTTGTTTGCTACATTCCTTTATTAAACTATTATAAATTTGGCGAAATACCGAGAAAAATTGCTTCGAAAGTAATAAAATATGATTATAAGCATAACTGAAACATGTATTAAAATTCATTGATAATATGTACTTTATAACAAAGATGTATGTATCTACTGAAGGTGGGCAATAATGAATTTTGAAGAGTTTTTTGAAGAGTTTAAAGAGCAAATTGAAATTGTGAAAGGTAATCTAGATTATGGATGGGAGGAACAAGATTTTTTCACAGCAGTAATTTTGGATTATTTAGAGGACATTGGAGAGACTGACAGCCCAATAATATGCCCATATAGGACACATGGGGTTCAATTAAATGCGTATTGTTTTGATGAAGAGTATGAGTTGTTGAACATTTATGTGAGTATATATTACTCGGAAAAAACGGTTAAAACGACATCAAAAACTGATATTGACGCTGCACTTAAAAGAGCAATGCAAGTTTATAGGCGAGCCACTAATGACTTGTATACAACATTTGAAAGGGATAATGAAACATACGAATTTGCTCATTCTGTATATGAACACAAAGATAATATTAAAAATGTAAATATTGTCGCATTAACTAATGGTAATTGTAAGCCAATTCCTTTCAAGAAAATAATGATCGGAGATGCGGAGGTTTCATTTAATATTTGGGATATGGATAGGCTTTTTAGATGCATGTCATCTGGAAAAATGAGAGAGACTATTGAAATTGATTTCAGTAGTCAGTTTAAGAAGAAAATTCCTTGTCTTGTTAATACAAATTGCGATGATTATGAAGCATATCTGGCAATAATACCAGGAGATGTTTTGGCTGCTATCTATTCTGAGCATGGTGCAAGGTTGCTTGAGAAGAATGTTAGATCTTTTTTGCAGGTGAAAGGCGCTGTTAATAAAGGAATACGAGAAACTTTACGTAATGAACCGGAAATGTTTTTGGCATATAACAATGGTATATCTGTTACAGCAGAAAGTATAGTAATTGAAAAGAATGATGCTGGATTAGCTTATATTGCTAAAATTCGAGATATGCAGATTGTAAATGGAGGACAAACAACGGCATCAATTTACAATATAACAAAAGATAAAAACGCGGATGTGGACTTGTCCAGAGTTTTTGTACAGATGAAGATATCTGTGATTAAAAATGAAGATAAGATGGATGAGATAGTACATAAGATTTCAGAATGTGCTAATACTCAGAATAAAATTCAGATGGCTGATTTTTCTTCAAATGATCCGTTTAACAGAAAACTGGAAGAGCTATCAAGAATCATTTGGACACCTGCAATCTCTGGAGAAAAATCTAAGAATTGGTTCTTTGAAAGAGCAAGGGGACAATATGCGGATATGCTTTCTAGAGAAGGTACTCCGGCTAAGAGGAAAGTATTTAAAGAAATACATCCATTATTTACAAAAACAGATATGGCAAAATATGAAAATACGTGGAATCAAATGCCATATTATGTGAGCGAAGGAGCACAGAAAAACTTTAAGCGTTTCATGATTGGAGTAAAAGACAGGGGGAATTTTCTTCCTGATGAAAAATATTACCAATTACTGGTGGCTAAAGCTATTATATACAGACGTACAGAGAAACTTGTACAAGAGCAGAAATATGGAGGCTATAGGGCTAATATTGTTACATATACTATCGCTTTGATTTCTCATAAAACTGCACAGAGAGTAAATCTTGAAAAAATATGGAAAGAGCAAGCATTATCGAAGGAGTTGGAGCGAGAGATAGTCAGAATATCTTCTTATGTCCAAAAATATATTACCAATCCACCAAGAAATGCAAATGTCGGTGAGTATTGTAAGAGGAGAGCATGCTGGGATGGCTTATTGGATATAGATATTGATGTTTCCGATAAGCTAAAGAGTGAACTTATTTCTGGAGAAATTACAACATCTGTTGTGTCAGCTAGCGCTTCTGCTAAAGGCTTTTTGAATGAGGCCACTCATGAAGAACAGGAGTTGATTGATCAGATTTGTGCGATTCCTGCGAATGTATGGTTGGCAATTTCTAAGTGGGCAAAGGATACTAACAACTTGCAGCCTTGGCAAAGAGGAATTGCATTTAGTGTAGGAACCATAATAGGTAGAGGAAAAAGGCCATCTGTAAAACAGGCTAAACAGGCTGAAATTATCTATAAGAGTGCAAAGGAAAAAGGATTCATAGAGGAGTAGCCTGATATGAATTGGGAGGAATACCTTCAGGATTTATTAAAAAAAGAAAACTGCCTTGATAATATTAGTATTAATCTCGAGGGGCAGCGTATTGATTTGCCGCCAATAGTGAAGGTAAGTCTGTTTTTGCATGAAAAAATGATAAAGAATCAAGGTGGACGCAATATTTTTGTGTTTCCTGATTCTGAACAGATTCCTTTTTTACTAATGCTTTCTAAGGTGATTTTTAATATTACTAGTGGACAGGTAGAAAATCAGTATTCGCCAGAAAAGTTTAAGCCTGGACAGATTATGAAAATTGGAAATTGTGTAACGCAATTTCTTGAGGTTGGTGAGCATCCCCATATTCCTGGGAAAAAAGTTATTATTTTGAAATTTGCAGGTGGGGATACTTATGCTTGCCCATTAGAAATGGCACCATACTTACAAATAAGTGATACAAAGAAGAGGCTTTCAAAACTCTCTTCATACTATAAAGCAAGAAAAGAACTAGAGGCTGAATCTGTTGGAGAGAGTAAGACGTTGCATGATTTAAAGGCATTAAAAACGCATATAGGTGAATCCGTTGCTTATGTTTCGACTGTAGCTGATAGCGAAAGAAGAGCTGAGGAAATCAAAATAGATGGAAAAAAACTTTTCGAATATTTACTGGTTGCTAAAGCTGATTATTTAGGGGGATTGCGCTATTACAGAGGAAAATATATAGGAACTCCAGCACTGATCTTTTCAAGCCAGATATCATACATAAATGAAGTAATAGCTGGAAACACAAAAGTGCAATCAGTTATCATCAATCTAAACGAAACGGATTTTATTTCGCAATTAGACGATCTTGATTCAATTTTGAAAAAGAAGATATCGATTCTTTGTATAGTGGATACTATCAATTCTATGGATTTACGGGAACTTACGAATAGGGGATTTAATGTATGGAGATGGGATGCTGATAGCTTGAACAATGTAGTATGTAGTGATACGGATACGTCTTATGAACGTAAGCTAAGAAGATGTATGGAATCAAGCGTGATTTATCATAAGCTTGAAGCACCTGATATCAGTGAGGCTTTTAATCGCGTATATAAATATAATAAGCAAATTGAAGATGATAGTGTGCAGATGAATCAGATTTATGCAAAGCTTATTCATCTTGCTTATATTTCAGTTAGAGGAATATCTGATATATCTTCAGGTGATCAGAGAAGAATTATTGAGCAGTTGGAGGATTGCGGTAACTCATTAGAAATAGAAAAGAGTTATATATCCCAAGATCTATATAAGGACTTTTATAAAGTAATAAATATATATTTTAAAATCTTTGAAAGTAATAATACTTTTCCGAAAACAGAAGAAATCTATAAGATTCTAATGGAGAGTAAATACGAGAAGTTTTATATCATATGTTCAAATAATGATAATCCAGAAAGTGTAAAAAGATATTGGGAAGATAGGTTTGCGAAAAGCGGCTACCGACCTTCAATTTATGTGGTGTATCCAAAAGAATTTCTAGGATCAGCTAAGCTATATGCTGATGTAGCAATTCTTGCTGGATGGTTTAGTGGAAGTATAGTTAAGAGAATACTATATGGGTATAAGGTAAAAACTATACATGTTTTTACTTATGAATGCGAAGAGAAATGGAGAAAAGCGCATATAAAATCTTGGAAAATTGGCCTTAATAACCAGTCTAACCAAGTAATCATGAAGAAGTCTTTCTTAGACAAGATAGAAAATGTTAGTACTACAATGCTTATGCATGATGAACTTGAAAAGGAGGAAGGAGAAACTATAAAACTTCAGGATGATTTTGATATCATCATGCAGGAAAGCCGATATCGACAATATACAGCACGGGGGAACAGTGATGGAGACCAAGTGGTTGAGGCTAAGCCAGTTGGATTTGTGGGAGGAGATTTTGCCTTATTTACAGAGGGACACAAGGTATTAGTTGCTACAAAGATAATATTGCAAACTGGTAGCCAAATAGAGAAGAAAGAATTAGACGAGCTGAGAGTTGGCGACTTTATTGTTATCCGTGAGAGTGATAAAGATATTATTCGGGATGTGGCAGATAGAATTCTTGAAGCGAACCATAAAACAGAATATAGAAAGACAGCTTCATTGTGGCGTGAGGCGTTGAAAATTGAAGAAGCATTTTCATCTTTAGTTGATATTTATAACAGGTTAGTGGCAGTTGGATGTTCAAGAAACTATCAGACCGTGAGAAATTGGCTTCAGTCAGATGATTTAATAATTCCTCAGGATGTCGAAGATTTAAAGTATATTGCCGAGATTACTGGTGATAGCGTGCTTATGGAGAAAATGGATGAGATTATTCATGCAGGAAATATTGTAAAGAATACACATCTAAAAGCGGGCCGAGTATTATCAGATCGATTGCGAGAAAGTATAGCATCAATCTTGCTTAAAGAGAGCAAAATAGACCCATATAACATTTGGGAGCCAATAGAGATTGAGCTAGAGGAAGTTGGAACGATTAAAATTTTGAAGATAATTGATATAGGCCAAGGCTTTATTCCAGTTGAAGCGAGTAATACCAATAAGGTATTGGCAGAGAAAAAGGAGAGCATATTGTGGCAAGGATGATTCCCTCATTGATTTCGCCTGAAACTAAGAGCGGAGCAGAAAAGAGAATATTTAAATGGTTTGAAAAATCTGAAAATACAGATGATTGGGTGGTGTTTCATTCGTTGGGAATAGCGCATCATCAAACTTTGATTGAGGGAGAAGTTGATTTTCTAGTGGTTGCACCTAAATTTGGTATTTTTGCTTTGGAAGTAAAGGGTGGAAGAGTAAAAAGAAAAGATGGCATGTGGACATTTACCAATAGGGAAGGCCATGTTGATACAAAGTCGAGAGGTCCTTTTGAACAAGCAAGCGATGCTATTTATAGTATTATGGCTGCAATAAAAGAAAAAGCTGATTTAGAGCATCGCAGGGTTGGAGAACTTCATTTTGGATATGGTGTCATGGTGCCGGATATAGAGTATGAAACAATGGGAATAGATGAAGAACCATGGCAAGTATTTGATTGTAATGATGGTGATGATGTTCGTGGTTTCATAGTCCGTTTATCAGAAGGTAGTAAGAAAAAATATGAAGAAACTTATGGACGGCTTAATGAATCTAAGATTCCTTCAAACCAAGATGCAAAATATCTTATAAGAATTTTGAGAAGTGACTTTGACAAAGTTCTTGCTATTAAAGCTAGAATCAATAACGCTGAACAAGAACTAATTGAATTAACTGAAAAGCAGTATAAGTGCTTGGACCAGATCGAAGAGAATAGGAGAGGTGTTGTATATGGGCCTGCGGGAACTGGGAAAACACTTTTGGCAATTGAGCAGGCGAAAAAATCGGTTACTGCAGGAAAGAAAGTGGCGTTGTTATGTTTCAATAGTAGCATAGGGGCTTGGTTTCAAAAATATTTTTCAGAACTAGCTGTAGAGTTTCAACCAGAATTTGTAGGAACTTTTCATGGATTAATGACAAAAATTCTTAGTGATGCTGGAGAAAGAATTGATGTGCCATCTGATGACGAAGCCAAGACAATCTTTTACGAGGATGTAATTCCGGAAAAAGTTTTAGAGTTATTGTTGGACAATCAGATGGAGTATGACGAAATAATAATAGATGAAGCTCAGGATCTTATCAGAGATAAGTATGTTGATGTAATGGATCTTCTCTTAAAAAAAGGTTTTGAGCATGGCTCGTGGAAATTCTTTGGGGATTTTTCTCGTCAAGCTATTTACACAAACGGACTAAGTGGACAAGCTTTATTGGATAATTTGGAGGATAGGACTTCATTTATAAGATATAAACTTACAGAGAACTGCAGAAATACAAGGCAAATATGTGATGATATTCAGACTATAACTGGATATGAAGCTCCAAAAGATTTGTGGACTAAAGTTGATGGAGTTCCGGTTGATCATAAAACATGCTCATCAGAAGAAGAAGAACTGGAAAAGCTCGAAGCTTTGTTGATTGAACTCGATGGAAAGAATATCGAAAAGGATAAAATTACAATTCTATCACCTAGAAGTCGTGAAAATTCGGTGGTTTCAAAAGTTGAAGGCATTAGAATACAGAATTACAGTTTCACTGCGGCTAATGCGGTGACTTTTTCTACAATACAATCATTTAAAGGGCTTGAGAATTCTGTAATTATTATGGTCGATGTAAATTCGTATGCAGCCATGAATTTGATGTATGTAGGGCTAAGTCGTGCAAGGGCGGCACTATATATTTTTGAGACGAAGGATGCGCATAATGAATATAGCGATTTGTTAAAAAGGAGATTGTTAAATGGCTGAAGAAAGAAGAGAACAGCTAAAACAATTTGTTGAAAGAGAATTTATTGGTCCAGATCCAATCGACTGGGAAGGTCTGCTTCAAAATAATGGGGAAGAAATATTGGTTTCAGATCCTCCTAGAACTCGTTATATAGCAGGCATTCTCTTTCCTAGTGGCGCTAAAGAAATAAACAACTCTGAAGATGAAAAGGACGTTCCAGATGAACTGCAAGAAAATGTGGAAGAACCTGATAAAGGAACTGGCGCGAACTATGTTTCGGAAGAAACATTTGAGGTTCTAGAAGACGCAGAGGAATTAATTGATCGTTCAAATGCATTTAATCAGTCTGCTATGAGTATTACAGTTGCTTTATTTGATAATGATAGTATTACAGCAACTGTCAGTGCTGGAACATATTCAAAAACCACCGAAACAAATCCTGAAACTGGAAAGACTTCAGCAAAATATTACCGAAATCCTCTGAAATGGGAAAGTGATGGCCCATTGGGATTACCTGACAAAAAAACAACTCTACTTAAGTATCCAGTGGGGGATACTGGTCTTCAAGTAGACATAACGTTGAGGTATAGGCGAGAAAAATATAGCATTTATACGATTACTATAGAGAATACGAAAAAGATGGAAGGTGAGCAGATAAGGGATGAAGACTGTTATTTTCAGGTGAAAATGAGGATAATTTCTTCGAAAGGTTTTCATCCTTTACCAGAAGGTCAGCGCATTAATTCTGATGAGGATTATATGTCTAATCTTCTTTTGTATAGAGATGTTAAGAACTATGCGATTGGTCATGGATGTGCTGCAGAATGGGATGAACAAAATGATCATGTTACTTGGATAGAAACTGCTGTTTTTCCTTCATATGAAGTAAAGCCTATTGTTCCAAGTGTAATTGATGGCGTTAATCTCAGCATGATTGACATGAGTCAGGATAGCAAGTTTGACGAGGTCATTGCTCAGCTTAATTTACTATGCAAAAAATATAAGGAGTGGATAGAAAGATTAAATGAAACTGAAATTCCCAGTCATCTAAAAGACACGGCAAAGCGCCATATAGATAATTGTAAAAAGTGCCAAAAACGTATGGAAAATGGAGTGAGTTTGCTAGCTTCAGATGATAAGGTGAGAAAAGCTTTTCAGTGGATGAATGAAGCAATGATAGCACAGCAGCTTCATTATGGATTACCGCTTCAGATGTGGATAGATGATGGCGATGGAGGAATTAAACTAGAGAATCCAGTATCAAGTCTTCCGGTTATTGATGATGATACCACGTGGTATGGCAAAGAAAATAAGGTTTATGGAAAGTGGAGGCCCTTTCAGTTGGCTTTTATTTTAATGAACCTTGATTCTATGAACAATCAAAAGAGTAAAGAGCGTAAGATTGTTGATTTAATATGGTTTCCAACTGGAGGAGGAAAAACAGAGGCATATTTAGGATTGTCTGCATATACAGTTTTTATACGAAGATTACATGACAGAGATAACGCCGGCACTACTATTTTAATGAGATATACTTTGAGACTACTTACAGCGCAGCAATATGAAAGGGCTGCTGCTGTTATTTGTGCATGCGAGCTTATTAGACAACGGAATACTGAAGAACTTGGTAACGAAGAGATTAGTATAGGATTATGGGTCGGTGGAGCTACAACTCCGAACCATGTTAAAGATGCAGTGAATAGATTCAATGATTTGAAGGCTCATAGGACTGACAGCAATCCTTTTGTAATGCTAAAGTGCCCATGGTGTGGTGCTCAAATGGGAATCGCTGATGTTGATGGTGGGAAAATAAGACATTTACCAGGATATAAAATTCTTGAAGGCCCACGTAGATCGAAAAAGTTTATGTTTAAATGTGCCAATGAAGAAAATGGATGTGATTTCGCGTTAAATCGATCTGGACTTCCGTTATATATCATTGATGATGATATATATGAAAAAAAGCCAACGTTGGTATTGGGAACCGTGGACAAATTTGCTATGTTGCCATATAAGCCTGAAGCACAAGGGCTTTTTGGATTCCAAAATGGTGAAAGAGTAACATCGCCTGATTTGATAATTCAAGATGAATTGCATTTGATTTCTGGACCACTTGGATCGATGGTTGGGCATTATGAAACGATGATAAATGACTTGTGTACAGTAACTACACCGTCTGGTCCCATTTCGCCCAAAATTATTGCATCTACTGCGACAATTAGCAGAGCAAAAGAACAATGTCATGCATTGTATGGATGCGAAACTGGTGACGTTTTTCAATTTCCACCAGCAGGCTTGGATGCCAAGGATTCTTTTTTTGCTAAAGAAGATAGAAGTAAGAATGGACGAAGATATATTGGCATTTTGGCTTCTGGATCACCGTCAGATGCAACAACGGCAATTAGATTATATGCAACGTTGCTCTATGCTGCAAAAACCATGGAGGTCGAGAGAGAAGCTGATAGAGATCCATACTGGACCAATATTGGATATTACAACAGTATAAGAGAATTGGGACAGGCGAAAACATGGATTAAGGCAGATATCGACCAACAACTTGATGTCATGTATAAGAGACGCTATGACGATAAGCGATTTAGTAAAGAAGAATACAATTCATACAGAAGATACATATACCGTGATGAAGAGCTTACAAGCAGAATAGCCGGAGACAAAGTTACTTCCAGTTTGGCCAACTTAAATATAGCTTATCCCGCAGAAATCGATTTCGACGGGAAAGTTAGAGAATACGCAATTGATATTTGTTTGGCTACAAATATGATTTCAGTTGGCTTAGATGTTCAAAGATTGGGATTGATGACTGTAGCAGGTCAACCCAAAACTACATCTGAGTACATACAGGCAACATCGCGTGTAGGACGAAATGCCTCAACTGCTCCTGGAGTTGTGTTTGTATTATATAGACCAAGTAGACCGAGAGATAAGTCTTTCTATGAGCAATTTAAGCAGTATCATTCCAAATTGTATTGTTTCGTTGAGCCTACAAGTGTAACCCCATTTTCCGCTCCAGTAAGAGAAAGGGCTCTTCATGCTATTATGGTAGGAATGATGAGATTGGAACAGGGAGAAAGATTTAATGATGATCCGCCTAGCTTTCCAAAGCAAGAGGTTATCGATCATATAAGAGCTGTGATAGAAGATCGAGTTGGCAACATAGATCCTAACGAGGTAGATAATACAATGAGGCTGTTTGATCAGCTCAAATGAAAAACTAAGTTCCAGTTAATACTACAAAAATTGTCTCATTTGCATTTTTGACGAACTTTGACAATGAAATATACCTTTGAAGTCATGAAAGAACGTGTTAAAATCGGTATGTCAAGTCTGTTTGTTTGCATAGCAAACAGACAGCTGGAAATGATTGAGCAAAAGTAAATTCCACCTATCAACATGTATTTTTATATGCCTTGGTGGTTATCTGTCTGCTCTGTTTATTTTATTTTTTTAGGAGTTCCGGTTTTAGCAGGACGTTGTCTGGGGAGACTTCATGTTGTCCTACTAGGATCGGAATTCGTTTGTCTATAAGCAATTTCGC
>JAEEXE010000075.1 GCA_016291375.1 Butyrivibrio sp.
GCTGCTGCATCAGCCTGCTTGAGAAGGTTCTCATCGAGGTTGTTCTGATAAGCATTGTCCTGGTTAGGAGTAATGTTCCACTTTACAGTTACATCACCGATTGTACCTGTGGTAGCATCTACCTCAGCATATCCCGGATAATGATCCTTAACTCTTCTCTGGAACTCGTCATTCCAACAATAAATGTTGAGCACCTTTCCCTCATCAGCTGCAGCTGCTGTTGCATCAGTTGAATCTGCTGCAGGTGCCTTTTCAGTTGCGTCTGTTGCATCTGCTGTCTCTGCAGGTGTTTCAGCAGGAGCTGCAGCGGGTGTGTTACCACATGCTGTGAGCACGCCGGCTACCATAGCAGCAGAAAGTACTACGCTAAGAAATTTCTTCTTCATAACCTTTAATACCTCCCTCTTTATTTTGAGTTTGTCATTGTGTGTATTTAAAACGGCATATACCGTCTTAAACCATATTAAAGTTTTTTGACCGATGCTCCCGGTTCAAGCTTGCCCTTGACAACTATCTGTTCAATAAGAGTTCCCTTAGGATTGTTTATAAGATCTATAAGCTTGGTCGCTGCGATCTTACCTATCTTCTCACTGTCCTGAACAACCGTAGTCATCTTAGGTGTAAGTCGACTTGTTATCTCAAGTCCGTCGTATCCGACAATGGATACGTCATCGGGGATCTTAAGTCCCCTCTCTCTTATGGCGTTAATACCACCAAGTGCAGCAAAATCATCCGGATAGAAAATACAAGTCGGAGGATCCTGCAGATCCAATAATCTATTAGTAGCTTCATATGCTGCGTCTGTATCACGATAAGGTGCAACAACGACATATTCATCAGGAATATCAATATTGTGTTCCTGCAATGTCTTATAGAAGCTTGCAAGTCTGCTCTGTGTAACGGATGACTCAACACCTCTTACGTATGCGATCTTCTTATGTCCCTGCTCGCACACATACTCAGCAAGTTCTTTCATGCCGTTAACGTTATCCGATATAACAGCTATCCTGTTATAAAAGATATGGTCGATAGTAACAACGGGTATACTGCTCTTGACGAGTTCGTCAACTTCCGGATCGAAGAAATCCACACAGGCGATCACCACTCCGTCAAAGCCTCTGTATATTGCGTGAGACAGATATGACATATTGTTGATCCTGGCCTTGCCACCATTAATGAAGGTAATGTCAAAACCATTTTCTTCGGCCGTGTTCTTAAAGCTGTTAAGAACATGATTGAAGTAATCATGAGTAAGACCACTGTGTGCCTCATCCACAAACAAGACTCCTATGTTATTGGTCCTGTTCGTCTTAAGAGCTTGAGCTGCAGCATTAGGACGGTATCCTAACTTGTCTGCGACCTGTCTAATATGTTCCTTAGTCTCCTGACCGATGTCATGATGATCGTTAAGTGCTTTCGAAACAGTAGCAACCGACACCCCGCAGGCTATGGATATGTCTTTAAGTGAAACCTTCCTCTTAGCCATACCAATTTCCCGTCTCTGTACTTAATCGTTTTCGTGAAATCAATATACATCATTTTCCCTTCAAAAGCAATATGAGCGGCTCTTTTTTTGTGCATCTTACACATTTTTGTCTGTTTCTACCAAAATTTCTTTTTGATTTTTATACATTATTCCTCCAGTTGTTATTATTTCGCGCATTATTCTACTATATTTATAGTAAACGTTTTCGTTACAAACCCATTAAGCCGCATGTGATGCGGAACTACAGGTTCGCCTCTTGACCAATTCAGTATCCATGCGGTTTTCAAGATTATATCTTTTGAAAATTAGCTATTGCATAACTAAAGATTAACATATATAATGTGCGTATATATTTCCGAAAACGTTTAAGTTATTAACTGGAGGGTAAGTATGAAATACGGATTTTTTGACGATCAGGCGTGCGAATACGTCATCACCACGCCCAAGACTCCCCTTCCCTGGATAAACTATCTGGGTAACAAGGAGTTCTTTACACTTATATCCAACACATGTGGCGGATATACTTTCTTTAAGGATGCTAAGCTCCTTAGACTTACAAGATATCGCTACAACAATGTTCCTTATGACAACAATGGTAAATACTTCTATATTAAGGATACAACCGATTCAAGCGATGTGATCTGGAATCCCGGATGGCAGCCTGTAAAGACAGCTCTCGACAGCTATGAGTGCCGTCACGGACTTGGATACAGTAAGTGGACTTCATCCAAGAACGATGTTAAGGCTGAGCTTCTTACTTTCGTTCCTATGAACGACAACTGTGAAGTTTCCAAGATCACTATCACAAACAACAAGAGCACGGCTGCTAAGCTTTCTCTTTTCTCTTATGTTGAGTGGTGTCTTTGGAATGCAGACGACGACATGAAGAACTTCCAGAGAAACTTAAGCATCGGTGAAGTTGAAGTGGTAAACGGCGGTTCAGCTATTTTCCATAAGACAGAGTACAGAGAGCGTAGAAATCACTATGCTGTATATGGTGTTAACACTGATGTTGACGGTTTTGATACAAGCAGAGACGCTTTCCTTGGTGCATACAATGGTCCTGACAGCCCTGATGTAGTGGCAGAAGGCAAGTGCACAGGTTCAATTGCAAGTGGATGGTCTCCTATCGCTTCACAGCAGATCAATATCGAGCTTGCTCCCGGCGAATCCAAAACATTCATCTTCACTCTCGGATACATCGAGAATCCTCAGGATGAGAAATGGGAAGCACCCGGAGTTATCAACAAGAAGCGCGCATTTGAGATGCTTGACAACTACAAGACTGTAGAAGCTGTAGACAAGGCTCTTGCAGAATTAAACGACTACTGGAAGAACCTTCTTACAATCTACCATGTATCTTCTTCTAATGAGAAGGTTGACCGCATGGTTAATATCTGGAATCAGTATCAGTGTATGGTTACATTCAACATGTCACGTTCTGCTTCTTACTATGAGTCAGGAATCGGTCGTGGAATGGGATTCAGAGATTCTTGTCAGGATCTTCTCGGATTCGTTCACCTCATTCCGGACAGAGCTAGACAGCGTATTATCGACATCGCTTCTACTCAGTTCCAGGACGGTAGCGCATACCATCAGTACCAGCCTCTTACCAAGAAGGGTAACTCCGATATCGGTTCAGGCTTCAACGACGATCCTTTATGGCTCATCGCAGGTACAAGCGCATATATCAGAGAAACAGGTGACCTCTCTATCCTTAAAGAGATGGTTCCTTTCGATAACGACATGAGTGTTGCCAAGACACTTATGGAACACCTCAAGTGTTCATTTAACTTCACAGCAACACACAAGGGTCCTCACGGCCTTCCTCTTATCGGACGTGCCGACTGGAATGACTGTTTGAACCTGAACTGCTTCTCAGAGCATCCCGGCGAGTCCTTCCAGACATTCGGTCCTTCAGAAGGTCCTGTTGCAGAATCAGTATTTATCGCCGGAATGTTTGTTAAGTACGGTGAAGAGTATGCTCAGCTTGCTGAACTTCTTGGAGATAATGCAGAGGCAGCACGTGCTCGTGAAGAAGTTAAGAAAGTTTATGATGCTACATGTACAGCCGGATGGGATGGCGAATGGTTCGTAAGAGCTTATGATGCTTACTCCAATAAGGTTGGTTCAAAAGAGTGTGAAGAAGGTCAGATCTACATTGAGCCACAGGGCTTCTGTGTTCTTGCAGGTATCGGTGTGGAAGAAGGTCTTGCTGAGAAAGCTCTCAAGAGCGTTGAGGAAAGACTTGATACCAAATACGGTGTAATGATCTTCCAGCCTGCATATACCAAATATCACCTTGAACTTGGTGAAGTTAGCTCATATCCACCGGGATACAAGGAGAACGGTGGTATCTTCTGCCACAACAATCCTTGGGTATCAATCGCCGAGACTGTCCTTGGACATGGTAACAGAGCTTTCGACATTTACAAGAAGACTTGCCCTGCTTATATTGAGGATATCAGTGAGATTCACTGCACAGAACCTTATGTATATTCACAGATGGTTGCAGGTAAAGACGCTAAGTTCTTTGGTCAGGGTAAGAACAGCTGGCTTACAGGAACAGCAGCATGGACATTCGTCAATATCTCACAGTACATACTTGGCGTATATCCTACTCACAACGGTCTTTCAATCAACCCTTGTGTACCCGCTGATTTCGGTGATTTCTCACTTACAAGAAAGTATCGCGGTGCTACATATAACATCAGCGTTAAGCAGAACGGTGCCCAGAAAGGTATCAAGAAGCTTGTAGTAAACGGAAAAGAAATCGAAGGAAACATTATTCCTTACGAAGAAAACGTCAAAGAATATACAGTAGAAGCCATAATGGGCTGATACAATCAGTTACCTTCCAACTTATAACTGATCCTCCCTCGCCAAGTGTCTTTCTTGGCGAGGGATTTTTTAATCTCTTAACATAAAATAAAAAGCGGAATGATTGAAATTGTCTTTTGCCTAAGTCCGCATAAATTCTGGCATATCTCTGTTCCTAAATTGCAAAATTTGCTAAACCCCTGCAAAATATGTTAAAATATCTTGTTATGAGTCGGAGGTGAATATGAGCGCAGATATAATTAAGCCCAGAAAACACAGACACAGAAGAAATTATACGTTTATGGTTATTTCAGGAGACTCAGACGGATCAACTAAGCGTCTCCATCTTGACCATTTCAAGACTCAGCTTTTGGCATATACTCTTTTTGCCATTGCTCTGATCCTGATCTGCTATATAATTTTTTCCGCAATGACCATCAGTAACCTCAGGTCGATACAACTCGACCAAAAGGCACAGATTGCCACTCTCACAGAAGAGAACGACAAGCTCTCGGCTTCCAATGAGACACTTGGAACAGAGGCTCAGCAGTTACGTGCTGCACTTAATCTCAGATTAGAGAACGAACAGCAATCCGCTGAGGAAGCAGAGAACAATGCTATTCCTTCAGGCTTCCCTCTAACAGGAACTGCCAATATGGAGCACGCTGTGGATGATATCAATTCTGATGGCATTACAAAGCTTACTGATGATAACAAGGATTCTGCAGAAGGTAATCCCTTGCTTCTTTTCTCTACAGCCGCAGGCAATAACGTTATTGCTTCCGGAACGGGAACCGTCCTTAGTGTCACATCAGATGCCAAATTCGGCAGTTACGTATCCATAGATCATGGCAACGGATATATATCTATTTATCGCAATTCAGGCACCCCTATTGTTTCAGAGGGCGACGAAATTGACAGAGGTGATATATTGTTTATTGTAGATGCCAACAACACCAAGTTGGGTTATCAGATCCAACAGGATGATAAATATATAGACCCGGAGGAGCTCATAGAGATAAACGGTTAAAATGGAGGATTCACACATGTTTGGAAACACTAAGAAGGAAACTGTCATTCCTGAGAGTACATTACTTGAACAGGTCGGCACAATAATTGGCCCAGGTGCTGTGATCGACGGCCCGCTTACCACAAAGGACTCTACAAGGATTGACGGAACGATCAAGGGTAACGTTACAATCAGCGGTGCTCTCATAGTCGGTCAAGATGGCAAGATCATCGGTACAGCATCCGGTGTAAACATCTACGTCGCAGGTGAGATCAACGGAAATGTATCTGCACCCCAGGGAAAGGTCGAGATCAGTGATACCGGTAAGGTTATCGGAGATATCTCATGCAAGAGCATTATCATTGACGAAAATGCTATCTTCCAGGGAAGATGTGATATGACAGGTCTTGACAAGAATTCAGCCGAGATTGCAAAAGAAAGAATGGCTGCTGATAAGGAATCAACTGAAGATAACTCTTCTGACAATGACAGCAAAGACGCATCAGACAAAAATGATTCCAAGAAGAAGTAATATAATAAAAAGATAAGCAAAACACCGCTGTGGACGATTCCACAGCGGTGTTTTTAGGTTTTATATTTGATAATGTCTGCCTTTAATCCTGTAATCTTCCGAATACAAGCTCGTATCCGTCATCTCCGTAATTAAGTGATCTGTTAACTCTACTGATGGTAGCAGTTGAAGCACCGGTCTTATCTGCAATCTCAAGATAGGTCTTGTGTTCTCTTAGCATCGAAGCAACTTCAAATCTCTGAGACAAAGACAAAAGCTCGTTAACGGTGCATAAATCCTCAAAAAAACTATAACATTCCTCTTTATTCTTTAGGCATAAAATTGCGTCAAACAGGTGATCTACAGCATCTGTTCTGATTTTCTTATTCATGTCTGCCATTTCCTCCAAATTTGGTTTGTGAGGTTAACTATATTGCGTTAACAAAAACTTTCACACATAAATATTTTATCACTCTAAACTTTTAAAGTAAAGAGGGGAAGATTTATATTCTATGCTTTACTTTTGCACTTATGTTTGATATTATAAATTTGTTGTCATAGACAACTGAACGATTATTTTTTTATTTTTATGTGGAGGTATTACAATGAACAAAGGTACTGTTAAGTGGTTCAACAACCAGAAGGGTTACGGTTTCA
>JAEEXE010000035.1 GCA_016291375.1 Butyrivibrio sp.
ATCTTACCAAACCTAAGGTTGCATTTAGAGAGACTATCAGAAAGAATTCCGATGTGGAATACAAATATAAGAAGCAGACAGGTGGTCATGGCCAGTACGGACACGTTAAGATGCGCTTTGCTCCTTCGGGAGATCCGACAACTGCATACACCTTCGATCAGGAGGTGGTAGGCGGAGCGGTTCCCAAGAACTTCTTCCCTGCAGTTGAGAAGGGTATCGCAGAGTCCGTTCTTAGAGGACCTCTTGCAGCTTATCCCGTTGTGGGAGTCAAGGCTACACTTTATGACGGATCTTATCACCCTGTTGATTCGTCCGAGATGGCGTTCAAGGTTGCGGCTTCCAATGCCTTCAAGAAGGGCTTCATGGATGCAACTCCCGTTCTTCTCGAGCCCATCGTATCTCTTAAGGTTACTGTTCCCGACAGTTACACAGGCGACGTAATGGGTGATCTTAATAAGAGAAGAGGAAGGGTTCTTGGAATGAATCCGGCACCCGGTGGAAAGCAGACTATTGAAGCTGAAGTTCCTCAGATGGAACTCTACGGATATTGCACACAGCTTCGTTCAATGACTGGCGGTAGCGGAGAATATGAGTATGAGTTCAACAGATATGAGCAGGCTCCTTCTGATGTTCAGGCAAAAGAAGTAGAGGCAAGAGCCGACAAAGTTGCTGCTGCAAATTCTGAAGAATAAGAGTATTGTTTATTTATAATTGCTTGCGGTCGGCCGCGCAGTGATTTACTAAAAATTCAAAAACAGGACAATGTCTCATTTCGTGTTACTCATGGAAATCGACATTGCCCTGTTTTTTCATTTTGTAAATCATCTTGCTCGTCCGAGAGCTGCGCAATTTTAAATAAAGAATAATCTAATTTTCAGAAATTGACGTTAGCCTATTATAGCTTTATTTCATGGAAAGCTTCCAGTTCGCAGTTTTGCTGGAGGTTAGTCCAGAAATCCTTGAGGGGTGTTTGGCGAAGCTGTGATATGAGACCGCAGTTTAGGGCGCCGTGTGCGACAACAAGGATTGTCTTACCGGCGTTCATATCCGGGATCAAGACTTCTTTTATAAAAGAAGAAGTTCTTTCTTTTAGCGATTCGAAGGATTCTGAGCCGCCTATTGGCACGTATTTTTCAGGATTTCTAAATAGATCGTTCAAAGGAAAGTTCGGGTCTTTGAAATATCCGTGGACGCCTTCATATTTTCCAAAACACATCTCTTTTAATCTGTCATCTGTAATGATGGGGACGTCTTTTCCTTCCAGTATCAGCTGCGCTGTTTCTTTTGCCCTGAGTAAAGGAGAAGAGTAGCAAACGTCAAAATTTATGTTGGAATATTTGATCCCGGCGGCTCTCGCCATGCTTTTTCCGTTTTCGTTTAATGGTATATCGGTATGACCCTGTAGCCTTTCTTCCTTGTTCCAATCGGTCTGACCGTGTCTTGTTATGTATAGCATTGTAATCTCTCTTTATGGATATTTGATTGATGGCGTAAATGGCCAAAAAGTACTTTTGACATTCGCATCATCTGATATATTAGCATGCGATTCTATAGCGCTCAAGTGCATATGCTGGGTAGATTTGTTCGATTCCGCATCCCTCAACGACGTCGCAGTTTTTTCTTGATTTTTTTTAATCTATTTAATTAAATCCCTAAAAAACTAGATAAATACTGACCTTGACACTCATGGTATGATTGTATACAATTATACGCAACGACCATTTTAGTAGAGAATTGAGTAAGTGAGGAGTATAGTCATGAGTGAGTCTAGTGCATTTCAGAACAGGCCGGTGACCATGAACGACAAGAATAATCTGCTTCAGATCGAGGAGCACATGTATATTCTTGACGATGTTCAAAAACCAAACGTTTTCAGAAATATGTTTCCCTATGAGGAAGTTCCTAAGATTCCCTTCAATGATAGGATTGTTCCACACAATATGCCCAAGGACATCTGGATCACGGATACAACTTTCCGTGACGGACAGCAGTCAAGGGCTCCATATACTACCAAGCAGATAGTCGATATCTTTGACATGCTTCATGAGCTTGGTGGACCCAACGGTATGATCAGACAGAGTGAGTTCTTTTTATACAGTAAGAGTGACCGTGATGCGGTCTACAAATGTATGGAGAGAGGCTATAAGTTCCCGGAGGTTACCAGCTGGATCCGAGCAAGTGAAGATGACTTCAAGCTTGTAAAAGAAATTGGAATGAAAGAGACAGGAATCCTTGTTTCCTGTTCCGATTACCATATTTTCCTTAAACTTAAAATGACAAGAAGACAGGCGCTTGATCATTATCTCAGCATCGTAAGAGCTTGTCTTGAGGAAGGAATCAGTCCCAGATGCCATCTTGAGGACATCACAAGAGCCGATATCTATGGCTTTGTTGTTCCTTTCTGCGTAGAACTTATGAAGTTAAAAGAGGAGTATGGTATCCCTGTTAAGATCCGTGCCTGCGATACAATGGGCTATGGAGTAAACTTCTCCGGTGCTGTTATTCCCAGAAGCGTACAGGGTATCATCTATGCTATCAACACCAACGCAGGTGTTCCCAGTGAACTTATTGAGTGGCATGGCCACAATGATTTCTACAAGGCTGTTACCAACTCAACAACAGCTTGGCTTTACGGTTGCTCTTCAGTTAATACTTCACTCTTTGGTATTGGAGAGAGAACAGGTAACACACCTCTTGAGGCAATGGTATTTGAGTACGCTCAGCTTAAGGGTACTCTTAACGGCATGAATACGCAGGTTATTACTGACCTTGCTGAGTATTATGAGAAGGAAGTGGGATTTACTGTTCCTGCAAACACACCTTTTGTTGGTAAGAACTTCAATGTTACAAGAGCAGGTATCCATGCTGACGGACTTCTTAAGAACGAGGAGATTTACAATATCTTCGATACAGAGAAATTCCTTAGAAGACCTCCTGTAAGTGCTGTTTCAAACACATCAGGACTTGCAGGCATTGCTCACTGGATCAACATACATTACAAGCTTCGCGATGAGCATGCTCTTTCCAAGTCATCACCTCTTGTTACCAAGATAAAAGAGTGGGTTGATAAGGAGTACGCAGGCGGACGAGTTACAGTTATGACTGACGCTGAGCTTATTTCCGAGATCAAAAAAGTTGGCAAAGAACTTGGAATAGTTGTTAAAGAGGGTGAGATTGTCTCATCTTCCAAATAAAGGGGATTATTATGGATAATCAGGATTTAAAGCAGGAAGTTACTGATAAATATTCACTTAGAGGCAGAGTTTTCCATCGCATCAGAGAGGATATTCTTAATGGCAAGTACAAGGACCATGAGGAGCTCAAGGAGGTTGCCATCGGACAGGAGCTTGGTGTCAGCAGGACTCCCGTAAGAGAGGCTTTCAGGCAGCTTGAGCTGGAAGGTCTTATTCAGATCATTCCCAACAGAGGCGCGTACGTTACAGGTATCAAGGTAAAAGATATCGAGGATATCTATATGATCAGATCCAAGCTTGAGGGTCTGTGCGCAAGATGGGCATGTGAGAATATTACAAAAGAGCAGCTCGAGGAGATGGAAGAGAACATTTACCTTGCTGAGTTCCATGCGGCAAGAGGTCATATGGAGCAGATGGCAGAGCTGGATAACAGATTCCACAATATTTTATATGAGTCATGTAATTCCAAGATGCTTGAGCATCTTTTAAAAGACTATCACCAGTATGTATGGAGAGTCAGACAAAAGACTCTTTCCAGCAGCAGAGGTGCAGTTTCCAATGTTGAGCATAAGTTCATCATGGAGGCTATAAGGGAGAACAATCCCGACAAGGCTGAGGAACTTGCCAACCAGCATATGATAAACGC
Source organism: Butyrivibrio sp. (assembly GCA_016291375.1). GTDB lineage: Bacteria > Bacillota > Clostridia > Lachnospirales > Lachnospiraceae > Butyrivibrio. Next base: position 3,841 of record JAEEXE010000035.1, read on the forward strand.
ATATGAGAACATGGTTGATAAGGGACTTCTTTCCATGTTTGAGTAAGAATACGGCCTATTGAAGGTAATAACACAGGCAACGACAACATCTTTTGAAAGGACTAATTTAATGAGCAAGATTCAGATGACAACACCCATCGTTGAGATGGACGGCGACGAGATGACCAGAGTATTGTGGCAGATGATCAAGGACAAGCTTATCCTGCCCAATATTGACCTTAAGAGTGAGTACTACGACCTTGGACTTAAGCACAGAGATGAGACTGATGATCAGGTTACCGTAGACAGTGCCAATGCAACACTTAAGTATGGCGTTGCTGTTAAGTGTGCCACTATAACTCCCAACAATGAGCGTGTGGAGGAGTACAATCTCAAGAAGATGTGGAAGAGCCCCAACGGCACTATCAGAGCAATTCTTGACGGAACAGTTTTTCGTACTCCCATCATGGTAAAAGGAATCGAGCCCAACGTAAGAACCTGGGTTGAGCCCATCACACTTGCAAGACATGCATACGGTGATGTATACAAGAATGTTGAGATCAGAGTTCCGGGAGCAGGTAAGGCTGAGCTTGTATTTACAGCAGAGGATGGTACAGTTACCAAAGAGACTATCTTTGATTTCAAAGAGCCCGGAATCATCCAGGGCGTTCACAATAAGGATGCTTCTATCAGAAGCTTTGCGAGAGCTTGCTTTAAGTATGCACTTGCAGAGAAAAAAGAGCTTTGGCTTGGCACAAAGGATACTATCAGTAAGACTTATGACAGAAGATTCAGAGAGATCTTTGAGGAAGTATTTGAAAATGAGTTCAAGGCTGATTTTGAAAAGGCCGGAATCACTTACTTCTATACACTTATCGACGACGCTGTAGCAAGAGTTATGAAATCTAAGGGTGGATTTATCTGGGCTTGTAAGAACTACGACGGAGATGTTATGAGCGACATGGTTTCATCTGCTTTCGGTTCACTTGCTATGATGACTTCAGTTCTTGTTTCACCTACAGGTGTTTATGAGTATGAAGCTGCTCACGGAACAGTGCAGAGACACTATTACAAGTACTTAAAGGGAGAGCCTACATCTACCAACCCTGTTGCAACAATATTTGCATGGACAGGTGCTCTTCGTAAGAGAGGAGAACTTGACGGAATAAAAGAGCTTATGGACTGGGCAGATAAGATGGAGAAAGCAACACTTTCAGTTATCGAATCAGGCCGTATGACAGGTGACCTTGCTCTTATCACATCACTTCCCAATCCTCAGAAGCTCGGAAGCGAAGAGTTCCTTGATGCTATTGCTGAGGAATATAATAAGCTTTGATTATACGGGCAGTGAATATAATTTTATATAGCTGATAATACAACCCCCAAATGCTTTAAATAGCATTTGGGGGTTGCTTTAAATACTAATTATATTAAAGGTATCATTTAATTTTAAAAGAAATGCTGGTTGCATTATCATATTCTTTACGAAGTTTATTATATAAATCTTCCACCTCGGGACCATAATAATGAGTGAAGTTTGAATAATTTTTATTTGTATGTCCCATCTGGGAATATATATTGGCATAATCTCTTAATACGAGGTGCTCTTTGTCAGGTGATAGTACGTACACCTCCATTGTGCCATCACCTCTGGCGTATATAGCACCATTTTTAATCGCTATATTATCAATAGAGATGAGAGTTCCGATACATTTTACATTTCTATTTGAGGATTCTGTATAAACCCAAACATGTCTGGAGTGGTATGCTGAACCATTATTTGCGGTTCCGAATTTTGCTACATATTTCTTATTTGCTTCCAGTAGAACCGAAGCAGTTTCTGATTTGCCGGTCCGGACCAGATTGACCCGAGTATAACCGTTGCCTTTATATATCCCTCTTTCCACATCACTAAACCATTTTTTATCTTGTAATATTTTGCCGGTCATCCCGCCACCGTCAACAAGAGTGTCGGCATTTTCTTCCATCTGATATGAAATGGTTTCAGTACTCGTGATCATGTTGGCGCTAATGCCTACAGCGGCAGTAAAGGCGAGCATTCCTGCAGTTAACAGGATTGTAAATAATTTTGTTCCTCTTTTCTTCATACTTTTCCCTTTCTATAAACGTTTTTTATGAGACTCAAAATCTCTTATGCAATTATATTATTAACAGTTCTATACAAAAACGTCAAGAAAATGTTGCTAGAATGCGACGGAAAGCATATGTATGCATAGATGAAGCCTTTACTTGGTTGAATAGGGGAGCCTGTTCTGATATACTATACTCTGGTTGAATATTCATGGGGGAAGTATTTTTTTAATTAAAAATGGCGTACGAAAAAGGCGGGAGAAAAAGTGAAAAGGTTTTATATAACAGGCGCATTCGCAGGCTTCGCAGATTTATCCTTATAACTGTGGCAGCTGCCTGTCTTATTCCCACTATAATCTGTATTTTTTTATCAATAAGATATGACAGACTTCGTACCGATTATATTCAGACCAAGGCAGATCTCGACTGGTACAGAGAGCGCTACGGCGATGAAATGACCATACTTGCTTCTGAAGAAGATAATAAAGATTCAGGTTCTGATACCACTGATCCGGATGTGGATTATGCAGAGGTAGAACTTATCGGAGCACAGAATCCTGAGGACATCGAGGGTACAAGGTATGTTTACCTTACTTTTGATGATGGTCCAAGCGTCTATACCGATGAGATACTTGATATATTAAAAGAAAAAAATGTAAAGGCTACATTCTTTGTATGCGGCAAGCCTAAATACGAGGATTGCTACAAGAGGATCGTGGATGAGGGTCATACCTTGGGTATGCACTCATACAGCCATAAATACAGTGATATATATGCATCTGCAGATTCTTTCAAGGAGGATTTCAGAAAGCTTCGAAGATATCTTGAGGATACTACTGATGTAACGCCCAAGTATTACAGGTTTCCCGGAGGGAGCTCTAACAATGTCAGCAAGGCAGATATGAATGAGCTTGTAGATGTTTTGGAGGATTCCGGAGTTACTTTTTTTGACTGGAATATTTCTGCCGGTGACGACAAAGCAGGCGCCACCAAAGACGTAATTTATGCTAATATAGTTAATAACATACCTAAGTTTAAACACTGCGTTGTTCTTATGCACGATGCGGCAGACAAGAAGTGCACGGTTGAGGCTCTTCCTGAGATCATAGACGCGATAAACGGTATGGAAGATACAGTGATAGTTCCGATAACGGATGATACGTTACCGGTTCAACATATCAAAAATAACTAAAACTACTAAATTACTAAAGTAAGGGGAGGATATCAAGATGGGATTTTTTTCTGAGCTAAAGAGCGATCTGTCCCAGGCAGTTAACACTCTTATGCCGGATGACAAGCTCGAAGGGGAAGGCAAGGCTGTTGAAGAGCCGGTTAAGGCTAGCGAGGTGGATATCGACAGCATGCTCAATCGTCTTGACGACATCAAGCTGGATGACATCACTAATGAAGAGGACAACAAGGAGGAAACTCCCGGGCAGGAGATGACTGAGACTTTCGAGGCTGAGAACATAGAGGAGCAGAGTTCTGATGAAGAGACTTCTGAAGCTGCCGTGGAAGAGACTGTTACTCCTGAAATAGAAGAGATCACAGAGGATCTTGAAGAGAAGATTGAAGAGGAGACTCTTGCAGAAGTTGAGAAGGAAGAGCCCAAGAGTGCTCTTGAAGCTATCAACAACGAACATATTGATGAGTACATTGCTAAGAGCAATGAGACTGATAAATCTAATAATGATGGGGGATATGAAACTATGGAATTTGAACAGCAGACACCAACCGATGAGACCGCTAACATTACTGAAGGTATGGTCATTAATGGTGACCTTCAGACAACAGGATCTCTTGATCTTGTGGGCAAGATCGTAGGTAACGTTAAAGCTCTTGGTAAGCTCAACGTAACCGGTGAGATCCAGGGTGATTCAGATGCAGCTGAAATCTATGCAGAGGCAGCCAGAATCACTGGTGAAGTTAGAAGTAAAGGTAGCGTTAAGGTAGGACAGAGCACAGTTATCGTTGGTAATATCTTTGGATCAAGCGCAGTTATCGCAGGCGCTGTAAAGGGTGACATCGACGTACATGGACCTGTTGTTCTTGATACAACAGCGATCGTTATGGGTAATATCAAGTCCCAGTCTGTACAGATCAACAACGGTGCGGTTATCGAAGGTATGTGCTCACAGGCTTATGCTGACGTTAATCCTTCAGAGTTCTTCGAGGGACTTAAGAATAAATAATCAATACAAGTTATACATGGAGATATTATGAGAATACTATTGAAACTCAGCGGTGAGGCGCTGGCAGGAGACAAGAAGACAGGCTTTGATGAGGAGACTGTCAGAAAGGTAGCTCTTCAGGTTAAGCAACTTGTTGATAATGGTACCGAAGTAGGTATTGTTATCGGTGGTGGTAACTTTTGGAGAGGCAGGACCAGCGAGAACATCGACCGCGTCAAGGCAGATCAGATCGGCATGCTGGCTACAATCATGAACTGCATATATGTTTCCGAGATATTCAGAAGTGTAGGCATGATGACCAACATTCTCACACCATTTGAGTGTGGATCCTTTACAAAGCTTTTTTCCAAGGATAGAGCCAACAAGTATTTTGCCAAGGGTATGGTTGTATTCTTTGCAGGCGGCACGGGACATCCTTGCTTTTCAACAGACACACCGGCTGTGCTTCGTTCCATAGAGGTTGAGGCCGATTGCCTTTTGCTTGCAAAGTCTATTGACGGGGTATACGACAGCGATCCCGCCAAGAATCCGAATGCCAAGAGATATGATACTCTTTCCATCGATGAGGTTATCGCAAACAACCTTCAGGTTGTAGATATGACCGCTTCGATACTTGCAAGAGACAACAAGGTTCCCATGAGGGTGTTTGCTCTTCAGGAAGAGAACAGTATCGTCAATGCATGTAGCGGCAAATTTAACGGCACTACAGTTACTGTTTGATAGATTAAAACTATAGGAGGCATCGGTATGAACGATAAGATTAAAGAATACGCAGATAAGATGCAGAAATCTTTTGATTTTTTGAAGGAGGAGCTTGCTTCTATCCGTGCAGGAAGAGCCAATCCCCATGTACTTGATAAGATTAAGGTGGATTATTACGGAACACCTACACCCATTCAGCAGGTTGGTAATGTATCAGTCCCTGAGGCACGTATTATTCAGATCGCGCCATGGGATAAGACTTTGATAAAAGATATTGAGAAAGCTATCATGACATCCGAGCTTGGTATCACACCAAGTAACGATGGTGCTGTTATCAGACTTGTTTTCCCTGAGCTTACAGAGGAGCGCAGAAAACAGCTTGCCAAGGATATCCGTAAGAAGGGCGAGGATGCTAAGGTTGCAGTCAGGAACGTAAGACGTGACGGCAACGATGCTCTTAAGAAGCTTAAGGGTAGCGATGTTTCTGAGGATGAGATCAACGATCTTAACGATGAACTTCAGAAGGTTACTGATAAGTACATCAAGGATATTGATGGAGCAATCGAAGACAAGAATAAAGAGATCATGACAGTTTAATCTGTAGCTGATAGGATTTACAACATGGAAGAAATTATGAACGTACCCCAGCATGTGGCCATTATCCTTGACGGTAACGGCAGATGGGCCAAAGCCAAAGGAATGCCCAGAAACTACGGACATATGCAGGGAGCTAAGGCTGTTGAGGATATACTTGTAGATGCCAGAGATCTTGGTATCAAGTACCTTACGGTCTATGCATTTTCAACAGAAAATTGGACTCGTCCTGAGGCTGAGGTTTCAGCCCTCATGACGATCCTTCGAAATTATTTGAAGACCAGTATCAAGAAGTCAATGAAGAACAACGTTCGTTGCCGTGTTATCGGCGACAAGTCGGCTCTTTCAGAGGACATTCAGAAGGCTATAGCAGAGCTTGAGGATGCAACAGCAGGCAATACCGGACTTACATTTACAATAGCCATCAATTACGGTAGCAGGGATGAGATTACCCGAAGCGTCAAGAAGATAGCTAAGAAAGTTGAGAACGGCGAGCTTAAGGCTGATGACATCACAGAGGAACTCATAGCTCAGAATCTTGATACCGATTACTTACCTGATCCAGACCTTCTGATCAGAACCTGCAATGAGCAGCGCGTATCCAACTTCCTGCTGTGGCAGCTGGCATACACCGAGTTTTACTATACTCCTATTGCATGGCCTGACTTTAACAAGGCTGAACTTATCAAAGCGATAGAAGCTTACGGAAGCAGAAATCGTAAATTTGGAGGTCTTAAGAAGGACCAGATTTGAGACTTATCAGATACTTGAAAAGGTTGGGATAGACATTTGAAGACTAGAGTTATAAGCGGAGTGGTAATAGCACTCATTCTCGCGGGAGTTCTTCTCCCCGGAGGATACCTGCTTGCAGGTGTATTGTTTGCTGTTTCGCTGATCAGTTTTTATGAACTTGAAAGAGCACTTGGCATACATCAGGAGGGCAAAAGATGTAACGCCTTGGAATTATGCGGATATGCATCTATCATCGTACACTATGTTCAGATGATAATTGTGAGAGATTACAGATACTATATCTTTTCTCTGATGTTTGCGTTCTTCCTTATTATGGTCTGTTATGTCGTAAACTTCCCTAAGTTTACTTCATCGCAGGCAATGGCAACATTTTTCTGCTTTGTATATGCGCCTGTTAATATGTCTTTTGTGTATCTTTTGAGAATTCGTGCATTTGGTAAGTACCTTGCGTGGATTCCATTTATAGCATGGGTTTGCGATACATGTGCCTATTTTGCAGGCAGAGCTTTTGGTAAGCACAAGCTTGCACCGCATCTTTCACCCAAGAAGACTATTGAGGGTGCTATTGGCGGGATCGTAGGAAGTGTGGTTGTTGGTGCTATCATAGGTTATGTTATTTGTATTAATGAAGGATATAATTCCGGAATCATAAGCATGATGATGATCATTACCTTTGTGGGTAGTATCATTGGTCAGCTTGGAGATCTTCTTGCATCAGGCATTAAGAGAGACCATAACATCAAAGACTATGGTAAGCTGATCCCCGGGCACGGCGGTATAATGGACCGTTTTGACAGCGTTATATTTGTGATACCTTGCATATATTTTTTGGCGGCGGTTTTGACACCACGTTTTTAGGCTTTAGATAATCTATTTGCACCGAAGTATACGCTTCGGTGCACATTTTATTTATACATGGGAGTTGTAATGAGAAATATAGTTTTACTTGGATCTACGGGTTCGATTGGTACACAGACCCTTGACGTAGTTAGGAATAACAACAAAGAGCTTAAGGTTATAGGCCTTGCAGCCAATAGAAAAGTTGATGAAGTTGAGAAACAGGTCAGGGAGTTTAAACCTAAGTATGCCTGCATGTTTGACGAAAAAGCTGCTAAAGACCTTGCGGATAGGCTCAAGGATACAGATACCAAGGTTTACAGCGGCATGGATGGGCTTCTTGAGATAGTATCTGTTCCGGAAGCTGATACTGTTCTTACTGCGGTTGTTGGTATGATAGGAATCAGACCGACTATCCGTGCTATAGAAAGCGGCAAGGATATTGCTCTTGCCAATAAAGAGACACTTGTTTGCGCAGGACATATAATTATGCCTCTTGCTAAGGAAAAGAATGTTAAGATCCTTCCGGTTGACAGTGAGCACAGCGCTATTTTCCAGTCTCTTAACGGAGAGCCCCGTGATAAGGTTGAGAAGATTCTGCTTACTGCAAGCGGCGGCCCTTTCAGAGGTAAGAAAAAAGAAGAACTTAAGGATATGACTGCGGCAGATGCGCTTAAGCATCCTAACTGGGATATGGGACCCAAGGTTACTATTGATTCTTCGACTCTTGTTAACAAGGGTCTTGAAGTTATGGAAGCTAGATGGCTTTTTGATGTGAGTCTTGATAATATTCAGGTTCTAATACATCCCCAGAGCATAGTACACAGTGCGGTTCAGTACTGTGATGGAGCGGTTATAGCACAGCTTGGAGTTCCTGATATGAAGCTTCCTATTCAGTATGCTCTTTTTTATCCTGACAGAAGACCTATGGATGAAAAGAGACTGGATCTTTTTGAGCTTGGAAGCTTATCTTTTGAAAAGCCTGATACAGATACGTTCAGAGGCCTTAAGCTGGCTTTTGATTCTGCATACGCAGGCGGTAGTATGCCTACAGTCTTTAATGCGGCCAATGAGATGGCTGTAAAGAGATTTTTGAAGGGCGATATCAAATATCTTGAGATTTACGACATGATTCAAGAGGCTATGGAATATCATAATAAGATAGATAATCCTACAGTTTCTCAGATCCTTGAAGCTGAAAAGGATATCTATGATTTCCTGGGGAATAAATACAATATTTAAGGAGAGAGCATGATAGTTAGCGTTATTATTTTCTTTATAATATTTGGAATTCTGGTAACAACGCATGAATTCGGACATTTTATCATCGCCAAGACAGGTGGTATCAGAGTAAACGAGTTCTTTGTCGGAATGGGACCAACTTTATGGAAAAAACAAAAAGGCGAAACCTTATACAGTATTAAGCTTTTACCTATAGGCGGCGCCTGCGTTTTTGACGGAATGGATCCTGTTGCGGAAGAAAAAGAGAGCTTTGATGAGAGAGCTTTTTTGAATGCACCTGTGTGGAGAAGGATCGCCACTTTACTTGCAGGACCCTTTGCTAACTTTATTATTGCTTATGTGCTGGCTGTTGTGCTGGTTAGCTTTTCACAGTGGGATTTTCCGACTATACATAAGCTTACTGAAGGGGAATCTGCTGCTTCTGAAGCGGGACTCCTTCCCGGTGATACCATTATCAGTATAGACGGCGAGAGGGTGCACATGGCAGGTGAAGTTACACTTATTTCACAGTTCGCCGAGGGTTCACCCATGGACATCGTCTATGAGAGAGACGGACAGCGTTACAGCACTACTTTATATCCCAAGTACAGCGAGGAGGATCATCGCTATTACATGGGCGTGTATATGGGAGAGTACGGTAGGATCAAGGGCGTTAAGACTCTTCAGTATGCCTGGTACGATGTTAAGTACTTTTTCAAAGCGACTTATAGGAGCCTTGCGCTTCTAGTAAAGGGAAAGCTTTCAGCCGATGATGTATCGGGACCTGTAGGCATGGTTAAGATTGTTGATGAAGCTTATGAGGAGACAAGTCCCTATGGCGTATCTGCAGTTCTTTTGACAATGCTGCAGCTTACGGTTCTTCTGTCAGTGAACCTTGGAGTTATGAACCTTCTTCCGTTCCCGGCACTTGACGGTGGAAGACTTGTATTCCAGTTCATAGAGGTTATCTTCGGAAAGCCTGTTCCGCCCGAGAAGGAAGGGTATGTTCACATGTTTGGAATGATCCTTTTGATGGGGCTTATGATTTTTGTTTTATTTAATGATATTACCAAGTTCACAAGATGATTTTCTGTGGATGATGAAAAGTGGCTATATTAAGCCATGACAAGGAGTTTATATGACGTACAGAGATAATACCAAGGTTATTAAGATAGGAAATAAGGTTATCGGAGGCGGTAACCCTATTATGATTCAGTCTATGACCAATACGCCTACAGAGGATGTTGCTGCCACAGTAGCGCAGATAAAGAGGCTTGAGGCTGCAGGCTGCGATATTATCAGATGTACTGTGCCGACAAAAGAGGCTGCTCTTGCGGTAAAAGAGATCAAGAAGCAGATAACTATTCCTCTTGTGGCTGATATTCATTTTGACTATAAGATGGCTATAGCAGCCATGGAGAACGGGGCTGACAAGATCAGGATCAACCCGGGAAATATAGGTTCCAAAGAGCGCATTGAAGCAGTTGTTTCATGTGCAAAGGAGAGAAACATTCCTATAAGAGTCGGCGTTAACAGCGGATCTCTTGAGAGGAATCTTGTTGAGAAATACGGAGGAGTTACCGCAGAGGGCCTTGTAGAGAGTGCCCTTGATAAGATAGGCATAATAGAAGACTTCGGCTATGACAATATGGTAGTCAGCATTAAGTCTTCCAACGTTATGCTTTGCGTCAAAGCCCATGAACTTCTGGCTAAGCAGTGTGCTTATCCGCTTCACGTAGGTATCACAGAGGCAGGAACTGTATGGGGCGGTAATATCAAGTCTTCAGTGGGACTTGGAATTATCTTAAATGAAGGTATCGGCGATACCATAAGAGTATCCCTTTCAGGCGATCCCATTGAAGAGATCAAGACGGCCAAAGCAATCCTTAGAACGCTTGATATCAGAAAGGGCGGAATAGAGGTTGTTTCGTGCCCTACATGCGGCAGGACCAAGATAGATCTTATAGACCTTGCTAACAAGACAGAGACTCTTGTGCAGAATTATCCGAATCTTAATATCAAGGTTGCCGTTATGGGATGCGCAGTAAACGGTCCGGGTGAAGCCAAAGAGGCTGATATAGGAATTGCCGGAGGAACCGGTGAAGGTCTTCTTATCAAACACGGGGAAGTGGTTAAGAAGGTCAAAGAAGATGAGCTTTTGAATGTATTAAAAGAAGAGCTCGATAATTGGAAGTGATACACTTCTTTTGAGAGGTGCTTTAGGGTATGTCAAAAAAGTTTTTTGAGGTTTTCCCTGCTCTTAAGCTGGATGCCAAGACCAAGGAGATAATGGAACAGACTTTGGTTACCAAGGTATCCACTACAAGAAAGCAGGATTTTATAAGAATATATATATCCAGCGACAATCTTATTGATAAGACAGATATCATTAAGAGTGAGGTGGGGATCAAGAAGCAGCTTTTCGGAAGTCATGATCTTAACGTCAAGATATACGAGAAGTTTAATCTTTCTGCCCAGTACACGCCCAAGAATCTGCTGGATCTGTATAAAGACAGCATTGAGCTTGAACTTAAAGACTATGACCATATGGAGTATAGTCTTTTTCGTTCGGCTTCTTTTTTGTATCCGGAAGAGGGCAATGTGGTCATTCAGCTTGAAGACAGCGTTGTAAGTCAAAAGAAAGCTCCGGATCTTATTCGCGTTCTTTCCAAAATCTTTAATGAGAGATGCGGACTTTCCGTTGATATTCAGCCTGAGTTTGTTGCTGTTGAAAAGGAAGCCGGAGAGCCTGATTACTCCGAGGAATCTGCAAGGATGGCCAAAAAGCTTGAAGATGCAGAGCTTAGATCCGAAGAAAAGAAAAAAGAGAAGGCGGAAAAAGAAGCTGCAAAGGCAGAAGAAAAGAGTAGCGCAGGTCCTTCTGCAAAATCATCAGGAGGCTCTTTAGGTGCACCTTCAGCGGGAGGCTTTGGAAAAGGCAAGTTTGGTGGCAGAAAGGGCGATTTTGGAGCCTTTAAGAGGTCTGACAATCCAGATGTTATATTTGGCAGAGACTTTGAGGATGAGACTATTAAGCTCTCTGAACTTGTGGGAGAACTTGGTGAAGTTGCTATCCACGGCAAGATCACTGCTTTTGATAAAAGAGATATCAGAAACGAGAAGAGCATTCTTATTTTTGATGTGACGGATTTCACGGATTCCATCACAGTCAAGATGTTTGTTAAAACAGAGGATGTTCCTGAGATAACCAAGGATATAAAGCCCGGAGCTTTCGTTAAGGTCAAGGGTATTGCTGCAGTAGATAAGTTTGATCATGAACTTTCTATCCAGTCTGTAGCAGGCGTTAAGAAGATACCTGATTTTACTTCCAAGAGAGTGGACAGAGCGGAAGTTAAGAGAGTTGAGCTCCACTGCCATACCAAGATGAGTGATATGGACGGAGTTTCCGAGGTAAAAGACATCGTTAAGCAGGCCTACAAATGGGGCATGCCCGGTATTGCCATTACAGACCACGGCGTAGTACAGGCTCTTACAGATGCAAATCACGTCTGGGAGTCGCTATATGATGATGAGAAAAAGAGAAGAAAAGAGGCTGGGGAACCACCTATCGAGCGACAGGATTTCTTTAAACTGATCCTTGGTGTTGAGGCTTATCTTGTTGACGACCTCAAAGAGATAGTGGTAAATGACAAGGGACAACCTTTGGAAAATACCACCTTTGTTGTATTTGATATTGAGACGACAGGTTTTTCACCTATAAAGAATAAGATCATTGAGATTGGCGCTGTTAAGATTGTTAACGGAGAGATAGTTGACAGATTTTCCGAGTTTATCAATCCGGAAGTACCGATTCCTTATAGGATAACCAAACTTACAAGTATTACTGATGATATGGTTATAGATGCGCCCACAAGGGAAGTGATAATTCCTAAGTTTGTGGAGTTTTGTAAAGACGCGGTACTTGTAGGTCACAACGTAGGATTTGATATCAGCTTTATCAATCAGAATTGCAAAGAGCTTAAGATTGATGTTGATTACACGACAGTGGATACACTCTGGCTTTCCAGATATTTCTTCCCGCTTCAGGCTAAGCATACCCTTGATGCGGTGGCAAAGACACTTAATGTTGTACTTGGTCATCACCACAGGGCTGTAGATGATGCTGAGTGTACCGCACTAATTTTTAACAAGTTTATACCCATGCTTCAGGAGCAGAAGGCAGTTACCCTTACAGACGTTAATATTCTTGGTAAACCAACCAAAGAGATGATACGTCACCTTCGCCCCAATCACTGCATTATCCTTGCAAAGAACACTCTTGGAAGGGTTAATCTCTATACCCTTGTGAGTGAATCACACGTCGACTACTTTAGGAGATTTCCTCTTATTCCTAAGAGCGAGCTGTTAAAGCATAGGGAAGGACTTATCATAGGAAGTGCATGCTGTGCCGGTGAACTGTACGGAGCGGTTGTTGAGGGAAGACCTCCGGAAGAGATAGCAAGGCTTGTTGATTTCTATGATTATCTTGAGATCCAGCCTGTTGGTAATAACCACTTTATGGTTGATTCCGAGAGATATGAAGATATCAATTCTGATGATGATATAAGAGAGATCAATAAAGAGATAGTTAAACTTGGCGAACAGTTTAATAAGCCTGTTGTTGCTACCTGTGACGCTCATTTCCTCAATCCTGAGGATGAGATATACAGGACTATCATTATGGCGGGAAAAGGTATGAATGATGAGGAGGAGTCACCTCTTTATCTTAGGACCACTGACGAGATGATGCAGGAATTTGATTATCTTGGTGGAGACAAGGCCAAAGAGATAGTTATAGACAATACCCGTAAGATCCTTGATATGTGTGACAGCATTTCTCCTGTTCGTCCTGATAAGTGCGCTCCTGTTATTGAGAACAGTGATGAGATCCTTACCAAGATCTGCTATGACAAAGCACACGAGATATACGGAGATGACCTTCCTGAAATCGTGCAGGAACGTCTTGAAAGAGAGCTTAATTCAATCATCAAGAACGGTTTCGCGGTTATGTATATTATTGCCCAGAAACTTGTTTGGAAATCCAATGAGGACGGCTATCTTGTTGGTTCCAGAGGATCGGTAGGTTCATCTTTTGTTGCCTTTACTTCGGGTATTACTGAGGTTAATTCACTTAGCCCTCATTACGTATGCCCTAAATGTAAGTACAGTGATTTTGATTCCGAAGATGTTCTTAAGTACGGCGGTAACTCCGGCTGTGATATGCCTGATAAGAGATGTCCTAAGTGCGGAACAATGATGAATAAGGATGGCTTCGACATTCCTTTCGAGACCTTCCTTGGATTTAAAGGAGATAAAGAGCCTGATATTGACCTTAATTTCTCAGGAGAATATCAGTCCAAGGCTCATAAATATACTGAAGTTATCTTTGGCTATGGACAGACCTTCAGAGCCGGAACCATAGCTTCTCTTGCGGATAAGACTGCATTTGGATTCGTTAAAAAATACTTCGATCAGATAGGAGCCAGCAAGAGAAAATGTGAGATAAACAGAATCGTTCAGGGTTGCACGGGGATCAGAAGAGGTACAGGTCAGCACCCCGGAGGAATCATAGTTCTTCCTGTGGGAGAGGACATCAACTCTTTTTGTCCTGTTCAGCATCCTGCCAACGATATGACAACTGCAACCATAACAACACATTATGATTATCACTCAATCGACCATAACCTTCTTAAGCTCGATATTCTGGGACACGATGATCCTACCATGATCAGATTCCTTCAGGATTGCACGGGACTTGATCCCAAGCTTGTGCCATTGGATGATAAGAATGTAATGAGTCTTTTTATGAATACAACTGCTCTCGGTGTTACACCGGAGCAGCTTGGAGGAACCAAGCTTGGCTGCCTTGGTCTTCCTGAGTTTGGTACCGACTTTGCTATGCAGATGGTTATCGACGCTAAGCCTACATCTTTGTCCCATCTTATAAGGATCTCAGGCCTTTCACATGGTACGGACGTATGGCTTGGTAACGCTCAGACCCTAATTCAGGAGGGAAAAGCGACAATCGATACCTGTATCTGTTGTCGAGACGATATCATGATCTACCTTATTCAGAAAGGTATGGATAAGTCTCTTTCCTTCAAGACAATGGAATCTGTTCGTAAAGGTAAGGGCCTTAAGCCGGAGATGGAAGAGGCTATGATCGCTGCAGGAGTGCCGGATTGGTATATCTGGTCCTGTAAAAAGATCAAGTACATGTTCCCCAAAGCTCACGCCGCAGCCTACGTTATGATGGCTTGGCGTATAGCTTATTTCAAGGTATATGTTCCTCAGGCGTTCTATGCCGCGTGGTTTAGTATCAGAGCCAAGGCATTTAACTATGAGCATATGTGCCAGGGTGAAAACCATCTTCATGCCATTATGAAGGAATACAATAGCAAAAAAGATGAACTCTCCAATGCTCAGCAGGCTGAATATGGCGATATGAGACTTGTTGAGGAAATGTATGAAAGAGGAATCGAATTCCTGCCAATAGATATTTTTAAGGTTAAATCGCGTGATTTCCAGGTTATCGGAGATAAGATCATGCCTTCCCTTACAAGTATCGACGGCATGGGTGAGAAAGCTGCGGATCAGATTGTAGAAGCAGCCAAGGACGGCCCTTTCCTGTCCAAAGACGATTTCAGACAAAGAACCAAGTGCCCTCAGACAGTCATCGATAAGATGTCGGATATGGGACTTCTTGGCGATATACCCGATTCCAACCAGATAAGCATCTTTGATTTTATGAGAGCATAAGCAAAAATAATCCGCGCCGGAATACTATGGAAATGCCGATTAGGCAGCTACATGGTGTTCCGGCGCGGAGTTTTTTTGAGGGGGTTATGGGGATGGAGATTAGGTGGTTTCATGGTGGCTTGGCGCAGAGTTTTTTGGGGGGATTATGGGGATGGCGATTAGTTGGTTTTATGATATTTTGATGTGGGGAGGTTTTATAAGTTATAAAAGGGTATAAAAAAACCAGATCAATATGATCTGGAATTCGGGTTGGGCTGTTATAAACAGTCAGTACCTCGTAGCGGAATCGAACCGCTGATTCTGCCGTGAGAGGGCAGCGTCTTAACCGCTTGACCAACGAGGCTTAATGGCTTTGTGTGCGCCGCTGTATCGCGGCGACTTGTTTATATTATCGCATGGAAAAGAATAATGCAAGTACTTTTTTTGATTTTTTTCAAAAAAATTTTTGTGGGCGTTGAAATGCAGGTATTTTAAACACTCTATAACCTTTGAAACACTAATTTACCTGCCTATAAATGGCAAAATGCAGAATGTAGGCAGGTAAAAAAGGCAGCCCTAACCTACCTATAAATGCCAAAACCCGGAAAATAGGTAGGAAAAAACGGGGGTTCCGATCTACCTATAAAAGCCAAACCCCAGAAAGTAGGTAGAAAAAAGGGCAGCCCTAATCTACCTATAAATGCCAAAACCCAGAAAGTAGGTAGAAAAAAGGGCAGTCCTAATCTACCTATAAACGCCAAAACCCAGAAAATAGACAGGCAAAAAAGCAGGAAAGCAGACAAGTTCATACTTTGATTCTCTCTATATACTTGGAATCTCCGGTGATTTACTAATAAATACAAACATTAATTAAATCTACTGTTTACAAATACAAAAACACACGTTATAATATTACGCAGAAGTGGACTTTCGCGAGTCCACTTTTTGCATGTAATGATATAGGTGTCATAAATCAAAAGCACCCATGCTAGCATGGGGTGCGAATTGATTTGATGACCCGAACAAATATGAGGAAGGAGCATGATAATGCGGATTCCGAATATTTGTAGAATTGCGAGAGAGGCGGAGCCGCGGAGCAATTCGTATATCATTATCAATCAATAAAAGGCAATTAAATCAAAAGCACCCATGCTAGCATGGGGTGCGAATTGATTTGATGACCCGAGTAATCATGTTTCAGATCTTTAAGGAGAATACATGGCACGTAAAAGTGATATTGAGAAGAAGACAGAAGACCTTCTTATTCCCATCGCTGAAGAGAACGGCGTAAGCATTTATGATGTGGAATATGTCAAGGAAGCAGGTGAATGGTACCTTCGCGCCTATATTGATAAAGAGGGCGGTGTTGATATCAATGACTGCGTTAATGTTAACAGAGCACTTTCTGATGCCCTTGACGTGGATGACTTCATAGAAGAGGCATACACCTTGGAAGTCAGCAGTCCCGGACTTGGACGACAGCTCAAAAAAGACAGACATTTTCAGAACAGCATAGGCATGGACGTAGAATTAAAGCTTTTTAAACCCAGAGACGGAGTTAAGGAGTTTGCCGGTACACTTAAGAGTTTTGACGACACTTCGGTTACCGTAACTATAAATGACCAAGATGAGACTTTTATAAGAAAAGAGATATCAGTTATTAAGCTTGCTCTTGATTTTTAATCTGAGCGGAAAAAAGGAGATTACGATGAGTAAAGAATTAATGGATGCCCTTGACCTTTTAGAGAAGGAGAAGAACATCAGCAAGGATTCTCTGTTTGATGCTATTGAGAATTCACTTATCACTGCTTGCAAGAATAATTTTGGCAAGGCAGAGAACATCAAAGTAGAAGTTGACAGAGACAACTGCGACTTTAAGTGCTATGCAGAGAAGACAGTTGTTGAGACTGCAGATGATGTTATGGATCCCATGCTTGAGATTTCACTTGATGATGCCAAGAAGATCAGCAAGAAGAGCAAGGTTGGCGACGTTGTAAATGTATCACTCAATTCCAAGGAATTCGGACGTATTGCCACACAGAATGCCAAGAACGTTATCCTTCAGAAGATTCGTGAGGAAGAGCGTGGCGCAATCTACAATGAGTATTTTGAGAAAGAGCATGACATTGTAACAGGTGTCATCCAGAGATATATTGGCAAGAACATCAGCATTAACTTAGGTCGTGCAGATGCGATCCTCAATGAGAATGAGCAGGTTGAAACCGAGGCTAAGTCAGGCTTCTACAGACCTACATCACGTATCAGAGTATATGTTCTTGAAGTAAAGAATGGATCAAAGGGTCCCAGAATCCTTGTATCACGTACACATCCCGATCTTGTTAAGAGACTTTTCGAGCAGGAAGTTGCAGAGATTCAGGATGGAACAGTTGAGATCAAGAGCATCGCAAGAGAGGCAGGCAGCCGTACTAAGATTGCTGTATATTCTCACAACCCCAATGTTGATGCGGTTGGTGCATGCGTAGGTGTTAACGGAGCCAGAGTTAATCTTATTGTGGATGAGCTCAACGGCGAGAAGATAGATGTTATCAACTGGGATGAGAACCCAGGTAACCTTATTCAGAATGCTCTTTCACCTGCTAAGATCGTTGCAGTATTTGCTGATCCTGATGAGAAGAGCGCTAAGGTAGTTGTTCCCGATTACCAGCTTTCACTTGCTATCGGTAAGGAAGGTCAGAATGCTCGTCTTGCAGCAAGACTTACAGGATATAAGATCGACATCAAGAGTGAGACACAGGCTAAGGATGCTCCCGGATTCCGTATGGAAGACTATCTTGATGATGAAGATTATGATGAAGAGGATTATGAAGGCGAGTACGAGGAAGATGTTGAGACAGAATCTTCTGAGGATGCCGGCGTAGAGGAATAAGATGCAAAAAAAGATTCCAACAAGAAAATGTGTCGGATGTGGTGAGATGAAAGACAAGAGAGAACTTGTCAGAGTAATTAAGACTCCTGAAGATGAGATCTGTCTTGATACCACGGGAAGAGCGAACGGAAGAGGTGCTTATATCTGCAACAACATTGATTGCTTTAAAAAGGCACTTAAGAACAAAGGACTTGAACGTTCACTCAAGGCACAGATTCCCGAAGATGTGCTTGATAAGCTAAGTAAAGAGTTTGGAGATTAAATTGGATTCTAATTCTAGTAAAGTTTATTCCATGTTGGGGCTTTGCATGAGAGCGGGTAAGCTTAAGAGCGGTGAGCTATCGGCTATCGAGGCTGTTCGCGCTAAAAAAGCCCGGTTAGTAATAGTCAGTGAAGATGCTTCTGAGAATACCAAGAAGCAATTTGCAGATAAATGTAGTTATTATAAGGTGCCCATTGTTTTTTTTGGAGACAAGGAGAGCCTGGGACACGCAATAGGTAAGGGTGTTCGAACAAGCCTGGTTGTAACAGACAAAGGGCTGGCGCAGTCGCTTTTAAAGAACTTACTCTTAGAAGATCAGTTTGGAGGAAATGTGAATGGCAAAAATTAAGATATCTGACCTTGCGAATGAGCTTGGATGCGAAGGAAAAGAGCTGATAAGCTACGCGCAGGAGAATGGAATAGAGGCGAAGCGTTCGAACAGTTCTATCGAAGAGTCCGATGCAGAAAAGATAAGAAAGCATTTTAAAGGCAAAAAGACAAGCGCGGAGGCTCCCAAGAAGGAAGAAAAAACAGCTAAGGCAGCTGACACCAAGTCTGTAGAAAAGGAAGTAAAGGAATCTAACGCTGAGGCAGCAAAGGCTTCTGCAGAAGATGCTCCCAAGAAAAAGAAGAAGATCATCATGGTTACCAATGCCGGTAATTCCAAGATGGGCGGCTTCCAGGGACAGGGCGGCAATAACGCAGGAAACCAGAGACCTCGCGATAACAGACAGGATAGAGGCGGCAATAACAGACGTGGAACTTTTGCACAGTCTCAGAATGTTTATCATCCTATCAAGCCTTTAACAGCGCCTTCACAGCTTGATAGCTATAGCAGCGGTTATTCCAAGACACAGCCTACAGCTAAACCTGTTCCTGCCAAGAAGGAAGCACCTGCACCTTCACAGCAGCCCAAGCAGGCCCCTGTAAAAGAGAATGTGGCAAAAGAAGCTCCTCAGACAAGAGAAGTTTCAAGAGAAAGAGCACAGCAGGCTCCCGACAGAAACAGAGATAACAGAGATAATAGAGATAACAGAGACAACAGAAATAATAATCGTCCCGGTGGAGATAGAAATAATGCACCCAGAGGCGATAGAAATAATTTCCAGAACAGAGCAGGCGGCCAGAACGGCGGCTTCCGCAGAGATGATAACAGAAATGGCGGAGCCGGACAGCAGGGTGGCAAGTTCGGTCAGAGAAATGATAATAAGTTCGGCGGTAACAAATTTGATAAGGGCGGAAGAGGCAACTTTGCTGATGCTCCTTCAGCTAAGGAAGGTTCAGGCCGCAGAGACGAGGAAAGACGTAGACTCGGTCAGGAAAAAGATAAGAGAAACAAGAAGGATCTTGCATACGAGCAGGAAGAGATGATGCCAAGAAGTAAGAGAGTAGGCAGATTCATCAAGCCTGAGGTTAAGAAAGTTGAGGAACCTGAAGAGCAGATCAAGGTTATTTCTATTCCTGAGAAGGTTTCCATCAAGGAACTTGCCGAGAAGATGAAGATGCAGCCTTCTGTTATTATCAAGAAGCTCTTTATGGCAGGACAGGTTTCTACCGTTAATACAGAGCTTACTTATGAAGAAGCTGAGAATATTGCGATCGAATACGATATCATCTGCGAGAAGGAGATTCCTGTTGATATTATCGAGGAACTTCTTAAAGAGGATGAGGATGCACCTGAGACACTCAAGAAGAGACCTCCTGTTGTCTGCGTAATGGGTCACGTTGACCATGGTAAGACATCACTTCTTGACGCTATTCGTAAGACCAGCGTTACAGATCGTGAGGCAGGTGGTATCACACAGAGAATCGGTGCTTATACAGTATCCGTTAATGACCAGAAGATCACATTTCTTGATACTCCCGGTCACGAAGCATTCACAGCAATGCGTATGAGAGGTGCTACTTCAACAGATATCGCTGTTCTTGTTGTAGCTGCCGATGACGGTGTTATGCCTCAGACAATTGAAGCTATCAACCATGCAAAGGCTGCAGAAGTTGAGATTATTGTGGCTGTCAACAAGATTGATAAGCCCAATGCCAATATAGATAAAGTTAAGCAGGAGATGACAGAGTATGGTCTTATCTCTACTGATTGGGGCGGAACAACAGAGTTCGTTCCCGTATCTGCTAAGTCAGGTGAAGGTATTGAGACACTTCTTGAGACAATCATCCTTACTTCAGATATTCTCGAACTCAAGGCTAACCCTGACAGAGAGGCAAGAGGACTTGTCCTTGAGGCAAGACTTGATAAGGGTCGTGGTCCTGTAGCAAACGTACTTGTTCAGAAGGGTACACTTCATGTTGGAGACTTCATTTCAGCCGGAGCCAGTTCAGGTAAGGTTAGAGCTATGGTTGATGATAAGGGCAACAAGCTCAAGGAAGCTCTTCCTTCACAGCCTGTTGAGATCCTCGGACTTTCCGATGTTCCTAATGCAGGTGAGGTATTCCTTGGACATGAGACAGATAAGCAGGCTAAGCAGTATGCTAATACTTATCTTCAGCAGCACAAGAAAGACCTTATTGAAGAGACTAAGGCTAAGATGTCACTTGATGATCTTTATTCCAAGATTGAGGAAGGAAGACTTCAGGAACTCAACATTATCATCAAAGCCGACGTTCAGGGTAGCGTAGAGGCCCTCAAGCAGAGCCTTCTCAAGCTTTCCAACGATGAGGTTGTTGTTAAGGTTATTCACGGCGGTGTTGGTGCGATCACAGAGTCTGATGTTACTCTTGCTGCTGCATCAAACGCTGTTATCATCGGATTCGACGTTCGTCCGGATGCTACTGCTAAGAGCATGGCTGAGCACGAAGGCGTTGAGATCAAGCTTTATAAGGTTATTTATCAGGCAATCGAGGAAATTGAATTTGCCATGAAGGGTATGCTTGCTCCTATCTATGAGGAGAGAGTTACCGGACATGCTGAAGTTCGTCAGATCTTCAAGGCTTCCAAGGTTGGTAACATTGCCGGTTCCTTCGTCAAGGACGGTGTTATCAAGAAGGATTCCAAGGTTAGGATCACAAGAGACGGTGAGCAGATCTTCGAGGGTGACCTTGCTTCTCTTAAGAGATTCAAGGATGACGCCAAGGAGGTTAAGGAAGGCTTCGAGTGCGGTCTTGTATTTGACGGATTTGACCAGATTCACGAAGGTGATATGGTAGAGGCATATGAGATGGTAGAAGTTCCCAGAACATAATGTGAGATAGGAAGTCTATGATTTCCGAGATCGAACTTTGTTCCGGCGAGCGCTGGCGAGAGCAGAACTTCCTCGATTATCGAAGGAGATAAAATGCGTAAAAACAGTAATAAAAATAAAAGAATCAACGGAGAAGTCATGAAGGTTATTTCAGAGGCTATCCGTTACAGCAAGGATCCCAGGATCAGCCCTATGACATCCGTTATGGATGTTGAGGTTGCTCCGGACCTTAAGACCTGCAAGGTATGGATCAGCGTCATGGGTAATGACGAAGACAGAGAACGTACCGCGGAGGGACTTAAGAGCGCTGCAGGTTATGTTCGCAGCACTCTTGCAAAAGAGCTCAACATGAGATACACCCCTGAAATTCGCTTCATCATGGACGACTCAATTGAGTATGCTATCAACATGTCAAAGAAGATTGATGAGGTAGCGGCCAAGGACAACGAGGCAAGAGCTGCCCGCGGAGAAGAGAATGAAGATTGATGAGTTTTTGAGTTCGGTTCGTACAGTGGGCATCAGTGGACATATCCGTCCTGATGGAGACTGTGTCGGATCATGCCTGGGAATGAGTCTTTACATCAAGAAGAATTATCCTGATATCAAGGTCAGTGTTTTTCTTGAAAAGATTCCTCCGGAGCTTATGTTTATAAAAGACGCTGAACTTGTGGACAATACATTTACTGCAAATGAAGAGTCTTTTGACTTATTCATTGCTCTTGATTGCGGCAAAGAAAGACTTGGCGATGCTGAGAAGTTTTTTGACAATGCGAAGCAAACAGTGAATATAGACCACCATGTGAGCAACCCCGGAACAGGTGATGTTAATTACATCGTTCCTGCAGCCAGCTCGGCATGCGAACTTGTGTATGATGTGCTAGATAAGGACAAGTTGGATGTTGAGATTGCCAAAGCTCTTTATACCGGAATGGTTACAGATACAGGTGTTTTCAAGTATTCAAATACTTCACCCAAGACCATGAAAGTAGCAGCGGAGCTCATTGGCTATGGTTTTGATTTTGGAAGCCTGATAGATCATGTTTTTTATGAAAAGACATATCTTCAGAACCAGATTCTTGGTAGAGCCCTTCTTGAAAGCATGCTGGTTCTTGACGGCAGATGCATCGTATCCGTTATTTCCAAGCAGACTATGGATTTCTACGGCGCTTCAAGCAACGACCTTGATGGCATAGTAAGTCAGATGCTGCTTACGATTGGGGTAGACTGCTCATTGTTTATGTATGAGATATCACCGCTTGAGTACAAGGTGAGTCTTCGCAGTAACGGTGCAGTTGACGTGGCTAAGATCGCGGGACTTTTTGGCGGCGGCGGACACGTAAGAGCTGCAGGTTGTACAGTTAATGGCACATGCCATGACGTTATAAACAATATAGTTAAGTACATTCATCACCAGATGGAAGAATAAAAAATTTTTAGGGTACCCATATGTCAGTATAGGGTACCCTTTTGAAAAGGGATATATGAATAAATACAACGGACTTATCAATATATATAAGGAACCGGGATTTACTTCCAACGATGTGGTTGCCAAGCTTCGTGGTATTCTTCATCAAAAGAAGATAGGTCATACCGGAACACTTGACCCTGACGCTGTTGGGGTTCTTGTTGTGTGTCTCGGAACAGGTACCAAGCTTGTAGAGATGCTGACAGATCATGATAAAGAGTATATTGCGGTATGTAAGCTTGGAGTTGTGACCGACACGCAGGATATGTCAGGTAATGTGCTTGAAACAAGCGATGTTACCGTGAGTAAAAGTGAGTTGCACGAGGCGGTAAGAGCGTTTGTGGGTGATTATGATCAGATACCACCCATGTATTCTGCTATTAAGCAGAACGGAAAGAAACTCTACGAACTTGCCAGAGAAGGACTCGAAGTTGAGAGAAAGCCAAGACATGTGCATATAGCTGCTATATCGGTTCTGGATGATTCTCATCTTGAGGATGAACACTTTTTTACCATGGAAGTTAAGTGCTCAAAGGGAACTTATATCAGGACGCTTTGCCATGATATAGGACAGAGACTTGGCTGCGGTGCGTCCATGCAGCATCTTACAAGAACCAAAGTCGGAGCTTTCGGACTGGAAGGAGCTATCACTCTTTCACATGTTGAAGAGCTTCGTGATGCGGGAACACTTGATGAGATGATAAAATCTCCGGAATACATTTTCAGAGACCTTGATAAGATCCATGTCAAAGACAGCGCAAGAAAGCTTCTTGAAAACGGCAACAGCTTTAGGAAAGACAATATTTTAAGCGAAGATCCTGCAGATGTAAACGACACGGAATTTGAAGAGAGCATGTTTGCTGATAAGGACATGGTCAGAGTTTATTCCGAAGATGATACTTTTTTTGGTATATATAAATACAACGAGAAAACAAGGCAGTTCGACGTTGTGAAATTTTTCTATGAAGGTTAATGATGCGTATAATCAGTAAGCACGAAGAATTTAATATAAAAGATAAAACGGCGATAGCTATAGGCAAGTTCGACGGTATTCACCTTGGCCATAGAGAGCTTTTATCAAGAATAGTAGACCAAAAGAAGGATGGCCTTAAGAGCGTTATTTTCACATTCGATCCTTCGCCTGAAGAGTTTTTTATGGGAAAAAAGATGCCTCAGCTCTTTACAAGAGATGAGAAGAGAAGAGCTTTTGAAAAGCTCGGAATCGATATCCTTGTTGAGTTTCCTTTAAATGAAGTGACCGCAGCTACGCACCCCGAGGACTTTGTGAGACGTATTCTGGTAAAAGAACTTGGTGCTAAATATATTGCTGCCGGTTCCGATGTATCTTTTGGTGACAAGGGAAAAGGAGACAGTGTTCTTCTTGAAAGCCTTAGAGATGAGCTTGGATATGAACTATGCATAATTGATAAGGTGCAGGTCGATGGCGAAGAAGTAAGTTCAACGCGAGTAAGGAACGCTGTTTCCGACGGAGAGATGCTTCTTACAGAGAGACTTCTTGGAGATAAGTACAGCGTAAGCGGTGTTGTGGAGCAGGGTAACCGTATAGGCAGAACCATAGGCGTTCCCACGGTGAATATCCATCCCGAGAAATATAAGCTCCTTCCGCCGTATGGAGTTTACAGCAGCACTGTAGTTATCGACGGCGCTGAGTATAAAGGCATGACCAATATTGGCAGAAAGCCAACAATCTCAGAAAAAGAGAGGGTTGGCGTAGAGACATATATCTATGATTTTGACGAAGATGTTTACGGAAAATTCATTGAAGTAAGGCTTGGAGCTTTCGTTAGACCTGAGATGAAGTTTGATAGCATCGATGCCCTTAAGGCTCAGATCAAACAGGACCTCGCCGCTGCAAATAAGGTCTAATATTTCTTTACACGTTTGAATTTATGTGCTAGAATTAGTAAGTTGTTGGGAGACTGACAACTGTTACAGAACTACCGTTACTGAAGGATGCGGATACTCCAACCCGTTCTCGGTAATTGGCGGATTCAAGTTTTATAGTTTTTATAAGGAGAAAGAAATGATTACAAAAGAGAAAAAGACAGAAGTTATCAGCAAGTTTGCAAGAAAGGCCGGAGATACAGGTTCACCGGAGGTTCAGGTAGCTATCCTTACTGAGAGAATTCAGGAGCTCAATGCTCACCTTCAGCAGAACCCTAAGGATAACCACTCAAGAA
>JAEEXE010000036.1 GCA_016291375.1 Butyrivibrio sp.
TTACAATTCGCACTATGCACCGTACGGCTTCTATACAATAATTCTGTGCGGTGCATATTCTGGTTTTCACACCGTACAGCTTCTCCGCAATGATTCCGTACGGTGCTTGGTCTAGCTTTCACACCGTACAGCTTCTACACAATAATTCTGTGTGGTGCTTGTTTCAGTTTTCGCACCGTACAGCTTCTACATAATGATTCTGTGTGGTGCATGTTCCAGTTTTCACACCATACAGCTTCTACACAATGATTCCGTACGGTGCTTGATCTAGTTTTCACACCGTACAGCTTCTACACAATAATTCTGTGTGGTGCTTGTTTCAGTTTTCATACCGTATAGTTTCTCCGCAATGATTCCGTGCGGTGCTTGGTCTATAAAATGAACCCCAAGAAGTGGACACGGCCAAAAAGCTTTTTGGCAGGATTTCAAACAAAAAATCCAACATGTGGACACGGATGTAACTGTCTTTGCTGATATAATTAGCAAGGGAGGACTCTATATGAATCCAAAAAAGAAACCATGTTACACAAATGAACAAGTTGCAATTCTTGCTCAGAATCCTTATACACACACAGCTACCCCCTATAGGCTAACGTTCACTCTTGAGTTCAAGGAATATTTTATTGACCAGGTAAATAACCATGGTCTTACAACACCTAAGATTCTTAAGGCTACTGGGTATGATCCCTCGATGTTCGCAAGGACTACCATTGATAACATACGCAGAAATATCCTTGCAGAGGCGGCTTCTCCTGAAGGATTAAAACCACCTAGGGGATTGTCGCAAGCTGAGCGCACCAAGGCCTATGCAAAGAAAAACCTTGACGCCCAGAGGACTTCAACATCTATCAAAGAGATGCAGCAAAGAATCGTACATCTTGAACAGCAGGTTGAGTTTTTAAAAAAAATTCAAAATATATATCTTCATCCTCCGGGAAACTAGTTCATCAGAAGGAATATATATTTAAAGCCATCCAAAGAGAAGTCAGCTCTAATGACAGTTGTCTGGATGTAAAGGAGCTCTGCGAACTCGCAGGTGTATCGTGCTCCTGGTATTATCGCTACATATCAGAGGCTGCTTCACAACACCGTCTCCAGAGTGAATCTAGGGATCTTCGGGATTTTGCTCTTATAAAACAAGCATATGACTTTAGAGGATACGCCAAAGGATATCGAAGCATATGCATGAGGCTTGTCAGAATGGGCACGCCCATGAATCACAAGAAAGTCATCAGGCTTATGCGAAAGTATGGCTTAAAATGTCCTATTCGAAAAGCAAATCCCTACAGGCGCATGGCAAAAGCACTCAAGACAAATGCTGTTGCTCCGAACCATGTACAACGTCAATTCAAGAGCCATGGACCACGACAGGTGCTACTAACAGATATAACCTACATTAGATTCAATGACGCTTTCTGCTATCTATCAGTGATTATTGATGCTTACACAATGCAAGTACTGGCTTTTCAGCTTAGTGAATCACTTGAAATAGACTTTGTTCTTGAAACAGTGCGTCAACTAATGAGAAATCACTTATACTCATTGAATGCTACTACATTCATTCACAGTGACCAAGGCTGTCACTATACTAGCGTTAAGTTTAGAGATCTTATTAATGACACGATCCTCACACAATCCATGTCCAGAAGAGGAAACTGCTGGGACAATGCTCCACAAGAGAGTTTCTTTGGACATATGAAGGATGAACTTAGCCCATATATAAAAACCTGGAAGACATTCGATGAAGTCCAGAACAGAATAAATGACTGGATTAACTATTACAATAACGATAGGTATCAGGTGCAACTACAAGGGATGGCACCAAATGAATACTATCATTATAAAGTAACCAATCAACTACCATCAGCATTGGCAATAAATACTGCCAAAAAATAATGCGTGTGTCCTTGACATGGGGTTCACTTTAGTCAAAAAAGCTCTGCCAATATCCTTGAAAACTGGATTATCGGCAGGGAATACTGTCAAAAAAGCTCTGCCAATATCCTTGAAAATTGGACTATCAGCAGGGAATACTGTCAAAAAGGCACTGCCAATCAGAAACTGGGGTAGAGTTCACGTCGAGCTTTCAATCATGTATCCTGGCAGACTTTCACATTAATGATTTAAAACCTCTATCTCACATTGAACAGGATATTCGTGCATATTTGAAGTTGTACGATTAGCTTCGGATATAATCTATCATCGTGCTATCTTATAGAACCTATACAGTTCTTCCTTCTCATCATCAATATCTTTGTACATCTTGGTTTCCGCCAACTCAAATCCGCATTTTTCTGCCGTCTTCCATGATGGAATATTTATATCTTTAATAGTGGCTATGATTTCTTTCTCCTTGTAATGATCAAAGAAATAGGAAATGTATGCCTGAACTGCTTCACTGACATATCCATGTCTTCGATATTCCGTTCCGGCAAAATAACAAATACCTATCCTATCCGTATCCTCATAATATGTACATCCAACATTTCCGATTACTTCCCCTGTGGCTTTGAGCACTATGGTGCAAGGTATATAATCAGCTCTTGGATCATCCTTTTCAGTAAGAGCAACTGCTTCATTTATCCAATCCTCTGCCCAATCTGAAAAGTTTTCATCAAACCCTATTTCAGTTAAGCTCCCATCCTTAGCCATCTCGGCATACGCTTTTTCGTCTCCGCGTTGGATGGATCTTATAATTATCCTTTCTGTTTCTATATTCATAGTCACTTTTCCTTTTTCATTATCATTCTAACTATTGAAACCGGAGTGCCCAGCTTCCATTCCTTTTTGGAACCATCAAATTCAAAACCATATTTACGATAAAAAGAAATCGCTCTCTCATTTTTTTCAAGCACCCATAAAAAAATAGTATGATATTCCTTAAGCCTGGAGATTGCCTCATTCATCAATCTATATCCCACTTTGCGACCATAATACTCTGAAAGGACATAAACTGCCTCAATCTCTCCTGCATCCGGCAAATCCTCATCTCTCGATGAACCATATACCGCAAATCCTACAACTTTCTCTTTATCCTTAGCTACAAGTGTATTCTCAGGGAACTTCCTGGCACGTGCCGTTGTTGCCTCCACAGTCATCGTATCAAGATATCTGTCACACACAATACCTCTATAAGCCTCCTGCCATGAAGTACAATGCACGTATCCCCTGCCACATAATTCCTCATCTGTTTCCGCTAATTTAATGCATATTGAATCATTTTCAAGGAAAACCGTGGCAATCTCTCTTGTTGGCCAAAAGGCACAAAGATGCAATTTTGTTATCCTGCCCACGAAAGGTTGAAAATGCCGGAGCAGAATCGGCAATGCTCTCTGTATTGTTTCCGCTTCGTCTATGATGATCGTGCAGTGCGGCGTCCAAGGAAACGCTTCCTGTGTCTCTGTTTGAATTGCATGACGCAGATTCAAAAGATCCGCCGGATTCATATCCGGAGCAGCATAAAGTACCTTTCCCCCTGCGAATAATCCTATGTGACTGATATGTACAGGGATCGAGGAAAACCGCGCAGCCAGTTCCTTCATTTCACCTATTACGGCGGCCTCTTTGTCCACTGAAAAACAGCCCATGCTTATGTGAAAAGGGAGTCCCGGAGTTTGATTCCCTGTAAAGCCGGCTTTTTTTAGTTCTTCATACCACGCCGATAGAGTTTGTTGCGAATCATCATCCAGATCAGCCATTAAAGTTAAAAACTCTTCAGCCATTGTTCTTTCTTCCTTTCATCTTACTATTATTTAATAATCTTCTATCGCCTGAATAGTATTTCCGTTTTTGCAATTTATAAAAATCCGCGATCATCCACGTATAGCAGATAACCGCGGTATCATTATTTTCATCTTCCAAGTTATAGTGCTATCGTCGCCACTATGACATTAATCGTTCCATGCAAAAACCAGCTTGGAATAATGCTCCCACCAAATTTTTTTTCGTTCATCCATCCCTGGAACCACCCAAAAGCACCGGGAAGTATAGTCATTACTATAGTCACAGGTATATTGTGTGTTGCTAAACCAAAAGGAATTCCGTGCATCATGCCAAACAGGATTGCCTGTATGATATTGCCGGTGATGAACCCAAACTTTTCTCCAAAACGTTTTAATAAAAAACCCCTGAAGACTATTTCTTCGGATAATCCGGTTCGGATAAAGCCATATGCCAGCACAGCAGGAAATGCAGCAAATCCTTTGCCGGCAAAGTCACTGCCTGCGGTGGTCACCCCTTCAGGAAGAAAACGGATTGCAAATGACGTTAAGCCTATATACAGTCCCGTAGCAATAAGGATTGCACATGTTGTTCCCCACCATTTCCCTTCATGCTTGATCTTTTTAATTCCTATCCACTTAAAAAAATTCTGTCTTCTCTTGGCAAATATCAGCCAAATGATCAGGGGAATCAAAGAAAATAGCAATACCTGTACTAATGCGCCAACGAATTCATTAATAAACATTCCAAACATACCTCGCGTCTTTCCACTTCTATCGTCAATAAAACTGAAAGTTAATCTATTCAGAAATACTTAAATTTTTCTTTGTAGCAACTGTTTATAATTATACCTATATCTACCATCCTGTTCAACGGCACACAAAAAGACCCTGTACAAATGTACCGGGTCTTCTGTAATCTGCAATAGCAGAAATATTATCTCTTTGAGAACTGAGGAGCACGACGAGCTTTCTTCAAACCGTACTTCTTTCTCTCCTTCATACGAGGGTCTCTTGTGAGGTATCCGGCCTTCTTAAGAACAGGTCTGTACTCATCTGAATCAGCCTGAAGAAGAGCTCTTGAGATACCGTGTCTGATAGCACCAGCCTGACCTGTTGTGCCGCCGCCTCTAACTGTTACAACTACGTCGAACTTATCTGTTGTCTCTGTAGCAACAAGGGGCTGCTTAACGATAACCTTGAGTGTCTCAAGTCCGAAATACTCATCGATAGGTCTCTTGTTGATTGTTATATTTCCATTTCCGGATACGAGGTAAACTCTTGCGATTGACTTCTTTCTTCTACCTGTTCCGTAGTAATTAGATGACTTTGCCATTTTCTTTATTCTCCTCTCCGATTAAAATGTCAATACTTCAGGCTTCTGAGCTGCATGGGGATGCTCAGCTCCTGCGTATACGTGGAGTTTAGTGTACATCTCTCTTCCAAGAGATCCCTTAGGAAGCATTCCCTTAACGGCATGCTCGATAACTCTTTCAGGCTTATCCTGGAGCATCTGACGGAGTGAGAACTCCTTGTGATGACCAACATACTCTGTATGGTGCCAATACATCTTCTGATCAAGCTTCTTACCAGAAACTTTGATCTTCTCAGCATTGATAACGATTACATAATCACCTGTATCAATGTTGGGAGTGTAGATAGGCTTGTTCTTTCCTCTAAGTACGTTTGCAACGTTAGAAGCAAGACGTCCAAGTGTCATATCTGTAGCATCAACTACATACCACTTCTTCTCAACTGTAGTTGCACTAGGCATATAAGTTTTCATTGAATTTCCTCCAGTAAAACAATTACTTAATTGGTTACCTATGCGAAAACCCTTCACCTGATTCTCACATTATATGATGTACATATTGTAGCTTACCGGGACAACAATATGACATTTTCAAATAAAAGTGGACATGGCGTCACACAGTAAGATATTATATAACCCATTTTGCTCGATTGTCAATACATTTTCTTACTATTTCCGCCTCAAAAAAACACACCTCAAAAGCGCATGTTTTCTCACTCTCCGGCGTTTACATACGGCACGCCGTCCAAGAACTCATATTTTATAAGGAAAAGACCTTCCGGCGGCGCTGTAGGGCCTGCTGCCTTCCTATCTGTTTTCTCAAGCATATCTTTTACGTCAATGGGCTTATTCTTGCCTCTTCCAACAAGGATAAGGGTTCCGGCTATGATCCTTACCATATTATATAAGAAGCCGTTACCTGTAACACGGATAACTACCTCATCCCCGTGGCGAAAAACCTTTATATCTTTTATTGTCCTCACATGAGAAACCGCGGTAGACTCAACGTTGCAAAAGCTTGTAAAATCATGCTCTCCAATCAGATACTGCGCAGCCTCCTGCATAAGATCCGCATCCAGAGGCATACTGAAATGATATGTATAGAGTCTCTTGGTTGGAAACGGCATCTTGGTATTTAAAATACGGTATTCATAGGTTTTCTCAGTGTTACAGTGCCTTGGATGAAAATCAGGTGCCACCTCGGCTGAAGAAACCACTCGTATATCCTTGGGCAAAATATGATTGAGGCAATAGCAGAATCTGTCTCCGGGAATTGTCGAAGCAGTATCAAACACAGCAATGTTGCCGTAAGCGTGAACACCCGAATCGGTGCGGCTTGCACCTATGACTTCCACCGTTTCTCCCGTAAGTCCGCAGATTGCACGATTGAGCATCTCTTCTATTGTATTGTGAGTGCTCTTTTGAAGCGCCCATCCATTGTAGGAAGTGCCATCATATGAAACTGTCAGCATTATTCTGCGCTTCTTATCCATATTCCAATTCCTTTAATATATTGAACCAATTCATTCTGTATATTGAATCTATTTCTTTTGTATAATCCGAAAGGAAACAAGCTCCCATCACGAAATCATCTTTAAAATAGTATTCTTCCAACAGCAATAGCTACTATCAGGTATGTATAAAGAACACCGTAGGCTATCCTGTCTCTTTTTTGATATATAAGGGGTTTCATCTTGGTCCTGCCTTCTCCGCCCCTGTAACATCTGGCCTCCATAGCCATTGCAAGATCCATAGCTCTTCTAAATGCAGAGATAAAAAGCGGAACCAGTAGCGGAACAAGACTCTTAGCTCTTTTGATAAGAGATCCGCTCTCAAAATCCGCGCCTCTTGCCATCTGCGCTTTCATGATCTTATCGGTTTCTTCCAATAATATGGGTATAAATCTAAGCGCGATAGACATCATCATTGAAATCTCATGGACAGGAACACGGATTTTCTTAAGTGGTCCAAGTACGCTCTCCATACCGTCCGTAAGGTTATTTGGCGTAGTGGTAAGTGTCATGATTGATGATCCTGTTATCAGGAACACAAGCCTTATCGCCATCATTGATGCCATCTTAAGTCCCTCATATGTGATTGTGAACTTCCAGAAGCTCACAAGTGCTGTTCCGGGCGTGAGAAATAGGTTGAAGACCATAGTAAGTAACAATAGGAAAAAAATAGTCTTCATACCCTTAAAAATAAACTTAGGCGGAACATTGGAGAGTTTGATGCACACAGCAAGAAAAACTCCCGCAATCAGATATCCCCAAAAGTTTTTTACCACAAAGAGTGAAATGATAAAAATAAATGTAGCCACCAGCTTAACTCTGGGGTCAAGTCTGTGAATCACAGAATCCGTTCTATAATATTGTCCAAGTGTAATATCTCTTAGCATCTTCCAAACGCCTTCAGTATCTCATTTTTTGCCTGTTCCAATGTAGTAGCCTGCGCATTAACATCAAATCCGGCTTTGGCAAGCTCCTGCATAACATATGTAACCTGAGGTGCGGCAAGTCCGATCTCCTCAAGCTCCTTGTAATGCGCAAAAACATTAACGGGAGTATCGTCAAAAGCAACTCGTCCCTTGTTCATAACTATAATTCTCTCAACATAATCCGCCACATCATCCATGCTGTGGCTTACAAGTATGACTGTTATGCCCATCTCGTCGTGAAGTTTCTTTATAAGCCCAAGAATATCTTCCCTTCCCTTTGGATCAAGTCCGGCTGTGGGTTCATCAAGAATAAGGACTTCGGGTTTCATGGCAATAACACCCGCGATGGCCACTCTTCTCTTTTGACCACCTGAAAGTTCAAAGGGTGACTGATAAAAATACTCATCGGGAAAGCCAACCATCTTAAGTGCCTCATAAGCACGAAGTTCGACTTCCTTCTGAGAAAGTCCCAGATTCTTGGGGCCAAAGCAAACATCCTTAAAGCAATCCGTCTCAAAGAGCTGATGCTCAGGGTACTGGAAAACAAGTCCCACCTTGGATCTAAGATCCTTTTTGTCAAAATCGGGATCGCTTATATCCTCCCCATTAAAATAGACCGCTCCGCTCGTTGGTGTCTCCAGACCATTAAGATGCTGGACCAGTGTTGACTTTCCGGAACCGGTGTGGCCGATAAGCCCAATAAACTGCCCATCAGGAATCTGAAGATTCACGTCTATAAGCGCGGGATGTGCCATTGCAGTATCTTCATCGTATATGTAATTAACATGATCAAGTATTAGCGACATTTTTAATCTTTTTAAGCTCCTCTACAAGTTCTTCTCTTGTAAGAATTCCGTCAGGAAGTGGCAATCCGTTCTTTTTGAGTTCATACGCAAGAAGTGTCACCTGCGGAACTCCAAGTCGTAATTGCTTAAGTCTTTCCACCTGTGAAAAGATCTCTCTGGGTGTGCCTTCCATAGTGACCTTTCCCTTGTCCATGACAAAGACTTTGTCAGCGTAGATTACTTCTTCCATATAATGAGTTATGAGGATGACCGTAATCCCCTCAACATTATTGAGGGCTCTGGCAGCTCTTATAACATCTTTACGTCCGTTGGGGTCAAGCATCGCTGTGGGTTCATCCATAATGATGCATTTGGGATGCATGGCTATGACACCGGCAATGGAAACTCTCTGCTTCTGACCGCCTGACAGATGATTTGGTGAGGATTTTCTAAAATCAAGCATGCCTACAGCTCTAAGGCTCTCATCCACTCTCTCCCATATCTCTTCTGTAGGAACTCCCATGTTCTCCGGGCCAAATCCCACATCTTCCTCAACAACCTGACCGATTATCTGGTTGTCGGGGTTCTGGAATATCATGCCCGCTTCCTGCCTGATATTCCAAAGATATTCTCCGTTGGAAGTATCCATGCCATCTACAATGACCTTTCCTTCCGTCGGATACAAAAGAGCATTGAAATGCTTGGCAAGTGTAGATTTGCCAGATCCGTTGTGCCCAAGGATAGCAATAAACTGCCCCGGTTTAACATCGAGGTTAACCTCGTCAACGGCCCTTGTGATGCCCTCTACATTGCCTTCTTCATCTCTTCTTATATATTCAAAAACCAAATTGTCCGTACGTATCATATCTTTTTACCATCCACATCGAAATATTATAGCATAAATGTGATACTATTTATAATGATATAGGTGTCTAAAAGAAAAACTCGAACATGCTTGCATGGTGAGAGTTTTGCTTTTATGACCCGAACAAATATGAGGAAATAGCAATTTACGCAGTAAATTAGCGGCTTCCGAATATTTGTAGAATTGCGAAATGACGTTAGTCATGAAGCAATTCGTATATCATATACAATCATAAACATACGTATTAACCTCACGGAGACTTATCATGAACAACAAATCCAAAAGAGATATCTTTTTTCTCATAGCACTTATAGTAGTCTGCGCAATTATGGCAAGAACTCTTGCGGGGCATGAGACACTTGACGAATATGCTAAGACTCATTCTTCGGCAGAAGGATCTGAAAGTGCCACAGGTTCTGCCTCTGTAACCGTATATGATAAAGATTCAGAGGCTGCAGAAGGCAATTCTATCAGCGGCACTTCAACTTCCACCGCAACCACGCTGGATTCCGCATCCCCTGACGCTTCATCTGCTCTTTCGACCGAAAAAGTCAATTCAAGTGTCACAAACTCTTCTTCCGAGGATAGTGATCTTGATGTTTCTGACACCAGAGTCACATACTCTGATGGTTTCTATTATGAGACAATTCCGGATTCGATTGTATCCAAGATAACAGGTGTGTCATATCCGGAAAACTGTGAAATTTCTTTGGATGATCTCAGATACTGTGTCATGTTGTATGTAGATTTCGAAGGAGAAGTCAAAACCGGAGAGATGATCTGCAATAAAGCTATTGCCGACGATATCATGGAAATCTTTTACGAACTGTATGACAACGATTATCAGATAGAGAGCATCAAACTTGTGGATGATTTTGATGCTGATGACGAAGCTTCTATGCGTGCCAATAACACTTCTTGTTTTAATTATCGCCCTATCGGAAACGGTAAAAAACTCTCTAAGCACGCTCTTGGACTTGCTATAGATATAAATCCTCTCTACAATCCTCAGATCAGATACAAAAACGGTTCTCCCAGCATATCTCCTTCTGAAGGTGAAAAATATGCAGACAGAACCGCTGATTTTCCATATAAAATTAATGAGAATGATCTTGCTTACAAATTATTTACAAGTCACGGTTTTTCCTGGGGTGGAAACTGGAATTCTTCCAAGGATTATCAGCACTTTGAGAAAAAAATCCACTGATCATCCTTTCTTATCCTCTCCCGGATCAAGTGCTTCTTTTTCATTTTTTATTTCCCAATGAATAAGGAAAGTAAGAGTCGCTCTAAGGGCTATTATTGCGCCCAAAATTCCGAGCTCAGCCCATTCCCTTACTACAACTGTTCTAAGCACCTCTCCTCCGAGCTTAAACTCAAGAGCTAGGGCAATTCCCTGTGCAAGCTGAAGTCTAATGGATTCATCTTTTTTGAGCCAAAAGACAAATGCTTTCACCGCAGAGAAAACCAAGATGCAGATTCCGAATAATTCAAGTAAAAGAGTTGAGTACTCAACCACGTATCTCAAGATGTAATCGGCTTTTTCGTAGATTGCTTCCATTTTGAGTCTCCTTTAGCAGGTGTAAAAGATTATATTCAGCTAATTTTATTATATACGGTATACAGTTTATTTCAAATTTTAATTTTATGATATTTTCATAAAATTTAATGATATTTCGTTTAAAAATAGCAAATAAAGAGATAAAATACAATTAACTTCTGTTTTTGTCTAAAAATTTAAGGAGACTTGCAATGGAAAAAGTAAAAGAAAAGCGACATGCAAAGATTAAAAACAAACTACTCTTGTTCTTAGTTCCTGCGGTAGTTGCTACCATTCTTATTTTGGTGCTGATCTCCGGTTATCTGTCCAGTAGAAGCATGACCGAGATGGCAACATCTCAGCTCAATTCATCTATATCCAATCAGGCCGACAACATTGAAGCCTGGCTGGATGATAATCTCCAGAATTTTACAACAGTAAAACTCATGGTTGAGAAGATGCAGCCTGATGATGAAGAGCTTTCAGCTATGATGGAAGCCTGCTATGGCTTTAACAGCTATTGTAAAAACGGACCATACATTGCAACTCAGAGCGGTAAAGTTTTTAAAGCTTCCGAATCAACAAAAAACACCGGTAATGTCACAGACCAGGTTTGGTTTAAACAAGGTCTTAGCCGTGTAAACATGGTCTATGGAAATACATATACAGATACAGACGGCACAAATGTAATTAGTGCATCCGGAATCATAAACGACGGATCAGATGATCTTAAGGTAATGGCTGCAGATCTTTCTCTTGATCAGATCAGTATCATCGTTAATTCAAGAGTAAAGATGGATCAGGCCGCTTCTTTTCTTGTAGATCTTACTGACAGCACCATCCTCGCACACAGAGATAAAAACAGGATCTCCACAAAGCTAACCACTGGTGACAGCGATAAGCTTATGGCTGCGATCGCTGAAAAGGTCAAGAATAGAAATTATATGACCGTAACCCTTCATAATCATGTGGTTGCCTTTAAGCAGATTGCAGGAACCGACTGGGTTCTTGTTTCCTACGTAGATAAAGACACCATAATGAAGGACGTAACAAGACTTGTTACCACACTTGCTATCATCGGTGTGATCGCCATTATCCTTATCGTTCTTCTTATTAACTTCATGGTATCCCGAGTTATTGCTCCTCTTGGAGGAATCACCAAGAATATTACCGATATGTCAGCAGGTGATTTCACAATTGATGTTAAACAGGAAAGCAACGATGAGATTGGTCTTATGGGCAGCAAGGTTAGTGAGTTCGTTCAGTCCATGAGGAAGATGCTCAGCTCTATTAACGATGAGTCAAAGGTGCTAAAAGAGCAGTCTGAAAACTCAGATGTGGTATCAAAAGGTATGTATGAAGCTTCACAGTCACAGTCAGAAGCCATGCAGAACCTCAATAATACAGTTGACCAGCTTGCTGTTGCGGTTAACGAGATTGCTCAAAACGCAACTACACTTGCAATGGTTGTTTCCGATACAAGAGACAATTCCAATCAGGCCAATACCAGCATGAAGGAGACGGTAGAAATCAGTAAAAAAGGCCGTGAAGATATGGAACAGCTTGCTGAAGCAATGCAAGACATCAAAACCAGCAACGATGAACTTGTTGATTCCATCAACGAAGTAGGTAAAGCATCAGAAGAAATCACCAACATCGTAGGTCTCATTGCTGAGATTGCGGAACAGACCAATCTCCTTTCGCTTAACGCATCTATCGAGGCGGCTCGTGCAGGAGAGACAGGTAAAGGCTTTGCGGTTGTTGCTACTGAGATCGGTAAGCTTGCTCAGAATTCTGCGGCAAGTGCGGAGAACATCTCTAAACTTATTGATGATGTCAGAAGAGCTATCGATAGCGTAGTTGCTCAGGCAGAGACAAGTGCCAAGAACATCGAAGCAAACAGTGAGCTTATTAACACCGCAGTAGATACATTCGATCAGATATATCAGAACATTGAAAAGTCCAATGAACTTATTGACCTTATGATACAGGATGTGCAGAAGGTTGATGATGTAGCAAGTAACGTTGCAGCCATCTCCGAAGAGCAGGCAGCAAGTACCGATGAGATTCTTGAGACAAGCCGCAGAATGGTTGAACAGGCAAACAGCATTACTCAGCACAGCCAGGATGTTGCCGACAACTCTCATAAGCTAGCAAGCACATCCGAAACACTTACATCTTATGTTCAGCAGTTCAAGATTTGATAAGGAGACCAATTATGAAGAATCTAATGAAAAAAACAGTGTCTATCATGCTTTGCGCTGTACTGCTGGCTCTTACTCTAACCGGCTGTGGCGGTAAATCAGCTGCAGGTTCAGTAAATGGCAGCGGCGTAAAAATACTTATGACCTTGCATGATGAAACAGATACATTCCTAAATACTCTATGTGAGACCATTGATGCAATGGCTAAAG
Source organism: Butyrivibrio sp. (assembly GCA_016291375.1). GTDB lineage: Bacteria > Bacillota > Clostridia > Lachnospirales > Lachnospiraceae > Butyrivibrio. Next base: position 13,073 of record JAEEXE010000036.1, read on the forward strand.
AAACCGGTTGTACGATTGACACGGTCTATTGTCAGAGCGATCCTGAGACTCAGATGAAGCAGATATCCGAAGCCGCAGGCAAAGGATATAATGCTATTATCTGCAGACTTGCTGATGCAACAACCATCTTACAGATGGAAAATGCAGCGGGAAATCTACCTATTGTATTTATAAACAACGAACCTGATATTGATTATCTAAAAGGCGACAAATACATATATGTAGGCTCCTTCGAGCAGGATGCCGGAAGATTCCAGGCTGAATATATCTGGAACGGCCTTGGCAATCCCACATCACTTAATGTTATCATAATGGAAGGAATGAAAGGACATGCCGCTGTTCCCCAGCGTACCAACGCTGTTAAATACTTCTTCCTTGATAACGGAGTAAACGTTAATTACGTATTTGTAGACCATGGTGATTGGTCTGATACCGTAGCTTATGATCAGCTTAATATCTTTAAAAAGACAAAACAGGACTTTGACTGCATCATCTGTAACAACGACCCCATGGCAATTGGTGCGATTAACTGGCTGAAAGATAACGGTTATGACACTCACAAGAAGCTCGTTGCAGGAATCGATGCTACAGATAGCGGTTGTGAAGCTATAAGAAGCGGTGACCTTTATATGACAGTTCTTCAGGATACTGTAGGTCAGGGTAGAGCAGCTGTTGAAGCAGCGATAACCCTGGCAAAAGGAACCTCCGTATCTACATTGGCAGGTTCTACTGAGGACCTTAAATATGTATGGGTTCCATTTGTTCCTATAACGCCTCAGAACATAGATCAATATAAATAATCACTATTTATATCAAGTAGAGTAAAAAATCTAATTTAGGGCAAATAAAAGAGGTTTCAGGGTATATACTCTGAAACCTCTCTTTTTGCTGTAATCGCTTATTAAGATAATAAATTAAACAAGCTCAAGGACAACCATCATAGCTGCGTCGCCTTTTCTCTGGCCGATCTTGATGATTCTTGTATAACCACCCTTACGATCTGCGTACTTAGGGCCATACTCATCAAAAAGCTTTGCTACAAGGTCAACTTCCTTAGTATTTCTCTTTCTGCCCTTGTTCTCCTGAGGAACTTCAACTACAGGATAAAGAGTCTTGAGAATCTGTCTTCTAGCGTGCATACGTGAAGGCATATCCTTCTTGATCTCTTTCTGAACAGTTGTATACTTAGTAACCTTCTTACCGTCAACAACTTCCTTTACTCTCTTACCGTCTTTGTCCTTCTCAGGAACCTTGCAATCAACTGTAAGTGTCTCGAAGTTATCCTTTTCCTTAGCTGCAAGAGTGATGATAGGCTCAACGATCTTCTTGATTTCCTTTGCTCTTGCCTCTGTGGTAACGATCTTTCCGTTGTAAAGAAGTGCTGTTACCTGGTTACGAAGAAGTGCTCTTCTGGGCTTTGTTGCTTTTCCAAGCTTTCTGTACATTGCCATGTTTATTTACATCCTTTCTCATTCGCAAGGTTCCCCTTGCAGTGGTACATCACAAAATGCTCATCGGTCTTATTTTTATGATGTTGTTGCATTTTCCATTATGAGAATCCGCTTCGGTACGCATCGGATTTATCCTCCACGGATATCATATCAATTCATGTAGATATTACTGTTCGCTGTCTACTCTGAGTGAAAGTCCGAGCTCATCAAGCTTAGCAAGAACTTCCTCAAGGGACTTACGTCCAAGATTACGAACCTTCATCATATCATCAGGAGTCTTGTTAGCAAGTTCCTGAACGGTATTGATGCCTGCTCTCTTAAGGCAATTGAATGAACGAACTGAAAGCTCAAGCTCATCAATTGACATCTCGAGAACTTTGCCCTTCTCGTCATCTTCCTTCTCTACCATAACCTCAGCGGTCTTAGCATTCTCGGAAAGATCGATGAACAGGCTTAAATGCTCACTGAGTACCTTTGCTGCAAGGCTTACTGCCTCGTCGGGAGCAAGTGTACCGTCTGTGTGAACATCAAGTGTAAGCTTATCAAAATCAGTTACCTGACCTACACGAGTATTCTCTACAGTTACGTTAACTCTCTCTACAGGTGTGTAGATAGAATCGATTGCGATCACTCCGATAGGAAGATCTCCTGACTTGTTCTTGTCAGAACTTACATAACCTCTTCCCTTTGTGATGGTAAGCTCCATGTAAAGCTTAGCATCCTTACCGGAAAGTGTAGCGATAACCTGATCGGGATTCATGATCTCAATATCCTGGTCAACCTGAATATCAGAAGCCTTTACAACACCCTCGCCTGTAAACTCAATGTATGCAGTCTTAGGCTCATTGGTATCAGAAGAATTCTTAATTGAAAGATTCTTGATATTCATAATAATCTCAGTTACATCTTCCTTTACGCCGGGAATAGAACTGAACTCATGCAGAACGCCTTCGATCTTAACCTGGCTTACTGCAGCTCCGGGAAGTGATGAGAGCATAATCCTACGAAGGGAATTGCCCAGTGTAATACCGTAACCTCTCTCAAGAGGCTCTACTACGAATTTACCATATTTCTTATCATCTGAGATCTCAGCAACTTCAATATTTGGTCTTTCAAAATCAAACACTGATATACCCTCCTTATGTGCTTAGTCAACAAGTTAATTATATAAAGTGCCCTACAAATTACTTAGAGTACAACTCGACGATAAGCATCTCGTCAACAGGAACGTCGATAGCATCCCTTGAAGGAAGCTCTTTGATTGTACCCTTGAGGCTCTCCTTGTTAACATCAAGCCACTCAGGAACGAGTCTAGCTGCAGTGATTTCAGAAATATCCTTGAATCTCTGGATATTCTTAGCTGCTTCCTTAACCTCGATCACATCGCCGGCCTTGATAAGGTATGAAGGAACGTTTACTACCTTGCCGTTAACTGTGATGAACTTGTGAAGAACAACCTGTCTTGCCTCTCTTCTTGTTCTAGCGAATCCCATTCTGAATACTACATTATCAAGTCTTGTCTCAAGAATGATCATAAGGTTTGCACCTGTCTGACCCTTCATTCTATCAGCTCTGTCATAGTAGTTTCTGAAAGGTTTCTCAAGCACGCCATAGATGAACTTAGCCTTCTGCTTCTCACGAAGCTGAAGTCCGTACTCCTTCATCTTTCTTCCTGCTCTGGGTGCTCTCTTGGACTTCTTGTCATATCCAAGGAATGTAGGATCCAGATCGAGTGATCTGCATCTCTTTAATACGGGAACTCTGTTTACTGCCATGTTTGGCTCCTTTCTTTTTCTCAGATTGCTTCTGCAATCTGATGTTGTTTACAGTGTTTGCGCACCTTCGTCCAACGAGTTTTTAATATACATCTATAAAAATCTATATATGCACATGTAACTACATTGTGTTGTGTGTATCAGTACAAAAACCGATTATACACGACGACGCTTAGGCGGGCGGCATCCGTTATGAGGTACAGGTGTTACGTCTGTGATAGATGTAACTGTAAGACCACTTGCAGCGAGAGCTCTGATTGCAGCTTCTCTTCCTGATCCGGGTCCCTTAACGAATACATCAACAGTCTTAAGGCCATGTACAAGCGCAGCCTTTGTTGCTGTCTCTGCAGCTACCTGTGCAGCATAAGGAGTAGATTTCCTTGAACCCTTAAATCCCAGACCGCCGGCACTTGCCCAGCTAAGAGCGTTTCCTGCAGCATCTGTCAATGTAACGATAGTGTTATTGAAAGATGACTGAATGTGTGCCTGTCCGTGTTCAACGTTTTTCTTGACACGTTTCTTTGCAGCTGATTTCTTAGCTGCAGTTGCTTTCTGATTTGCCATTTTAAACTAACCTACTTTCTTCCTATAAATACTAGTTATAATGTTACTTCGCTCATCTGCCATGCTCAGATACAATAAAGAAAAATTATTTCTTCTTGTTAGCGATTGTTCTCTTTGGTCCTTTTCTTGTTCTTGCGTTTGTCTTAGTTCTCTGACCACGGCAAGGAAGTCCTCTTCTGTGACGAATTCCTCTGAAACATCCGATCTCTGAAAGTCTCTTGATGTTCATAGCGATTTCTCTTCTAAGGTCACCTTCTACATCGTAGTCGTTACCGATAACCTCGGCAATTCTCTTTACTTCTTCGTCTGTAAGATCACGAACACGTGTGTCCGGATTTACTTTTGCTGCTTCGAGAATCTTGTTTGAGCTTGTTCTACCGATTCCGTAGATGTATGTCAAACCGATCTCTACTCGCTTATCTCTAGGTAAATCTACACCTGCAATACGAGCCATTTTAATTCCTCCATGTTTAAATAAATGAATAATGTAGTTCTGTTCTAAGGCGAATGCCTTATCAGAACCAAGTTCGATCAGAAAACCAATGATTTTCGATCCAACTTATGTTACTTGTTTGATTGGGGCAAAAGACATGCCCAATCGGACAGGTTCATCCGATCTTTCCAATACGCTATAGATCAGCATGTTCTATATTGGTATCAAAAAGTAATCCGAAAACGGCTCGAATTATCCCTGTCTCTGTTTGTGCTTAGGGTTATCGCAGATAACTCTGATAACACCCTTTCTCTTAATAACCTTGCACTTTTCGCACATAGGCTTAACAGAAGACCTAACTTTCATTGTTACTCCTTTCCTGCATGGTACAGCATAATGCCTATAGAAGGGCATAATATCCCCTCTAGATAAAAAGACCATTTAACATAATATCATAACCAAAATCAATAGGCAATAGGTTTTTTACAATATTTCGGATATTTTTTTGTTCGGAAAAAAATAAAACTTCCACGCCTTTCCAAGCTCTGACAGAAGACTTGGAAAGTGTGGAAGTTCCAGAAAAAACACTATCAGTTTTCTTCCTGAGAGTTGTTATTGAAACTAACACCTCTGTTGATATCTCCCTTGGGATTCTCACCAAAGTTATAATCGTTTCCGGGAAGAATAATATTAAGAAGGATACCAAGTATAGCAGCTATAGCAAGTGATGTAAGTGTAATATCCACTGTTCCATAATTTGCACTTAATACACCAAGATTTATCGCAAACGTAAAGCCGTCTGTAAATCCAAGACCCGATACCAGAATCACTGCTGCTATTATGAGGTTTCTGGATTTGGTAAAGTCCACTCTGTTCTCTACAACGTTTCTTACACCGATAGCGGAAATCATTCCATATAGTATAAAGCTTATTCCTCCGATGATCGCTGTAGGCATTGTGCCAATGATATCAGCTATCTTAGGAATAAAACTGATTACGATAGCATAACAAGCTGCAATACGTACAACCTTCGGATCATATACTTTTGAAAGCTCAAGAACTCCTGTATTCTCACCGTAAGTCGTGTTGGCAGGACCTCCAAACATTCCCGCAACTGCTGTTGCAAGGCCATCACCAAACAGTGTTCTGTGAAGACCGGGATCTTCAATAAAGTTGTTACCTGTTGTAGCTGAAATTGCAGAAATATCACCTACATGCTCCATCATTGTTGCAATAGCGATAGGTGCCATAACAAGAATCGATGTAACATCAAACTTTGCAATAACAAAAGGCGGAAGTCCAACCCAGCTTGCCTGTGCAATAGGCGCAAAGTTTATAATCGCACTTCCATCAGCATTGGTAAATCCAAAGAACTGCATGATCAGCGCTACCACGTAAGAGATAACAACACCCATAAGAATTGGAATGATCTTCCACATTCCTTTTCCCCAGATATTAAAGATGATAACTACAGCAAGTGCAACAAAAGCAAGAAATACATTTGCTGAGGCATTGGAAATAGCAGAAGGAACAAGTGAAAGTCCTATGCACATGATGATAGGTCCTGTAACTACAGGCGGAAGGAAGTGCATTACTTTCTTTGCTCCCACAAGTTTTATGATAATTCCAAGCACAAGATAAAGAAGTCCCGCAATTACAATTCCTCCGCAGGCGTAGGGGAGTTTTTCGCCAAAACTCATGTCTGCGTATTTACCTGTATTTAGATTAGCTACTGTTGAAAAGCCGCCCAAGAAGGCGAATGACGATCCCAGAAAAGCAGGAACTTTAAATTTGGAAAAAACGTGGAATAGGAGAGTTCCTAATCCTGCAAAAAGAAGTGTAACCTGAACCGAAAGACCTTCCCCATGAAAATAACCATTTACCAGGATCGGTACCAGGATAGTTGCTCCGAACATGGCAAACATGTGCTGTAATCCAAGCAGAGCCATCTTCGGTTTCCCCAACGTTGTTGCATCATAAATAGCCTGTTTTTTTTCACCCATAACAATCCTCCATACATAAAAGAAATCTTGAATGACGTCGATTTCCCGTCATTCAAGATTATACCATAATTATATGTCTTTTATTGTATTGTTTTTAGCCGTGCTTCACTATAAAGCAGCCTTTTCCCCTCTCTTTAGCCTCGAACAATGCGCGACCCGCGATCTCTTTTAACTCATCATAGCTTCTTGAATTATTGTCTTCGCATATACCTATGCTGCAGGAAAAATCCTCTGCGTCTTCTATTCGCATTTTCTTAAGATCGCTCAGAATGTTTTTACATCTTTTTTCTATAAAGCTCTCAGGCATCTCACCCATTACAAGGACCATGAATTTATCACCGCCAACACGTCCCAAAACATCGCTTGGATGAAAATATTCCCTCAATATGCTTCCAAATCGCTTAAGTGCTTCATCTCCGATCTGATGACCGTGATCTTCATTTACATACTTAAAATCGTCAAAGTCAAATACAAAGAGTGTTGCTTTTGCCTTGGGGCTTCGCGCCATAATATACTCTTTGCTACGCTCCTCGAAAGACTGCTTGTTCAAAAGACCTGTCAAAAGATCCACCTTACTCTTTTTTTCCAGATCCCTTGTAACTTCGCTGTTGTCGGTCAGAGACCTCATTACCACATAATAACAAATACTGGATATCACTATGGTAAAAACGAGCAGCACCGTATCTTCAAGCACAACTCTGCTTCTTTTTATAACAATATCTATCAGAATGAACACTGTAGCCAGTGATATTTTGTAAAAGAACATTCTAAGAAAATAGTCGAGATAGACTGTTGAAATTATGAATATTCCCAAAGCTATGACCACAGACAGCTTTTCGGGTCTTCTGCATGCTTCGGTAAACCCTACCGACAGGAATACAACAGCATAATAGATCAGGGAAAAGACCCGCACCCTGCTAAAGCTTAGGCGAATATATGGGATCACCTGCCTATAAGCAATATAGCTTACGGCAATTATAAGAACGGGCACAAACAGCATAACGTGGAATTTGATGGTTATTCCGCAACACCAGGATGCAAAGAAATAAGCGAAGGCACTTATAAACAAAAATATAGGTGACTCCACTATAGCCTTGATATTGTCGTTAGCTATCTTTTTTTCATTATAAGCTATAAAATAATTGCTGCCGTCGTATACCTGATAGAATCTATCAAACATATGTAAACCCTCATAAGTACATAGAAAAAAGCTATGTCTTTATTTAAAATTATAAGACATAGCTTGTTTTTGTACAATAAAACAAATATAAAATTGTGTAATATAGCTTATAGTTTAGCTTCTGAAATACAGAATTTGGCTTTACCACCTGCTTTTGCCTTATACAACGCTTCATCTGCGGCATGATACAACTGAGTAAAATTGCGTCCCCAGGTATCCTCAACAATTCCGATACTACATGTAAGTCCGGAAACGTCATCTATCTTGGTAGTCTTAAATTCATGAAGAACGCTGCGGCATCTGCGCTCAGCAAATCCCTCCGGCATCTCTCCCATTACGAGGACCATGAACTCGTCACCACCGATCCTGCCAATAACATCGTTCGGATGAAAATATCCCTGCAATATATTGGAAAAGGACTTGATAACTTTATCACCTACCTGATGTCCGTAGTTATCATTGACCTCTTTGAAATTATCAAGGTCAAATATAAAGAGAACGCATTTAGCACCCGCAACTCTACCTGAAAGATACTCGTTACATCTCTCTTCAAAAGAAAGCTTGTTCAGTACCCCTGTAAGAAGATCTGTCGTACTTCTCTGCATGAGCCTTTTTCTGTCTTCGCCCTTGTCAGTAGCAAGATCTATAATTTCGTAATAGCAAAAGAATGAGATTACTACGGCCGCAACAGCTATTATCACGTCTTTTTTGACATCATACGTAGGTCTCACGACGTAATCCATTATTCCATAAACAAGCGTTATAACGGCTTTAAACCAGGTTGTCTCAACAAAGTTGTCCATATACAGAGCCGTAAATGCGATAATGGCACATGGAAAAAATATGCCTCTGGACTCGGTGTTGTGAATAATATCAACATAAGAATAACTAAGTATTATCCAACCATAGAATATAAAGCAATATAATCTGGTAAGGACAAAGCTCTCCGTGATATTACTTAAAAACACACGCTGAAAAAAAGCTATTCCAGCAGCCATGAGACATAGGGCTATCTGCGTCACATAAACCGAACAGTTTCCTGAAAACAAGAACGATAAACTAAGAAGTACAAGGCATACGCATACAAGAAAAATTAAAAGATCCCCCGTATTTCGAATGTTGTCCTCCGCTATCCTCTTCTTGCTATGATGTATGAACGAAACACTATCAAAGTATCTGTCTAATATTTTCTGTAACATCAATGTCCTCGCACAAGAATCAGGCATAGAACTATATAACTATATTTATATTATACTATTTATACGAGCAAAAAATTACTTATCTCTCCAGATAATTCTTCCTTTTGTGAGATCATAAGGTGAAAGCTCAAGAGTAACCTTATCTCCGGGAAGAATTCTGATGAAATTCTGACGGAGCTTACCACTGATATGAGCAAGAACAACGTGTCCGTTCTCAAGTTCTACCTGAAACATGGTATTGGGAAGCTTCTCGATTACTTTTCCTTCGATTTCAATAACATCAGCCTTTGACATCTTCTATCTCCTTATTACATTCAAATAATTGTTAATATCTCCGGTTCACCATCCGTGATGGCGATGGTATTTTCATAATGCGCTGCAAGTGAACCGTCTACGGTAACTACTGTCCAATCATCATCAAGCCAGCCTACATAGCGCTGTCCCATTGTTATCATGGGTTCCACGCAAATCGTCATGCCTTTTTTAAGCTTGATTCCTCGTCTCCACTGTTTGTAATTTGGAACGGTTGGTTCCTCGTGAAGACTTGTTCCGATGCCGTGGCCCGTAAGTTCCCTGACTATGCCATAACCATGAGGCTTAATATAAGCGTCTATCGCAGCAGATATATCATACAATCTGTTACCGGCTTTAGCTTTCTTAATTCCTTCAAAAAAGCTTTCTCTGGTAACATCAATGAGTTTCTGCGCTTCATCACTTATCTTGCCGACACCCCAAGTTCTTGCCGCATCAGAATGATACCCCTTATATATAAGTCCTGTGTCGAAAGAAACTATATCTCCTTCTTGCAGGATCCTGTCTCTGCTTGGTATTCCATGAACGACTTCGTCGTTTACAGATATGCACACAGCGGCGGGAAAACCTTCGTAATTCTTACAATTAGGTATTCCGCCAAGAGCACGGATAGTCTTTTCCCCTATCTCATCCAATTCATAAGTGGAGATACCGGGTCGAAGAGCGGCATGAAGTTCATCATGAACCTTTGCCAAAAGATGCCCTGACTGTCGCATAAGGTCTATTTCTTGCTCAGTTTTAATACTTATAGACATAATATTAACACCAAGACCTTACGCATTCAAAATGCTAACGATATCGTTAAATACAACCTGCATATCTCTTGTACCGTCTACAGTCTTTAAGATACCTTTTTTCTCATAATAATCGATAAGGGGCTGAGTCTGCTCATGATATACACTGAGTCTATTCTGTACTGTCTCAGGCTTATCATCATCTCTCTGAACAAGCTCGCTTCCGCACTTATCGCAGATTCCGTCCTTCTGTGGCTTAATATGCTCAATATGATAGGTAGCACCACACTTAAGGCATGCTCTTCTTCCTGACATTCTGCGAACGATATTCTCATCCGGAACATCTACATTGATGGCAAAATCAACCTTGTCACCAAGCTTTGTAAGCTCAGCATCAAGTACATCTGCCTGAGGAATGGTACGAGGAAATCCATCAAGAACATAGCCATTCTCACAATCTTTGTTAGCTACTCTGTCAAGCAAAAGCTCTACAGTAAGCTCATCGGGAACAAGCTGTCCCTTATCCATAAACTCCTTGGCCTTTTTGCCAAGCTCTGTTCCGTTCTTGATATTGGCTCTGAATATATCTCCTGTTGAGATGTGGGGAATGTTGTACTTCTCCGCGATCATCTGAGCCTGTGTTCCTTTACCCGCGCCGGGTGCGCCCAACATAATAATTTTCATAAATTAGTTTCCTTCTCATAAAGTAGAAATAAGAGGTTGCAAGACCCGTCAAAAGGCGGGCCCTGTACCTCTTTATTTAAGTTACAAAATTAGTCTTCCAAAAAGCCTTTGTAGTTACGAACAAGCATCTGAGACTCAACCTGCTTGATGGTCTCAAGGATAACGCTTACCACGATGATAAGGCTGGTTCCACCAAATGAAACCTTCGCTCCGAACATACCGTTAAAGAAGATGGGAAGTACACCAATAATGATGAGTCCGCATGCTCCGATGAATATAATATAGTTCAAAATGCTTGTAAGATATTCGCTTGTAGGCTTTCCGGGTCTGATTCCGGGGATAAATCCGCCCTGCTTCTTCATATTCTCTGCAATCTCAATAGGATTGAAACTAATTGATGTATAGAAATATGCAAAGAAGATAAGCAAAAGGACATATACCACTAATCCAATGGAATAATTCCAATGGTTTGGATCACACCAGTTACCCTGGTTAAGATATGCCATGATCTTGCCCCAGATTCCGTCTCCCTTATAACCAGTAAGCTGGGTAATAAGAGCCGGGAACTGGAAAAGAGACATTGCAAAGATAATAGGCATAACACCTGCTGTATTGACTTTAAGGGGTATCTCCGAACGGTTTCCACCGTAGGTCTTCCTACCCTGTATCTTCTTGGCATACTGAACAGGAATTTTACGCTCAGCGCCATTAAGAACAACAACCAATACAACCATTGCAACTATAACTGCAAGAATAATAATTGCAGATACAACTCCCCTTGCGATAGGCTTACCGAATACAAACTGCTTGAACAGTCCTGAAATATCATTAGGCATTCTTGAAAGAATGTTTATGGTAAGAACTATAGAAATACCGTTTCCAACCCCTCGGTCAGTGATTCTTTCGCCAATCCACATCAGGAATGCACTTCCGGCTGTAAGTGCAGCAACAATCTGTACTACAAGGAAAATTGACTTGTCTACTGTAAGGAAATTTCTGGTTCTGTAGAAACCAATAGCCATTGCAATAGACTGGATGAGCGCTAAAGCTATTGTGAAATATCTTGTGAGCGCTGTAAGCTTCTTTCTACCATCTTCTCCGTCTCTCTGCCACTCCTCAAATTTGGGAATAGCAATAGTGAGAAGCTGAACGATGATGGATGATGTGATATAAGGTGTTATATTGAGTGCCAATATTGACATCTTCTCAAATGAACCACCTGTAAATCTATCCAAGAAGCCAAAAGTATCATTTCCGCTGGTCAAATCTGAAAACCATCTCTGAAATTCAGCAATATTCATTCCGGGAACCGGAATAGCAGAGCCAAATCTGATAACGGCAAGCATCAAGAGTGTAAAAAGGATTTTTACTCTTATTTCTTTGACCTTTAATGCATTCATTAGGGACTTAAACATTAGATCACCTCTGTTGTTCCACCAAGTGCCTCGATTTTTTCTTTTGCAGCTGCGCTGAACGCATTAGCCTTAACCGTAAGCTTCTTAGTAAATTCTCCGTTTCCAAGGATCTTAACACCGTCAAGCTCTTTCTTGATGATACCCTGATCCTTGAGTGCCTGAACATCAACAACTGCTCCGTTATCAAATACTTCAAGTGCACTTACGTTGATGCCTACGATATTCTTATGATTGATATTCTTGAAGCCTCTCTTAGGAAGTCTTCTGAAAAGGGGCATCTGACCACCTTCGAAACCAAGTCTGGGAGCTCCTGAACGAGCCTTCTGACCCTTGTGGCCCTTACCGGCTGTCTTACCGTTTCCTGAAGCATGACCACGGCCTCTTCTAAAATTATCGCTCTGTACAGAACCTTCAGCAGGTCTTAAGTTGGATAATTCCATGATATTCCTCCTTCATTTAACTCCGGAGCTCGTACCGCTACACGCAGTTGATATCGCTATCTCCCACTCGCGTATACATAGAGCAGCTCCGGATACTATTTACATGTAATATTGAGATTAGATCTCTTCTACTTTTACAAGATGTCTGATCTGCTGAATCTGTCCTCTTGTTGCTGAGTTATCGGGAAGTTCAACAGAACTGTTAAGCTTCTTAAATCCCATTGATTTAACTGTTGCCACCTGCTTAGGAATAGCACCGATTGTGGACTTAACCAATGTGATCTTAAGTTTTTTCTCACTACTCTTTGCCATTGATTTTTCCTCCTATCAAGCAGTTACTTCTGCTACGGACTTACCGCGCTTAGCTGCTACTTCTTCAGGTGTCTTAAGCTGAGCAAGGCCATTGATTGTAGCATAAACAACATTCTGCTTATTGTTAGAACCAAGTGACTTTGTTCTGATGTTTCTGATTCCTGCAAGCTCACATACTGTACGAGCAGGGCCTCCGGCGATGATACCGGTACCTTCAGGTGATCTCTTAAGTAATACTTCAGCAGAGCCGAACTTACCAATGAAATCATGTGTAATACTGTTATTCTCATCAAGAGCTACTGTAATAAGGTTCTTAGTAGCATCTTCTTTACCCTTACGGATAGCGTCGGGAACTTCAGTTGATTTTCCCAGACCAACACCAACGTGTCCGTTGTTATCACCTACAACAACAAGTGCAGTGAACTTCATGTTACGTCCACCCTTAACAACCTTTGTAACACGCTTGATGGTTACAACTTTATCTGTCAATTCGAGCTGACTAGCATCTACGATTGTACGCTTCATTTTGTGTTTTCTCCCTTCTTAGAATTCAAGGCCAGCTTCTCTGGCAGCATCAGCTAAAGCTTTTACTTTTCCGTGGTAGATATATCCACCTCTGTCAAATACAACGGCCTTGATGCCCTTATCTAATGCTCTCTTTGCTACAACATTACCGATCTTTGTAGCAGCCTCAATGTCGTCTGTATTCTTGAGCTCTGCCTTGATATCTTTTTCAAGAGTTGAAGCAGAAACAATTGTCTTGCCGGCAACATCATCAATAACCTGTGCATAAACATGATTATTGCTTCTAAATACTGCTAAACGTGGTCTCTCAGCTGTTCCGCTGAAACGATTACGAATCTTCATGTGCTTCTTAGCACGAACTTTCTGTCTTGATTCTTTACTAACCATTTTGCACTCTCCTTATCTTAATTACTTCTTACCTGTCTTACCAACCTTACGCTTGATAACCTCATCGATGTACTTGATTCCTTTGCCCTTATAAGGTTCGGGAGCTCTCTTCTCTCTGATGATAGCAGCGTGCTGGCCAACAGCCTCTTTGTCGATTCCCTTAACAGTGATTATCTGTCCCTCAACTACTGTCTCAACTCCTTCAGGATCAGCAAGTTCAACGGGATGTGAATAACCAAGTGTAAGAGAGAGTGTCTTGCCATTCTTAGCAGCTCTGTAACCTACACCGTTAACCTCAAGCTTCTTCTCAAAGCCGTCAGTAACACCAACAACCATGTTGTTGAGAAGACTTCTTGAAAGACCGTGTAAAGCTCTTGTCTTCTTCTGATCGTCAGGTCTCTTAACTTCGATCTGACCGTCTTCCTGTGAGAAAGAAATCTCAGCGGGGAAAACTCTTGTAAGGGTACCCTTAGGTCCCTTAACAGTCACCTTATTATTTTCTGCAACTTCTACTGTTACTCCAGCAGGAATTGCGATTGGCATTTTTCCAATTCGTGACATGCCCGTACCTCCAATTTACCAAATGAATGCAAGAACTTCGCCACCAACCTGGAGCTCTCTTGCTTTTTTATCAGTTACAACGCCCTGGTTTGTAGAAATAATTGCAATACCAAGACCACCTAATACTCTGGGAAGCTCATCCTTGCCTGCGTATACACGAAGACCGGGTTTTGAGATTCTCTTAAGACCAGTGATAACCTTATCGTTTCTGTCTGCACCGTATTTAAGAGTGATGTGAAGATTCTTGAAAGCGCCATCTTCAACAACATCAAGCTTCTTAATATAACCCTCGTCAAGAAGAATGTTTGCAATTGCAAGCTTCATCTTTGAAGAAGGAACATCAACAGTGTCATGCTTTGCAGTATTTGCGTTACGAATTCTTGTAAGCATATCTGCAATAGGATCGTTCATTGCCATTTTAAATTGCCTCCTTAATTATTCTTGCTTCGCCTTACTACTCCCCGAATTGAGCAGAGACACGAAGCCGCAATGTTTAAATATATCGGTGTCATAAGACACAAATGCGCACAAGCACGCTTGCCAAGCATTCTGTCTTAATGACCCTAACAAAATAAAAGTTACTCTAAAACTACAGAATTACCAAGATGCCTTACGAACACCGGGAATCTCGCCCTTATATGCAAGCTCACGGAAGCAAATTCTGCAGATTCCGTACTTTCTAAGATAAGCATGAGGACGACCACAGATCTTACAACGGTTGTATGCACGTGTAGAGAACTTAGGTTTCATCTGCTGTTTCAACTTCATGGATAATTTAGCCATGTGTTTCTTTCCCTCCTATAATTACTGTGCAAAAGGCATATTGAACAGTCTGAGAAGCTCACGAGCCTCTTCGTCTGTCTTAGCTGTTGTTGTGAAAATTACATCCATACCTCTTGTCTTGTCGATCTTATCATACTCGATCTCAGGGAAGATAAGCTGCTCTTTAAGTCCAAGAGCATAGTTTCCTCTTCCGTCAAAAGAGTTAGGATTAACTCCTCTGAAGTCACGAACTCGAGGAAGAGCAAGGTTTACGAGACGATCAAGGAAATCGTACATCTTCTCGCCACGGAGTGTAACCTTACATCCGATAGGCATACCCTCTCTCAACTTGAAGTTAGCAATTGACTTCTTAGCCTTTGTGTAAATAGGCTTCTGGCCTGTAATGATAGCCATATCATTTGCAGCGTTCTCAAGAAGCTTAGCATTTTCCTTAGCTTCTCCAACTGCCATATTTACAACGATCTTGTCGAGCTTGGGAACCTGCATAACGTTCTTATAACCGAACTTCTTGGTCATAGCATCAACGATCTCGTTCTTGTATAAATCTTTATATCTACTCAACGCTTAATACCTCCTTCCAATATTAGTCAATAACCTCACCGGTCTTTTTAGCGATGCGGTTTTTCTTTACAACCTTACCATTCTCATCCTTCTCTACCTTGAAGCCGATTCTGGTAGGCTGCTTGCCCTTGAGAAGGTAAACAACGTTTGAGATATCAAGAGCAGCTTCGCTCTCTACAATTCCTCCGTTAGGGTTCTTTGCAGAAGGCTTCTCATGCTTAGTAACCTTATTGATACCCTCTACAACAACCTTACCGTTCTTAGCATCAACAGAAAGAACTTTGCCTTCCTTGCCGATTTCTCTTCCGGCGATAACCTTAACTGTATCGCCCTTCTTTATCTTACATGTTGACATATGGGCGCCTCCTTATAATACTTCCGGAGCAAGAGAAAGGATCTTCATGAATTTCTTCTCACGAAGCTCTCTGGCTACGGGTCCAAAAATACGTGTTCCCTTAGGCGTACCATCTTCATTGATAACAACAGCAGCGTTCTCATCAAATCTGATGTAGGAACCGTCCTTACGACGTGTCTCTTTAACAGTACGAACGACAACAGCCT
>JAEEXE010000037.1 GCA_016291375.1 Butyrivibrio sp.
AGAGATCGGTACATATGAAAGCGCACTTGAAGCTGCAACTTATGCCCCCGGCAGTACTTCCGACGAAGCGGGCGACAGTTCTTCAAGTAGCGCAAGCCTAGCTGTTACCAAGAAAGGCGCCTTGGTTTCAGAATGTAATCTGACAATCAGCGGTAACGGAGTTTTAAGCGTATTCGGTTATCTTAGAAATGGTATTCATTCAAGGGATTCCCTCTATCTTTCCGATGTCGTTCTTAATGTTACAACTACTAACAACGGTATCAAAGCAACCAATGACATCAACATCACCTCAGGTCAGTACGATCTTGTAACTGTGGGAGACGCTGTTCAGGCAGACGGTGATCTTACTATAGATGGAGGAACCTTTAATATAACCACAGGCCAAGGCTCTGCCTCTGTGGAAAAAAAGACGCAGTCAATGGCCGGGTTTAAAGATGATAATGGGCAAAAAGAGCCGCCTGCAGACGCAGCCTTTGGTGGATCTGGCGAAAAACCTGATATGCCTCCTGACGCTGCATTTGGGGCTTCAGGCGAAAAACCTGACATTCCTCAGGATTCTGCCGCAGATTCTTCATCTGCTTCTGACAGCTCCAAAAAGTCTGACGGTGTGAGCAGAAAGGCTCTCAAGGCCAAAAATACACTTACTATTGGAGATGCCTCCATTACCATAGACAGCGCAGATGATGCTCTTCATTCAGACGGCGATATGAATTTAAAGGGCGGCACTATTGAGATCTCGTCAAGCGATGATGCCATCCACGCAGATGATACCTTGAGTATCACAGGAAGTATCGTTAATATCACAGACTGCTGCGAAGGTCTTGAAGGAGCTATTATAGATATCTCCGGCGGAGAAGTGAGTGTCACCTCAACCGATGACGGACTAAATGCATCCAGCAAAAAGATAGAGCCCTATATCTCAATCAGTGGTGGTTCCCTCTATGTCAACTCTGAGGGCGATGGATTGGACTCCAACATGAACATTACGATATCAGGCGGAGAAGTATATGTGGACGGACCTTCCAACGATGGAAACGCCTCTATTGATGTTGGCAGCGAAGACGGCGGAATATTTGTTATAAACGGCGGTACACTTACATCTATCGGATTGTCCGGTATGCTTGAAATTGCTGATGAATCTTCCGAGCAACAGTCTCTTACCTATGTATTTGACGAAGCTCTTGAAAAAGGCAGCATCGTCACTATAACTGACAGCCAGAGTAACCTTGTTGCTCAGATTACACTGATCAAAAATGCTGATAGCATAATTTATTCTTCATCCGACCTTGTTCTTGGTGAGACCTATACTTTTACATGCGAAGATGTAGAAGGCAGCCTTACTGCAAGCTCAGTCAATGCAACAAACCATGAACACGTAATGGGAAAAGGCCCCGGACATTGATATAAATGTTTATTATCCCTGTTGTTTTCTATGTAGTTATGTGTTATATTACATGTAGTATTAAAAACTACGTTGTGTTTTTCTTAGAAAACATGGGGAGGCAAATATGAATACCAAAGAGCTTAAAAAGTTTTTAAAGGAGCATCTCGTTCCTTCTAAATTATACAAAGTCGGCGGACATCACAAGAACAGGATCTGCCTTGATAAGACCAAGAACGGATGGGCAGTTTTTTTCCAGGATAAAAAAGATCGCATCGGCGAGATAGACTTTATGGACGAAGCCAGCGCCTGCGACAAGATGAAAGACGAACTTAGAAAGCTCATGGAGCAGATGTACGGAGTTACATGGGCCGTTGCTAAATAATACTCTTATAATCAAAAATAACACTATGGCATTTCATATGATCATAATGCCATAGTGTTTTTTATTTTTTGCCACATCTCTCAAGTCTTTCCCCTCTCTTCCATGATCAGATCCATTCCCAACAGATTGGCAATCTTAAGCGCCTTGCCAAATTCAACGGTGGGCTTTCCGTTCTCAAGGTCGGAAATAAAACTTGCGCTGAATCCCGTAAAGTCGCTTAAATACTTCTGCGTATAGCCAAGTGCCTTCCGGCGTTTTTTTATAATCTTTCCAAATTCAGCTGTATCATATACTTTCATTCCGGATTCCTCTTCCATAGCCGTACGGCTATAACAAACTATTGAAAAGAAAAATATAGCCGAACAGCTATATTTATGTATTCTTATTATAAATATAGTCGTTCGGCTATGTCAATATCAAGCGCAATGAGAATTTTCAAACGCCAATAAATACTTCACTCCGCAATTCTCCACAGCGACAGCGCTGCAAGCACGGCGCCCTGTCCCCATGGATATTGGCCATAGGTCTGATAGTGCACGCCAAAGTCGTCGCATGAGCTGAGTGCATCGGTAACAAGTCCCTCTGATATATGAGAAAGCATGCAGGCTTCGGCCTTCTTAACGGCAGCCTTCATTGCATCTGCCTTATCCTCTGAGAAAGCATTGTTCCTAAGCCCTGATGCGATTGAATACGCGATCATTCCTGTTGCTGACATATCTATATGTCCGTCAATTGCCTGTAGCTGCCAGCTCCAGCCTCCGTCATCTCTTTGATATTCCAGCGCTTTGTCGCACAATTCCTCAAACCACGCTCTATTATCAGAAGCTGCAGAAAGTCCCATGAGGAGCCATCCGAAGGCTCTGCCCCAGCACATGAGTCCCTTCTTTTCAGGATAACACTCTATGTGTCTACGCTGCTGCTCATTATCATCGCCGTCAACTACGTAGCTCACCTTCTCTTTTAACTCATATCCATGATAGATAAGCCCGCTCTTTTCATCCCTGCCAAATTTATAATAATTGGCCAAAAGAGCTGTCTCCAGTTCCTTTAGACTTGGCAGTTCCTCAGATTTTCCCACAACCTTATCAAGCACTCCGCCAAAGGCATTAGCAAGGGAATTGACTACGTCTCCTGTCATGGACTCTTCTGATTTATTGTTCCTGGGAATATTGTATTTGCCATATTCCGATGTAAACATGGTAACCTGTCCCACACCGTCTGCAAAGATTATCTTGCCACCGCGAGATGCATTATAAATCACAGAACCGGCTTCATCTCTGGGTGTCTTAATAATATATTCGCAGATTGCTCTTGCGGGCACAAGAAACTTCTGATTGCCCGTTCTTTTGTACATCTTAAGAAAACAATATCCTGCGAGGGCATCGTCTACATACTCAATCTGTCCCTTATATCTGTAAAACCAGAGGTCTGCATGCTTTGAAAGGACTTTCTCAATTTCTTCATTGAGCTGTGCTGCCCTGTTCATATCCGCCTGAAATCCCGGAGAAATAGCGTCCTTTGCTGTCCCCGGTGCAAACTGTGCATCAATATGTTGTTCCGCATTATTATCACCAAACACCTTGGCATCATCAAATGTATCCAGATACTCCGAAGCGGACACAAGTCCCAACATCAACATACCTGCAGGCCAAAAGAGAGGATCGTTCGTGCGAACAGATCGTCCCATAGCCTTTTTGACAGAATCCTTCGCTCTGTCTTTTATGCTGACCTTCATGATGTTCTCAAGCTGTTTTACAGTTTCTTTTATGGCTTTGAAATATGTAGAATTATCCATATAACCAGCCTCCTCAGTCACATATTTACGGTGTCTTTCTGTTTTTTATCTTGCCTACGAGATACTTAAACTCTTCACTTCTTCCGTACAGAAGAAGATATACGCCATTAAATAAAACAGTGATGATAAATACCATCGCAATAAACCCCGGTATATTGCTTACAGGCATAACACGTCTCTGAATAGCATAACATGCTGCCAAGACTGCGATCAAAGATGCAAGATATTTGAAAGAGTCAGCGAAGTAACTCCAAGCATTTTTATTAAAGCACGCCTTGTAGATAATTATTGGCTTTGTGATATTGGCTATAAGTCCGGATACTACCGTTCCGACATAGACACCGGCTATACCTGAGATAGTCGGTATATCACGCCACGCTATGGCAAGCCAGATTGAAAGGATTAAGTTAACGATGCCCTGAATAAGCGCAAGGTACTTATCCTGCTCAAACACACCGGCCGCAGTCTTAAAGTTAACGAGAACCTTTCTCTCACCCTTAAAATAAAAGTCCGTGATATAAAGAAAGACCGCAAGCGGCGCCAACAGCCAGGCCGGATTCCACAAAGTGCCCTTGGCATTTTTAGTCCATATCTCAACAAGCGGTGTCAACAAAAGCATGAATCCAACGCCCGCAAATCCGTAAATCCAGGCAGCCACAAACCTGTATATCTTGAACATGCTGTACTGCTTTTCACTGTTTTCAGTAGCAATAAGATTACCAAAGCTTGTGGTAAGAGAATTAAACAGCGTATCAACAACTCCCGAAACAGACACCACGATCAGGGTATACATACTGACATAACCGACCTTGTCCGTTCCAAGTATCTTGGATATGATGATCGCATCCGTCTGAAGCCTAAATACATCTCCGACCTTATGCAATATAAGAGCCTTAGTCTTGGTCCATATAGTATCTTCCTCTTCTTTGCTGAGCCTCTCAACATTTTTTTCTTTTAAAAGAGGATATTTATTATCAAGATATTTGGAAATAATAATCTTCTGTATAAGCTGGATCACTGCATCCGTTATAAGGAAAAAATAAAAGTTCTTTGTAAGTGCAACTACAATGATCTGGAATATCACAGAGATTATCTTTGTTCCGTTATATGCATTCTCCTGTATATAGTTCTTTTGCTCTGCATTGGCGAGACTGTATTTATATGCCACAAAATACGAGCTTACAGTGTTAAAGAGAAAGATCAGATAAAAGAGAATGATATCTCTATGGGCAATCTGCATATCTGCAGGCTGATTGACGATCCTATCAAGAAAAGGCACCAACGCAAGGCCCATTACAGTAACGACAAGCGCTATGTAATAATACGCCTTCTTATAAAGCTGCATGTAGGATTTGATCTTTTCTTTTTCTCCCCTTGCAACCGGTCTGTAAAGGCTAAAATTGATCGCCGTTCCGATTCCAAGCTCTGCCATATTAAGGAACGAGAGAATCTCGGTATATAGACTGTTTATACCAAGAAATTTATCCATATCAACGATGAAAAGAGTACGCAGAATAAAGGGTAAGACAAGTGTCGCTATCTTTCCCACAGTCCCAAATATTATATTCTTCTTAGCTGCCTGAACTCTTCCCATTAAATAATATTTCCTTCGTTGTCCATTAGTATCCAGTCTTTCCAGTAATCATGCATTATCTGCGGATTGACAGGCTGATTATTTCTCATCTTGTAAGTGCGGATAACTTCATGATCCGGCCTTCCGTTTAGCCTTGCGCCCCAGAAACTGAAAGTAGAATTGGCACAGATATTGCCCATGCAATGACTCATGAGCATAAGATCGTACAGGCTGTTCTTGCCTGTGTTCCAATCAACCAAAGTATATTTGGACTCATCGCTGTAGTGCTCTCTTGCATATTCGTGGTCGCTGGTAAAAATATAGAAATGAACGTCCGGATACTTCTTCTCAAAGTATTCCATTGCGCCCTTGTAGTACTCATCAGTTGCAATATTACCAAGTATCTCAAAATTTGAGGGATCAAGATAATCCCCTCGTCTTATATGAACGCTCACAGAATTCTCACTGTCCATCTTAGACGCAAGCTCGCTGTTTTTCTTTTCAAGCTCTGCATCATCACTTTTGGGGAAAACAAAGAGCTTTCTAAGTTCCGGCATTATATCGCCGTAGTATTTCTGGCAGGCAAAATATCCAGTCACATACTTATCTTCAAGTTCAAAAACCCTATCGTCATACATCTTGCTCTCTTCAAACACATTGGGATTGGAAGTGTCTGACTGACCAAGCTTCTTCTGAACTTTCCCCGCAAATCTCTGAAATGGCGTCAGCTTAAGAAAGCGGTCCCTCTCCTCATCTGTACAAACTTCATAGGGAAGTCCCTTAAAAAGAGGAAGTTCAAACTCTCTTTTGGCCAGCATGTTCTTCTGTATATCTTCCGCAAACCAGGAAAGATCAAGCTTTACTTCCTTGCCCAAAGAGACAAGCTTTCTGTATAGTGAATACTGCTGCATCTGGTTTCCCAGACCGCCTGCAATCTGAATGATTATCATGCCATTCTCTCTTTCAAATACTCATACGCCTTAATAAGTGAATCTTCCTCTTTCAGCTCCTGAACAGGAAGAACGTAATTATCATAACTTCCAAAAAGATCTGTCGCAATGCCTCTGCTCTTGACGGAATATCCGATCACAAGGGTTGGCACATTGCTGCTGTAAGCCGCGATAGTACTATGTGTTCTCGCTCCTATGAAGAAACAGCACTTGGAAATATATCCCTTAAGCTCCTCTGCAGGGCAATCATCTATCATGACAACTCTTCCGGTATCCTTGTACTGTGAAAAGAGCTCAGACAGCGGTTTCCTGTCATCATTTGAAGGCCACACCACATGTGGGATCAAGGCTATATTAAGATCTGTAGTCTCAAGTATTTTATCAATAAAGTTCCTGTAATTCTTCATGGTGATACCGGGGGTAGTCTCCCTGTCCTGCACCATGGGACTAAGGTTGATGCCTATGGTCTTACCGGGTTTAAATCCCTCTTTTACCTTTGTATCAAAATCCTTAGGCTTAGTAGTCACAAGCTCAAAAGCCGGATCCTTTTCAAGAAAAAGCATATCCTTTGCAACTCCGGCATCCTTAAGCGCATTGTAAGTAATGGACTCTCTTGCATAGATGGTATCAAACGCATTCATGTCATCCAGAAGGTTCTTATCCTCAAGAGAATCAGGTTCAACAGAACAGCCCCACAGAATTGTCTCAAAGCCCCTCTCCAAAAATACGTTGTGGGCAAGTATAAGGTCCGAGACCATCTCAGGATAGCAGTAGTTATCACCGCCTATTGATACCGCCAGTGGTCTTAGCCTCTCATCCCAGTCAGGGCAAGTTTCAACAGCCTTTTTCATAGCTTCAAAGGCATCCTTGAATCTGTATCGTAAAAAAGATTCCTCATCCCCTGTGAGCTTTCTGTAGATATAGTAAAAGACATGGTCAAAAAAGTTTCTGTCTATATGATTTTCTTCAACTATGGTGCAAAGTCCCTCTTGCTCCAATTTGCCCAAAGAATACTGTCTGTCCTCTTTGGCACTGTTGGTCACAACAAACAAAGGAAGCTTGGTATCCGCGCCCTGCTGTCTTCTTCCCTCTACTATCTTCTTAACTGTTGTGTTAACGATAGCTTCGCAGCCGTGATTACCGCTCCCTGCATGCATATATAAAATTATAGGTCTGTTGAAATTCATACTTGTCATCTTCGGTCCGTTCCCATCGCATTTTTATAATTTTGATTTTTGAAGTAAATCTCATTTATATCAACCGCGCTTGTAACTACCGTATATCTTAAGATAAAGCTCTGGATTAAAGCGGAAGATCATAACTTTAAGCTTATGCCCCATAGAAAGTCCCGCAAATACGCCTCTTGTCTTGAGAGCATGTCGGATCTGCTTACCGGATTCATCTACTGCAAGCCGTGCAAGGTCATTGTCTCTTTCTGCTTCATCAAGAACCGCCACCTTTCCTATGACTAGTAGCGCTGTGAGGATCTGCGATACTCCAAGGCTTACATGAGCGTATCTGGATACATATTTGCCGGCGCTTACAAGCCGCTCTTCCGCAAGCTTCCAGCATGTGAGCTGGTCCAGAAAGCTTTCTTTAAAAGCAGTTTTCATGGCGCCGTTTTCATTATCTGTATAGATATAATCTCTTTTATCAATACACTTGATCGTATGGTCCTTACCCTGAGAAAGCGCCAGATCCATAAGAAACAGCAGGTCTTCACCAATGGTAAGGCTGTCCTTAAATCTAATGCTGTTATCCTGTATTGTCTTTAATAAAAAGAGCTTTCCCCAGACATGAGAATTTCCCGTTATGAGATAGTTCTCCAAATACTGATAACCGCTAAGTTTGCCGCTTCCTACATCGAAACCTGTTTCATCAACAAGCACCGTGGCATCATCCAAGACTCTCAGCATATTTTCAAGGTAGTCTTCCAAAACCTTGTCATCAGAATCCACAAAGGTGATATATCTTCCCTTTGCTTTCTCCACGCCAAGATTTCTTGCGTTGGATACTCCGCCGTTTGGAATATGATAGGCACATACCCTGCCTGAATATTCCTCTGACAGTTCGTCACATATCTTGTCACTTCCGTCCGTGGAGCCGTCATCTATCAGAATGATCTCGAGCTCGTCCTCATTAATATCCTTCTGATTCAAACAAGATAAGACACACTCTTTTAGTGTGTCTTTTGCCTGATAAACAGGTATTATAATGCTGACAAGTATCTCACTCTTATTACTCAATATTTGTCCCAACCTTCTCTTGGCACGCCGTTAACACTTTCCAAACCATAGTGCCATCTATAGGTTTCATTAATCCAATCTTCCGGATCATCCTCTTTTACGTCAAAATCATATGCCGCGCTGAATCTGTTCTCCCACCCGGGTCTTAGCATGGGTACAGTAACATCTTCTTCGCCTTTTTGTGCACACTCTGCCAGATAAGCATCTCTTTCATCAAATTCTCTTTTGATCCTGGCAAGATTAGCACCCTGTTCAATATAAGTAAATACAAACAATATGCCCATCACAACTGCGCAGGATGTAACAAAGACCTGCACGATACCCTGCGGAACTGCATTTCTGTCATCAAGCATAACGGTGTTTGTGACAACTGCTATCCCGTTAAGTACAGCAATCATCAATATGATACTTGCTCCATAAAGTGATCGCAGTTGTGGTGAATCAGGTACAGCTATTAGAACATAAGCTGTTACAAGAGAAATAAGGCCCATAATTCGCATATATGCCGTAGTCTCAAAAAACTTGCTCTTGGAAGACATCATGTATGCAATGATAACCAGCAAAACTGCAAACACAAGTATAAGAATAAGATAATGTTCTTTTATATTAAGAGTAATCTTAAGGAATCTTGCTCCCATACCAAGAAGTCCGGTATGAGATTCTCCTGTTTCTTCCACTCTGCTCCAATTGCCCGGCGCAAGCACCATGATAGCAAGACCTAATACAGCACCAAGTAGTCCTGTGACCATCCAGGGCTTAATAAATCCAAAGCCCTTGTTTTCTCTGTATTTAAGATAGAGCATGATCAGCACAAAGAGAATAGCACCTCCCGAAGTATTCTCATTGCACCAGCCCGCCAATAGTCCAAAGATAAACATCCATACTGCTGTTACGGGCTTTTCCGGAACATCACGCTGTAGCTTTTTCCTGTAGATTGTAATAAAAGCTAGTATTATTGTCGTCGTGAAAAGATAATTGCAGGCGCCGTCCATCCAAAATACAGAGTTGCTCATTGTGGGATCGAAGAACCACAAAAACAGAACAACCAGACTGTACATCCTGATGTCGTACTTTCTTCTGTTATCAATATTTACGTATATAAGGAGCGACTGAATAGCAAATACAATTCCGCAGATAATGTTAAATAAGCCTTTGGAGCCTATATATAGAAAGACTCTGAGAATAAAATGTGCAACACTTCGGCCCGTGTGAGTCATATAGTGCTCATATTCAAGCTTAAAAAGGTCAAAAAAGCTCTTGGCTTCCTGCGCTACTCTATCACCATAGATAATGTCGTCAGCCATAAGAGGTGTAAGGAACGTATATACAGTTACAGATAAAAATGCCAGAAATACAAGTGCATAAAATATTCTCTTTCTGTTCCTATCAGGCATCTGGGGCCTCCTTCATATCATCTCATTCTATGGACAATTGCCCATCCTTACGTTTCAATATCAGATTTCTTCTTAAGAAGATCATACAGATATACTGCAGCTATCGGGAATATAAATAGTCTTCCGATAAATCTTGATACAAACGTCGCTTCAACAATCGTGTAAATTGAAAGTGACAGTATAAGCACGAGTGTCATAGCGTCTTTTTTCTTATAGCAAATGTATATTAAAAGTAATACAAACAGACTTATAATAACAGCCGGTATTATTCCATACCAGTAAAATAGCCTTACCCAGCCCATATCAAAAGTCTCTTCACTCAACCTGTCAGAGAAAAGTTTCCAGGTCTCTATAGCGCCGGCATGTCTCTCATTTCCTCTGTAAAGATCGTGAATCCTGTTAGTCAAAAGCTCATCGATCGCCGAAATGAAATTATGGCACTTCATTTCCTGATGATACCTTGGTATGTAACTGACACAGGCAGACCAAACTGAGAACGCCACGCAAAATACCGGTGTCACAAGTGCAGTCAATATATATATTATCCTACATTCTGCGATCTTATTCCAATAACGCACCACAAGCCCTGTCGCAAACATGAGAATGCATATGGCAAGGGCTGTTTTGGATTTGGATAAAAGACATATCACTATGTTAAAAATCAAAGCCAACAGCCATCTTATAATTCCTGACTTCTTGCCATAAAGCCACATCCACATTGCACTTAGTGAAAAAATACAGCCGTACAGTGTATTAGGATGGCCAAAGCCAAACACATATCTGCGCTCATTTTCAATATCTCTTCCAAAGTCTGTTGTAAGACTGATATCTCCCACAACTCCTATAACGGACAAAAGAGCTATCAGCGCAAAACCCGCCAGTGATACAAAGAAAATGTATTTCATCACTTTCTTAAGATCTATGTCTCTGGCTGCCGCCATGAAAGCAAAGAGCCTTAGAAGGTCGTTCTTGCCTGATATCCTGTAACAGATAAATGTAAATACAAAAACTGCTGCAAGTATGATCCATTCCCGCCTGTTATGCTTCATGAGAAGTACAGCGGCAAGAGCCAAAACAAAGGTTCCTCTGAAAACATATCCGTAAAATGAACCATTAAAAACAGAAATATAGCTCCCGGGATCCGGAAAATCGCTCTTCTCATAGATCATAAGAAGAAGCTCGATCGTCAGAGCTACATAAAATATTAAATTGCAAAGCTTTGCGCGTTTCTCATCATCTATCTTAAGGAAGTTCACTGTGCTCTACAATTATCCTTTCTTTACTAATCCGAAGTCCTCTTGCCTCATCAGCGGCTACCGGCTCCGATCATTCTCTTTACCTTATGTATGGCCTTTCTCATAAATCTTCCGGCCGTGATATCTACGTAGTGATAGCACTTGGAAAGAGCTGTGATCCTCGGCATAACAAGATGTCTGTATTCATCAAGATGCTCAAGAAGATATGTAGGATAAGTATCATCCACTTCTCCCCTCTCAAATCTTGCGTTTCTTCCAAAAATATCCTGTCCCAATATCAGATGGTCCATAGTCTCAGCAAGAACCTCTCTGTCGTTGTACTCCTGATGAGCAGCAGCTTTGACTTTGACGCCGATCCTCTTGGCAGGATTACTCTCCTTGTAGCCTCCCATGTATCCGAAGTGCCAGCCCCCATCAGCTACTCTCACAGACCTCTCATCAGTTACGGCTATGAGATCGCGAAGCCTTACAATTCCTTCCTCAGGGATATTCTTAATGGAAGTAATTTTGGTTCCAAGCCACTTTCTGTCAGCTTGCGGAACATCAGGAAACTCTCCTGTAATTGACTTAAGTGTTCCGGATTTCTCCTCGTTGTTCATATACACATAAAAATTTCTCTGTGCAAGATGATAAACCTTATTTTTATCAAAGTTATCTATTATCT
Source organism: Butyrivibrio sp. (assembly GCA_016291375.1). Classification (GTDB taxonomy): domain Bacteria; phylum Bacillota; class Clostridia; order Lachnospirales; family Lachnospiraceae; genus Butyrivibrio. The sequence continues at coordinate 11,645 of JAEEXE010000037.1, forward strand.
TAGTAAGAACCGAAGGATTAGGAATCTCATCCACATCGCCGAAGATGATCACATCATCCTCTGTAGCTCTTACTTCCTTAAGTCCCTCTATGAGACGATTCTTTTGGAAATAATCTCTCTCGTGAGACTTGGCATCTACCGGAGTGTCATCGACAACTATATATGTGATCTTATCAAGATAGTCCTTGAACAGTTCTTTGTTCTTTTCAAAGCAGAGCTCTTTCTTTTCCCCGGAAAAAGTCATTGTAGATTCCTCGATGATGAAGCGGTCTACGTAGGGTGACAGAATGCCCAGCCTAAGCTTTAAAATATCCAGTTCATTAAAAAACGGTATGAGATCGTATACCATAATAACCTCTTTATAGTCAGCAAAACGCCTAATTAAACTATAGACTTCCTTTGCTTTAAATTCTGATAAGCTTCTTTATAGCAACCTTCATATCATGTTTGGCTGCTTCGGTAAGGATCCTTAGCATCGCTCCCGGTCCGCCTCCGTATACCATCTCATGTATGTGTACATCCTCGATGGGTGCCCACTCCGGAAGTTCAAATACAGAAAATCTTTTGTAAAAAGGATCATCAAAAAGTTCTTTTAGCTTAGTTCTCTTTTCACTAAAGGAGAGCGAAGAATAGATTATTCTGGCTATGGCAATAGCACAGGTTAGCGCCTTTCTCTCATTGAGATAGGAAACGTCCTCTTGCCACTTATTAGTAAGCCCATCGATTTTTTTCCAGACAAGCTTTTGATTATCAAGGAAGGCCTTGTTATAGCTGGATGTAAGGCTAGCACCGCTCCTTCTGTACAGATACAGTGCCTTGTCTATATAAGCTATCCCCGAAGCTCTGTCCACATACTCAGCAGTCTGATACAAGTCTTCTCCGTAGTTAAGCCCCTCAATCCTGGTATCTATATAGGCTATATCCCTACGTATGCATTTGATCCACATTGCATTAAGCTTATCGCTCTGAACTACCATCTTTCTGAAAATATCTATTTCATTTCCGGTATAAAGCTTACCTTCTATAAAATAAAGAGGTTTAAGCTTGCGCTCAGGCTCATCCATAGCTGCTGCGTTGTAGAAAATAAGATCCGGCTGTGAGTTTCCGCCATATGCTGTATCCTTCTCCGAATACTCCCTGATGACAGTTCCGATGGTCTGAAGGAGGTTTTCTTTTAACTTATCATCCGCATCAAGTGCAAGGATATAATCTCCCTTCGCGATCTTGATACCCTCTTGTCTGGCCTGATAGAGTCCTATCCTGCCTTCATGGATAACACTCACATTATCATATGAAGCTGCATAATCATCACAGATTCTTGGCGTATCATCGGTTGATCCGTTCTCCACAAGGATAATCTCAAATTCATCGCCACTATGCACTTTTTGAGAAAGAGCAGAGTCAACTGCTTCTTTCAAAAATTTCTCCCCATTGCACACCGGTACTATGATGGTAAAAATCATGTAATATTATGCTCCTCTTTCCATTTCTTTGTTTTTCTCCAAAAAAGGAATGGTCTGACCGCCATCTTAAATCTCTTCTTTGGACTGTAGAACCTTGGATAATTCGCGTTTTCGCCCCACCATTTGTGAAAAACAAAAGGTTCGATACCTTTATTCTCAGGAAGTGGATGTTCTCTTCCAAAAGTAAGCGCTAGCTCAAAAGGCGCCCACTTCATGCCCTCTTCTTCCATTGCATTCTTGGAATGACAGCAGATAAAAATATCTTCATTGTAAAAGCCATCATCCACTGTAACCCACGGAAGATCATGCTTTGCAGGAAATTCCAGAAGTCTCTTGGACCTTATGGATACACTGTTTCCAACCCTGCAGATATTCCCCTTGCTGTCTCTGTAGGCATAATCATTCTTGGGAAGAGGCCATGGAGAACCGATATAGTCATATTTAAGAAACTCATCATTCCAGTTCTCCGGATGAATAACAAATCCGTCTGCGTGAACAAGCAGCACAAAATCTGTATTTATGTGGTCTTTAAGCTCATAGACCATTTTGTAATTGAATTTATCGATACTATCAAGCTTGGATGTGTAGCTGAATCTGATGTTCTTCGGAAGGTAAAAAGGCTTTTTATCCGATACCAGAACCACATCACCAAACTCGATCTCCCTCATGCTGTACTTAAGCGCCTGTACTGTCTCATAAACATTGACACTTGTCATGGCACATAGAGTAACCTGCGGGAGCTTTATCTTCTTTTCCATTTTATTCACCTGACCGGACAAAAGACATTCCTTTGTCCAACTCTCTATTTCTCAATACTCAAATTTCTTTATTATTCCGACTCTCTTTTCAAGACTGCGAACAATCTTCTTAAGGTAAAAGACACCGTACAGGCACTTTCTGCGTATAATCTGGCAAAAGAGCCTTAACTTGCCGGGTTTAATATTCCTGCGTGCATAAAGCCTTGATCTCTTCTTGTAATCCTCAAGTTCTTTCCTGCATTCGTCCGCTTCAAAGATCCTGCCCTTTCTGTCCTGATAATGCAGAAAGCTGTATATATTCTGCTCCGAAGACCAGAAACCATCGGATATGTTGTGCCTTGCCCAGTACTTGGGAGCAATCGCATACTTAAGCTCCGTGCTTGAAAGAACCGGCATGATAGAAAAAGATGAGTTTGAAAGAATGAGATATCTGGCATTCTTTATGGTCACATAATCCTTACCCATATCAAAGTGATGGCATTCATACTCGGGAAGAACCTTTCTTGCAGCTTCTTCATCCTCAGTAACCACCATGAATCTCATATTCTTATTTATTTCCTTCATGTGCTTAATGGCATTAAGGAAATATTTTCTATCAAGATAGAGCTCCGGATGGTTGGTATATTCTCCGCCTCGAATATTGATGATACACAGATCGTCAGCAGTATATTCATAGGATTCCGCTTCAGGTTTAACCTTGAGCCAGTCCTTAATACTGTCTCTGTATTTCTCAAAGTAACTCTCATCCTGAAGATTGCCGTATATAAGCGTGTTGTCTTCGATATCAAAAAGTCTCTTGTCTGCTCCGCTGACATAACAGCCGTTATTCATATCATGCCTGGAATTACCCATGTAGAGCCTGTCATCCTGCTCATTAAAGATGGTGTATTTGCTCTTATCCTCCGCCGGTATCTCAGTGCCCATGTCAATATCCATGAAGTACATACCCTTCTGAGAATGAAAGACATTGCCCACCTGACCGGGATTTATAAAACCAAAATCAACACCCTTCTCGGCCGCCATACATCGCGTAACTATATAAAAAAATAATTGATTGCCCAGGCCAAATCCCGGGATAAACTCTGTTCCTATCATATTCTCATTATTCTCAAATCAAACATCAAGTGCTCATATTTTGTTCTACTGTATTATCGTTCTACCATCGAGTGTAGTCTCTTTTATTTTCTCATCCTTAACTTCATAGATGATGTCGCATCCCGCAATTGTATTGAGTCTATGTGCAATTATGATCATAGTCTTCTTGCCGTGGAAGCTGTTGATGGCCTCCATAACTGCTGCCTCTGTCTCGTTATCAAGAGCGCTCGTAGCTTCGTCAAATACAAGAATCTCAGGGTTGTGATAAAGAGCTCTTGCAATACCGATACGCTGTCTCTGACCGCCGGAGAGCCTTACGCCTCTGTCACCGATTTTAGTATCAAGTCCCTCGGGAAGAGTCTTAACAAAGTCAGCAAGCTGAGCTTCTTCCATAACCTCCCAGATCCTATTGTCATCTATCTCATCTGCATCAATACCAAAAGCGATATTCTCCCTTATAGATTCATCAACCAGATAAATTGACTGAGGTATGTATCCTATCTGTGCAAGCCAGGAATCGTAATTACTAAAGATATTGCTGCCATCGCAGAGAATCTCACCCTTCTGAACATGCAAAAGACCAAGAATAATATCAACCACTGTAGACTTTCCTGCACCGGAAGGTCCCATGATACCTACAGATTTGCCCTTAGGAACAACCATATTGGCATCGGTGAAGATATTGGTATCTCCGTCGGGATATGCAAAAGTAATATCTTTTATCTCAATCTCTTTTTCTAAATGAAGAGCAGGACCAGCAATTGCTGCTCTCTCAGCCCTCATTGCCTTGTCCATCTTCATGGATTCTGTCAGATTGTTGTATACAAAATCAAGACTGAACTGGTTATATGCGATCTCTGTAAGATAAGTATTTATCCTGTTTACTGAGGGCATAAGTCTCAGAGCTGCTACCGCAATTGCAGTAAGCTCCGTCATAAGAGCGTCTGTCTGTCCGCCTCCCATAATATAAACAAGAATATATGAAAATACCACAACTATGAACATAGTCTCGATAAGGAGTCTGGGAATATTGTTCATAACAGTGTAATTTCTTGCAATGTCCGCGCCAACCTTACCGGACTCATAATAATTGCGGATAAAGAAATCGTGCCTGTTGAGGACCTTTACGTCCTTAAGACCATAAATAGCCTGAATTCTCCACTTGGCGATCCTCGACTGAGTCTCCTGATTCTCTCGTCCGATTCTGTTAAGTCTTGGCTTTAATACCTTGGTGATAAGTAAAGTAATGATGAAGAAAACGATAGCCATAAGGACAGTGATCTTCCAATTGATTATAAGTACCACAATACTAAGACATACTGTTACAACTACCTCTGTTGTCAAAGACAGAATTGACAGCATTAGTGTAAATGTCTTGGGAATATCACTGTCTGTAATTCTGAAAACAGTAGGAATATCAGCGCCGAGATAATCCTCATAAGGCCTGTTGAGAAACTCTCTCATAACCCTGCTGATCATGTCATTTCTTGCTCTGGTAATGAACGTGTTCTGCTTGTAGATAAGAAACAAAAGATATAGATTTTTAACTACAAAAAAAATGATCAGCGTTACAAGCATAAGCATAATAAGATTGTTCTTATGCTCAATTCCAAGATTAAATCTTTCTACAAGATCCTTTAAAAAATCAAACTTAGCAATCTTTTTATATATGCTTTTAGGATTAGTAAGCATTTTCATGACAGGAACCACCATTCCAACACCGCCTGTCTCCAGAATACCCCCAATGACTATAAGGACAGCTAGTATTCCTAACTGTCCCTTTTGTTTTTTATCAAAAATATAATTTAGCTTTGCAAAAAGACTTACTTTTTTCTTGTTGTCTGTATTACTCATATTATGTATATCTCTCTGTATTTCTATATATATTCAAAAAATATTAAACCAGGTATATATGGCTCAAATATATTCTTGGCAAAATGCGTCAGATTTCCACCTTTACCATGCGCTCAGTATAAATATCATCCATATCCTTATGGTTGATCCACTTACTGGGTGCGATAACAAGCTTCTCAGGTGCATCGTTAAGCCATGCTGCCCACCAGCTAAAAGAGCTGTTGGCGATTATGTGGTGCTTACATCTGCTCATAAGCATCATCTCCGCAATATCGGTCTTAGAGCCTTCTTCAAGCTCAACTACACTAAAGCAGCGGCCTTTGAAATGTTTTTTGCACCATTCCTTGTCATCTGTAAAGATAAAGAACATGGCATTTGGATATTCTTTTCTGATCTTGTCTATAGCGTTCTTGTAATACTTCTCAGAGCAGATGTTGTGAATGTGGATGTGCTCCGCGTCCACATAGTCCGTCCTACGCACATGAAGGCTCACCGATTCGCAGCACTCTATCTGCTGAAGCAGCGTCCAACTTACTGTATCGTTCATAAGCTCCTGAGGTCTCTTCTCAAAAGCCTCTTTGATCTCATTCTGTACAGATTCATCTGCAAAGTATTTCTCACTCTGCCAGTATCCAACAAGATAAGCATTTTCAAGCTCAAGGATTTTAGGATCAAACCTTCCGGACTCCTCGTCTATTCTGAAGGTCTTCCTGCCTGTGAGCTTCCTTCTGATGCGGCTGAAGATATCCATCTTGGAATCCGTAAGTGCAATCACTTCATCCTTGGTGGCTCTCTCATAATCTATTCCGTAGCCCTGAAGAACAGGTTCTCTTAGCTTGTCGTTGACAAAGCCTGTTACGTCATCTATCTTAACTGTCTTTCCTTTTTTCTTGAGAGCTCTGTACAAAGCGTACTGAAACATCTGATTTCCAAGTCCGCCTTTAAGCTGAATTATTATCATATCCCCTCCGGTTTAACACTTAAATAAGCATACACCGTTAATTATACCATATTACTGCATTGGGTGCTTAGTCGTATATGAATAAAGAGTCGCAAGCGACTCTTTGCTCTTAATCGGTATTACTCCTCATCCGCCGCGGTTTCACTATATGTTCCTGCTTCTATGCTGCGGCGGATAGTATCTTCTCCCTCTGAAAGCTCTTGTATCCAGAGATCGTAAGACTTCTTCCAGGAATTGTATTTCATACCATGCCTTCTGTCATGTTTACCAAGGATTCCTGTCTTAACATAATTTTCCGAAAGATATTCTTCAAACCACACAGTTACCTTGTCCGCACCAACGATATTGGTATGCGTTCCGCCATCCTTGTAATCAGCAGTCTCATCAAAACCTATCTCATCAAGGTGCTGGTTCATATCAAGGAACTTGTAGCCTTTTTCAGTGACATAATCCCTGATATAATTGATCTTCTTTTGCTCCTCTTCATTTACTGTAAAAGGAGTGATGATAAAGAGCGCATCCTTATTGTGTTTTTTAAGACATGCGATAAGATCGTCAAGGTACTCCTGCTGCTCAGCCGGCATCTTCTCAACACCGGATACACTGTGAAAGTTCTCTTTTTCTGCGGGTTTAACCTCGTCAGATACAACAAAGCCCTTTAGATCATCAGGATATGCGTAAAAAAATGTGCGAAGCTGACTCCACAGTGCAAGAGTCTTCCAGTTGGAATGGTGCTTACAAATGTCAAAATAGAAATTAAAGCGCTTATAATCCTCTTCCATCTTGCCGTTCTCGTCGTACTCAGCATTCTCAGGCTTAACCATGGCGTTTATTGCGCGGATCCTGTTAAGGGAATACTTCATGTTATCAGTAACTTCCCTTGTATGCCCCATATGCTTTTCTTTATCAGCATTTATAAGAGCCTCATCCTCTGCCTGCCACATCTTCATCTCAAAGATAAAAAGATCCGGATCCTGAGTCTTAAGAGCCTCCTCAACAAGATACTTTGCAGCCACAGGCCTTTGCATATTTGTAGAAAGCGGATACATTGTTATCCCCATATCGCCGTAGATCCTGGGTGTTGCGATGCAATAAGGAACAGGGCTTGAACCGATAACAACAGCATCTATCGTATTTCTTTTTTCTGCATAAAAGCCCACAAACCTATCCTTCACATCACCGTTAGTCCTGATACAGTAGGTGATATGAGGAATAAGCCACATGACCATCACTATGAAAATAATAATCCTGAATATTTGTCTCTTAGTCATAGTTTTTTATCTTAAATCCTTATAAATCAAAAATCATCATATATGGAATCCGCAGGATTAAATCCCGGTCCGTACTCAGCAAGTAAAAGCACTGCAAAAAGAAGTGCGAGGTACACGATCCACCTTATCACAAGCTTTTTGGATGCAATATACTCTCTAAGGTTAGAATACCCTTCAAATCTGCTGCCTGTGATCTTACCGTCATTCGCAAGTTCCATCCTATACTGAATAGTGGAAACCGTAATGAGCACTGCCATTGATACAAGCAGTATTCCCCACTCGTAAATATTCAGCCCCAGGTTCAGCAAACTTCCGTCAACGAAGATTCCCGGATTAAAAGCACTGACGCTCCCCTTAAGAAGACTTAAGGCATGCGGTATGTCTTTTGCCCTAAAGAAAAGATCACCTATACAGACAAAGAAAAATGTCCTTACAACTCTAAATCCGTTTGCAAACCTGCTCTGCATGTTTATGTGCAGCTTCTTTTCAAAAAGCCATGTAAAAAGCGGAAGCGTAACTTCTCCAAGAACAATATATGCCCAGTGTAAAAGACCTGAACCGATAACAAAGGTTGCAGCTCCTCCGTGCCACAGACCAACGGAAAACCACAGTATAAACATGGCCACGTAATTAGTGATCTGCTTACCTTTCTTTTTGCCAAATACATTCTTAAGCTTCTTACCAAGTCCCATTATCATCTTGGTGCGCAGAAGCGGATAAAAGACATTGTCCTTCATCCAGATTCCAAGCGTAGCGTGCCATCTTCTCCAATACTCGCTGATATTCTTGGCAAAAAACGGTGTTGTAAAGTTCTCCGGCAGAATAATGCCGAGCATCTGCGAAAGGCCGATAACTATGTCTATTCCGCCGGAAAAATTGGTATATAACTGAAACGCAAAACACACAGTGCCCAGCCAAATATACGCACCCGGGTACTGCGCATTGTTGTTGTATATCTCATCAACTATTGTCTTAAGCCTCTGTGAGATCACAAGCATCTTAAAGAAGCCCCAGAGCATCCTCTGAGCGCCAAATGTAATATTCTTATAATCAGGCTTATGATATTCAAAGAACTGATCGCTGTGTTCACGAGTCTTTATGATAGGGCCCTGAACCGTAAGAGGAAAGAATGTTCCGATAAGAGTAGTCTTTAGAAGGCTGTCTCTCCTAACTCCAATGCCGTTATAAACCTCGATAAAATACCCAAGAAGGATAAAGGTATAGAAAGAAAGTCCCGCAGGTGGCGCAACTTCGCCTCCTGTCATGAACTTATAGAATTTAAACACAATAAGTATTCCAAGAAGAACTAAGAGCTCCAGCCCAAGTATCAGTCTTCTTTTGGCAAATTCCTCTTCTCCTGTCTTTGCTAAAAGCTTTAAAAGCCCCCAGGTTGTAAAGGATGCTATAAGCGGGAAAACAATCTGAACATAGTCTCCCTTTGTGGAAAACAAATAGAAGATGATGCTCGCAGTTAAAAGCACCACCCACTGACCTCTTTTCTTAAACAAAAGAGGCACCGTATAATACGCTATTAAAACAAGTGCAACAAAGCACAAAAAGTAAAACGAAGTTAAGCTCATAAACTATCTTTCTTATATTCTTTTTCATACCACTGCTGGAACATAAGGATATACCAGATCTGTATCCTATAGATCCCGCGCTGGGTAAAATCATTCCAGATCTTCTCAACAACATCCGCATCCAGAACGCCCTGCTGCCTGATCTTGTCCTTATCAAGGAGGTCTTCTGCCCACTGCCTGATCTCCCCGTCAAGAAGCCACTTGGATATGGGTATCGAGAAGCCTTTCTTCGGGCCTTCCATCAGCTCTTTTGGCACATGTCTGTAAAGAACGTCTCTAAGAACCTGCTTACCTACATTACCCTCTCTAAGATACTCTATAGGAAGCGTCCACGCAAATTCCAGAAGATCTCTGTCAAGCATGGGAACTCTGGTCTCCAGAGAAACCGCCATGGCTGTCCTGTCCACCTTAACCAGTATATCATCGGGATGATACACAAGCATATCCATAAGCATGGCGTTATGAATGGGCTCTGTCAAAAGAGCTTTCGCCATGTCGTCATATTTATATAAAAGAGTTTTATCCTTTTTGAGCGCTATCTTTTTAACTATAGGATCCGTCTCGTGCTCAAATCTGTGAATCTCACCGGGACCCTTGGCTCCAAGGTATACCGCCTTGCTTCTCGTAACTTCATCCCGGGGATTGGTTGCAAGTATAGCTGCACTTATGGGCTTTCTAACAAAATACGGGAGTTTTCCCACCTTGCCCCAGACTCTTGATACAGACTCATAGGACTTGTAACCTGCAAAGAGCTCATCTCCACCGTCTCCTGATAGAGAAACCGTCACATGTTTTCTGGTCATCTTGCTCACAAGATATGTAGGTATCTGCGATGAATCCGCAAAAGGCTCTCCAAACATAAAGGAAAGCTGTGGTATAACTGCCTTGGCGTCCTTCTCAGTAATATATTCTTCCGTATGTACTGTTCCAAGGTGTCTTGCTATCTCTTTGGCCTTAACTGCCTCGTTGTACTTCTCATCTTCCATGCCTATGGTGAAGGTGCGAACCTGTCCCTCTGACACAGACTGCATGAGCGCTACAACAGTACTACTGTCTATTCCCGCAGAAAGAAAAGCTCCAAGAGGAACGTCAGAAACCATCTGGCCCTTTACTGACTCTTTTAACAGCCTCTCAAGCTCAAAAGATGCCTCTTCTCTGCTTCCCTTAAAGAGATTGCTCTGTCCCTTAACAGCTGCCTCTGTCATTGACCAGTAGGTCTCTTCTCTGGTTTTGAAACTTTCGATATCAACCGTTATTATTGTGCCGGCTTCAAGCTTGTATATATCCTTATAAATGGTGTGCGGTGCAGGTATATAGCCTTCCGTAAAATAGATATCAAGAACTTCTCTGTTTATCTCGTTATCAAAGCCCTCTATCGTACGAAGACATCCAATATCAGAAGCAAAGGCAAAAGAGCCTGCTACAGTTCCATAGTACAAGGGCTTTTCGCCTACTCTGTCTCTTGCAAGAGTGACAGTACCCTTATCCTTGTCATATACAGCAATTCCAAACATTCCTTTGCAGAGAGATAAAGCTTCCTTCATGCCATAGCTCTCTATTGCTTCAAGCAAAACTTCTGTATCGGAAGTACCTCTAAAGGACGTAGCTTTCCCGTCTTTTATCAGTTTTTCTTTTACCTTGTCTGCATTGTAAATCTCGCCGTTATATACAATAACGCTCTTGCCCGAATGTGAAACCATGGGCTGAGCGCCGTTCTTGGATAAGTCCACAATAGAAAGGCGCCTATGTCCAAGCGCCACTTTCATATCATCACTTATGTAGATTCCTTCATCATCGGGGCCTCTGTGAAGCATACGCTCATTCATCTTGGCTATGATCGCATGTCTGTCACCCTTATACCCGATAAGACCGTTAATTCCGCACATATATGTCTCCGAAGCACCGCATGTCTATGCCGGTGCCTATACTCAGCTCACTTTGATAACTTTGTTCTTGGGTTCGTACGCCGAAAGCTCCAGCTTGTAAGTTCTGTTGCCGTCACTATCTTCCTCTATCATATCAAAGCCGTGCAAAGAATAAAAATCTTTTACCATCTTATTCTTGGCAGTAGGATAATAATATCCATAGATCACCTTAACGCCGCGCTCTTCCGCCTTCTTACAAAGCTCATCCATCATGGCATATTCCATGTCCCTCTTAAGGACTCTGCAGCTCATAAGCCATAGGCCTATATGAAGTTCATCTTTCTTAACTTCGCCAATTACAAGAGATACGATGCCGTTATCTCCGAATTTATCACAAAGCCTTCCGTAGAGCGTAATGTTGCTTGGATCTGCTGCCGTTTTCTCAATATCATCCTGCGTATAGCGCTTGGTTGTCAGATTGAACTGATTACTCTTATTGGTAAGCTGTGCAATACGAGGCATATAGAGCTTTTCAAAAGGTGCAATAACTGCCTCCATCTCAAGAGACTTAAGATACTCGCTGTAGTCGGCAAAGCTCTGAGACAGCTCCGTGCGCTTCTTGTTTGCCATGTACATCTCGTTTCTCTTCTTGTCATCCTCAGAAATTGCAGTGGCTTCAAAAAATCCCGAATGATCGATAAGTCTGATGTAATGCTCGGGGGAATCAAGCTCAGGTGCTACAACTCCGGGAATCTGTCCCTCAACAATCGCTCTCTCTGCAGGATTATCATCTACAAATACAAGTGACTCAGGAAGGAGATTTAGTTCTGAAGCTATCGCCTTCATATTCTCACTCTTTGGTTCCCAGTTAGCCTTTATGGAAACAAAATCATCGGGAGACAGATCGCCGTCAGGGTGCTTAAGTCCCGCAACAGCGTTCTCCTCATCGTTCTTGGAATCAACTGCAAGCACAACTCCAAGGTCTTTTTGCATCTTAATATACTGCTGGAATTCGGAATACACCTGGCCAAGATTGGTCTCCTGTCCTATCTCGATGCCGTCAACGCCGTCATCTCCAACAACGCCGCCCCAAAGGGTATTATCAAGATCAAGCACAAGTCCTTTCTTGTTCTTGCCATAAATTGACTTTATGATATTTGCAATATTAAAGCTAAGTGTCGGAATAGCCTGAATGCACAGCGCATATTTGTACATGTGCCATGCAAGAGGATCTGCCCACTGATCAAGTCCATAGCAGCTTGCCACATAGTTGATGTCATTTATAAAAAAGCTTTCGCCAAGATCTGCTTTTTTGGCAGCGTAATCAGCGAATGCAGCATTTAACCTGTTAATAAAGTTAAGCCTTCCGTGCATATCATAGGCATCTCTGTTACCAAGAAGTCGGTAAAAGGGTGCCTCAAAATTGTTCTGTATTATAGGACACTTATAAAGCCCTGCGAGGTTCTCCCACATGGTCTCAAAGTGCTTAAAGGTGCTCTCAAACTTGGCATCAACAGCTTCCTTGCTGTCATTCATCTCAGGATAGTCAATGATGTTACGGTTTGAGGTGTGAATATAGATCACATCGGGAGCAAAATCAGAGAGTTCCTCAGGCGGAAACATGGCATCCTGCCAATACTGGCCATACTCGGACTCATAGAATTCGGGTTCAATCCCGTAATTAAGCAAAAAGAGCTCCAGTATCCTTATAATGTCATGGGTCGTGGAGCCTCCTAATACCGCTATTTTCTTCTTGATCCTGCTTGAGCCATCAGAAAGAAGAGTCTTCCTTATGCTCTTGGATTTTTTCATTATGTAGCTGTTATCAAAGGGATATTGCAATTCTTTCATCATATTGTCCTATAATTAAAGCTCCTGCCTATCTTCCGATGCAATGATCTTGTCAAAAAACTTTTTCCACTTGGTGTTAGTAACTTCAGGGCTGCACTTTTCCTGTATCTTGCAAGCTTCTGCCCCCATCTTGTCTGCAAGTTCCCAGTCCTCCAATATCCTTGTCATAGCTGCTGCCATGGCATCCTTATCTCCAATGGGAACAAGTAAGCCATTTACACCATCCTCTATAAGATCCCTGGGGCCGCCGCAGGGACAATCCGTTGAGATACATGCAAGTCCCAGTGACATTGCTTCTATCAGGGAATTGGGCATACCTTCATAGTTGGAAGCAAGTATAAACATATATGCCTTTTCTATGTGCTCCGCAACGTGTGTTACGTTACCCTTAAATTCAACTCTTTTCTCAACTCCAAGGCTTTCTGCAAGTCTTCTTAGCTGAGATCTGGCAGGCCCGTCTCCGTAGAATACAAGCCTATAATCTGAGAACTTATCCTTTGTAGCTTCCTTAAAGGCTTCCATGACCATCGCCTGGTTCTTATTCTCATTGAGCCTTGCTACCATAACGATCTTCTTTTCGCGATCTCCAACGTAGCGTGGTCTTATGAATGAAGGATCGATGGCATTTGGAAGGATGATACATTTCTTTTGAATATATTTGGGGAACCTGTCCCTGGCACCCTGTGACTGTACCACAACTCCTGCTGCCTTGCGAAATGTAGTAAGCATAGCAGCCTTAAGTGATGCAGATGAGTACTCTCTGTCAGGGTCAGACCTCACGGAAACCACAACCTTAAAGCCCTCTTTAGTTCCTGTAGACAGTGCCATGACATTGTTTTTGCCAAGAAAACTAAGGATAAGATCAGGCTTTAGCGTTTTCCAGATCCCTCTAAGCTTGTCTTGTCTAAGCTTAAGGTTCTTGATGCGTCCTTGCTGTTCCTCTTTAAGTAGTGCGGAAAATACGCGCTTTATGCCGCCCTGCTCTCCTCCTTCGGGATCAACCCATACCGGATTCTCATCAAGGTCTGCAACGCAGATAGCATTGGGTGCTCCTGCGGGAACGCGTTTCCATGCAGCATGTCTTACCTCGTACTCATCGTCTGCAAGGTACGTAGTAACAAGGGTAACCCTATAACCCTGCTCAAAAAAATAATCCGCAAGATTGGACATTACCCTCTCAGCGCCTCCCTTTTGAAGGGAGCCTATATACATAGCTATATGCTTTTTGTTCTCATTCTCAGAATTCAACAAGCTCTATAATCCCCATGCTGTTATTATACAAAAAAGCCACCTTCTTACCATCGATACACGGTGCTATATTAGGCTCATGAATGATGGTGTAATGCTTATCCGAAAGCTCAGCGATCGCCGCATCAATATTCTCTACTTCATAGCAGAAATGATATGGCGTATTCTTGTAGCGGGCAAGCAAAGGATACATGGGCGAATCCTCCCCCATGGGCTCGATAAGCTCAACCCTGTAGTCTCCGTTTACCAGAAACTCAATGTTGATGTTCCTGATCTCATCGAATTTGACCGGGCGCTCAACCTCATATCCAAGCTCAAGAAACTTCTTTTCTGTCTTTGCTATGCTCTTTGCAAGGTATCCGACGTGATGTATCTTCATGCGATCAATCCTGTAATTTGCTGATGATAATGTCTACCATCTCACCAACGTTCTTCATTGCAACGATCTGTCCCATGTTGAACTTAATGTCAAACTCCTGCTCAATCGCATTGATAAGATTGATATGCTCAAGAGAGTCCCAATCCTCAATGTCATCTGCAGTTGTTTCATCTGTAACTACAATATCCTCATCCTCAAAAACATCTCTGAAAACTTCATTCAATGTCTTAAAAACTTCTTCTCTATCCATAATTATCTCCTTACCTGATATTTCTTAAAACCGCTCCAAAGCGCAATTACGCTAAAATATCATCGAAGCGTCCATTTGATCTTCACTGTTTTGTTATCACAGCATATAGTAGTTGTACCACTGCTGGAATATGTAGAAGGACCATGCAATCTTGCTGTAGTTGGCTCCCGTTGCAGGACCGCCGTCTCCGTTTATCACATAATTATTGATAAAGTCGGAAACATACGCCACATCAAAAATGTCCTGTTTCTTAAGGAACGATGTGCTGCTGTATTCAAGAAGCTGTTCCTTTAACGGGCCTCTGAGCCACTGATCCATCGGCACGCCAAAACCTGTCTTTGGTCTATCCAAAAGTTCTTTTGGTATATAGTCATAAGCAATATCTTTTAAGATATGCTTCTTGTCTCCCTTGTAGTACTTGAACTTGTGAGGAAGTCTAAATGAATACTCCATAACCTCCGTATCCATTATAGGACATCTTGACTCAAGTGAATACTTCATGGAAGCTCTGTCCATTTTAACAAGAATATCCTCGGGAAGATAGGTGTCCATATCAAGGAGCATCCTTCTTGTCTGGAAATTCCTTACTCCGTACAGACTCTCCACCGGGAAAAGAATAGGCTGCTTGTTGACAGCAAGGTTATAGTCAGTTCCCATATATTCAAGAGCACTCATGGGGATATCCAGCTCTTCTCTGCCGGAAATAAAGGCATGGCAGGATCTGATATATCCTTCTGAAACAAGCTGCGTCTTGGTCTCGGGATTGCGGTTATTGGCAACCACCTTAACTCTAAATGGCATCTTATCAAGGAGCTTACCGCCCCCAACAGGTATCTGTCCTATTCCGTGAACTATTGCTCCCGGAATATCAAGGAGCTGTGCCTGTCTCACATTCTCATATATATTGTATCCGCAGAAAAACTCATCACCGCCGTCTCCCGAAAGAGCTACGGTCACATCTTTCTTGGCAACTTTACTTACAAGCATCGAAGGAATCTGAGAGTTGTCTGCAAAAGGCTCATCGTAGTACTGAGGTATGCTGCTGACAAGATCGAACATTTCCTTCTCGGTGATATACACCTCTGTATGATCGGTTCCAAGGTGTTTAGCTATCTCTTTGGCATACTCCGCCTCATTGAACCTTGGTACGTCAAAACCAATGCAGAAAGTCTTTACGGGCTTATCCGAAAGTTCCTGCGCTATAGCTGTAACCAGAGAAGAATCATATCCGCCGGAGAGGAAGGTTCCAAGGGGAACGTCTGCGATCATTCTGTTGGCAACAGACTTTTTTAACCTCTCTTTAAGACCTGCTTTGGCCTCCTCATAATTTCTTACAGGATCAGCAGACATCTCTTTATATACTTCCTTGACGTCCCAATATTTCTTCTTGGTAATATTTCCGCCATGGAACTTAAGATAAGATCCTGCCTCCAGCTTGTACACATCAGTAAACACCGTATCCGGCGCCATGATGTACTGCTGCAGAAGGAATCTTGAAAGTACCTGTTTCCTGATCTCAGGCTTAAAACCGGGACATTTCATAATGGGTTTAAGCTCTGATGCAAACACAAGGTTCTTGCCGTCAACCCAGTAAAAAAGAGGCTTCTTGCCGATTCTGTCTCTGATAAGGTAAATATCTTCTGTTTCTCTGTCGTAGAGGGCTATGGCAAACATACCGTGAATGTGGTTTACCATGTCAATGCCCCACTTAAGGTAAGCTGCGATTATGACCTCTGTATCACAGTTTGAAATAAACTCATAGTCACTCAGCTCTTTTTTGAGCTCAAGGAAATTGTAGATCTCGCCGTTATAAACCACTGAGATCCTGCCTTCCTTGGAGTGCATTGGCTGATGACCCAAAGGTGATAAGTCAAGGATCGACAGTCTTCTCTGGGCGAATCCGATTATATAATCATCGGTCCCCTGATACAGCTCCACTCCGCTATCATCAGGCCCCCTATGATACATGGTGTCATTCATGATGCGAAGCTGTTCTTCAGTTATTCTCTTTTTAGATATATATCCGCAAATTCCGCACATTGTCTATTATTAAAGCTCCACAGGAAGTTTTTCAAAATTGTCGCGAAGGGGACCAAAGTCCTTGCACTCATTATCAATGGAATCAATGAGTTCTATGTATTTCTCATTTACAAGTGTCTTGTAGTTATCAAGGTTATCATATCCCTTCTTGGTCCATGCAAAAGGATGAGTCAATATCTGTATTCTCTTGTGAGCCTTGATGGTCTCTTCGTCGGGATATCCGTATCTCCAGATATGATTGGCATCAGACATATACTTTACATCAAGCTTGGAATCAGGCTTCGCCTGTGGGTCAAAAGAAAAGAACTCGTCCTGGTAGGCATTGATAATGCCGGGAAGCTTGATATTCTCTGCAAGAACGTCAGGTGAGGGTCTGTGGATGGAGAAAGATGTGATATTAAAGCCAAGCATATCGCTGAGCATATCGATCTCCTGCTTGATCCTCTTTCTGATAAGTTCCATATCCGTCATGCCGTTTAACGCAAAGTGAAGACCGATGTGCTGTCCTCTCTCGTGCATGTCGGTAAGGATGTCTCTGTTCTTTC
>JAEEXE010000038.1 GCA_016291375.1 Butyrivibrio sp.
AGCTGAATATGGCACGGGGTACCAAGGAAAAGAAAAAGAACGCGCTTCTTTCAGGGTTAAGGGAGATAGGAACTACTTTTAAAGAAGGGGATATAAAGACCAGATTGTCATACTTTATATTTGGTCTTGGTCCGATCCTCAGAGGACAGATTCTCGTAGGGGTGACACTTTTGTTGTGCGAGGTTCTGTTCATCGTTTACATGGCGGCCTTTGGCTGGGGATATCTTTCCAAGATAACAACTCTCGGAACAACTCTGACACATAAGGTGGGAAGAAAAACCGTATACGGAGACAACAGTTTTCTTATCCTGCTGTTTGGTGTTCTTAGTGTGTTTGCGGTTATTGCACTGGTGGCAATATGGTATCTGAATGTAAAAGAGAATCGTAAAGAGGAACTTTTACTCAAGGAAGGAAAGACTCTTCCGACGAATAAAGCCGTATTTATGTCGCTTCTTGATGAGAATTTCCATAAGACACTTCTCGCCATTCCTGTGACGGGAATTTTTGTGTTTACTGTGCTTCCTATAGCGTTTATGATCCTCGTCGCATTTACCAATTACGACAAGAATCATCAATCGCCATCCAATCTTTTTACTTGGGTAGGACTGGATAACTTTAAGAATATCTTATCCTTCGGAACTCAGGGAATGGGATCTACTTTCGTAAGAGTTTTGGCATGGACACTGGTGTGGGCATTCCTCGCAACGTTCGTTGACTATTTTCTCGGACTTGGAGTTGCAATGCTCATAAATAAAAAAGGTATTAAATTTAAAAAACTGTGGAGAACGATCCTCGTACTTACGATAGCCGTTCCGCAGTTCGTATCTCTTTTGTATATCATGAGATTGTTTGCGCCCGACGGACTTATAAACGGATACCTCATAAAATGGGGCGTCATAAATAGTTACATCCCGTTCTGGGCAGATCCGATGCTTGCAAGGATAACTATCCTTGTAGTCAATATCTGGATCGGTATTCCTTACATGATGCTTATCACAACGGGTATTCTCATGAATATCCCCGAGGACCTCTATGAGAGCGCAAGGATAGACGGAGCCAGCGGATGGCAGATGTTTAAGAGCATCACGCTTCCGTACATGATGTTTGTAACGGGTCCTTATCTTCTTACCCAGTTTACGGGTAACCTTAATAACTTTAACGTAATCTATCTTCTCACTCAGGGAAGACCGCAGTCCATGAGCCTTAAGGGCAATGCGGGAAATACGGATCTTCTTGTTACATGGCTTTATAAGATGACCGTAAACGAGACCAATTACAAGATGGCAGCCGTAATCGGTATCATGGTATTTATCGTTACCGCTGTTGTTATGTTATCTGTTTACAACAGGCTTCCGTCTGTACGTGATGAGGAGGGATTCCAATAATGAAAAAGAAAAGAGCGATCGAAAATGCAGTGACCTATGTGGTCCTTATACTTATAAGTATTATCTGGCTGTTCCCGTTTGTGGGACTTGTGCTTCAGAGCTTTAGAAGCTATGCCACGGAATACGGCGGAATGGTTAATTATCTTGTGCCTAAGTCATTTTCGCTTGATAACTATAAATTCCTGTTTTCGGGAGAGACCAATTATGTAAGGTGGTATGCAAATACGCTTGTTATCGCGTTTTTTGTAACACTGTTCCAGACTATCATCATTCTCTGTGTAAGCTATGCGCTTTCAAGAATGAGATTTACGGGACGTACATTCCTTATGAGATTCTGGCTTATACTTGGAATGTTCCCGGGATTCCTTACAATGATCTGTCTGTACTTCCTGTTAAAGCAGTTTGGACTTACTCAGGGAGGCGCGGTTCCGGGACTTATCCTTGTTACGGTAGCAAGTAGCGGAATGCAGTATTATGTCTGCAAAGGCTTTTTTGATACTATTCCCAAGGCTCTTGATGAAGCTGCAAGGATTGACGGAGCGTCAAGAGCAAGGATCTTCATTTCAATGATCCTTCCCATAATCAAACCTATCATTATCTACACCGCATTGGTGGCATTTATGGCGCCTTGGTGCGACTATGTATTTGCTTCATATGTTGCTTTTGGCCACGATCCAAGCTACAACGTAGCGGTTGCCATGACAAGATGGGTATGGACCAACGACTATCAGGGTTATTTCACAAGATTCTGCGCCGGCGGTGTACTAATATCAATTCCTGTTACTTTGTTGTTTATGTTCCTTCAGAAGTATTATGTTGAAGGCGTTACCGGCGGAGCTGTTAAGGGATAATATAACGGGCAGATCATTATAGGCTCTTAACAGATGCAGGTATTTATTCGGGTGTGAGGTGCGAACATGTCCGGAAAAAAGATAACAATATCAGACATAGCCAAAGCCCTTGGAATCTCCAAGACCACGGTTTCAAGAGCTATCTCCGGTAAAGGAAGGATAGGCCCCGGGACCAAGGATAAGGTGATGGACTATGTGGAAAAGAATAACTATAAGCCCAACATGACTGCCAAGGCACTTGCAAATTACAAGTATACAGGAGATCACAGCACACACAATCTGGCGGTTGTTTGGCCTGATGACTACAGCGCTATGGAGATTCCTTTTTTCCAAAAGCTGATAGTAGGTATCTCTGAGATTGCAGCCAATTATGGGTATGATGTTATGCTTACAATGGCAGCAGATGATAATATCACAGGGCTAAAGAGGATAATAGAAAACCACAAGGTGGACGGAGCTATCCTTACCAGAACCCTGGTTAATGACACCCCCGCCGTATATCTTAAAGAACGCGGAGTTCCCTTTGTGGTGGTTGGCAGTACTGATTATCAGGATATACTGTCTGTTGATAATGATAACCTGGATGCATGCATAGAACTTGTCGAATATCTTCTGGGCAAGGGCTTAAAGAGAATGGCTCTCATAGGAGGTTCCAGAAATCATATAATCACAAGGACCAGATTTAGAGCCTTTAGAGAGGCTCATGAGAAGCTGGGACTTAAGGTGGATGACGGGCTTGTATATCTGGATATAGACAATCCTACCAAGCTTGATGACGCCTTGCAGGATATTCTTTCCAAGAAGGTGGATGGCATAGTCTGTATGGATGACGGCTTTGTGGGAGAAGTTCTTTCAAAGTGTTCTGAGGCAGGCATTCGGATACCTGAAGACATAAAACTTGCCTCTTTTTATGACAGCACTTTTCTTGAGAATACAATCCCGCCTGTAACGGCGCTTAGATTTAACGACAGAAACCTTGGCGCAGTCACGGCATCTTCTCTTATAAGGGCTATAGAGGGCGAGACCGTATCAAGTCAGATGCTCAAAAATCACGAGATTATGCTTAGAAAGAGCACAGAGTAAGATTGCAGATAATAACAGAAAATGATTACAAAATGAGGAAATACCTATGCACATAGATAAAAGCTCCAAGATTTCTTTTGATCCAATAAGTCTTTTGGTGGACGGAAAACGCTGGTTTCCTATGATGGGAGAGATGCATTTTTCCAGATGCCCCAGGAAATACTGGGAACAGGAACTTCTTAAGATGAAAGCAGGAGGAATAGACATAGTATCTCTCTATGTTATCTGGATTCACCACGAAGAGATTCAGGGGGAATTTGATTTTACCGGAGACAGAAATCTTCGGGAATTTATGGAGACTGTCAGGAAATGCGGGCTATACAGCATCTTAAGGATCGGCCCCTGGGCTCACGGAGAAGCAAGAAACGGAGGCTTCCCTGACTGGCTTTTAAAAGACGGTGAAGAAAACGGTTATGAAGTTAGAACCGATGCGCCAAGATATCTTGAGCATGTAAGAACTTTTTATGAAAAGATATATGAACAGGCTAAGGGTCTTTTTATTAAGGACAATGGGCCTGTTATAGGTATTCAGATAGAAAATGAATATGGACACTGCGGCGGTAAAACGGGTGAAGAAGGCGAGCAGCACATGAAGACTCTAAGGAATATGGCCTTAGAGATAGGTTTTGATGCGCCTTTATACACTGCCACCGGTTGGGGCGGCGCCGTTACCGGAGGTATGGTACCTGTTATGGGCGGATATTGTGAGGCTCCATGGGATCAGCGTATTACCGAGATTGAGCCAAGTGGAAACTATATTTTCACAAGAGAGAGGAACGATCACAATATTGGTTCCGATTACGGACTTGGAGTGGGAATCACCTTTGACCAGAACAAGTTCCCGTTCCTTACGGCAGAGCTTGGAGGCGGACTTCAGGTCACACACCACAGAAGACCTATTGCGACGGGACTTGATACGGCAGCTATGACTATGGTCAAGGTGGGATGTGGAGCTAATCTCCTTGGCTATTACATGTATCATGGCGGAACCAATCCCAAAGGTAAGCTCACCACGCTTCAGGAAACCAGAGAGACAGGTTATCCCAACGATCTTCCTGCTTATTCCTATGATTTTAATGCACCTCTTCGCGAGTATGGACAGATGGAGGATGCTTACAGGGAAGTTCGGATGATAGCATCATTCATACATGATTTTGGAGATGATCTGTGTGATATGCCATATACACAGCAGCCCGGTAACCCTCTTAAACCCGGAAACTTATCGGATCTTCGCACGTCAGTAAGATACAAAACAAGGAAAGATACAGAAGGCAATACCATAAACAGCGGTTATCTTTTCGTGAATAATTATCAGAGACGCTATGAGATGGCTTCTCACAAAAATGTTGAGCCCACAGCTTACAAAGAAGACGGAAGCGTTCTTAAAACCTTTGCCAAAAGAGATATAGAGGACGGAGACTTTTTCTTTTACCCATTTAACATGCCCTTTGGTGACAGCGCATTCATTACGATTGATGCCACACCTCTTTGCATTATTCATGACATTGACGGACAAGGCCACAAGGGCTATGTGTTCTACACAGATACCGATAGAGAAGTGACTTTTGACATTGACGGGGATGCTATGGGCAATCAGGTGATCGTCCTTACAAGAAGTGAAGCTCTGTGTTCTTCCAAAGTTGTTATTGAGGGAAAAGAGCATTTGATAATCTCTGATGGTGTGAGCGTCACCGGAACAGATGGAACGCCTTGGCTTTATTTTGAAGTTCAAAAAGGAAAGAACCTTAAACCCGGATTCAGAGCTTATCCTGAGCTTATTAAAGTCTCCGAAGAATTCATTATCTGTAAAAAGAGTGATAGGGGAAATACCTATACAAACGGAGATGCATTTGCTCTTTATGAGAGTAAGTCCTTATACGGAAATGATGCAGATGCATCCTTTGAGTTTGAGGATGGAAAGGGCTGCATAAAAGTAAACGGCAAGATGCCCGGTATGAACGAGCTGTTTATGCATATCACTTACGCAGGAGACTCCGGCATTATCCAAAAAGATGGAGAGATCATTGCAGATAACTTCTACACAGGTCAGAAGTGGGAAGTCGGCCTTGACAGATTCATGGGGGCTAATGGCTGTGCTGCCTTTGATATAGAGATTAAACCCTTGAATAAAGATGATAAGATATATCTTCAGGAGTGGCCGAGATTGGATGGAGCAGTAGCATGTCGCCTTGAAGATATAGAATTATTTGCTCAATATCGTATTAAAATGCTCTAAAATGGCGTATAATATACAATATGACATATTTGATCTAGGTTATTTTTTTAATAGCAGTAGGCTTTAGTGTCGAGGTGTCGCGCATGCATTATAACTATTACTTTGATATCTGCGCCTTGTGTACGCTGGCAACGGTTGCTATAACCTCTCTGTCAAGAAGAAGGGTTCCTTCTTACAGACAGAGGGCATACACGTTGCTTTTTTTTGCTGCGGTTATTGCTACGTATTTTGAGTGCGTAGAGACGACACTTCAGCTTCACCCGGTTGCTGCGGCCTGGTACCATCCACTTGAGAAAGTGTGCGGATCGGTGTATTTCCTTGCCCATTTGGGAACCGGTATCTGTTATCTTTTGTATATAATGTCCGTACTTGATATTTTCTTTGATATCAGGACTCTTAAGGGATTCTTTGGGCTGTATTTCGGGTTTATTCTGGGAGCCCTGCTGGTTGTTATCAACTGGTTTCATCCCATTCTTTTCCATTACACAAGTGAAGGCACTTATCAGAGAGACAGCCTTATTATATTGTTTTATCTGATCGCGTTTTACTACATGGGCTTTGGTATTCTGCTGGTCCTTAAGTATGACAAGCTCATGAGATTAAAGACCAAGGTTATTGTCCTTGCATACGTTGGGCTTACTCTTTTCGGAATCTTTTTCCAGTACTTCAATCCGGAAATACTTATAGAAAATTTCTACTGTGCGATCAGTGTGGCACTTGTATTTATCACCCTTCAAAATCCCGGTGAGCTTGTTGATGAGAATCTTAATATCTTAAACAGAAAAGCTTTTTTTGAGGGCATAGACCTTAAGATAAAGAGGGGCACTCCCTATTACATTCTTTTTGCAACAGTGGAAAATGTACGGGCTTTGAGCTCTGAGATCGGATACCCGCAGGCACAGCTTGTTCTTAAGAAGATTGCGGATTACCTTAAAAAAGCCGGCCGAAAAGGCCTTAGACTTACAACTTATACCTACAGATATTCCGATTATGTATTTGCCATAATGATGCATACGGACAATATAAAGACCGCGCAGGCTCTTGCAGATAAGCTTGTTGAGAGGATCGGACAGTCTTTTTATGTATCAGGCATGACCATCAAGATAGATGGACACTGCTTTGTCATGAGTTACCCTGAGCATTATAAGAGTGCGGGAGAGCTTATGGCCAAGATTGATATGATAACTGAAGAGATAGCTGATTCAAATGATATTTTTATAGACGTTGATTCTATTAATCACGGCGAAAAGATGCTTCTAAGGGACTATGATTTTATGGCAAGAGAAAACCTTGATGCCAAAAAAGCCGTAGTGAAATTCCAGCCTTTTTTGTCCAAGAAATATAAGATCAATTATACCGCCGATGCTATCTGCTTTTTATATGATAAGAACGGAAAAGAGATTGATGTGAGAAAACACATTCCTGACATAGGTACCACACAGACTATCATGGACGCCGATGAGTATGTTCTTAGAATGGCGGCAAGATCTCTTGCTTTTAAAAACGGCGGGGACAGAAACGGCAAGTACAGGGCTGTTGTAGGTATGTGCCAGGGCGAGATATCGCGAAATGACTTTGTAAGAAGAGTTAAGAGGATACTCAGAGAAGAGAAGGCAGAGGCATCATGGATAAGCCTAAAATTGTCGGAGACATGTCTTACCACCATGAATTCCGTAGCCGAGAGAAACCTTAGAATGCTTGGTGATCTGAAGGTTTCCATAATAGTCGACAAATTCGGAAGCGGATACGGCAATGTTTCCAAGATCATTTCCCTGCCTGTTTCTCAGGTGAACATATCAGCGGAAGTTACAAGGGCAGCGCTTGGCTCTGAGCAGATGTACAAGATTGCACAGGGAATAGTCAATCTGTTCCATGATATAAGTATTTTTGTATGCGCGGTTGCGATAGAGACGGAGGAAGAAAAAGAGCTTGCGGAGAAGCTGGGATGCGATTTCCTTATAGGAGATTATCTTGGAGAACCGATGAGCGATACTTCCTACGTGAGATATATCGATGATTATTTTGAAAAGGGATAACCATGGAAGTAATCTTTAGACCACAAAATTATGAAATATGCTTAAATATGGCGGCTATTGTTCTTGCTGTAATTACTCTTATCATCCACTCTTCGGAGGAGGATTATTACGGCAAGCAAAGACGTATATTTGGCATACTCATTTTTATGGTTATCTTTGTAAATGTTGTGGGCGGCATTCACAACGTCTGGATCTACTCGGATTGGGCAAAATCTCTTTTGAGCTATGGCTTTAACTGCTTTATGGCTGTTCTTGAAAAGGCTGGTGTTTACGTGATAGCTGTGGTTTCAATGTGCTATCTTATGGCAATATTCAGGATTGAGCTGGACAGAGTATGGAAAGTATCAGTCATAGCTATACCCGCGCTTTGCTCAGTGATCTCTGTTTTTTCTTCGCTTTTTAACAGAAATGTTTTTTACTTTGATGCAAGAGGAGATATGCATCTTTCAAATGTTTTTTCCGGAACTGTTAATATTTCGTCGGCACTTTATCTTATGTTTGCGGCATATCTCATATACAAATACAGTAAGAGTATAAGCAGTGAGAAGGCAATAGTACTTACTGCCTTTTTCCTTATGATGGCAGCAGGCATTCCACTTAAGTTAATATTCCATTCCTATGCACCTTTTGAGTTCGGAACTGCTCTTGCTGTTCTTTTGTGTGTATATACATTCCAAAATCCCAGCGAGTTTATTGAGAGATTGTCCGGAACGGGAACCAAGAATGCTCTTAATTTTACGGTTTATACCAACCTGATCCAGAAAAAAGTTTTTACTGTTTTTGGTATCAGTATAGACAGACTTTCTGAAGCTATCGGAAGTGAATCTCTGGAGGCTTCTTCAAATCTTTTGACACAGATAGCTACTTATCTTAGGAGAATCTATCCTGACGCGGCGCTTTTCTATCCCGATGACGGCGTATTTATAATGGTTCTTGAAGATATACGCCCGGATGATGAACTTATTGAAGGACTGGCAGAACAGATCAGAAGAAGATTCAAGGATCCCTGGAAGCTTAGGGAAGACGATGTGAGATTTACCGAGAGCCCCTTTGCCGTGGGATTCCCTGATGAAATCGGAAATTTTGAGAAAATTGTTGAAGTAAAAGATGAGATGAAGAAGATGCTGCTTCGCCAGAACAGGGAAGTGCTTAGGATTTCTGATCTTAATCTTAAATACGCAGAACATGATAAGAAGATAGACAACATCGTCAGAAAAGCTGTGGATAACGGACTTCTCGAGGTCTATTATCAGCCGATCTATTCACCGCTTACAGGAAGATTTGATACGTGTGAGGCCCTGGTGAGACTTAGAGATCACCAATTCGGCTTTATTTCGCCTGCAATATTTATTCCTATCGCAGAGAAAAACGGTACTGTTCTTGGAATAGACAGATTTGTTCTAAGCTCTGTATGTGAGATGTTGGCAGCAACTGAAGTCCTAGACCTTGGAATTAAATATGTTGAAGTAAATCTCTCCGTTGTTGATTGTATCCAGAGTAACCTTGCGGACAGCGTCCTTGATACTTTGAAGAAGTTCCGCATAGGTACAGACAAGATCAATTTTGAGATAACAGAGACCTGGGAAAAAGAGATCACGTCCGTAGTAGATGATAATGTTCAAAAGCTTACGGATGCTGGAGTGGCTTTTTCAATGGATGATTTTGGAAGCGGATATTCCAATGTTTCAAGGATGGCAACTGTGCCCGTTAAACTCTTTAAACTGGATAAGAGTATAGTTCAGGCGGCCTTTGAGTCTGAAGTGTCATACATGGTTATGATAAACATGATCAAGATAATCAAATCCCTGGGAAAAGAGATAGTGGCAGAGGGTGTTGAGACAGGTGAGCAGGCCAAGCAGCTTATCAGACTTGGATGCGATCATATACAGGGATTTTTCTACGCAAGGCCTATGCCCGAGGCGCAGTTTATCGAGTTCTTAAAGGAGCATAATTTCTCATGACTAAAAACATTGCAAAGGTTTGTTTATAAGTGTAAAATTTATGCTTGATTATACGATAAGGAAGGTACAAAATGGCACTTATTAAAAAACCGGTTACCGGAATGAAGGATATTCTTCCTTCAGAGATGAAACTTAGAGATTATTGCATAGGTATAATTAAGAAGACTTATGCTGAATTTGGATTTACATCTATAGAGACTCCCTGCGTAGAGTCACTTGCCAATCTTAACAGTAAGCAGGGCGGAGAGAACGAGAAGCTTATCTTCAAGGTAATGAAAAGAGGAGAGAAGCTTAATCTTGCAGAGGCAAAGGAAGAGAACGATCTTACGGACTCAGGACTTCGCTATGATCTTACGGTTCCCCTTGTTCGTTTTTATGCTAATCATGCAAATGAACTTCCGGCACCTTTTAAGGCGCTTCAGATGGGTAATGTATGGAGAGCCGACAGACCGCAAAAGGGTAGATACCGCCAGTTCATGCAGTGCGATATTGATATTCTCGGAGAGGCATCTAATCTTGCTGAGATAGAGCTTATTCTTGCAACCACAACAACTCTTGGAAGACTTGGCTTTAAGGACTTTAAGATCCGTATCAATGACAGAAGGATCTTAAAGGCAATGGCTGCTTACAGCGGATTTACTGAGGATCAGTACGATGATGTATTCATTATCCTTGATAAGATGGATAAGATCGGTCTTGACGGTGTTGAAGAGGAACTCAAGAAATATCTTGGAGGCGGCGAGATCTCAACTAATGCCGCAGATATTGAGAAGATAGAGAAGTACACAGAACTCTTTAAGATCATTGAAGATAAGAGCGGAGTTGAGGCTATCAGTGTTCTCTCAGAGAAACTTGGAGATTTCCTTGAAGAGGAAGTAAGAGAGGGATTAAAAGAGATTATTAACAGTGTTGACGGTACCAAGACAGCGCAGTTTGAGATGGTATTCGATCCCACACTGGTACGTGGAATGAGCTATTATACAGGAACAATCTTTGAAGTATCTATGCCTCAATACGGCGGAAGCTGCGGTGGCGGCGGAAGATATGACAAGATGGTCGGTAAATTCCTTGGTCAGGATACACCTGCCTGCGGATTTTCAATTGGATTTGAGCGTATCATCATGATCATGATGGATGAGGGCTTCAAGATTCCCGGAGAGAGTTCCAAGGTTGCATTCCTTATAGAAAAAGGAATCGGCGGAGAGAGATTACAGGAGATCATCTCCAAGGCACAGCAGGAGAGAGCTGCAGGCAAGCAGATTCTTGTTGTTCGTATGAACAAGAACAAGAAGTTCCAGAAGCAGCAGCTTACCGAGCAGGGCTACGAGAACTTTGAGGAGTTCTACAACAATCCACTTAACTAAGACGCAGAAGATACATACGTTTACAGAGGAAAGTTGCGGTGTGATTCACCGCAGGAGGAATGTGTTTGAATATTCATGTGATCAGGGGCATCATACTGGTTGTACTTATTCTTTTATCTGCTTTCTTTTCATCGGCGGAGACAGCCTATATGACCGTAAACAGAGTCAAGATTAAGGCACTTTTCGATGAAGGCAATAAGAGAGCGGGAAGAGTTCTCAAGATATGTGAAGATACACAGAAGATGCTTTCTGCAATCCTTATTGGCAACAATATAGTTAACCTGAGTGCTTCAGCACTTATGACCGTGTTTGTGACAGATCTTTTTGGAAGCTTTGCTATAGGACTTGGTACAGGTGTCCTTACCCTGGTGGTTCTCATTCTTGGTGAGATCATCCCCAAGACTGTGGCAACTGCTTATTCCGAGAATATATCCATGTGGTATGCAGGCAGTATTCTTTTTGTCATGGCTGTCATGACGCCGCTTAGCTTTGTTATAAACGGAATTGCTACCGGGATACTTAAGCTCTTTAGAGTTGATACCACAAACAGGCAGTCAATGACTGAGAACGAGCTTAAGACTTACGTAGATGTAAGCCATGAGGACGGAGTAATAGAAAGCGGCGAGAAAGAGATCATTTACAACGTATTTGATTTTAGTGATGCCCTGGCAAAAGATATTATGATCCCCAGGATCGATATGAGCTGCGTAAGTTCTGATGCGGATTACAGCGAGGTTATGAGAGCCTTCAAAGAAGATATGTACACCAGAATCCCCGTTTACGACGGAACAGATCAGGATAATATAATAGGTCTCATAAACGTAAAGGATCTTATCCTTGTCAAAGACAAAGAGAATTTCAAGATACAGGATCATCTCAGAAAAGCTTATTATACCTATGAGTACAAGAAGACTGCAGATCTTTTGATGGAGATGAGGGAAAAGACTCAGAACGTTGCCTTTGTGTTGTCTGAGTACGGTACAACAGTCGGTATGATCACTCTTGAGGATCTTCTTGAGGAAATCGTCGGAGAGATCAGAGACGAGTACGATCTTGATGAAGCTGAGCTTATCAAGGACCTTGGCGGAAACAGATATCTTGTGGAAGGCAATATGAAGCTTACGGACATCAATGATGCTCTGGGAACGGAGTTTGCTTCTGAGGATTATGATTCTATCGGCGGTCTTATGATAGAGAATCTGGACAGACTTCCAAGATATGGTGAGACAGTTACTTTGGATAGCGGAATCACACTTACAGCGCGTGGAATTAAGAGAAACCGTATCACAAAGGTTCTCATGGTAGTAAATAAGCCCAAGGAAGAAGAAACGCTTTAATAATTCAAAAATATATGATATACTAGGACGACGAAAAAAACTCGAAAAACGTCGTTTATACACGTTTTCAAGTAGGAGGCAATATTATGAAGCACGTAAAGTCATTGGTTACAAGAAATCTTAAAGAGTCTATGAAGAAGGGCGGATGTGGCGAGTGCCAGACATCATGCCAGTCTGCTTGCAAGACTTCCTGCACAGTAGGAAACCAGAGCTGCGAGCAGCTTAGCAAATAATTTGCAAAAGATTTATCGGGTAGACGTTTAACGGGCAGCGGCCTAGGTCGCTGCCCTATGTTTGCGCATACCTCTGTTAGGAGATTTTATGATTCACGCATATAGGAACAACGGCTACAACATTGTTCTTGATGTTAACAGCGGGTCTGTTCACGTTGTTGATGATGTAGTTTATGATTTGGTTACGATAGTAGAGGAGAAGCTTAAGGGCAGACTCGGGACAGCGGCAGCTCCCGATGATGAGACAGAAGTTTCACAGGAACTTAAGGATTCTCTTTTTACAGATATATCACAGAATAAGGATATAGTATCAAGATATTCACAGGATGATATTAAGGAAGCTATAGAGGAGCTCTTGGAGCTTCGTGCTTCACAGGTTCTTTATACAGATGATGTGTATGAGAACTATGTAGATGATTTCCAGAACAGGGAGACAGTGGTTAAGGCGCTTTGCCTTAACGTTGCTCATGATTGTAATCTCAGATGTAAGTACTGCTTTGCAGATGAGGGTGAGTATCATGGCAGAAAAGCTCTTATGAGTGAGGAAGTCGGCAAGGCGGCACTTGATTTTCTTGTTAAAAATTCTGGTGGACGCAGGAACCTTGAAGTAGACTTATTCGGCGGTGAGCCTCTTCTTAACTGGGAAGTTGTCAAAAAGCTTGTTGAGTACGGAAGAAGCCTTGAGAAAGAACATAACAAGAACTTCCGCTTTACTATAACAACCAACGGTACACTTCTTAATGATGAGATATTGGAGTACGTCAATAAAGAGATGGGCAATATAGTTCTTTCTATTGACGGACGTAAGGAAGTTAATGACGCAATGCGTCCAAGACGCGGCGGTCAGGGAAGTTATGATGATATAGTTCCCAAGTACCAGAAGGTTGCAGAGAGCAGACACCAGCTCAGGTATTTCGTAAGAGGTACCTTTACTCATAACAATCTGGATTTCTCTGAGGATGTTAAGCACCTTGTTGAGCTTGGATTTAAACAGATCTCTGTTGAGCCTGTTGTGGCTAAGCCTGAAGACTGGTATTCATTCAAGGATGAGGATATTCCGGTTATCTGTGAGGAGTACGACAAGCTTGCCAAGTACTATATAGAGAGACACAAGGAAGGAAAAGGATTTAATTTCTTCCACTTCAATATAGATCTTGAGGGTGGCCCCTGTGTTGCCAAGAGATTGTCGGGATGCGGATCCGGTTGTGAGTACCTTGGTGTTACACCATGGGGAGACCTTTATCCATGCCATCAGTTTGTGGGTAATGAAGACTTTATCATGGGTAACGTATTTGACGGTATCACAAGGAATGACATTCGCGATAAGTTCAAGAAGAGCAATGTTTATTCAAGACCCGAGTGTGAGAAGTGTTTTGCAAGATATTATTGCAGCGGCGGATGTGCTGCCAATGCATATAATTTCAACGGGGACATTAACGCGACATATAAGCACGGATGTGAGCTTCAGAGAAAGCGAATTGAATGTGCCATTATGATAAAAGCGGCTTTGGCCGAATAAATAGCAATTATTATATGGGAGGAATATTATAATGAAACGCTTAAAGTGGATTCCTGCGCTGATCGTTATGTTAGCTCTTTTAGGGGGAATCGGTTATTCAGCAGTGTTCGGACTTGGTGCAGATAAGTCCGGTTCATTGTCCAGCATCGATCTGGGACTTGATCTCGCAGGCGGCGTAAGTATTACTTATGAGGTAGTAGGAGAGGAGAATCCCGATAAAGAGGATATGGCAGATACTATCTACAAGCTTCAGCAGCGTGTAGATCAGTACAGCACAGAAGCTCAGGTTTATCAGGAAGGTTCCAACAGAATCAATATTGAGATTCCCGGTGTATCGGATGCCAATGCGATCTTAGAAGATCTCGGACAGCCCGGTAACCTTTATTTCATCGCTCACCTTGATAAGGACGGCAATGAGAACTACACATACCATTCAGGTATTACAACCGACGAGGAAGGTAACATGACACTTGAAGAAGGTGTTATGCCCGGTTATCAGCTCAACAAGACAATTGATGAGCTCAAGGAAGATGGTTCCATTATCCTTACCGGTGAGAATGTAGTTGTGTCTGATGTTAAGGCTCAGCAGGATGAATACGGTGCTCAGGAGCCCGTTGTTTCCCTTGAGTTTGACGAAGCCGGTAAGAAGGCTTTTGCAGAGGCTACTACCAAGGCCTTTAACAACAACAAAGATACGATCGGTATTTACTATGACGGAAGATTTATAAGTGTTCCTGCTGTTCAGGCAGCTCTTACAGATGGTAAGGCTATCATTACCGGTGAGAAGTCATTTGAATCAGCCAAGAACCTTGCATCTATGATCCGTATCGGTGGACTTAAGCTTCAGCTCAATGAGCTTCGTTCCAACGTGGTAGGTGCTCAGCTTGGATCTGATGCGATCAATACATCTCTTATAGCAGCTGCTGTAGGATTTGTACTTATTGCATTGTTCATGATTGTATTCTTTAGAATACTTGGTTTCTCAGCAACGCTTGCACTTGGATTCTACTGCGGACTTATTGTATTTTTACTTTCCGCATTTGATATTACACTTACACTTCCGGGTATTGCCGGTATCATCCTTTCAATCGGTATGGCGGTTGATGCCAACGTTCTTGTTTTCTCCAGAATCAAGGAGGAGATTGCAAGTGGTAAGGATGTAGGTGAGGCGAGAAAGGCCGGTTATCACAAGGCTCTTTCATCGATCATTGACGGTAACATCACAACACTTATTGTTGCTCTTGTTCTTAGAGCAGGCGGCACAGGACCTATCAAGGGATTTGCTGAGACACTTATGCTTGGTATCATCCTTTCAATGTTCACTGCACTTGTTGTGACAAGAGTAATTACATCAATTCTCTACGGACTTGGACTTCAGAGCCCTGTTCTCTATGGTAAGGCTAAGCCTGTTAAGACATTTGATTTTGTTGGTAAGAGAAAGCTCTTTTACGCAATCTCTTGTCTTGTATTAGTTGTTGGTATCGTATTTATGTCAGTTAATGCTTCACAGGGTAAGGGCGCGTTTAATTACAGCCTTGACTTTGTAGGCGGTACTTCAACCAACATTACATTTGATAAAGAGTACACCATCGCTGAGATTGAGAACGATATGATTCCTGCCATCAAAGAGGCAACAGGAGTTAAGGAAGTTCTTCATCAGAGAGTTTCAGGAACAAACCAGATTATCTTCAAGAGTGCAACAATGGATATGAATCAGAGAGAAGCCGTTGAGAAGCTCTTTGAGGAGAAATATGGAATAAGTGCGGATAATATTTCTGCTGAGACAATCAGCTCCACAATTAGTAGCGAGATGAGAGTTGATGCGATCAAATCACTTCTTGTAGCCCTTATCCTTATGCTGATCTACATCTGGATCAGATTCAAGGATATCAAGTTTGGTGCTGCAGCTATTATCGCTCTTGCACATGACGCTTTGATCGTAATTACAGCTTATGCTATTTCCAGAATCTCTGTAGGTAACACATTCATCGCTGTAGTACTTACGATCATCGGATATTCAATCAACGATACTATCGTTACATTCGACCGTATCCGTGAGAACCTTCACAATGCTACAGGCAAGAAGGAGATGCAGCAGCTTGTTAATAACAGTGTGTCACAGACTATCACACGTAGTTTGTTCACATCAGCTACAACATTCTTCACTGTTCTTGCTCTTTACATCTTTGGTGTAGCGGATATCAAGATGTTTGCACTTCCTCTTATGGTTGGTGTTATCTGCGGTACATATTCATCAATATTTATCGCATCACCTATGTGGTTTGATCTTAAGACTAAGTTCAAGACATTCTTCGCTAAGAAGGAAGAAAAGCTTTAATAAGATTGTGTTTGAATTATGCCCGGAGCATTTTGCTCCGGGCTTTTTTATGCTATGCGATTCAGGAGAGCATCTTGTTCCTATCCTTTAAATTTTTGAATTGTGCTTTTCTTTTGGACAAGATACTATAAATAGGTGGTATGTATTTGACCACAAATATTTTTTTACAAGTAGGTATGTAATGTCAAAATGGATGATCAACAACAAAAAGGCTGATTTCGACGGATTGGCCAAGAAGTTTAATATAAGCGTTATTACAGCGAGACTCATTGCCAACAGACTTATAAATTCCAAGGCGACAGAAGAGGCAGATTGCACTTTTGAAACAGTGGATAATTATCTTAATGCAGGAGTTGAATTTCTGCATGATCCTAGGCTTATGGCTGACATGGAAAACGGAGCGCAGATAATTC
The DNA here is from genome assembly GCA_016291375.1 of Butyrivibrio sp. Taxonomy (GTDB): domain Bacteria; phylum Bacillota; class Clostridia; order Lachnospirales; family Lachnospiraceae; genus Butyrivibrio. Next base: position 16,757 of record JAEEXE010000038.1, read on the forward strand.
TTGATAAGATCAGGGAAGGCGTCAAGATCAGGGTTATAGGCGATTATGATGTAGACGGTATCTGCTCTTCATACATTCTTTTATCGGGACTTAAGATGTTTGGTGCAGACGCGGATTGCGTTCTTCCCGACAGAGTTAAGGACGGCTACGGCCTTAGTATAAAGCTTGTTGATGATGCCTGTGATGATGGCGTTGACATAATTATCACTTGCGATAACGGCATTGCGGCATCTGAGCAGATAGCACATGCCAAAGAAAAAGGAATGACCGTGGTTGTGACAGATCATCATGAGGTTCCCTTTGAAGAGAACGAGAGCGGTAAAAAGAAACAACTTCTTCCTCCTGCGGATGCTGTGATCGATCCAAAGAGAGAAGAGGGAGATTATCCTTTTCCCGAAATATGCGGCGCGGTTGTGGCATACAAATTTCTTCAGGTGCTTTCTGATATCTGTACAGATGAGACTGTGACTGAAGATCAGAGAGCAGACTTTTTTACCGAGATGATGATCTTTGCGGGAATAGCCACAGTATGTGATGTTATGGAGCTTAAGGATGAAAACAGAGTGATCGTAAAGCAATCACTTAAGCTCATAAAAGATACCCGCAATGTGGGTCTTAACGCACTTATAAACGTTAACGGCCTTGACAGCGGAGCGCTTAGCGGATATCATTACGGCTTCATTATAGGCCCGTGCCTTAACGCAACGGGAAGACTTGATCTTGCAACCAGGGCACTTTCTCTTTTTATGGAAAAAGATCATGCTAAGGCAGCCAAGATTGCAGGCGACCTAAAAGACTTAAATGATAACCGCAAGGATAAGACCAAGCTTGGAGTTGATGAGGCTGTAGCCATAGTTGATGAAGCCAAGCAAAAAGAGGGACTTCCCAAGGTTATAGTTTTGTATCTTCCTGATGTTCACGAGTCTATAGCGGGCATTATTGCAGGCAGGATAAAAGAAAAATATAACAGGCCAACTATCGTGCTTACAAAGGCATCTGACGGCGGAGCGAAGGGCTCAGGAAGATCTGTCGAGAACTATGATATGTACGAGGGGTTATCCGCTTGCAAAGAACTTTTTACCAAGTTTGGCGGACACAAGATGGCGGCAGGGATGTCTCTTTCGGAGGAGAATATAGATATTCTAAAGGCTAAGCTTAATGAGAATTGCAGGCTTGAGGACAAGGACTTTGAGCCGGTTCTTCATCTTGATATGGTTATGCCTCTTAATGCTGCAAGTATGGATCTTGTCAGAGAATTCAAGAAGCTTGAACCCTTTGGCACAGGCAATCCTAAGCCTTCCTTTGCACAAAAAGATGTATCGTTATTGTCCGGAAGGATACTTGGTAAAAACAAGAACTGCGGCAAATACAGGGTTACTGATGGCGGCCGAATATATGACATGATGTATTTTGGTGATATGGAAAGATGGCACGATTTCCTAACTGAAAGATATGGACAGGGTATACTTGATGACTTGTATAATAATGGTAGAGAAGACGGTAGTATCAAGGTAAGTATTGCTTATCACCCCGATATCAACTCATACATGGGAAGAGAGAGCCTTCAGATTATCATGGAGGACTTTACGTAAGGGGCCGGAAACGCTGAAGCGACGTATATTTTGATGGATTTTACCTGAGAAATAAAAAAATCCCCATAAAACCACAAAAACACACGCGAAGCGTGTGTCTGCGGTTTCTTATGAGGGGGAGATAGTAAGTAAATGAATTACTTACTTCTTGATTATTATAATACCGTAAAAATATGAACAAAATGTGAAAAAATTATAAAAATTAGAATTAATCTCATTTAACTAAAATAAGTAAGAAAATTAACTGTTAACCGGATTAATTTTAATTAAGCACATGGAGGCTAATTATGAGATTAAGTGAATTAATAAATGATATTAAGTCACAGGTTACGGAAGGTAATTCCTCACAAACCCTTGATCCCAGCGCGATTGAGATCAGAAATGTGGTTAACGATAACAGAAAGATTGAGGAGGGTTCTCTTTTTATATGTATTAAGGGAGCTAACTTTGACGGACATTCATGTGCGGCAGAAGCTTATGATAAAAAAGCTGCTGCAATAGTTGTAGATCACGATGTTGAGCTTCCTGATGATTGCAAGATGGCGGTTGTCAGAGTTGATGATACCAGATATGCAATGGCTTTTATTTCGGCAGCTTATTTCGGACATCCCGCAGGTAAACTCACAACTATAGGAATTACGGGCACCAAGGGAAAGACAACAACAACCTACCTCATTAAGAGCATGCTTGAGAATGCAGGACATAAGGTGGGGCTCATAGGAACTATTGAAGTTATCATAGGTGATGAGCATATTCATGCAGAGAACACAACTCCCGAGTCATACAATCTTCAGGAGTATATGGCCAGAATGGTGGAAGCAGGCTGCGATAGCGTGGTTATGGAGGTTTCTTCTCAGGGACTTATGCTTCACAGAAGCCAGGGCTTTATATTCGATATAGGTATCTTTACCAACATTGAGCCGGATCACATTGGCCCCAATGAACACAAGGACTTTGATGATTATCTTCACTGCAAGGGACTTCTTTTTAAGCAGTGCAAGGTTGGAATATGTAACGGTGATGATCCTCATGTTGACGATATTCTTGAGGGCCATACCTGTGAAGTTGAAAAATATGGATTTGGCGAGGGGCTTGATATCAGAGCAATTAACTTAGCTTACATTCATAAGCCGGGAGAGCTTGGTGTGTTTTTTGATACTGAAGGTATTATCAATATGCACGCCGAGGTCAGAACTCCCGGTAAGTTCAGCGTATACAATGCACTCTGCGCCATTGCGGTTGCCAGAAGACTTGGATGTAACGATGAGCAGATTGCCAAGGCACTTAAAGAGGCTAAGGTTAAGGGCCGCATAGAGATGGTTAAGGTATCAGATGAGTTTACTCTTATGATCGACTATGCCCACAATGCTATGGCACTTAAGAGCCTTCTTACAACTCTTAAGGATTATCATCCAAACAGACTTATCTGCCTCTTTGGTTGCGGCGGTAACAGAAGTAAGCTTCGCCGCTTCGAGATGGGAGAAGTTAGCGGTAAGTATGCGGACTTTACAATTATCACTTCTGACAATCCGAGATTTGAGGAGCCACTTGATATCATGAAAGATATTGAGACAGGCATGAACAAGACGGATGGTAAGTACATCATGATCGAGGACAGAAAAGAAGCGATCCGCTATGCCATAGAAAACGGCGAACACGGAGATATCATCGTGCTTGCAGGTAAAGGACACGAAGATTATCAGGAGATCAAGGGAGTTAAATACCCTATGGACGAACGAGATCTCATCAAAGATATTCTTAGCGAGATGTAAGCTAAGCATTTCACGAAAATATATCGCGTATATAAAAGGAGATTTATAGTTGACTTCATGCGAATACGCAAATGTCATAATTGATATATCTCATGAGAAGGTGGACAGACCTTTTCAATATAGGATTCCCGACAAGCTCAAGGCTGACATAGGTATCGGGGATCCTGTTAGTGTGCCGTTTGGAAGGGGTAACAATCTCAGAAAGGGATATGTTATCTCTTTTTCCGATGTTCCTGATTGGGAGCCTGACAAGATCAAGGAGATTATCGGTATTGCAAGGGATAACATTTCTGCTCAGGATATTTCTATAAAGCTGGCAGCATGGATGAAGCATCACTATGGATCAACCATGATCGCAGCTCTTCGCACTGTACTTCCGTCATCCAAAAAACAAAACAGACAGGTCCATAAGTTTGTTTCTTTGAGACTTCCACTAAGAGAAGCGACGGAATATTACTACGAGTGCGTGCGCAAGAAGCAGAAGGCAAGAGAGAGAATCATAAAAGAACTTCTGGATAACCCTGATGACAGGATTCCTTATGAACTCATTACAGGTAAGCTCGGCGTTACTTCGGCGACGCTCAAAGCTCTTTCTGATAAGGGCATCATCAAAATAGAGACAGAGGAGTATTTCCGTAATCCTGTTGCTGCTACCACAGACAGATACGGCAAGAAGGTTTTAAGCGACGAGCAGCAGGCTGTAGTTGATTCTTTTTCCAAGGATTATGATGAGGGCAAAAGAGATACCTACCTTATTCACGGTATTACGGGAAGCGGTAAGACCGAAGTTTACATAGCGCTTATTGACGATGTGCTTAAAAGAGGTAAGCAGGCCATCGTTCTTATCCCTGAGATCGCGCTTACCTACCAGACTCTTATGCGCTTCTACAGGCATTTTGGAGACAGGGTTTCTGTGGTCAATTCATCAATGTCTCCCGGAGAAAAATTTGATCAGATGGAGCGTGCAAGGTGTGGTGATATAGATATTATCATTGGCCCGAGATCAGCTCTTTTTACTCCATTTCCTAATCTTGGGATCATCATTATAGATGAGGAGCATGAGACGTCCTACAAGAGTGAGACTATGCCCAAATACCATGCAAGGGAGACTGCAATTGAGCTGGCAAGCCTTGTTCCTGACGGTGCAAGCGTGGTACTTGGCTCCGCGACGCCTTCTCTTGATTCTTATTACAAGGCACAAAAGGGCGAGTACAGATTATTTGAATTAAACAAAAGACTTACAGGTGGACATCTTCCCGCTGTTGAGATTGCAGACCTTAGAGAGGAACTTCGTAAAGGCAATAGATCCATCTTTTCCATGAGGCTTCAGGAACTTATCGAGGACAGGCTTTCTCGGGATGAGCAGGTTATGCTGTTCATAAACAGAAGAGGGCTTGCGGGCTTTGTGTCCTGCAGAGCTTGCGGTCATGTGTTTAAATGTCCCCACTGCGATGTGGCACTTTCAGAGCACAGGGGAGGACGCCTTGTGTGTCACTACTGCGGCTACGAAGAGCCGGTGAAGAAGATATGCCCTAAGTGCGGATCTAAGTTTGTATCATCATTTAGAGCGGGAACTCAGCAGATAGAGGATGAAGTCAAAAAGTTCTGGCCACAGGCTAGAGTTCTTAGGATGGATGCCGACACCACCAGAGCAAAGGGGAGCTATGACAAGATCTTATCGGCGTTTTCCAATAAAGAGGCGGATGTACTAGTGGGAACCCAGATGATAGTTAAAGGGCATGATTTCCCGGATGTTACTTTGGTGGGAATCCTTGCTGCGGACATGTCGCTTTATGCTTCAGACTACAGGGCGAGCGAGCGTACTTTCCAGCTCCTTACTCAGGCTGCGGGAAGAGCGGGACGAGGCGAGAAGCCGGGAAACGTGGTCATTCAGAGCTACCAGCCTGATCACTATAGTATCACTACTGCGGCAGCCCAGGATTACAAGGCTTTCTATGAAGAGGAGATTGCCTACAGAGATATCCTCAGGTATCCGCCAATTGCTCATATGCTTTGCGTTCAGGTTCAGAGCAGGGATGAAGAGATAGGCATGCAGTTTGCTAACAGGCTAAGAGCCCTTATGGAGCAGCAGAAGATACAGGGCGCAGTATTTATTGGGCCTGCGTTTGCATCCGTTGGCAGGATCAACGATGTTTACAGAATAGCCATTTACGTCAAGCTTGATGACTATGAGAAGCTTGTGGGGCTAAAAGATATCACTGAGAAATACATAAGAGATCTTAATGATGCCGGAAAGCTCAGAGACATTTCCGTTCAATTTGATTTTGACCCGGTGAATGGGTATTGACCTAAATTAACGAGATCCCTACAGTTGTCAAAAATATTTGATAATAGTGGGGGCCTCGTTTTATAATATCTTGATAGGATGATTAATTAATAAAGGAGGCCATAATGGCACTTAGAACTATTAGAGAATACGGCGATGATGTACTTGTACGTCGCTGCAAGGAAGTAAAAGAGATTACACCCAGGATCAAAGAACTTGTGGAGGATATGATAGATACCATGTATGAGGCTAACGGCGTTGGACTTGCCGCTCCTCAGGTGGGAATCCTTAAGAGAATATTTGTTATAGACGTTTCTCCTGACGGAGATACACCCATAGCATTTATCAATCCCGAGATCCTTGAGACAAGCGGAGAGCAGACAGGATATGAAGGATGTCTTTCCGTTCCCGGTAAATCCGGAATAGTCACAAGACCCAATTATGTAAAGGTCAAGGCCACAAACCTTGATGGCGAGGAATTTGTTATGGAGGGCGAAGAGCTCTTTGCAAGAGCAATTCTTCACGAGAATGATCACCTCGACGGACACATGTACGTTGAGAAGGTTGAGGGCGAGCTTGTGGATAACGAAGATCTCATGGCACAAGAAGAGGGCGAACAGTAATGAAGATAGTTTTTATGGGAACCCCTGATTTTGCCAGGGCAGCTCTTGAAAAGATAATAGAGGCAGGCCATGAAGTGGTGCTTGTGGTAACACAGCCCGATAAGCCAAAGGGTAGGAGCGGCGAGCTCCAGATCTCGGACGTTAAGGACTGCGCGCTCAAGCACAACATCCCTGTTTTTCAGCCTGTTAAGATTAAAGAAGCTGATAACGTAGCTTATCTTAAGGGGATAGATGCGGACATCTATGTTGTAGCCGCTTTTGGTCAGATCCTGTCAAAAGAGATCCTGGACATTCCAAAGTTTGGCTGCGTCAATATCCATGCATCCCTTCTTCCAAAGTACAGAGGAGCTGCGCCTATTCAGCAGTCTATCTTGGACGGTGAGCCAACTACAGGCGTTACCATAATGCAGATGGCAATAGGCATGGATACAGGTGATATCCTTCTTCAGAGAGAGATTCCGATAGATGACGATGAGACAGGCGGCGGTCTTTTTGACAAGCTCTCAGACCTTGGTGCAGAGCTAATAGTCGAGGCACTTCCCAAGATAGAGAGAGGAGAGCTTACTCCTATTCCTCAGGATGAAGCGCTTGCGACAAAGTGCGGTAAGCTTTCTAAGGATATGGGCGAGATTGATTTTACCAAGGATGCAAAGACCATCAGAAACCTCGTAAGAGGCCTAAATCCCTGGCCCAGCGCGTTTACTCACCTTGATGGCAAGCTCCTTAAGATCTGGAAAGCGCAGATTCTTGATGAATCTCAGTTAAAAGAGCTTTCGCATGAGATGGATCTTTTGACAGGGGCAGAGCCCGGAACAGTTGTATTTGTGGGAAAAGATGCATTTGCAGTTTCTACAGGAAGTGGTTATCTATCCGTTAGCGAAGTTCAGCTTGAAGGAAAAAAACGTATGGCGGTTAAGGATTTCCTTCTTGGCTATAAACTTAAGGCCGGTACCAAACTGGCATAAATTTTCTATTTGCTTATAAAAAAGGAGATGATTGTATGTACTACACACGTGGACTGTATGGATTTGGATTTGATCCTATGTATATTTTGGTTATTATCATGGGTATTCTGTGTATGGTTGCCAGCTACAGAGTGTCCTCCGTTTACAAGAAGTATGAGAGGATCAGAAGCAGGAGCAACATGACAGGAGCTCAGGTTGCAATGGAGATACTAAGGCGCAACGGCATCACAGACGTTGCTGTAGCTCATGTGTCCGGCAATCTTACCGATCACTACGATCCAAGGCGCAAAGTAGTCAATCTCTCCGATGCTACTTATAATTCACCAAGTGTTGCGGCTGTTGGCGTTGCTGCCCATGAGTGCGGACATGTATGCCAGCACTATTATGGCTACGTTCCTCTTAAGATAAGGACAGCCATTGTACCAGCTGCAAACATCGGATCCAAAGCAGGTATTCCCATTATCATTCTTGGAATGTTCCTTAGCTTATCACCACTTATCACCATAGGAATATGGGTGTTCTCACTTGCTGTACTTTTCCAGCTTGTGACTCTACCCGTTGAGTTTGATGCATCAAGAAGAGCTCTTGTAATGCTTGAGGAATACGGCTTCCTTGACGATGAGGAGCTTCATCATTCCAAGAAGGTCCTTTCCGCAGCAGCAATGACCTATGTTGCCAGCGCGGCAGCAGCTGTGGTTCAGCTTCTAAGACTCGTGCTTTTAAACGGCAGGAGAAGGGACTAAAGAGAGTTCCAACTAATGGACAGTACTTTTTCAACATAATAATCTTACGACTAATTTTAGTTACTTGACTATTGTTACTATTGACTGATGATTTTACTGGAAGGATAAGGCTTGCGATGAATGATAGTAATATAATAGGGGCGATACTGGGAACTGAGAGAGTAAGGCTGAATTTGACTATCAGTAAGCTCTGCAATGGTTTGTGTAGTGCATCTACGTATAATCGATATGAAAGTGGAAAAATGCTTCCCGACAAGTTTATGCTGTCTGCTCTTCTTGAGAGAATGGGGAAGAATCCCAATAGAATTGTATATACTGTAACGGATGAAGAACATCTGCTTTTGGATATCAGGAAGAAAATATGGGAGTCAATTAACCAAAAGAATGTTGAATCAGTCAGAAAATATCTTTATGAATATGCCAAAATACCCAAGATAAGAAGTAAGAGAATACATAAGCAGTTTGAGTTTGGGGTTAAGGGAGAAATATATAGGCTGAGTGGAAATCCGGACGGAGCAATTAACTCTTACAAAGAAGCTTTGGCACAAACTATATCAGAAAAGGATTATAATGATATAAATGATTCACTGTATACAGTATTAGAATTTGGCCTGCTTTTTAAAATAGGAGAAATGAAAGATTATGATTTCCTTTTTAAGTTGGGATACTACTTAAAGAGGCTTTCAAACGATAATTATTTAAAAGTTGTCTTTTATGGGGATATAATTGAGGAGCTTATTCGTAAATCCAAAGATAAATGGATGAAGCAGATGCAACTCGAATATATAGAAGATGCTTTGCAATATAAGAGAATGATCAAACAGAGCAGAGGAATTGTACGCTTATTAGAGTTAAAGAGAGATTGCCAAGGAACTCTTAATCCGGATGAAGAGATTATTTCACGAATGACAGAGCTCTTGGGATGCTGACAAGGATTATATGAAAAATGAGCGTTTACAAGAAATCTAAACTTTTAAAAGAACGAAGGGTGGAAAAAGGATTTTCCAGAGAGAAATTATCAGAGGGAATCTGCGACAGCACAACACTGAAACGTTATGAAAATGAGGGAATGATTCCCAGCGATGATAATTATAGACTTCTTCAAGAAAAGATGGGAGGAAGACCTGAACAGATATTATTATCCTATGACATGGGATTGTTCATCGATGGCGACAGATATCATGAGTACGAAGTATTGTTAAACAATCAAAAGTATGAAGAACTGCGGTTAAAGATGGAATTGCTTAAAGATGGGCTGAAAAGTATCAATTCTATAGAGAAGGAACAATTTATCAAGCGGATAGAAGTTCTAACAGAAGTTGAAGATCCAGGTGAAGCGCTCAAAATTCTGGAGGATCTCCTGCGAAAATCAGTTCCTGATTATAAAGATGGCTATTTCTCAATTACACGCATATACAATGAAACGGAGCTACATCTTATTGATGATATAGCCATTAACTACAACATGATAGGTAATGCTGAAGTATCAAAAAAAGTATTTGAAAAACTCGTAGAATATATTGGACAGGCAGAAGAGAATAAAGACAGTCTCATTGCTGTGAAGGTGATGTTTAATTACGCCAATACCTTGGGCTTAAACAAGGAATACGAGAAATCTATTGAAATATGCAGAAAAGGAATAATGCTTGAAAACAAAAATTCCTGTCAGGAAATTTTGTATTCACTTGTCTTTAATATAGGCTGGCTCTACGACCAGATTTGGAAAGAAACATCGGATGAAGCTTATAAGAAAAAGGCCAAGGACTATGTAGAATTGTCTATGGTCATGTCTCATTATTTTAATGAATCATCGATTAACACTAGCATAATCGAAGAGTATTACAAGGAAAATTTTTAAATGTGCTTTTTCTCAAAAAAATGGTAAATCATGTAATGTTTAAATGCATGATTTACCATTTTCTATCCCCTCACTTTTATATATTATTATTTATAATTATTAATCACGATTACTGATGTGCTTTAAGGATGCACGCGATCTCGAGTTTAACCGGAGGCGGATTGATACCTGCGTCAGGCTCTCTGAATTTTTTGGGAGCCAAAATGCTCAATGCAAGTGTTGCGATTATAGCTGAAGCTACCAACATCTTTTTCATAGTTAAAACTCCTTTCAAGCAAATAAATATTAAAAACAATTCCTATTATAACGACGATAAATGAATGTAAAAGGGCGTATCATGCAATAAATAATTTGCGTTGTACGCTCTTTTTGTGCTCGTAATATAGTGATATTTTTTAGTAGTTGTGTTAATCTACTTTTTCCATATTCTAATTAAATAGTGAGATGGGGGATGAATTGTTATGGGGGGAAGGATTTGCAATAGCTGCAAGTCAGAAATATCCAGAAGCATATTGGATAATAATTATTCAATATGTCCATATTGCGGGAATTATATGAGATTCCACGCTCGAAAAAGAATTACCGCTCTAGTTGATGAGGGTTCATTTATTGAGTGGGACGAAAAAATTCATGGGGATAATCCACTAAAAGATAATAGCTATGCTCAAAAGCTTGTTGAAACATCAAGCAAGCATAAATTAAATGAAGCAATTATTACCGGAGAAATGAAGATAGATAGGATTCGTGCTGCAATCGGTGTTATGGATACAAGATTTATGATGGCAAGTATGGGGCAGGCTGTAGGAGAGAAGGTTACGCGGCTTTTTGAAACTGCCAGGAAAAAGCGTTTACCGGTCCTATTATTCTGTTGCTCTGGGGGAGCAAGAATGCAAGAGGGTATTGTATCCCTGATGCAGATGGAAAAGACTGCAGCTGCTGTAAAAAGACATTCTGAAGCAGGACTGCTATATATTTCTGTGCTTACTAATCCAACTATGGGTGGGGTTACTGCAAGCTATGCGATGTCGGCAGATATTATTCTTGCCGAAAAGGGCGCGATGATTGGGTTTGCCGGTAGGAGAGTAATAGAGCAAAATATCGGAGAAAAACTTCCTGATGATTTCCAAACAGCTGAATTTCAGCTCGCAAAGGGATTTGTGGATGACGTGGTTGAGCGCCATAACATGAGGGAATATCTAAGCAAAATACTACGTATGCATTCTAACAAAAGTAAACTTAAACCCAAGGGGACAGTTGTTAACTTTGCTTCTATAGAGAAAAAAGAAGATAAAAGCACGCCCTGGCAGAAAGTAAGGATGGCGAGAGCTCATGAAAGGCCAACAACACTTGATTATGTAATGAAGATGTTCGATGGCTTTGTTGAGTTTCATGGTGACAGAAGTTATGAAGATGATCATGCAATAGTTGGAGGTATAGCAACAGTAAATGGATATCCGGTTACCGTTGTTGGTCAGCAAAAAGGCAAGAAAGATTTAAATGATGCCATGTACAGGAATTGGGGAATGGCTTCACAGAGTGGATATCGAAAGGCACTAAGACTGATGAAGCAGGCGGAGAAATTTAAAAGACCCATAATCTGTTTTGTTGACACCATTGGGGCAGCATGTGGAAGAGATGCCGAAGAAAGAGGTCAAGGGTCAGTGATTGCTGAATTACTAAGAGATGTATCCGCAATTAAAGTACCAATTCTCTCAATAATAATTGGCGAAGGTGGCAGTGGAGGAGCGCTTGCACTGGCTGTCGGTAACGAAGTATGGATGCTGCAAAACTCAGTTTATTCAATACTTACGCCTGAAGGATATGCCAGCATACTCTGGAAAGACAATTCCAGGGCAGAAGAGGCCGCTGAAGTCATGAAGATGACTGCCAAAGACCTTTACGAGCTTGGAATAGTAGAAAAAGTTATCAGTGAACCTGAGAATCTCAGTAAAGAAAACATGA